>JANWVV010000021.1 GCA_025055795.1 Gemmataceae bacterium
TGCCCGCATCGTCATCAATTGCCGTCACATTGAAATTAGCGTCCTACACAACCTACAAGCGTTCGTCCAGACTGCCGTCCCCATCTGTGCCGCGACTCCGCAACACTATCGCTCCGAAGTAGACCGGACTCCAGACATACTGAGCACCCACGGACTGGACTCCGTGGCTCGTTACACGCTCCTCCAACACCGGCCAGCCATCGGAGTGGTACAGATGGGTCGTAGTGCCACCAGCTGTCTCGCTCACCCGCCGATGCAGACCATCGCAGGCATACGTCTTCGCGGGTTGCCGCCGCGTCCTTGACTGCTACCAGACGGTTCCAGACGTGGTCGAAAAACTCACGGCTCTTTTAACCTAACGTTCGCTTCACTACCGCCGATTAGCCGATTATTTATGGGCTAAAGGTCATCTGCGTTTCTTCTCCGCCAGAACTGCCACCAGCGTGGTTTTTGAAGTTCGGCGAATAATTGAGTCAGTTCGGGCCAATTCTCAGGTCTAATCCATAGTGAAGCCAATTGGCCCTCAAGGACCACAGCCATGCAACCCGGTGCGAATTCAACAGCGGTGTAACCTGTGGGCTGCTCTTTTCTACCGATACACCACCAACCGGTTGTCGGGTCAAACCAACTGCTAGGAGGGACCATATCCTCGATCCCGTAGCCAACACCGGGATATAACCTTTCACTTGGATGGGCTTTCAATATACCCGGCGAGTAATCCGGAACGTTAAGGGAGGCCAATTCCCACAGGCCGTATGGGTGATAGCCAGCTAGATAGACATAAATACCAGTATCAACATTGATCAGGAGCTCAATCGTGTTCGATGCAAAGGAAGCTAGATGGACAGTAGGTACATAAGACACCTTCACATCATAATAGAATGACCATTCCTTGACAATGTAGATAGGCTTTCCTTCTACTGCATGTGTGTGATCATCTATTACATCACCTATTCCGATATTGCTTCAAACCGCACTTTCACGGCGTTGCTCCTGTAACATCCATAGTGCCGCAAGAGACGAGTGAGCGACCGTGTTTGTCTGCGGATCAGTGATTAGTTCGTAGATTCCTTTCCTTTAAACCCGATGGAATGCCGAGGGCCAGCATAAAGTTTGGCGGGTCGTGGCCGGGGTGGGGCAGTAGGGTGGGGGGATGAGCATGGGAAAGGGGGCCCAACCTGCTTTCTAGGGGAAATGCTGCAGCTTGCGGGGTTGGGGGGTGAGGGGGCGTCGTGGTGGTCAGGGCCACCGTGTGGGTCGCCTTTGGGCCAGCCCTCTGGCAGAGGTGGTCGTAAGCGGTGCAGAGTCGCCGCGGTAGCTGGGGTTGGGGCATAGCAGGAATTTGACGCCTCGGTGCTGGTGTCGTTGTGTCAGCGGGGGATGGGGGCCGTCGATGACAGGTGGAATGGCGGAGCAATGCCCTGTTGCTCAGTGTTAGCCGCGTTGTTGTTCGGTTTGGGTGGGATAGAGGGAGGGTGAGGGGGTGGTGCAGACAGGTCGAGGGGATTGTGCAGACGGTGTTGCCGACACGTATTTACGTGTTAGTGCTTGGGAGGAAGTGTTTACGTCTTGAGAAGGAGATTTGCAGGCATGCAAAGGCCTTCTTGCAGCGAGCCGCTCAGACAATTGTAGTGTCGGAAAATCCGACAGTCAACAGTAGCTGTGCCTCTTGGTTGAGAGGTTTTGTCGAGGTGTCGATGTATGTGATATTGGTACTTTCATGTCCCGGCGTCCTATGCCGGTGTCGCTGGTGGATGTGGGGGCCGGGCGTCGCGGCGGGATACGGGGACTTTCCACGTTTTTCGCGTAGTCCTAATATTGGAAGTTGCACTGGAGCAAGTGTGAGGCTAGCTAGCGAAGTGCCGGGTCCGTTCGAGCAGGTCGGCTTGGAGGTGGTTCGGGATATGGGGCCACAGTTGGGCGAATTCGACCAGTAGCAACTCGGTCAGGTAATAGTACTAAGGCGGCGCCGACTGCCCCGACTTCAGTGCCCGAGATTGTGCATCGATTGTCCTAGAAGAAGGCGATTTTCCAGGGAAATTTGCGGACTTAAGGGTCCCTGGAGACCCGGTGATAGACGGACCAGACCACAGCGGCCGCTCGGTCCCAACGGTAACGCGCAGCATAAGCGGGACCGCGCTGGCGGTATTGGTCCAGCCAATGGGGGTCCTCGATCGTTCGGCGGAGTGCTTGGCGCCAAGCGTCAAAATCGTGGGGATCAAGGCAAATGGCATTGCCCCCGGCCACTTCACGGACCGCGGCCGCTGTGGACACAACCGCCGCTCCGCCACAGGCCATCATCTCCACGGGCGGCAGTCCGAACCCCTCGTAGTGGGACGGATAGAATAACGCAAGGGCGCCGCTGTACAAAGCCGGAAGATCGGCATCTGGAACGTAGCCCAGGTAGCGAATACCGTTGTGCCGACCGGTTGTTTCCCAAAAATGCCTCTCGGGGTCGGATTTCCATCCCCAGGAACCAGCTAGCACCAGCGGACAGTCCTGGCGTAAGCTGGCCGGCAGATCGCAATATGCCCGCATCAGCAGCAGGAGATTCTTGCGGGGCTCGATCGTGCCCACACACAGTAGATAGCGGGCGGGCAACTGCCAGCGGTTGCGGACCTGGGCTAGATCGGCGGAGCCGACTGGTCGGAATTGCTCGGCCACACCGCAATGCACTGTGGTGACTCGATTGGGGGACAATCCCAAGTGCAAGAGGGCTTCCTGGCGGACCGCCTCCGAATCGACCAGCAGATGAGCGGCCCGGGCCACCCCACGGGCAAAGGCCTGCTCGTGCCGACGGACCCGCTCCGGGGGATGCCACTGCGGATGCAACAATACGGACAGATCGTGCACCGTTACTATCGTTGGCAAAGGCACAGCAAAGGGGACCAGATTTGGCTCATGATACAGGTCAAAATGATCCCAGCGTGCCAGCAAATGGAAATGAGCGATGTAGGCAGAGCGCAACACTGGCATCAGCAACCGGCTCCATGGGCGAGCCGAGTGGCGACCGACTGATGCCGCGTAGGTTGAGATACCCGTCTGCGAGCGGTTGCGTAGCCGATGCCAGAATTGTCCCGGGTAGGGCCAGATTTCGTCCTGTGTCGCACAACGCACCAGAGCCTGGTACAATTGCCAGGCGGTATGTCCGACACCGGTACGTCGGCGTAACGCGGCAGCGGCATTAAACAAAACCCGCATAGACTTACGCTTTATCCAGCGCGTTTATAAGGACGTTTCCAACGAGCAACATCAGCAATATTCAAGGAGCGAGCAGGCTAAGCGGCCTGGACAGCGTGTTTCGTACGCTCTGCCATGGCCTGAACGTAGGCAGTTACAACCGGGTCACTTGGTCCTTCCATAACTACTTCGCCACGGCGTAACCAAATCACACGGTTGCACGTTTCCCGGATAGTGTTCAGATCGTGCGAAACAAGGACCATCAAGCGGGACGAGGACATCAATTCTCGCATACGGGCACGGGCCTTTTGCTGAAAGGCCAGATCGCCTACGGCCAGCACCTCATCAATCAAAAGGATTTCCGGCTCCGTCGCGGTCGCGATCGAAAAGGCCAGTCGCATGCGCATGCCGGCTGAGTAGTTGCGCACGGGTAGTGACAGAAATTCGCCCAGCTCGGAAAAGGCGGCAATAGCATCAATTTTGCTCCGTAATGTCGCTGGCGTTTCTCCTTGCAAGTACGCACGATAGACAATGTTTTCCCAGCCACTGGCGTCCGGCTCGAATCCTAAAGTGATGTCAAACAATGAACAGACGCGTCCGTGAACCGTACACCGGCCCTGGGTCGGTGGATATATCCCGGCCAACATTTTCAGCAACGTAGATTTGCCCGCACCGTTGTGACCGATAACACCGATCCGATCTCCCTCTGTCGCCGTCAAATTAATGTTGGACAAAGCACGAATCCTGACCTGCGGATTGATCGACCGACGAAATAAGCCCCGGACCACGTATTCTTTGAAACTTACTTTTTGATACTTATGTACAATAAACTCTACTGACGCATTATCGACTTGTATCCGTGGCATAACCTCTAATCCTTACTTGCTTACTCATTGTGTTATAGAAATCTTAATTTCTGAAAATCATTTTCAATTTGATACAATATATTTCATCCGTTATATCACAGTCCTTCACTGTCCAGTATGCGTCATCGCTTACTACAAGTGGAAGATGAGGCGTTTGTGCAACCAGGCAATAACTCCCAGGGCTAATCCGGTCACCAATAGGGAGAATGCTGCGGCGTGAATGTACATTTCGAGGGGAACTAGTTCTCCAGTGAGTAGTGGATGCCGCACCATTTCAAGCATCCAGTACACGGGGTTGGCATCGACTAACCAGCCGAGGTCCTTTTCGTCCAATATTCGGCGGCTGTACATGATCGGTGTCAGAAAAAAAAGGAACTGAGAACCCACTTCCAGAAGATGGACGGTATCATGAAAATAAACATTAATGTAAGCAGCGATCGTGGCGATGGCCCAGGCACTTACAAATATGATTAGCAGAGCAGGTACCAGTAAGATCAGACGCAAGGCAACATGGATTTCCTGTTTAAAAATGGCTACCATAACAAAGACTATGCTCAGTGCTATCAGTGCATGGATCGCTTGGCCCAGGACAGTGCGAAGGGTATAGATGGTATACGGTAAAGGGCTTTGACGAATGTACGCCTCATTAGCTTGAAAGGTCCGGCAACCTTGTAGGGCCGAATCACGGAGAAACCCCCACACCGCGAGGCTGGCTAGCACCGAGGCAGCATAATGCGTCGGATCGCCCCCGCCCAGTAGATTGCTGAAGACTACCGTAAAAACAGCCGTCATTGCTAGCGGATGCAATAACGACCATCCCAGACCAAGTACTGAACGCCGATAACGTTGCCGTAGGTCCAGTTTCACTAATGCCAGGAGAAAGTAGCGGTAGCGCCACACTGCCGCTATGTGTTGGAGCATATGCAATCTCGCCATCTCTCGGTAAGCCGCGTCGACATCAGGGTTGACACGTTACCTGAGGGAATAGCCTTCTGCCAAGGTCAGTTTTTGCACAGCGGCAGTATACCAAAGTGGCGCAGCAGATTGCCCCTCCCGTACCAACTTTTGATTTAGTAGCACAACCAAGGCCAGGTGCTCGCAAAAATCCATTCGCGATTGGACGACTAGTCCCAGACAACGCTATAGATGGAATGCCTGCATCTCGTTGCAGGCAATGGCCACCATGTTCTGGCCCAGATGCTTCACCACATTACACATCTCGAAGGGAGGTCTGTATGATGCGTGCGTGCCTTACAATCGCCTTTGGAATGCTGGCCTGTGGTCTGACTGTAACCCAGACACTAGCCGAGGACAAGCCGGCCACCGTTGCCGACATTGTCGCCAGCTCCAAGGACCACACCATTTTGCTGACGGCGGTCAAAGAGGCGGGCCTGGTTGACACCCTCAAGGGCAAGGGCCCCTTCACTGTGTTCGCACCGACCGATGCGGCTTTCAAGGCCCTCGGCGACGACACCATCAAAAAGGTGCTGGAAGACAAAGACCTGCTCAAGAAGATCCTGCTGGCTCACGTGATTGTCGGCAAAGAGGCCAAGGCCGCCGACGTTCTCAAACTCAACGGCCAGGAAGTCAATGGCTTTAAAATCGACACCACCGACGGCGTTAAAATCGGTGAGGCCAAAGTCATCAAGGCCGACCTGTGCGCCGGCAATGGTGTAGTCCATGTCATCGATAAAGTACTGCTCCCCAAGTAAACCCTTCTCACGCACCACCTTCAGTTAACACCCACAGCAACTAACCATGCCACTTTAGCCAAACGGCTAGAGTGGCTCATTTTGTTTTTTGCTCTCCCCCCTGCACTGGGATAGGCTGGTAGTGAATACAGTAATATCCAGAATCGTTTTACACCGGTCAAACCAGTCATGAAACCGAAACGAGTCGCAGCCATCGTGACCGAGTACCGACGCTGGTCCCACGCTGACGTTATTTTGCGTAACTTGTTGGACGGCTATCCCTGCGGCGGTCGGCCCGGTCTGGAACTTGTGGCCCTGTACACCGATCAAGTACCCAAAAACGATATGAGCCGTGATTTAGCACGCAAGCACGGCTTCCGCCTCTGTGAAACCATTGCCGATGCCCTCACCCTTGGTAGCGGCAGGCTGGCGGTCGACGGCGTCCTCTCCATCGCAGAGCATGGCCAGTATCCACAAAACGACAAGGGGCAGATTTTGTATCCACGGCGACGATTTTTCAGCGAAATTTGCGCGGTTTTTAGCAAAACGGGTCTTAGTGTACCGGTGTTCAACGACAAGCATCTTGCCGCTAGCTGGGACGATGCCTGGTGGATGTACACACAAGCCCGCAAGCTGATGATCCCTTTGCTGGCCGGATCCTCCATCCCAGTAACGTGGCGTAAGCCGGACCTAGTGTTGCCACGGGGTTGCGAGCTGCTCGGAGCGGTCCAGGTGGGCTACGGCCCGCTGGAGGGTTATGGCTTCCACGCCCTGGAAGGGCTGCAGTGCATGGTGGAACGTCGTAAGCTCCCAGACAACGACCGGCAGGGGGTATTGGCTGTCACCTGCCACACAGGAAAGGCCATGTGGGAACGTTTCGATCAGTTTCCCTGGGCGCGACGCCTATGGGAAGCCATCCGTCCCCTCATTGGCTACCACGCGGGGGGCGACGTACGCCCTGCAAGCGCTAAGGCACCTGATGCCGCCATTTTTGAAATCGAATACATCGACGGCCTGCGTGCGTTCGTCCTGATGCCCAATGGCTGGTTGTACGAAAGCGAGGGCGGTTCCTTCTACTTTGCGGCTTTACGCCGCGAAGCCAAAGAACCGGACGTCTGTCAGTTCTACCTGCAGCAGCCCGACCCGTTTGCTCACTTTGCCGAGCTCACAAAGGCCATCGACCACCTGATTCAGACAGGCCACGCTCCCTATCCGGTAGAGCGAACCTTGTTGACCACCGGCATCCTGGATGCCGCCATGACTAGTCGGGCGGAAAAGGGACGCCGTCTGCTCACTGCCCACTTACGCGACATTCGGTATTGCCCCAGTGAGTGGAAACATGCTCAAGGTCCGATCCCGCCCCCCATAAAAAGACCTTAATGCTACCGCTTGCAACAGCCGTTGCTGGGGACATCCCAGGTGCTAGTCAAGCGGGGACCGTCCCCTTCCGCGGCCATGGACACGCAAGTGACACCAAGCTGCAATCAGCTTCAATCCCAGCGGAGAAGGACAAAATGCACTCCCTCCAGTCACAAACGCTGCTCCAAGGCTTTCTGGATGCCGATCTATTGCCGGGTTTACTAACCGCCTGCCTGGTCCTGATAGTTGTCAACTCAGCTCAGGCTTCTCTACCTCCCATACCGGAAGATACACGTTTTGTCATCGGTACCGCTCAGGCCATCCATCCGCTACCGTTCGACGAATTTTATCGGCGGCTCGGCATACTACTGAACATGCGTGATGAGCGGCTGCGCGACGGGCAGCCAAACCCGGATCGGCTAGCGGTTCTCAAGCGTGTCCAGCGGCGTGGGCGTCAGACACCGATGAGCGGACGTGAAGCCGCGGCCTGGGCCGTCGATTGGCTACGCCTGGGGCAGTTGGACACAGCTATCGAACTGCTTGCTCCCCGCTTGCGTGATCCCCGACCCGACTACTTCGTCCCTGTGGTACTCGGCCATCTTTATGCCGAGCGGGGCGACTGGCGAACCGCACTGCGATATCATCTGGAAGGTGTGCTGGACGCCCCGTTTCCCGACCAGATCCCAGGCTTGTCTCCTATCCAACGGGATTGGTGGGAAAAGCTGGACCGCGAATACGTACCTCACTACTACCGCCTACGGCAACAAGAAGCGGAGATGCGCTTGGGCAAAAGCCCCGCGGAACTCGCCCGCCTGCTGGAGGAAGAGGACGTCCTCCCCTTGTTTCCGCTGCCCAGCCGGGAGCGACCTCAGCCGTCGCCGGTCCGCTTCGTTAACGAACAGGGCGAGTATCAGCCCGGCCATCTGGCCCAAGCCGAGCGTGCCAAACTGCCCCCAGATGCCTTGGCCATTGTTCAACAATTACTGTTTTGGCATCCGAGTGACACTCGCCTGCTCTGGTTATTAGGGGAACTATACGCTGCCCAAGGTGAACTCGATGCTGCTTTCCAGATTTTCGACACCTGTACCTGGGGGCGACAGTACGGCAATCGCCGACGCTTGATGGAGCATCGACATGTCATCGACTTGCTCCGGCAACAGCGTCCCACCAGCACAGCCCCAGAAGAACCGGTTCTGACCGGCGAGGCGTCTGCCACCACGCCCCCGGCCGAACAACCGGATGCTTCCCCTATCAGTATGCGCACGGTGGCCATCTACTTCAGTCTGGTCGGCCTGATCGCCCTGCTAGCCCTATACCGGACCTTGAAACGGCACCGTTAGTGCCCCCAAAACTTTCTGATATAAACCCGAACGCCCCAAAAACCATGCAAGCACTTGCCGGCTGTTCCTGCACCGAAATCAACGGCTACCGTAGGTGTGCTTCAGACACAGCCCCCGCCATAGCTGGATCTGACACCTTAACCGACTTCGCCACCTAGCGAGTGGCAGAGAGACTTCAGGACACTATTGTGGGACCTGTCCGACGTACATTAGTATTTGCGAATAACACCTTCTAACACTCCCAGAATCTGCACGTCTTGTTTAGCTGGGTTAACGATGATCGGCTCCATGCTATCGTTCATGGGTTCCAGGCGTATTTGATTTTGCCGACGGAAGTACTTTTTGAGGGTCATGGCCTTGTCGATCATGGCAACAACCTTGTCACCGTTATCGCACGATTCTTTTTTGCGGATGACAACGTAGTCGCCATCCTGGATGTGGCCATCGATCATCGAGTTGCCACGAACTTTGACGACGAACAGATCATCTCCACCGAACAGTTCGCGGAATTCGAGTCGTTCCTGGATGTTGTCTGCCTCGATGGCCTGTCCAGCGGCCACCACACCTAAGTAAGGCAAGCTGAAGCCGCCAGCCGTGACGCCGGGAATGTAAATACTGCGAGCCTGAGCGCGGGGACGCTTCCCCTTGCGGTCACCTTTCTTCTCGCTTCGGTGAATGTACCCCTTTTTCTCCAAAGCCTTCAGGTGACACATCACGCCGTTGGGCGAGGCGATGCCGAATTCATCGCATATGTCACGAATGGCCGGCGGGAATCCTTTCTCCTGAATATGCCGGATAATAAAGTGGTAAATGGCCCGTTGCTTGTCAGTCAGTTTGGCTTGCTCTGATGCCATACGGTACACCCTCCCATCAGTTCGATCTTGATCAGCTGAAAAATCCGGCACAAGTGCACGCCGGAATAGTATTCTTGTAGAACACTATAACATGCGTCCAGCATGAAAACAAGTATAATTTGCAAAAATTCACAATAGACCGTCAACCGGCAAGAATGTCGAGGGGTTCACCGGACACTTAGGGGAGAATCCACCGCGATTCACCTGATTAGGACAATCGTATCCATACCGGTAGCGGTTTACCGATAGCCAGCTCCAGGGGCGTGACATTAGGATATGCGGACAGAAACCACAGGAGGTAAGGCTGTGAAGGCGGAACCACCCGCATGGTTTGGCCAGGTTCTGGCAACCTTGTTAGCGCGACAGGATTTGTCGAGTTTGATCATCACTGAGATGATGCGTGATTTTGTGGCTGGCCGCGTTGGAGACGTGTGGGGGGCGGCTATCCTGATTGCTCTGCGCATGAAAGGGGAAACAGCGGAAGAATTGGCCGCAGCAGCAGGAGTACTACGGGAGCAGATGGTCCGTTTGGTTCCGGTATCCGGACCGGTGCTAGACACTTGCGGCACGGGCGGTGACCATAGTGGCACGTTTAACATCAGCACGGCGGCCGCCCTGGTAGTTAGTGCTGCTGGGGTACCTGTGGTCAAGCATGGTAATCGAGCCGTTTCCAGTCGTTCGGGAAGTGCTGACGTTTTGCGTGAGCTAGGCGTGCCGATTGACAGTGGGCCTGTGTGGGCCCAGAAATGCCTCGACCGCTTGGGGTTCGCCTTCTGTTATGCCCCTCATTTTCATGGTGGCATGGCCCATGTAGCCTCCATACGCCGTAAACTGGGTGTACGCACGATTTTCAACCTTTTGGGACCGTTAGCCAATCCGGCAAACGCCCCCTATCACCTGCTCGGCGTTGGTGAGGCCAACCTGTTGGATCGACTGGCCGGCGCTTTGGCAGAACTGGCCACCGCTCGGCGTGCCGTGGTTGTATGGAGTGAAGACGGACTGGATGAAGTCAGCCTGGCGGCTCCATGCCGTGTACGGGTCGTCTGTGGTGATGGATATGTCTGTCGGGTCTGGCAGCCGCAAGACTTTGGTCTGGGAACAGTTTCAATTGAGCAGATCCGGGTGCCCGACGCTGCGGCCAGTGCCCACCTGATCCGACAGGTCTTAGCAGGCAAGGAAGGACCGGCCTGGAAGGTGGTAGTAGCCAACGCGGCAGCCGCCTTATGGGCAGCCGAGCAAGTGCCGGACCTACGCACAGGAGTGGAACAGGCTGTTTCAACCATCCGTCAAGGACGACCCCAAGCCCTCCTGGAACAATTAATTCAAAGCCACCAATGGGGTACCACCGAAAATAGTTAACCGTACTAACGTGCTGATCTCCCTACAGCCCCATGCGGGTTTAATTGCATTTATCTAGGGCGCAAATGTGGTTAAATTTTGAGATTTTCAGGTCGTGTTTGCCGCAAAACAGGCATGTCGTTGCATGGTAAAACACATCCAACCGTCCAGTGTAGATTTGCTTAACCGCACCGAATAGTGGAAGCCACACAAGTTGCAAATTGTGGAACCTTCTTGCGACAGCAGCTTGGTAGTTCCCGGAGGGGTCGGTGGATGGGCCTGTAAGCCGGGTTCTGTACCCGCCGGTGGCGGGCGACGGTCATTCCTCTAGCCCCGCAGTTACCTGCGAGGTCAAGCGGTCTACCCGGGGATCATCGCGGTCGGGCCAACCTTGTCCCCTACTTGACCTTGCTTCCGGTGGGGTTTGCCGAGCCAGCGGGTCACCCCGCTGCTGGTGCGCTCTTACATTAAGGGCTTGCGCCCCGCACCTTTTCACCCTTACCGGTCAGGTAGTATCGGCCGGCAGATACCGGACCCGACTGGCCTGACAGGCGGTATGCTTTCTGTTGCACTGTCCCGCTCGTTGGCGGTACGGCCCGGGACGCCGACACCGTTACCGAGGGTGGGTGTTACCCATCACCGTGCCCTGTGAAGCCCGGACTTTCCTCCCCCTGCTCACGCAGGCGGCGACCGTCCGGCCCACCCACCAGCCCCACGCTTATATCCATTGTATCCTACACCCGACGCTCTATTATCTAGACATCATTGCCCACTGTTTAGATTCCTGGGGCTAGCGATTAATGCTGGTCACGGTCCCGTCGGATCACAAGATAAACTCCATGAGTCTATGGCGTTGGGACGGCAAAGAGCTGGTTCCTTCCCCATTGCGTCGAGGGGCGGTTACCATCGGTAACTTCGACGCCGTTCATCGGGGTCATCAATTACTTGCCCAACAAACGCGGGCGTTGGCTCAACAAATCCAAGGGCCGGCCCTGGCGATCACTTTCGATCCGCCCCCCCACCAGGTTCTCCATCCAGGTACAGAGCGTCCTCCCCTGACCACGATCCCCGAACGAGCTTTTTGGCTGGCCCAAGCCGGTATCGAACACCTGGTTGTACTGCTCACAACGGAGGAATTGCTTTCCTGGGAACCAGAGGAATTTTTCCAGCGTATCCTGCTTGAAAGACTGCAGATACGGGGAATCGTGGAAGGCACGGACTTTCGCTTTGGCCACCAGCGACGAGGAGATGTCCGCTTGTTACAACGGCTGTGTCAGCAGGCCGGATGCCTCTTTGCAGCGGTGCCGCCGCTGACATATGCGGACCTGCCGATTTCCAGCAGCCGAGTGCGTCAGGCCTTACTCAACGGCGATGTCTCCATTGCCCACAGATTGCTGGGACGTCCTTACTCCGTTAGTGGACGGGTGATTACAGGTAATCGACGTGGCCGTACCTTGGGATTCCCTACTGCCAATTTGGCAGACATTCCCACCCTGTTGCCGGCTGACGGCGTCTATGCCGCTCGTGTCTGGTTGCTTGAGCGACCACCCTATATCGACCATCTGAGGGAAACGGTGCCCACCCAGGCAACGTTGTCCACCGAAGGTTGTACAGAGTCTGAGTCGTTTATGATGACCATAGAAGGGCGAACCGTTTGGGCGGCTGCCGCTCATTTGGGACCAGCTCCAACCTTCAACCAAAACCAGCGGCTCCTTGAAGTCCACCTGCTCGACTTCGACGGCGACTTGTACGGCCAGTGGCTCCAGGTGGAGTTTTTGGACCGCATCCGCGGCACACTCCGCTTTGCCTCTGCCGAGGAACTCAAACGTCAACTTCAACAAGACACGCAAATGGTCCGCCAATTGTTGAATGACCCAACCGTCTGTTCGTACCGCTTGGGTGATGACCACGCCTAAAATGCAGTGACCGCAAGGAATCGACGATATTCCTACCACTTCGATGATTCTAATGATGAATATAATACTTATAACGATGGACATTGATGAAATTGCTTGAGGAAAGAAATTGATAGCATCAGGGAACATCTGCGTAAATCGCCAGCTATGTAAATACTCATCGAGGGAGAACACGTGTCGTCATTACGTGAGCGAGTTGAGCAAACTTTGCGGCAGGAAATAGCCCCAGCTTTGGACTTGGACGGAAGTACCATAGAAGTGGTGGACGTGAGCAATGGGATTGCTCAGGTTCGCCTCGGGATGCTGTGCAGCTCCTGTTCTGGCTCAATCATGACAGTTGTAGCACTACTCGAGGATGGTCTTCGCAAGAAAATCCCAGAAGTGGAAGCTTTGGAAGTAGTAGGGTAATCCAGCGACGGTTGGATGCACCCGCCCAAGCCGCAGGTTTTTGTATGGCTAGTTGACAAAACAGTATCATGAAGATTAAAAAACTCGCACTTATGAAATTGATCTGAACATACGCCACAAGCTAGTGAGGAGACCACACAATAGCTTGCATGACATTTGACATTTTTTGCAAGATTCCCGCCCACTGCCACTGTTTATCTTTGTTGGCGGACTATCCCGTTACACTCAACAACGGACAACAGAACCAACCGTGACGCCCACCTGTGACTAGAAGGGCCACCAAAGATGTTTCTTGGGTACAACACCAATGGTTTTGCCCATCATCGCCTGGAGGACGCCCTCGACATTCTGGCTGATCTGGGATATGGCGGCGTTGCCTTGACACTCGACGTTCATCACTTGGACCCATTTGGTTCTGGGGCCAGCCAACAGGTGGCACGGGTTGCGCAGCGACTGAGTCGTCATCGTATGCGGTGTGTCATCGAAACGGGGGCCCGTTTTCTGCTGGATCCACGTCGTAAGCATCAGCCCACCATGCTCAGTAGTACCTTTGAGCAGCGGGCCGTCCGGCTGGATTTCCTGAAACGCTGTGTGGACATTGCTGCTGATCTTGGGGCCGCCTGCGTCAGCTTCTGGTCCGGTGCCCCCGACACACCGACGCCTGAAATGGTGCTGATGCAACGTTTGCTGGACTGCTGCGGCGATCTGGCCGAGTACGCTGTCCGACGTAACGTCCGACTCGCCTTCGAGCCGGAGCCAGGGATGTTTATCGATACCCTGGACCGCTTCGCCAGGTTTCACGAGTTGCTGCACCATCCCGCCGTAGGACTGACCATCGACGTTGGGCATCTGGTGTGCCAAGGTGAACTACCGGCCAGCACCTACCTGATTCAGTGGAAGCATCTACTTTGGAACGTTCACCTGGACGATATGAAACGCAACCGGCACGATCATCTCTTTTTTGGCGAGGGCGAGGTGGATTTTACCGATGTATTCAATGGTTTGCGTCAAGCCGGTTACAGCAGTGGTTTGTATGTGGAGCTCAGCCGCCACAGTTCCGACGCCGTTGCAACGGCGGAGCGTGCCTACAAGTTTCTGGCTCCGTATGTGCAAAGCCCAAAAGGGATATGATTGCACGGGCGGCCTTAGCCGCCCGGCTCCGCAAATTCCTCCTAACTAGCTCTGCTCGATGAAGGATTAGCTGATTGCGACAGTGAATCACAAGAGTCGGCCTTCACACGCTAACACGCGGGCAGTCCTTTCATCCCAGTTATTTGTCGTTGATGTCACACACCAGGGTGGCATAGTGGCGGATTTCCGCGTAGGTTCGACCTGCGTGTTCTCCCTTTTTCGGTTCAATCCAACGGGTCCACAGGCCGTAGCGACCATTACTGCGGAAAACGGGTGTATACCCTTCTTTATCGGTTTTGACCGTTTGTTTGCCACCTTCGGGCAGCAGAATGGTCACCTCGGCCTCGGCCGCCGGTTGGCCCTGACGGAGCACCCGGAAGCGGATCTCGCCGGCCTTACCTTCTGCGCAAATTTCCAACGGCAGCTTTCCTCCCACGGTGGCACGGGGATCAGTGGCATTTCCTAAAACTGCTTTGGGGTAATAAATCAGGCGGAATGGAGGGGCCTCGCCTTTCTGCAGGACACCGTACTCGGTCACACCGTAAACCACCCGCAATTCCCCAGCGGGAAGCGTGACCTGATAGCACCCCATGCCCTTGGTCCACTCCAGTTTGCTCTCCTGTCCATCGGCTTGACGCAACGTCAAGCGGGTATCTGCGATTTTCTCGATATTCACGTTTGTGTCCGGCGCAAGATTATCGCTGAAGACCACTACCGCTTTGCTATTGTTCTCGGGAACGATGAAAGGAAAGTGGGCGGCAGCCGTGGATATCCACCATACAAGCCCTCCTAGAACCGCACAGCAACGCATTCGGGTCATCATGCGCATGGCGTCTCCTTTGCCTCCAGGGCTGGTCCCTGAGTACCCTTGGGCTAATCGAACTCCCCACCCCCTCCGAAGACATTGTCACTCAAAAAGACTAACCGGACAGAGGAGCAACCGTTCAGCATTGAATTGGCTTGATAAACCAACCTGTTCAATGCGCGAAGGCATCGCGAACTCGGCTAGTAGTAATCAGCCTGATGGGATACAAATTCAGCGGATCAGAATGTCAGGGATGTCATAATATGGTCCGCCACGGACGGACAGGCGTACCACGGGCCAATCCTCAGGCGGAGTGATGGGAATGGGTTGCTCGGTGGTAACCAGGAAGGTATCGACAACGGCAGCTGGTCCTACCCGTGGTTGCCATAGAACCGCCTGGCCGGCCAGTAAAGGCTCTTCCTGACCCGCGCGACGGAGCTCTTCGGCTGGGTATCGCCCCGTTCCGTACCCCGGTACACTGAGCCGATCGTCGTATTCGTAAGGGGTATTGGCCAGCACTGTGCGGCCGGTTTGTGCGATCCCTCCAATAGTCTGACCGGCGCTGGTTAGCGACCGATACAACGCGGCCAGTCGCAAGGCCAGATCAAACGCCTGGCGATATTCCCCAGGCGGTGGACCGAAACTGATGGTCCGGGAACAAGTCACGTATAAGCCATCGCGCTGACCGGTGGCCTGAATGGTACAGGTGTGACGCACGGGGGTAGGGCCGAAGCCGGCCCGTCGGTATTTGCTGCCCCGCTCGTCGGCTACCACACTCAAAACCGCTGGCTCGATGCCGTGACGCAACAGACGGTGACCCAGTTGACCCGCGATTTCCTCTTCCGTCTGACCCACGGCGCAATGCCGGCCAGTAGCTTCCACAGCATGGACCACGGCCTGACCTAACGTGCGATAAGCGGCCTGGTCATATACCGTCAGTTCACGAACCAACAACCGCAGGGGCAACGTCAACTGTGGAGCCTTACCAATGGGTCGGTCAATGGCTACTTTCCGTCCTTGCACAATGCTTTCCAACAAAGCGGCCCGGCCCGTCTCCCATTGCCACTCCTTCAGTTGGAAGCCAAGCCGGTCCAGCTCCTCGTCGAACAGTCGTTGACTATCCACATGGGAGCAGACCAACCAACGCTGGCGGCCATCGGTAAAAATCACAGGTCGTTCCGTATCGGCCAGCAAGCCCCGCACATTCAAACCAGCAGTGAACCAGGAGATGTGCACCGGCATCATCAGCAAGGCGGCCTCGCACTGCAACTGTTGTAATATCCCTTGCAGGGCTGCTTGTTTGGCATCTATCTCAGCCCGTCGGGCAGCGATCGGATCCATACGACTTTTGCGACGTCAGAAGCGGGCACGGCCAGCCCACCCTTGGGCCCAGCAAACGCTGACACGGGCAGGCCTGTACGTTAGCACCCGGCTGGCCCTGTAGTGCGTCATAATACCTGTCCACGCCTAAACGACGATAGGATGACCACCAGTAAATCTTCAGAAAACGGAACGACCAGGTATGGAAAATCCAATAACTATTGGCGTTGTCATCTTCCCTTTTGATCAGTTCGGTTCCGCCGGTACGTCTCATGGCGCAGAGGCCTTGGCCGAGGTGGTCCGAGAAATCCGCCAGGATGCTCATCGGGAAAGTCAGCCATGCCGTACCCATGTTCTGCGGGATGTTCTGGCCCTCTATCACCCGTCTATGACGACACCCCAACACTGGCAGCGCTGGCGACAACGGGGACGACGCCTCTTCCAACGGCTCCGACAACGTCACCCCTTTATCCTCTGGCTAGGAGGTAATCACCTCAGTGTGTTTCCAGTGTTGGAACAACTCGAACCGGATACACTGGTGCTACAATTCGACGCTCATCTGGACATCCACGCATTCGACCAGACGATGGACTACTTGTCTCACGGCAACTACTGGCGTTTCCTACCAGCCCCGTTACCGGTGGTCTGGCATTTGGGTCATCGGGACCTGTTCGTATCCCCGCAGCAGACCGCTCCATTTTTTTCCCGAGTCTATTCGGCGGTCGATCTCCAAACGCGTCTGCCCGAGATAACGGCCCACCTGCACCAGCAGGTCCGGCAATCAGCCCGGATATGGATCGACATCGATGTCGATGTCTTCGATCCAGCTATCTGTCCTGCCGTCCAGCAGCCCTTACCCTTTGGACTAACAGCAACGACCTTCTGGCCCTTGTGGCAGGTAGCCTTTCAGGGAAAAGTCCTCGGCGTTTCGCTCAGCGAATTTGATCCGGGCCGTGACCGGCAGGAACAATCCCTCCATATGCTAGGATGGTTGATAGAGTCGCTCCTACTGCAGGTTGTCGAACAACAACGATAACTCCGGCCATCGTCTGCTCAGCCATTAGCAGACAGAGCAAGCAAGGACTAAGAACGCTTTGGGACACCACATTAAGCTAATTTAATCGGACCTGATTGTTATTGGAACGAGACAACGGAAGCCCTAACGAGGCTGGCTGCGTCCAGAGTGACAAAGTCGCTACAACCGACATTCTCTACCAGGTGACAACAGTGGAAATAGGTTAATCGTCAGTATTGTGAGGAGCTGTGTCAGAAAACGGATCGACTCGTCACAGCAAAGGAGTTTCAACTATGTTTTCACTGATGTTGTTAGTGATGAATGGGCTTTTCTTTCCAGTGATTCAGGAGGCCAAGCCACGGCTGGTAGTTGCCACTCTCACTTTCCCGGGGTCATCGCCGGCGTTCCGTTGGCGTGTGGTGCAAGTACGCGGTACACCAACACAACCAAATGAACAGGTGGTGTTGGAATCGGACCAGTTTGATCAACCTGTCGAACTCCCCGGCGAGGGAACCTACCATGTGGAGATTATTCCTCAAGGAGGACTACCGGTTCGGCTGGCTGAAAAATTGCAGCTAAAGCGTGGCCAGATGGTGACGTTGCGTCCTGATGAGCGGCTCGGGGTGGTCCGTATTTTCGGAGAGGGTCTGCCTCGGCCTAAGCAGGTAGTCCTGACGGCACCCCGTGATCCGGGACCAGGAGCCAAAGGGCACCGCCCGATCCAACAGGCAGACAACTTCCGACACAATCTGCTGGTCCCCCCAGGGACTTACGAAATGTGGCTCGTGCCAGCCAACGGGGCCCGGCCCCAACGGATTGCCGAAAACATCCGCGTTCTGGCGGGCAAGGTCGTCGGTGTTGATGACTGAAAGCATGTCCTCGGCGTAGGACTGGACCGTCACCGCATGTTATCACAGAACCAACTTAACGCTGCTGAGCGGAGGACGGACTGGAGGGTAATGGTTGAAGTAGAAGCCGTGGTAATGGTGGTGCTGGTCGTTGGGAACTGGCCATGAATTCCCGAGCGGCCCCGGATGAGGCCGTTTGCAGGGCCCAACCGTTGAGCCGCTCATAATGCACCGTCAACGGTAAGGTATCCGACCGAACCTGGAGGTACCAACGTTCGTGTCCGGGAGCGGCGTCTGCAGGACGTGGCAAAGGTAGTTCCCAAGCAGTGGATAACGGCGGTGTAGCTTGCCCGTACCACTGCAGAGTGCCTTCGCTCAGCGGGCGGCGTAACCAGATCTGGAGCACGCCGGCTCGGTACGACCAGTGGGCCACTTCGGGACCGCGTATTTCCGTGACCGTTACATTAGGCAACGCGAACTCCAGATAGCCAGGGGTAGCGGCATCTTTCCAGCGAATAGTGCCCATAGCCCAAGCTACGACCGTTGCTTGAGTATTTCCCGCAGTCGGCGGTACAGTCGGTGCCGTGGCAACAACGCCAATCTGCCAGCGGGTATCCAACTCGTAGTCTGGCCGTTGCAGAGTTTGCATGAGGGGGCGTAGTTCTGCCAAGGTACCGGCCACGGGCCGGAACACCCGCAAAGCCTGGGCCGGATCCAATCGTAACTCCGGTACGCTGCCAAAAAACTGCAGGAAAAGATCAGAACTGAAATCGATAACTCCCTGGCGTTGCAACCCCTCCAAAGCGGTTTCCCGCAGGCGTAAAACGTAAAAGGTATCGGACTCGCCAGCGGCAGGTGAAACAACGCGGGGAAAGCGCAGGATCGGATGCCGCGACGCCGGAGAACGGGGAACCGCTTGTAATACTAATAACCAGCGACCACTGAGGGGAATACGCCAATCTATACGAAGCGGTCGTCCCCCCGAGCGGGGAGGCTCGAGCGACCAACTCCGTACCACACCGCTTTCGCCGCTATCGGGGGAACGCACCGTCAAGCTGGTTACCTCGAGTTCTTCCGGAATCTGGATTTCCAGTTGGGTGATGGAGCCAGCGACCACGTCGAGCCAGTAGGCGGCTGTCAATTCGATTCCCTGGGGGTGCAAGTCCCACAAGCACCCCTCGCGGACGCGAAGCGTGGCCACACCATCACCAGTTTGCCGCCAACGCAGGATGATCTGCCGGACCGACCCCACTTCGGCCTGCATCCGCCAAGGGTGCTTTGCTTGTGCAATTTGTAAACGTCCTAATCGGCTAGGGATAAACAACTGGTGCAAGGGGGATTGTGCCAGGACAACCAGAGTCGTCCGTGGACATTCGGGGATCCCCCAGCGTAATTCGCGATCCGCATTGCCACTAATAGCGACCACGAAGCGGGCATGGATTTCCTGACGTCCCTTACCTGGCAACGGGATAGCGTACAGCCCCGGTCGCACGACCGATGGATAGGCCGCGACGTCGTGGATGCGTACCGCTTCCAACCGGGCGTCCCCCAAGGGTAAAAGGAATGTCGGTTCCGTACCCTCAAGGACATGGACAACCCAGCGAGCATCTACTTGGGCCGTTGCCTCTGACAAAGTGACTTCGTAATGGGACTCGGTCAGGATCCAGGAAGGCAAAACGGGACGAAGGGCCGTTAGTCGGTCCCACAGACTCAGAGGCACCAGCACCTCTTCGCGTCCTTGAGCATCGGGAGGCAACAGGAGAACAGTCGATTCCGCGGGAGATGCCCCTTGAGCATGCAACCACGGAGTGTATTCGAGCAACGGACAAGCAACTGCCACCAGGATGATCGCGGTACGCCAGGTGGCCATAAGCGGCACTAGCCGTAACACCGCGGCTACCCCGAGCGTCGGGACGCTACCCAGTAGCAGCAATTGCTGCCACCAGGCTGGTGACACCAAGGCAGCCACCAAACCTAGCCCGGCGGAACTAACCACACCCCAGAATTGGCGATGGTGTCCCCTGCTCCAATAAAGTAATGTCAGGAAGAAAGCCAGCAGGCCCCAACCTGCCAAGCGGGCAGTCTGTACATGGCCCACATAAATAGACGCTTCGGGTGTGGTGACCAGCCAATCAGAGCCACCATCTTCGGACAGGGCCGTTGGCATCACTGCGCTGGGCCAAGGTGAATCAGGTGCGGGCCGCAAACCCGCAAACACCGGCATCATTCCAGCTCCAAAACGGCAATAACAAGGGCCTGTTACGTCCTGACCGGCCCAGCGTACAGCCGGGGGCTGCAGTTGCAGCCACAGCCCCCGTTGTCTGAGGGGAAGGCGTCCGCAAAGCAACACAGGGATCCCATCAGGGGATACCCTGGCCGGCAGAGGTAAAAACCACTCGTTCTGCTCGCCCGGTCGGACAGCGGAAGGGTCTAACCAGCGACCGTCGATCTGAACCGCATCAATGCGTACCCCATCGCTCAAAGTGATGGGTAAAATTGCGGGGATCGGACCACCGGAAGGAGATGGGTCCAACTCCAGCGTCACGCCCGCCCAAAAGATGGCTTCCCGACGCTCAGTGGCATCGGTCAGTAGTACGTACACAAAAGGATTCCGCAGTCGTGGCTCCTGAGGCGTTTGAGGGGCCGGCGTGGCTGGCGATTGGGCTGGCCGAGACAGGACCTCCGCAGAAAATGGTTTACCATCGGCGGCGTTGATCGGCTCAGGTTGCCAATAGCCACTGACGTCGGTGCCCCGGTAGCGGAACACGGCGGTCGCGTGGGCCGGAGGCACTGCGAAATCCCAATCAAACCAACCCAGTGATTCGGTTCCTGGGCCGGTGACGATCCGGCCCGACCTGGAATGACCAGCCATTATTACGAACATGCCATTGCGTTCGCGTACGTTATAGGGTGTAAAAACTGGGAAAGGTACCACGGGCGAAGCCGTGGCAAGGGGTTGGACTGCCCGTAGTTCCCACAACAGTTCTGCCGTCTGACCTGTCGGCAAAGGCCGTCCCCATTCGACGGTCACCTGATTCCCCTTTTTGTCCCAAGCGGCTAGCCAGGCGTCGCTGCTGGCCGTGAACCGGAGCAATTCATAGCCGGCAGGGAGCCGACAGCGAAATTGAAATAACGGACCGCGTTGCACTTGCAGCTGTAATCGGATCGTCAAACGTGGCGGAACAGTTTCCACATCCCAGACCAACTGTTCCCGTACGATACCCACAGAGGCTTCCACCGGCAGCAAGGTCAATTGTGGCAGGCGGCGGTAGGGACGATTGTTGCCCGGGGCCAGCCAATGGCCTTGTAAGGATAGCACTTGCGTACCATCGGCCGTTACCGCCGCTTGGATAAGACGATAATCACCGACTGCCCAATGTTGGATTTTCCAATCCGGGCTGAGGCGTACTTCTATTGCTTCACGAAGCACGATGCCGTTTTGCAGCCGTAGCCAAGGGAGCTGTACCGCAGCGGCGGCGGGAGGCGGCGCTAACGCCTGAATCAACAGCCGCCCCGGAATCGACGTCGGCGGAAGAGTCACTTGTAACAAACGTCCGGATTTGTCAGAGGGCGAACCATCGATTGACCAATTAGCGCGTGGTGTACTGATCACATCCGTGACAAGTAGTTGCGGGTCCAGCTGGAAGGTCCAGGTACCGCCGTTACCATGCACGGGGTGCAGATCAAACTCATAGGCACACTGCCAGCCTCCCGCTTGCAGATCCAAGCGGGATCGCACCTCCGTGACCGTCACGCTAGGAGGGTTGACCACTGGCCGGATGATCAGATCCAGTCGGCTTCGACCGCTGAAGCGGATCCGCCAGCGTCGCAGCTGTGGATTGGCCACGGGATGAGGTCCGGTGACTAAAACCTCGCCACTGACAGCAGGGAACAATCCAGTGGGCAAATCCAGAGTCATCCAGGCGGTGCTGGCCAAAGGCCAGCGTAGATCGAAGCGGCGTTCGTTCAAGGCGAAGGTCCCGGCAGCGGACCAGTCACAACGCAGCGTCTGGTTGCCCGAGCGTTCCACCCATACGGCCAGTTGATTGGAGCCGGCGGGTAAACCAACCACCGCCCCCCGGCCATCGCTCCAGGTTGCCGCCCCAAGGGCTGCCCGCCAGGGCTCGAGCACCAGTAAACGAGGTTCACTGCCGGTATGAACGATGTCGCACTCGGCCTGACCTATCAGGTCATTCCCCTCCAGGACGGCCGTCAGTCGCAGCTCCGATAGCAGGGGGGACTGACGAGTTTCCGCCAGTAAACGCCGGGCCTGCCGCAGTTGCTGTTCAAATTCCTGTCGCCCTACACGGCGGAGCGGGCCTAACTCCAGTTGCTTGATCACCTCGGGCAGCTGCGCGGGCATGACCCGCAACCGCCGGACAGGCAAAGGATCTGTATCGTCTTCGCGTGGGGAACTGGCCGGCGAAGGGGCAGATTTCAGTCCGGGGCCCGCAGGCTCCTGAGACCATACCACTGGTATGGACAATCGCGCCGGTGCAGCCAGGCTGATGCCACTAATGATGAGCACCGCCAGCCAGCCTGATCGAACCACAAGCAGATGTCTGACAGGCATCATCACGGCGTTGTAGGTGCCGGAATAAGGATGGAATCCCCGTCCACCAGACCCGCGCTAAAGGATCCGGGTCATCCACAAGCTAGGTGGCAGCATTGCCGCTTGCAGAAGTCGTTACGCTGCCATGGCGTCCGCTCAGGGGGTTGGCCGCTGTTAGGGGTGTCCGCCGTGAACCAGCGGCCATCACCTTGGCCTCCATGGGTCCTACGGCTAAGCCTTCCCGACGAAAGCCCGGCAAGTAACGAATTTGTTGTTGCCGTCGCCAACGCCAGAGTACCAAAACAACCGCAGCCGTAAAAGCAGCATATATCCCCCATTGGCCCGCCACCAGCAACTGCAACAGGCTAAAGGGCACCAGACTCAACAAAATAGCCAGAGCCAACAAAACGGCTGCACCTGTCGGCCAGCGTAGTTGCGTCGGCAAACACCAGATAGCAACGGGCACAATAAACAGCAGCAATGAAACGGCTAGACTGACTGGCCAACGGGGTAGCAACCATACCTGAATCACAGCAGCCTGGTTCTGACGTCCCCCGACTGTCCACACACCATTGGGCATCCCTGACCCAGTGGCGTTTGATTTTTGTTCTTCAATGTCGCTGAACAACCATCGTTCCCACTCCTGCTCCCGGGGTGAAACCAGTGTCAGACCAGCTGGTTGCCAGATCCACCGCCATTGCGGCTGAACCGCTCCCCCTACAAGGGGCAAGCTGCTTCCCGGCCCCACAAGGTGCCACAGCAAGGGACCATCCCAGGCAGCTTGGGGCAATTGTGGCGGCAGTAACGTGCGGGTCCATTCCCCTTGATGCCCAGACACCCCATAGCGCATTTCCAGCAACAACGAAGCAGCGGCTTGATACTCCGGCAAGGCAAGCTGGTAGACCAGCTCTCCACCCTCCGTTTTCTGCACATCCGCCGGTTCCAGGCGTCGCCCATCCAGCAGTACTGCCACGCTGGCCGAGTCGGTACCTGCAGGTAGTTGCACCAGCAGCGTACGGTTCAGCCAGCGGCGTAATCGCATCCGCACGCGGTAACGTATGGTGGTATCTTCACCCATCCATGCCTGGACCAGGCCTCGTTCGATCCAGGCCGTAATGGCCCGCTCGCAGCGAGGGGAGACCTCCAATGGCAAAACGGTATCTGACCACGGGGCCCGTATAATCCGCGCTGGCCAAACAGGTCGATCGTTGGCCGTTTCGAGTGGCAAATCCCTCCAGACGGACGAGGTCACCCTAATGTCCAGCGGACAGGTGGCAACCGACCATAAGCGTACCGTGTGCTGTCCGCCACTGGCTTCCATTATTTGAAAAAGTGGAACGGCCAGTGTCGTCTGACCGACTGGTGGGCGGGGAACGACATACTCCAAACTCAGGTCGGCCTGTCGGCTCTCCGCAAGGACATTCCACCGCCAGCGTCCCGAACCGTCTGGCTCTAGAACAGTTGTGCTGATCGGTGTCCGGACAGCTGCTGACCCTTGCAAATGCAGTACCCGCGGTAAAGGTTCGGCCGAAGTAGTAAGTCGCAACGTCTGTTGCACCACTATCTGCTGATCGGACAAAGTAACGTCTGCCAGACTTTCGACCACCAAAGCGGGTCGGTATGGCCGCCAGGTGAGATGGAGTGCGGCTATGGCCTGACTACTTACCGCTTGCAGTTGTATCCTTGGTGATTCTTCCGCACGATTTTTCGGTACGGGTTTGATAGGCACGCCTGTTGCTGCCGCCCGACCGCCTACCCATTCACGCAGCTCACCTTGAACTTCCTGGTCTTCAGGCACCGACACACTCAGGTGAGTCGGTCCCATCGTCGCCCCGGGAAAACGGGGCAACGGCAGTAATAGCTGCCGGCTGTCGGCACTGACTGGCACCGTGGCCGTCAGGGTTACTTGAACTGGTTGTTTATGGGCCGCGGCGAAGCGGAGTGCTAAGGGCACCCGCGGGTCGGAGGACACCCGCTGGGCGATGGTCTGCCAGAAGCCAATCGGGCCGACCTCACTTTGGATCCCCTCGACGATTTCCGGTGGTCCCGCCTCCACACCACGCCATTCCGGCGGTACTTCCACGACCAGGGTATCCACTTCCCGGCGGATTGGCTCCAGTTTCAACCGTGTTTCCACCTGCCAGCCACCCGGTTTGAGCGTGACATGATAAAAAGGCGTTACGATCAGGCTACCCCGGAGCGGCTGTACTTCCACCGTCAACAATGGCTGCACTGAAGGTTGCTGGCCGCTCGGACCTGTTGTCAACCGAAACACCGCTACGCTGCGGTCTTCGTCGCTACCGGGCGGCAGTTCCTGACGACGTAGCTCGGGGCCATGTCGTACTAAAAATCGCACGTACGGACCCGCTACCAGACGCACATTCCCGGTCTGGCGGAAGACATTGGCCACCTGAAACGGCCCGATGGCAAACGGGCCACGATGCCCCGCCTCTTCCGGACGTGGACGTGTCAGCCGATGAGTGACCACCACCACCCAGTCGCTAGGGCTGGCACCAGCAGGAAAATCGACCGTCCACTCGTGCTTATTGTTGTTGTTCCTTTGCACAGTAGGGGGGACAATTGCGGTCATCTCTGCCGTTGCTGGACCACGTTCGACGGAGACAGAAGCGGTGGCCGGCAGGTTCAGCCGCCATTGGCGGGCATTCCCCCGTAAGACCGCCTTGGCTGTTGTTTCTACTTGCATTTCGGCAAACTGGATGGTGACATCCCATTCCACCGTTTGTACCCGTTCGCCCAGCGGCGTTCGCGTTGGGGGATCCCAAGTCAGTTCCAGGGATTCGATGGGGCCTAAGGGGAGCCCATTTCCCGCGGCAGCTGCCGACAACTGGCGTGTCTCCAGGGCATGCAGGCGGCGGACTTCCGCGGGCCGCCCAGGCTGGTTGGGATCTGTCAGACGGGTGACTAGATTGAGGCGCTGGATTTCCTGACCTGGTGCTTCCCATTGCAAAATGGTTATTGCGGCCCGGGGCAGCCCGATTTCGAACCCGACTTCACCCTTGGCCCCTCGCGGCGTGATCGGACTTTCCAGGTCCAACACCAAGGTGTGTTCCCCTGCCGTCTCAACCGTGGCCGT
Organism: Gemmataceae bacterium; assembly: GCA_025055795.1. GTDB lineage: Bacteria > Planctomycetota > Planctomycetia > Gemmatales > Gemmataceae > Thermogemmata. Next base: position 25,718 of record JANWVV010000021.1, read on the forward strand.
GTATCCCTCCTCGTTACTTTCCAGAGCGGGCAGACGCGTACCATCCAGCGTGGCGGCGGTCAGCAACCCCTTACGTCCCCCTAGAAAAACCACCGCTTGTGACACCGAAGTCCGGAACGAATGACTCAGACGAATAACCGCTACCGCCTGTTCACCCCGCTGCTCGATACGCACACGCACCACACATAAACTTGGGGTAACCAGCTTCCGGCTAGCCGCTTGTCGTCGCCATTGTTCCAATTCGGCCAATAATTTCTGGTATTCCCGCCAAGGAAGGCTGACTCGGTCGTTGCTGTCATCACTGCCCGTCCACAACCAAGTACCATCGGGCAAGCGGATGCCCCCCTTAGGCTCCTTTGGAAAACTTTCCTTATCTTTCGCAACGGCACTGCCCCCTTTGCTTTCCGGCACTTTGACCGGTTTGTTCTCTGCCTCCTGAGTCGCAGCCAAACTGATGCCGGTCACAAGTAGAACCTGCAGCAGCATCCCTACCCGCCAAGCAATGGCTGGTCTCCGCTTTGTCATGCCGACCGCCCCCGCGTTCCGCCGCTGGTCAGTCCCACCATCGATTGTTAGCTATCTGCCCTCTTCTGCCGCCGGTTCTCCAGACATATTCTTCCTGCAAACGTCTTCTTGATTACGCTATTGTACCATTCAGTCACAATATCCACATCTCTTCTGCTCAGGTACCTCCACGCTTCCGGAACTGTGGACGGAAAAGATCCCTAATAACTAACCATCTTCAATGTTCGGAACTTACTAACTCCCCTAAACCACAAAAGAGGAATGGGACCTAGGCCGGGCCTTTTTCAGCCCACATTTCATCGATTCGTCGAGCTTCCATGCACTTCTGAACGAACTGAAAAACCATCATCGATTCAATTATCATTAAATTCATTGCATAATGCAGTTACTAACACCGCTTGGCTCCGCAAGACATATGGCTCCAAGAAATGAGAACACGGATGACAGTTGTCTCTACGCCAACCTCTTATTACTTATCAATGGTCGAGCGTCTTAGAACACAGGCGATAGCGACAGCCAAAAGGACAAAGGCAGCGGTATGCGAACCGTAGACTAAAGCCAAATCCTGAGTATGTCGACCGCATAAGGCAGGAATTACCATAAGCAACAGGGCAAGGATTAGCATGCCTCCAAGGGCACGACGTAACTGCGGGGTTCCGACACCGTTAGCAAAGGCCGCTGCTAGAGCCACTCCGGGAATCACAAGTGTCACCGCATGATGTTTCCACGTCCGTTCGCTGAGAAGGAGCATACCAAGGATGATCCAGGCATATTCGGCCAGGCGTCGCCAACCAGAACGCTCGGCATCTGGTGTTCGGCATAGAAGCATCATGAGTAGTACAAACGTTACGCCGTAGACTTTGGTAAGGATCCAGACCACATTGGCGGGGAGATGGATCACGTTGTGATAGGCTGCGGGAACAGGCATGTCTCCTTCGACTGTCGGCACATAACGCACGAATGAAGGGCTATCCGTGAATAGCCGATAAGTCCAGCCTACCAGAGACTGATTAGGATGCTCGGAGGTAATTTCTCCCTTGATAAGGGGTCGCTCGACCATCAGCCGATACCAGTCTGTAAGCAGTTGGCTGTTGCGCTCCCAGCCGAAAACCCCAGCCGGAATGACCAGCAGCCACAACCCCAGGCCAACGCCACAACCGAGTAACAAACGCCACGCCTTCTTCCACAGGAAATACGGCACGAATAGCAAAGGAGTCAGTTTGCAAGAAATCGCCAATGCCAGGCTCAGACCGGCAGCAACATCGCAGTGGCGACGGCAGCATTCCAGGCAGCCGGCTACTAAGAAGAAAATGAAAATGTTGACGTTATTGTGACTTAAGTCTCCAATTAGCGCGGGTATGGCTAAGGATACGGCAGTCAGGTGCCCGAGCGGAGACAGATGGGGAGGCTGAGCCAACCACAAGCACCAGCGAATAGCAATCAAGGCCAGAACGATTTTAGTGTACAGCCAAGCTAACGCCCCAGTGAGGGGCGGTAAGGCCGCAAACGGCCATAAAATGATGGCCATGATCGGCGGATTAGGGTATTCTTGACGCCCAACATAAATGTTCCCACCGGCAAACAGATCATGGATCATGCTCCGCCACCGCAAAAAGGCGGAACGGGTTTGCCGTCCCGCTTCATCGGGTGTCAGGATTTTCTGGTAATACTGCCAGCTGATCAGCACCACCCCAATTATCAGACCCACTCCAACGATCAGATGCCAACGCCGATGCCATAAGGAGAATCCCGCCTTGGCTTGCCAGACGGAGGGTGTTTCCCACCATTGTCCGACCCAACGGTGCCAATCTTGGAGCTGTCCAATCGTGTTCATAAACGCATCCCTGCACCTACGAAGTCCTTCGACCAAGGCTCACGCCCCCTCGTCACACCTGTGATACGGAACTGCTAGCTCCGTTCTCTCTCTCTAGCTCAGGTTCCGCTTTCCCCTTCCGTTATGAGCTTGTGCTCGCCGGATCAGCGGTTATGAACCACTATGTTGCCATTAGTCCGGTTTTGGGGGCAAGTGTAGCTTGCTGGTAGTGCCTCTGATTGCCAAGCCGGACTTCCATATGGAGCCGTAGGGAGCCTGTTACCTCCGTCCAATAGAGTAATACACCCAGCAACTCGTCCTCACCTTCGAAGGCAACGGCATACCTTGCGGCCTCCCCAGTGCGTTCTAGTCGGAATACTTCACAGTTAGTCCTCGGTTCAGCCAGCAATGTTGAATGCTGTTATCCCCAGCGGCGTTTATTGCTTGTTTGTCAATTCCTGAGTTTAACAAGGTTGATTGGTGCATCTACTTGTCGGCGGGGTGAGGAATGAGTTAGCATGGTCGTCAGAAGGATAGAGGGAGCGGCGGCATTTTTTCCAATCTGTAGCGGACAGTAACTCGTCATACAGGTAGAGGGTTATGGCCAACACCGGCGTGATTCCGAAGGTCCGGACGGCAAGCGGTTCGGATTGCGCCGCGGCAGTGGTAAGCGTGTCGGAGTTGCCAGACCGTCAGGGTCCTGAGGAGGCGTTGGTGGGCCTATTCCAGAAGGTCCGCGACGAGTTACTCAGCACGCTGATGTATTTACTTGGGAACCGGGACGACGCTCAGGATGCCGCCCAAGAGGCGTTTTTGAAATGCTGGCGGCACCGGCAACAGATGGCGGACGTCCGGGACGCACGGGCCTGGGTTTTCCGGATCGCAATCAACACAGCCAAGGATTACCAACGCAGTGCCTGGCACCGTCGGACACGACCCCTGCCAGAGGACGAACTGATGTTGCCAGGATATGCCGAGGCGACTGGCCAGCAATTGGAAGACCAGGAAACCCTGGAAAAATTACGGCGGGCCATCGCTCACCTACGCCCAGAAGAAAAGGAAGTTTTCCTACTACGACAAAATGGCGAGCTAACTTATGAACAAATAGCGGAAATCCGCAACGTACCTGTCGGTACGGTTAAGACACAAATGCGCTCTGCGCTGATGAAACTGCGACGGGTACTGAATCCAGACAAGGCCCAGACCGAATGACCCTGTGTTGGGGGATGGCATAAGCAGCCCCAGAGCATCCCCTTTCCCGGCTGGCCCGGTCGGCGGAAGGAGCCCATACTATGATGTCTTGTACACAGATTCAGCCACTTCTGTTGGACTACCTGTACGGTCTTGTCGAAGGACCGGAAGCAGCGGCTGTAGAAGAACACCTCCAGCGTTGTCCACGGTGTACGACCGCCTTACAGCGTGCCGAACAATGGCAGAAGCTGCTGGCAGAAGCAGCACGCGCCCGCTTCCCCCACGTCCGCTTCCAGCCGCCGAAATATCTGGCCACTCCTTGCAGTCGGTCGACTGCCCCTGCTCCCAGTCCGGCCAGTACCTGGTTGGCCTGGGCGGTCGCCGCCGCGATCTGGATTATTGGTCCCCTCGTTTTGTTGACCATCCATGACCACCAACGGCAGATCCAATCTGCTCAACAGCACTGGCAGCTCGCCCACCAAGATTGCCAGAATGTGGACGAGCAGCTCAAACGGCACCAGCAATCCCACCAGCAGGCGGTTGCTGAGGCCCAGCGTCGCCTGGCCGCCGCGGAACAACTAGCCCGCGGCTTGCTGGAACGCTGGCTAGCAACCAGCCGTCCTCCCGCCGCACTACCGGATAGTGTCGAAGTATTTGGCCCTCCCCGTTTACAGGCGGGGGTACCCAACGAATTGTTGCTCGTGATGCGTCACCCCGCCGCCCACACCAGTGGTCGGATCATTGCCGAAATCCGCGACCAGAGTGACGCCGTTCTGTTCAGTCAGTGGTTAGACCCCCAACGATTTGGTACTGACCACCAACGGTTGTACTTACCGGCACGTCTCTGGACGAAGGTGAGTCCCCAATCCGAATTGTTCCTGGTCTTATGGCAACAGGACGAACGTACACAGCAACGTACGCTCATTCAGGAAAAAATCCGCCTGTCGGGGCCCGTGTACGTTACCTTTTTAACCACCGACCGCCATCGCTACCGCCCGGGAGAAACTATCTATTTTCGCTCCGTGACACTGGATCGGGTTTACCTGCAGCCGCCTCCCCGTGAGCAACATCTGCATTATTGCTTGAAAGACAACCATGGACGGGTGGTGAGCGGCATGGTGCTGGAGGGAAGCACGGCTCTGGTAAGGACCGATACAAGTGGACAGGTCACCCCCGTTCTGGGCCCGGACGACCAGCCGCTGCGAGGTGTGGGCTGCGGAGCGTTGGTCATACCTCCAGAACTGCCTGACGGCGAGTACATTCTGGAAGTGAGCGAAAAAGCCTCGTCTCCGGGCACCGCGCCGTTCGCTGTACTGCCGGCACGCTGCCGGATCCGTGTGGAACGTGGCCAGCAAGAACAACTGACCAAGCACCTGGACTTTCAGGCCGCCGCTTTTCCACCAGGATCGTGGGTCAAAGCCCAGGTACGAGCCCATTTAGGCGACCGGCCAGCTACCCGCCTGAATGTGGAAGCGCACGCGTGGGCCGACGGCCAGATGCTGCCCGTCGCCATGGTACCCCATGGTCACACCGCGAACGATGGCACCGTCGAACTGAGCTTCCGCCTGCCTGAAGCCCACCTGCTGCCTCGCGGTGACGTCCGCCTGCAGGTGATCTTGCAGACACCCAACGGTCCGGAAAAGATCACGCGTGCCGTACCCGTAGTCGGTAAAAAGATTCATGTCGAGTTCTTTCCTGAAGGCGGACACCTGGTCGCCGGTGTCCCCTGTCGGGTCTACTTCCGGGCCACTAATCCGGCGGGCGCACCCGTCGACATCCGCGGCGTGATCACCGATGGCCAGCGGATACTGGCTCATGTGGAAACGTTACGGGATCCCCAGCAGCCAGGAGTCAACCGAGGGTTAGGATCGTTCATGTTCACACCGGAACTTGGACGCTACTTCTGGCTACAATTGCATGAACCGTCCGGTTCTTGTATGCTCCCGACACCCGAGTTGTGGTACCGTCAAGGGGGAGCACCCAAAGCGGCTGTGCTGGGACTGGCCGGTGCCGTTGCTAGCTCCCGCGGCTACCTGTTACCGCAACCCCAGCAGGAAGGGGTGGTGGTAACCGTCCTGAACCCGGTTTTCCGGGTGGGTGAACCGCTGCGTGTTCGTCTCTGCTCTGTTGGAAAGTCGCAACGCCGTCTGGTGGTCGGTGCATATATCCGCGGAGCCCTTGCGGAAACTCGAGCCGTCACGGTTCATAACCTTCAGTGGGAAGAAATCACCTTGCTGGCCGATACGGCCCAGACCTGGGGTGGTGTTGTCCGCTTGACCGTCTACGAAGACAAGGGCGAGGAAGTAAGTGGCCCCGACCTCATTCCCCTTGCCGAACGCCTGGTCTTCCGCCACGGTGGCCAGCTTCTGCAATTACAGGCGGAGGTGCAGTCGCCTCCTTTCGGGGATGGTCAGCCAGCCCTGCTCACCCTTAAAGCCAAAGATCCCCAAGGACGTCCAGTACCGGCCATTCTGTATGCGGCGGTGGTCAATCATGCCGATGCCCCCACCCCTCATCACCGGTCGCTGACCACTCATTTTTTGGTCGCCGGCGAAGTTCAGAACCCGGACGACCTGGAATATGCTGATTTCCTGCTGACGTCTCATCCGCAGGCAGCGGACGCCTTGGATCTGCTCCTTGGCACCCAAGGTTGGCGACGCTTCCAGGATGTCTGGGGTCGTCGGTCCTCGGCTTTCACCCCCGTAGCTGGGTATGACCCCGAACGTTTTGCCAATCAGGACTTGCCGTTGCCCATCCCGTGGTTGGGAAATCTGACGCAAAGGGTACGATCGGAACAAGAACAGCAGTTGCGGCTGTTGGAAGAGTACTGGCGGCCCTACGAACAAGCGGTCCTTCAGTGGCAACAGGCCCGCTCCGAGTTGCAGACTATCGAGAACAATCCCCGTTATCGGCACGCGGAGACACAACTCCAACTCCAAGCGTTGAAGCACCAGAGATCCTTGCGACTTGCCGGGACGCAGTGGCAGACGGCTATCCGCACCTGGCAGGCCTGGCAGCAGGCCCGTGCCATCCTGCTAGGCAGTATCGTGCTCCTGTTGCTTGCTGGAGTAGTAGCTGTCTGGCGTCGGTGGATACAACCCCTGCCGTGGGGTGTCGGCACTACAGGATTGCTTGCCCTACTCGTGCTTGGAACTATCCTGTTCATCCAGACGGATCGTTTTGTGCAGGCAGCCGACGTACCCGTCGTTCCTGCAGAATCAGAAATGGCCAACGGGTTGGCTTGTTCTATTGCCCCTTCAGTCGGTTCCGACAACGTCGGCGCTGCAACGCCTATGCAACCCACCAATCCCTCCGAGGCACCCTTGCTCCAGATAACAAATCCTTCCGCGGTCTTCAATCCACCGTCGCATAGGCCAGCACTCGACAATCCCTATGGACGGTCTGGTGATATCCAAGCGTCTACGCTTAATCCTGTGACAACGCCCAATCCACCTGTCGGCACTGGCACTAGTGCTGGTCGTGTTCTCTCTCCCTCGGGCCAGAAAGTCGATGTAAAGGAAAACAACGCTCCCCCACTGGCTAGTAATAAAGCCGGTCAATCGCCACCATCTGGAGGTGTCGCTCTGTTGGTTACGGGAGACGTGCAGCGTATGGGGGCCGCGCCCGCTCCACCCTTGCCGATGGGTGCGGGGCATCGGCCTCCCACCATGTTCGCTCCGGCCCCGAAGATGCGTGAAAATGAAGGGCGACCTTTCGGTCCTCCACCCCCGGGGGGGGGCCGTCGCTATGCGGATGCACCCAAATTCATGATCCATCCCCCCTTCGAGCTGGATGGACAAGGAAAAATTCTATCCGAATCTCAGGCTCCCCGTCAGGCTACGGCTGGGATTGGTGGAGCTCCCACTACCATCGGTTCTCAAGAGAAGCAACTGATCCAGGTAACGGAGCAACGGACCGACCGCCTCACTGGTCAAGCTGCACGCTCAACACGGACAGATGAACTGCTACTAAGAAAGTCTGGAACTGCAGAGCAGATCATAGCTGATCGCCAAAAGGCCCTGGAGTATGCTCGGCAGTTGCAGGACTATCGCCGCCAGTTGCTGCAGTGGGGGTGGGAACGGCACAAAGCCGCAGTGGAGCACGGTTCTCGTCATCCAGACGCAACGGTATCGATTCAAGACGAACAAGCTTACCAACGGCTCCAGCAAGTCATCGCGGTGCAGGCTGTCCCATTAGTTGTCCGGGAATATGCCGCTCCGCTCCCCACTCCAATAAATGAACCGGTCGACACGTTGTTATGGAAGCCCGTGATCGTTCTACCCAAGGACGGCCAGACCCAGATTCCGCTGGTTCCTGGCAATGCTCCGGGTGGTTACGACATTATCGTGGCCGGTCATACCCTCGACGGACGCTTAGGAGCTACCCGCACTTATCTACCACCCCACTCCTTCCAGTCCCAACCAGCCGGCGTCAGCCGTTAATCAAACAAGGAATTGTGCATATGCAAGGGCTCTACCCTCTGCACCAACGGCATCGCTAGTACTCGTCACGCCGGCAACGTCAGCAATTCCGAAAAATACAACGAGGACGTCCCCCGTCTGGGGGATAAACGTGGGCCGATTTCAGCCTGACCGGTGACACCGTCGATGTATCCTTCAGGGGTAACGTCCAATGATCGTCATGCGTACTTGGGATCAGGTATTCCCAACGCGGACCATTCCATATCAAAGGCATCGCCCATCGGTTTCCGGCCAACTCGATCAGACATCCTACAACCAGATACCACTAGAAAGCCGACTAGTCCTATGTCAGAGAAAACACTCTACGGCTCGTTTTCGATGGTCACTGCTAGTGATGGTGACCTGTCTTTTACTGACCCAGGTGGGCGGCGCTGCGGACAATCCGTCACCGCTACCGGCGGCTCCGCTGGTTGTTCCCCCAGTTGAAAACGATCCACCCTTCCAAGGTACTGCTGCGAGTTATTCGGCCGGCACACTGATTCGTCGTAAGGACTGGGAAGCCCACTTGCAGCCAAAACGGCCGATACCAGCTGCAACCGATATGCCCCGTTGGCACATCACCGCCGCCGCGGGACCGCCATTTGGTCCGGGATTTTATCTTAGCGGCTGGCCCTACGGTCCCCGGGTGGCCCCGCCTTGGAGCTACCCCGGACTGCCAGCCGGTCCGTACGTCGGATATCCCTGGGGTTTGCCGGGCTACTACCCGGCCCGCTTCGGCAGCTTCTGGACCAATGGCTTAAGTCTGTATGGTCCGCCAGTGCCCGTTTACGGACCGATTCCGGGTGTCTTCGGCAACGAGGATCTCGTCCGGCAATGGCGTGCGGTGCCCAGCCCAGGTTTCCCGTTCGGTTGGGTAGGGCTTTTCGCTGCCTCGCCTCGACCCAAACATCCCAGCGTCAGCGTTTGGTCGTCGCTGGAACCGCTCGGCGGAGAACATCCTACTGCTCCGGTCGAATCCCCAGCGGCACCGTCAGACCCTTCAGTCCCAGCGGACAAAGCCCTGCCGCCACCGCGTCCCGTCGCAGCGGCGGCACCCATCTTCCTGGCAGTACGGGTTCCTCAGCCGGCCGCTGAAGTCTGGATCAACGGTCAGCGAACGCAACAGACCGGCACCGACCGCTTGTTCGAATCACCCCCCCTTCCTGCCAACCAGTTATACGAGTACCAGGTGTTAGCCCGCTGGTTTTATCAAGGGCAGTGGCGGGAGCAAGTGTGTCGCGTTCGCGGCCGCCCAGGGGAGCTTCTCCGCGTCGATTTCACCAGCCTGCAAGGCGACTAGACCATCCCCTGATGGCCTTACAACACTTTCACCCGCGACCCGTCGCCAGCAGCGACGTGTGACAATTTCGCGCGGTATCCACCCCCCACACTGCCAATAAGCGTGCCGCCAAAGCACACCTCCTCTGGCATCCATCGCAATATAAGGCTCTCTTTGATTGCTAGCTGCACAACCCGGACTTTCTTGGCATTAACTTTGCATACTTTGTCCGGCAGTAAGGATTTCCGTGAGCGTCCTATAGGATCCACATCTCGGATAATGGAGGGCAAAGGATGAGCCAGACAGGACTGGAAGCTTTCGACAGCACCATTCAGACCACCAACATCTGGTTGAACGGCATCATGGAACAGATGAAGTGGACCGATCGGCACCGTGCATATAGCGCATTGCGGGCGGTACTGCACGCTTTACGTGATCACATGACCGTGGACGTAGCGGCCTCTTTCGCCGCCCAGCTTCCTTTGTTGATCCGCGGCATCTTCTACGAAGGGTGGCATCCGGCAGGTAAGCCCATCAAGGAACGACACCGGGAGGCCTTCCTTGAGCATATCCGTAAGGAGCTGCGGGGTTATCCTGAACCGGATCTGGAAGCGGTTGTTCGGGCAGTCCTGCAGGAAATCTCCCGTCACGTAACCGCTGGGGAAGTAGAGAGCGTCAAGCAAATCCTACCCCACGAAATCCGAGCCTTATGGCCCTAGTGGTGTCCACTACCTCACCGGCTGTACGATCATTAGCATAGTTTTTGTTCCAAAAAACGAATTCTTTGACGCGAACAACATCGTTACTTGGCTAGTAAACGCGTAGAGCCCGAGGTTCTGTTTGTAGTTTGTTCTGTATGCAATTTCACCTGCCTTTGTACCATCCGACTGCTCTTGAATGCTCCCGTCCGGCGTCCATTCCATTACGCCCTCAAGTTGGATATGCTAAAACAGCATTGTTTTCCGCCCAAATCCCCCACAGCAGTACGCAAAAAGCGGCATTTTTGCCCGATAGGATTCAACAAGTGAAACATTCTAACGTACAAATACATCAAGTACAGTGAGCAGCTAGAAGTGGATGGTGGTCCGCTTCTAATAGGACTGACCAGACCGAGATAGATAAGCGGATTTAATGACCTTTGGCACAAGAAGGAGACCCTTTATATGCAACTGCCTTTGCAAATCTCGTTTCACAACATGGAGCCAGATGCTGAAGTCGAGCAAATGGTGCGAGAACGGGCCAGTAAACTGGAGCGTTTCTACGAGCGAATTATGTCGTGCCGTGTAGTCATCGACATACCGCATCGTCATCACAAAAATGGCAACATGTACCAGATCCGTCTCGACATCACGGTTCCGGGAGGCGAGATAGCGGTGTCCCGGGAGGCCCCCGGCCACACCCCGGCCAAGGCCCTACCTATTGCCATCAAAGAAGCCTTCGAGGCAGCCATCCGACAATTGGAAGACCATGTCCGCAAACTGCGTCACGATGTCAAGCATCTGGAAACGCAGCCCCATGCCAAGGTGCGGGTGGTGTTTCCCGAGCAGGACTACGGCTTTTTGATCACCCCGGACGGTCGGGAAATTTATTTCCATAAAAATGCGCTGGTGAACGCCGAGTTGCGTGACTTGCAACCAGGCACGGAGGTGGCCTATGTGGAACAGATGGGGGAAAAGGGACCCCAAGCTAGCACCGTCCGTGTCGTCGGCCGCCATGGCCACCAGTGACCACCCGCTACCACCACGGCACGTCTGCTCCCCACTCCCGGAAATTCTGACAGAACTGGCTCATCAGACCTGGTGAAACCCCGGCGACGTGCAGCACGACGACCATCAGTCGCGATAAACACTCCGCCGCTATCAAGTTGCCCTGGTAATCCTACTAACTGAACTGGATTCTTCTGTGTGAATCCGGCATCGGGGTAGTTTCACTTGTTACCACTGCTATACTCTGTGCCCAAGTGAAAACAGTTGGGCGCGTCCGCAAGTACAAACTGTCGTTCGCGTGATTTATGTTCCCTGAATCAGATCGTAAAGGATTATAGCGACGGGTACGCTTTTCAGCCTTTGACGGTGTCCGGAGCAAAGCCTCGGCGGAGCTGGTTGATTGTAACAGTGCGGGGCCAGACGAACTGGAGTAAGTAATCGGGTCCGCCGGCTTTGGAGCCAATACCACTGCGACGAAATCCGCCGAAGGGCTGCCGCTCTACGAGGGCACCGGTAATTTTACGGTTAATGTACAGATTGCCCACCCGGAATTCCTGAATAATCCGCTGCAGGCGGGCAGGATGACGACTGTAGCAGCCACCGGTCAGGGCATAGGGGGTACCGTTGGCAATTCGCAGGGCGTCGTCCAGATCACGGGCCCGTAATACGGCCAGAACCGGCCCGAAAATTTCTTCCTGAGCCAAAGGGGAATCTTCTGGTACATCGGCAAAGATGGCCGGGCCGACAAAGTAACCCTGCTCCGCCAATGGCCCTACGTCGGCCTGATAGACCAGGCGGGCGTAATGCTGTGCCTCCGCGATCACCCGCCGCACACGCTGCTGTGCTTCGGCATCAATCAGGGGACCGACAAAGCAGCCCGGGTCATCTGCCGGCGCTATGATTAAACTGCGCGTCGCCTCGATCAACCGCTCGAGGAGTACCTCATAAAGGGGTTCCAGAATGATGACCCGGGAGCAAGCCGAACATTTCTGACCACTATAACCGAAGGCGGATTCGACCACCCCTTTAACGGCCTCATCCAAGTCAGCATCGGTATCGACGATAATGGCGTTTTTGCCCCCCATCTCGGCAATAACCCGTTTGACATGATCCTGCCCCGGAGGTGTGCGTGCCGCCACCTCGTTAATCCATAAGCCTACCTTCATCGAACCCGTAAAGGTGATGATTGAAACGTCCGGATGTTCCACCAGCAACGGCCCGATTTCTTCACCGATACCAGGCAGATACTGAACCACACCTGGCGGAACGCCGACTGACTGCAGACAGTCCATCAGTTGAGCGGCCACCACGGACGATTGTTCGGCGGGTTTGAGTATAACGGTGTTGCCCGTGACCAGGGCCGCGCTAGCCATGCCCGTGAGGATAGCGAGGGGAAAATTCCAGGGAGCAATGACCACGGCGACGCCGCGGGGCTCGTAGAAATAAGAATTATCTTCGCCCGCCACGTGACAGGTACGGGGAACTGCTAGGCGAAGCATTTCGCGGGCATAGTATTCGCAAAAGTCGATGGCTTCGGCCACGTCGGCATCCGCTTCCCGCCAGGGTTTTCCGGTTTCGTAGATGATCCAGGCTGTGAGTTCCCAACGTCGGTTGCGTAATTCCGCTGCCAGTCGGCGGAGCAACTCTGCCCGCTGGCGCGCAGGTGTGTCGCGCCAGGCGGGGAAGGCACGCCGGGCCGCAATTACGGCCTGCTGTACTTCTGTCGCTGAGGCCAGGGCCACCCGCCCCACCACCTCCGCTGTCCGGGAAGGATTGAGACTATCGAGCCATCGGCCCGTGGTCACCGGCGTGCCGGCCACAACAAGGGGCCAATGGCCACCCAACTGGCTCCGCACCTGCTGCAGAGCGTGCCGTAGCTTCTCACGCACCTCCGCCCGGCTGAAATCACTGTGCGGCTCGTTACGGAAAGGTGACCAGTCCGTTGGTAGCCAACGGGGTGTTTGCCCTTCTTGGCTCATTGCAGCACTGCTGAGGGCTGTGTGGGCTATCTCTGTTGCCGTAGTGGTCGCTAATGTCGCTCCGTTGCGACCATGCTCTTTCGGGTTCATTAGCAGTATCTCCTCGGCGGTCCCCTCCGCGAACCCTTGGCGTAAAAACGAATCGTTCGAGGAGTTTTCCAATAACCGACGAACCAGGTAGGCCATACCTGGTAAAAGCTGGCCGAAAGGGGTGTAGATACGCACCCGGCAACCTAGCGATTGCAGGGCCGCTTGGATCGGCTCACCCATGCCGTGCAACATTTGGAATTCGAAGTGTCGCCAGGGTAACCTCCGGGCCTCGGCCGCTGCCAACACGTGAGCCATACTCCGGATGTTGTGCGTGCCGAAGGCGGGTCGCAGCCACTGGTGATGGTCTAGAAGGAAGTCGCTCAATTGCTCAAAAGCCAGGTCACTTTCCCATTTATGGGTATAAACCGGGATGGGCCAACCATTCTGGGTGGCAATCACCGTCTCGTAGTCCCAATACGCCCCTTTGACCAGTCGGATCCAGATGGGACACTGACGAACTTGCTGGACCCAGTGGAGCAACGCGTGCAGGTCCTGGGGCGTATCGCGGAGGTAAGCTTGCACCGCGATCCCGACGTCGGCCCAGTCGCGGAAATCCGGCTCTTCCAGCACCTCGCGGAATATGCGTAAAGTCAAATCCTTGACAGCATACTGTTCCATGTCAATGTTGACAAAGGCGCCCACCTGCCGAGCTAACGACAGGATGGGACGCAAGCGGGAACGGACAGCCTGGCTGACTGCTTCGGGATTAATCGGATCGAATTGGCTATAGAGAGCCGAGAGCTTGACCGAAACATTCAGGCGTGGGATCGGTCCGGATTCATCGGCATCCACCCGGGGGTCAGGGGGCCAGGAAGCCACAGCCGAGGCCAGGCCACGTATCAGCTCCAGATATTGTTTTTGCACCGCATCGGCCTCCGCTTCCGTCAAGGTTGCCTCACCGAGCAGATCGAGGGTAAAGGCCAGATGGCGGCGTCGCAGGGCCTGCAAGGTAGTCAGCGCTTCGCTGATAGTGGTGCCGGCGATGAAGCGGCGGGCCAGGCGTCGTGTCCCCCAGCGGGCAGCTAATGCCGTCAGGGCTGCGAGCAAACCCCGGCGGGGCCACACCGATAGCAGTGGAAGCAACCCCGCCGGCAGATCGTCACGGGCTTCCTCCAGATACTGCAACAAGTGGTCGGTCACGTCCTCTGGAGTGCCTAGCGTGGGCAGAGTGTCCACAAAACGAAACAACTGCACTTTCAAAGCAGGATGATGAAGACCGACGCGCAGTAGCTGGTCATCCCACCAGGAACGTGATAGAGGCAATGGAGCATACTGCTCCAGACGTGCAAATAGTTCTCGCCCCCATTGTTGTGTTCGCCGTTCAATCGTGTCAGTACACAGGACAGGGGTAACATCGCGGCCCATCAGAGCTAGTCCTGCGAATAGGTACAACTACCCGTTTACCAGTCCCGTCTATCTGATCCGACTACCCCCAGCGGTATCCTCCCCTCCGATTAACATCCAATTGTAAGACAGATATGCTTCGTTGTAGCATGACCAGCAACGGGATTGGTACATTCATTCATAGTCACCATTATTGTACGAGTGCGAATCATGAGGATCGACAAAATTGGCCGGTTTATTGTCCTGGAAACGCTGGGAGGGGGTGCACACAGTAGTGTGCTCCGTATCCGCCGGGAGGAAGACGGCCGGGAATACGTTCTCAAATTGATCTCAATTGACGAGCCGGAAGATCGCAAATACCTGGAACAGGCACAACATGAATGGCGTGTCGGGCAGATGCTCAATCATCCCAATCTGGTCAAGGTATACACGCTGGAGGTGGAAAAAGGCTGGTTTACTGGTCCTAAAAAGGCCCGTCTGCTGATCGAATATGCCCCCGGCACCCCAATGGATAAACTACCCTTGCTGCGCATGCCCAAACTGCTGCGAGTCCTGGAGCGGATCGCCGACGCTCTGACCCACATGCACAAACAAGGGGTGTACCATGGTGACATCAAACCCGGAAACATCATCTACGACCGGGGAACACGCGTCAAGGTGATCGACTACGGCCTGGCCTGGATCAAGGGCGAGGGTAAAAACCGGGTGCAAGGCACCCCGGAATACATGGCCCCCGAGACCGTCGAACACAAAATCATCAACGAGCGCACCGACATCTACAACTTCGGGGCCACCATGTATCGCCTGACCACCTTACAGCTACCCCCTTGCTGGGTTCCTCCGGAAGGAGGATTACCCCTGAATGCCCGCTTGTTCCTCGAGCAACTCAAACCGGTCCGCTCGATCAATCCCTTGGTGCCGGAACGCCTGGCCGATCTGATCCATGCCTGCCTGCACCCCAACGCTCACAAGCGACCAGAGCGGATGAGCGTAGTACAAGGCATCCTCGACGAACTGGCTGATGCCGCCGCCGCTCAGATCGATCCCGCCGAACTTGAAGAGTAATAGATGGTAACGTTGTTACCTTGACTAGTGCCTGAAGTTAACGTCATTTCGGCGACCACCCCTCCGTCCGTCACCGGCTGGCAGTATTGCTCCACATCAGCAGTGGACACCCCTTGGTGCAGTTGGCCGGATTAGTTACTGGTGCCGCTCTGACCTGGAAGCTGCAACGGCGCTTGGAATGCCGGGTTTCTCAAACTTGCTTGAGGGGGATTACAGGCCTTCTGTGAGAAACCATCTTGGAAAAAGAAACAGTGCGATTGTCGCGCACTGCGACGGCTTCCATGATCCAGCGATTGACCTGACGGAGCACCTCAGGATGATACGGGGTCGAATAAGGGAATGCATTCCACTGCAGCATGACACCCGCTTGGGTTAAGGAGCGTGTCAGGTGACGGCGGAAAGAAAGCGGAGGGGCTAGCCAGGTGGGATAGCCGACAAAGATACGCAGATCCGGCCACAGAGAGGACGCCGGCAACTGAACCAGTGAATCGGCAGGGGGATGAAGAAGGATTAGTCCCACGGGCAATCCTTGACACTGCACGGCCAGGCGAACGGCCACGGCCGCGGAATGCCCAATGCTCACAACGTGGAGACTTTGGGAAAGATGGGGAAAATGCCTATAAGCGGCCTCTAGCAAGCGACGGAGATAAGCGATTTCGTCAGTCGGGTTATCCGACCATGCATAGCGTGGTCGGCCAAAAGCATCGGAAGGCAATGCAAGCGAACCACGGGGACAAACAACGATGTAATTGCGGCTGCTCAAGGCGGGGACGTGGGCGAGGGGTTCCCATGGGTCACTGCCGGTGTCATGGAGCACCACTACCAGCGGATAGGCATACTGGGGCTGGTATTCGATCGGCACGAAAAGGTGACCTCGCCGGTGTGGCCACCCTGCTACAGCAAGGGCGTTGGGACCGGTTGGCTTGTGACGGCGGTACCGTTGAGGGGAATCGTCCGGCATGGATCAATCCCTGCACGTTGTCGCTGGGCATCCCACAGCGGAAGGAAGGACAGCGGCCACGCCCAATGTCCCCCGCGCTGAAGGGTGTGCGACAACTCTACGTTGAGTTACGCCGGCATTCAAGGCAAACAGGCAACTTCTTGAGGAAAAAATTGCCTTACCGGCTCATCTCCCGCACGATTACTCCGACTACACATAATGCAGTGGAATGGGAAAACAGCACGAAGTCAACCAGCCTTGGCGGCTACAACGGCTTTTTGTCCTCTGAGGCCCTCGGGCGCGCGGAGCATCTGGCCAGATCGATGCTTTCCGTGCATTCCCGGCGCCTGACACAACCGGATTAACACACATACCCGGACGGCGTTTCGGCTGACAAAGTCTCCTCCGTGCCCCCGACGCGTGGCCGTGCCGTAACCAGCCGCCCCAGACCGTCAGTTACAGGATTTGGTCCACTGGTCAGGATCACCATCAATCACAATATCTTGACCGGTGTCTGCCGGCGATTAATCGAAGCGTTCGGGACAGGGACCAAGGCCGACGCTGCCGGGCTATCGCGGATCGATCAGGCCTTGTTCCTGCAGATAGTTGACAATCATAGCGATGCCTTCTTCCACGGTCTGGCGGGAAGCGTCGTAGGTTAATTCCGGTTGGAGCGGCGGCTCGTAGGGGTCGTCCACACCAGTGAACCCCATGCCCTTACCCGCGGCCAAGGCCGCCCGTGCCTGCTGATATAGACCTTTAGGATCGCGTTGCTCACACCATTCAATGGGTGTACAGACGTAAATCTCGATGAAGGGAAGTGGCCCGCTTTTGTTCTGCTGATGGATACGCCGGACCGCGTCGCGATCCTTGCGGTACGGGCTGATGAAACTTGTTAGCGCGAATAACCCTGCATCGGCAAACAAGCGGGCGACCTCGCCAATGCGGCGGATGTTTTCTTCCCGGTCGGCGGCGCTGAATCCCAGGCCAAAGCGTCGGGCCTGCTCTTCGGAGTAGCCCCGCGTTTCCATGAGAATTTTCGGCCCGGCATTCAGCCCGAATCGGATGTTATCCCCATCCAAGACATAAGCTGCGTGTCCCCGCTGGATCAGCACTTGTTCCAAGGCCACCGCCAAGGTACTTTTGCCCGAGCCGGACAAACCCGTAAACCACAGGGTACCGCCACTTTGCCGCAACAGGGCCCGACGCTCCTGACGCGTCACCGTGCCTGGATGATAAAAAATCTGTGTGGGCTGTATTGGCTCCATGACTCCTTCCCTTCCTTGCTTCGTATCTGCCAGCACCTAGACACGCATATTAGTCAACGGAACTTTTGTTTTAGGCCCGGGGGAAGGTATTGTCCGGCACAAACAGCATGTCGGATTGTCGGATAAACTGTCAAACTCGAGGTTGATTCGTCCCCGTTTTACGCAGGATCAGGTCGATGCAGAGCTAGGGAGTGGCCACCCGGAACTCCACGGGGGAAGAAGGGGCACTCCGTCGGCCGCGGGCATCGCTGACCTCTACCGTGGCCGTGTACACCCCCGGTTGCTCCGGTACCGGAAAGGCACACAACAGGTAATAATCCCGGACCGGTCCGCGGGTATAACGTTTTTCCTCGAACCGCATCACGGTCACCCTTTGGCGGGGATCAGCCGGATCGGGCATGGCAACTGTCTGCCCTTTCGCATCGCAGATCCGCACCGACGCCTGAGCCTGGATTAGCCATGTTTCTCCCCGGGGACCTTTCGCCGGCTGGCCATTGATGTTGCTGACTTCGATGTACAATTGAGCCAGATCGCCCGGACGGTACGGGATATTGGCTGGCCAGGGCTCGTAGCGACGATAACCGTGGACAGGATGACAAAAGGCAACTGTGCCTAAACGAAGGGCGGCGAATCCTTCCAATCGCTCAGCCAGGGCTTGGAGCTGTCCTGCCAGCTCAGCAGCACTGGCTGGATCTTTCCGCCAGTGAATAGCCGCTCCGCTACTGAGAATGGGTAACAGAGCCAGAACAAAATCCTGGTTATCGGTCTCGAGCATGGCTACAGCTTGCAGGGCACGTTCCGGCTTCCCCTCAATATGAGCGCGGACGGCGGCCAGCAGCGGAGGATCCGGCATAGTTGCGTGGCCGGTGGTCCAGCAGGGTAACAGGGCTGGTTCAGTTGGAGTTCCCGTCGTAGTGGCACCGCCGACCGGCTGAGGCAGCTCCGGTGTCTCTGGCTGGGAAGATCCAGACGATACGGGTGCGGGAATGGCTAGCGGTCCATTTTCAGCCCGACGAACCACCTCGCCCGGCCGCCGCGGATAACTGGCAAACTCCGAGAGTCCTGGTGGCCGATCGGCCACCGGGTCAGACCCATCCAGAGGACGGGCACTGCCGGTTGTCTGCTCATGTCGCTCCGATTGGTGCAATAGTCCACAGGCGGGCACGGACGCTCCCCCGATCAGCACGGCCACTAGCCAGGCACACTGCCGCGACGCGTTCCAGAGCTGTCCGCGAGGAGCTTCCGCCATCACTGCCACAACCGCTTACCACCTCTAGCCCGTTCCTGAGCGAACTGACTGCCGTTTCGTCCTGATCATCGCGTTCCGCCGCCGCTTTCATAACCGCAACAGCCTCCGGCGCCAAGCTGGCCTCTGCGGATCGCGCGGCTTCGGTCACTACTCGCCATCAGTATGCAGTAACTACGCCAGGTGCATTTACTTTGGGTAATGGCAACCAGCCCCGTTCCGACATTTCAAAAAACCACTTTCCCTGCCCTGATCAGTACGATTCGACCGGGCTCGAAAACGATCTGACCACGAGTAACTTTGTTCCCTGATTTGCTATCTAGTCCAGATGGGGTAACCAAAACGGTGAACGGAGCCAGCCAACCACTCTTTTTTACCAGGCTTGCCGTGTTTATCACTGGGAAGGGCCGCCGTGTGGAAGCTGTTGTATGTCGTTGGGGCTGGTGGAGTTAGAACAATACAAATGGGACAGGCAAGGCGGAGTGCCTCTGGAGCCGGGGATGACAAGTAGATACCCCGGCGTCTCAAGGCTAGGACACCGATTTCTGACAGCATAGTCGGGCAAGGATTGCTACAATAAGGGACGGTCAGGGGGACTCGTACCGGATAGCCTCATGGTGAATCGCATGGGCACTCGCATGAGTACAGGTTATTGGCTCGGTGTCGACCTAGGGGGCACCAAGATACTGACAGGGCTGTTCGATCAGGACATGAAGCTGATCGCTCGGTCCAAGCAACCCACAGCCGCGGAGGGAGGACCAGCGGCGGTGATCGGTCGACTGGTTCAAGGAATTGAAGCCATTTTGAAGGAAGCAGGGGTGGAAGTACATCAGGTCCGCGGCATGGGGATTGGCGTGCCGGGACAGGTGGAGATCGGCACCACCCGGGTCCGGTACGCCCCCAATCTCGACTGGAAGGACGTCGATATCAAACCCCTTCTCCCCGCTCATTGGCCTTGGCCGGTACTAGTGGAAAATGATGTCCGGATGGGAACCTGGGGCGAATACACTTACGGAGCGGCCCGGGGCGCCCGCCACGTCTTGGGAGTTTTCGTGGGCACCGGCGTTGGTGGGGGCCTGATCCTAGATGGCAAACTGTATACAGGTTTCAACGGCAATGCCGGCGAATTCGGGAATCTGGTCGTGCACTGGCGTCAGGGCACCATTTTGGAACATATCGCTGGACGCAAATACATGATGAAGCGGGCAAAAGACATCCTGGACGACTCGCCCAAGCGGGTCCGCAAGGAATGGAAGGGGATTGATCTGGCCCACGTCCGCAGCTCACAACTCGCTGAATTTTACCAGCGGGACGATCCCGTCGCTGTTCAGCTGGTGGACGATGCCGCCCGGGCTTTGGGCGCGGCGATCGGTGGTATTGTCAACTTCCTCAATCCGGAGGTGATTGTCATCGGCGGCGGAGTTACCATGGCCTTGGGCGACAGTTTCATCGAACGCATCTGGGAGATCGCCCGTCGCTATACCTTGCCTTACGCCGCCGACGGTGTTCGCTGCGTCATGGCAGCTCTAGGCGACGACTCCGGCATCATCGGCAGTGCTGCCTACGCACAAGCCAGCCTCCGTCTGACTACCGCTGCCGAAGTCGCCTGAAGGTCTTCCAAGTCTTCTGACTCAACGCCTCTTGAATTTCACCCTTCCTATCATAACTCGTCTTGTTTAACGTCTGAGCAATCGGATTTTTGTTCATTAGAAGGTCACTATTACCAACTAGCTCGTTGGCTTGCCATCTCTTTTGCGCCGTGTTCGTGTTTTAGTAAGCTGCACACAGCACGACTTTGGGTGATGGCGGTTGGATTGTCGGATGACGCACTTGATCACACTGTGCATCGGGACTTAATGCAGATGTGGCCCTTGGACCCAAACCACGCCGTGTACCTCAGACCCTTTCGATGAATAATGCTGTGGCGAGCGGTGCTGCAATTCCCTATTTTCCCGTAGCTGAGCGGGAACGTACAATACATATAGACCTTTGAAACCTCGTAAGCGGACTTGCAATATGAATCCAGCGTGGCGTGCCCGTTACGAATTGGCACTAACAGCAACCCGACAAGCAGGTCAACTTGCCCGCAGATACTTCACCGCAACTACTCTTGACGTCGAGCAGAAAACCGACCGTACCCCAGTAACCATCGCCGATCGTGAAGCGGAAGCATTATTACGAGGAGTGATTCTGGACGCTTTTCCGGATGATGGATTTTTGGGTGAGGAAAGCGGCGATCAGCCGGGCACCTCGGGCTACCGCTGGATCATCGACCCGATCGACGGCACCAAGTCGTTCATCCGACGCATTCCCTTATGGGCGACCTTGGTGGGGTTGGAATACAAAGGCGAGATAATTGCCGGGATCGTCTACATGCCGGAGATGGACCGACTGTATCACGCCTTGCGGGGCGAGGGAGCCTATCTGCAGGACCGCAAGCTGCGGGTGTCGGCCGTCGAGCAGCTCGACCATGCCTTGCTGTGCTACTCGAGTATGCGATGGTTTTTGGAAGCTGGCAAGGAAGCGGTTTTTCTGGAACTGGTCCGGCGGACCGACCGGCAACGTGGCTACGGCGACTTTTACGGGTTTGTGCTGGTGGCCGAAGGGGCCGCTGACTTAATGGTCGACCATGGCTTGAGTCCCTGGGACATCGCTGCACTCGTCCCTATTGTGGCCGAAGCAGGGGGCCAGATCACCGACTGGCAGGGACAGACCACCATTCATTCGTCCGCTGTCCTGGCCAGCAATGGCCGCCTCCACCCGGCTGCATTGGCAGTGTTGCAGGGCAACTCAACTGGCTCGTCCGCCAACGGCCACTTCTGAAAATCTGATTCTGTTCCCCTTTTTATCCATTTTCAACTGCACCCGGTTGATCCCGCAGCAATTCCCCCGGTTTTCTCTGGGTTCTGCCCGGCAATCGTTCGGTATGGACAATACCGCCTATGGGCTTGGATCTTGTACCCGCTAGCTACGCGATCAAGTGTCCGAGGCCACCGTTCACATCCGCTCCCCACCGGCGTGAACTGAACTGTTAATCCAGTAGGGTATACTCCCTCCTTGAGCAAGCGTCTCGGATAAAGCGACTCTCGGCTGAGCGGGGATGTAGCGAATTGTGACCGATCACCAACGCCGTTTGACAATTCTTGAGATAGAGTAATTAGACAGGATAACCGGCTCAGTAGAAGTGAGATGTCCGTGGCGTCGAGCACCCCTGTGTTGCCGGCCTCGTTGAGCCGGTCCGTTCTGGCCTTGGCACTGCCCGTTCTGCTACAACAGTATCTGCACTTGTTGGTGCGCTTGTCGGACCAGTTTCTGGCCGACCGTTTTCCCTTATCGGATAGCGCCCTCCGGCCCCACTATCTGGCAGCGCTGACCACAGCGGGTTACATCTATTGGTTCATTTCGAGCTATACGGTTCTGGTCAGCGTAGGAGCCACGGCGTTAGTGGCCCGGGCCATCGGCGCCCATGACCAGTCCCTGGCCTGGCATGCGACGGGTCAGTCCATCCTGTTGGCCACCCTGTTCGGGTTGGCAGGTACGATAGGTGGTCTGAGCGGTCTCCCTGCACTACTGCACCTATTGCGTTTGGAACAACAGGCAGCTAGTTTCGCTTTGCAATTCCTAACACCACTGGCCTGTCTACTGCCTTTCCAGATGGTAGAAACGGCATGTACCGCCTGCCTGGCGGGTGCAGGAGACACTCGCACCGGTTTGAAAGTGCTGGGGGGCGTTGCCCTGCTGAATGTCCCGTTGGCCTGGCTGTTGTGTTTCGGCTTACCCCCGCTGTGGCATGGATTAGGGTTTGTCGGCATTGCCTGGGGGACCGGCTTGGCCCACACGGTGGGGTGCATCCTGCTAGTGGTGTTATTGGCACGCGGCCGGTCCGGGCTACGACTACTCGGGCTAACGCTGCGACCCGACCTGGCTTTGCAACGGCGTTTGCTCCGTATAAGCATTCCGGCGGCGGTCGATAGCCTATCGGTAGCCGTCTGCCAGTTCTGGTTCCTGAGTGTGGTGAATCGCTTGGGTCCCACAGCGGCCGCTGCCCACGGTATTGCCTTGCAGTGGGAGGCCCTGGCCTACCTGGCGGGTGGAGCGTTCGGGACAGCGGCTATGGCCTTAGTGGGCCAGAACCTGGGGGCCCGCCAACCGCAGCGCGCTGCCCAGGCCGCCTGGATGGCCTTCGCCCAAGGGACGATCGTCATGGCATTGATGGGCATTTTGTTCGTGCTTCTGGCCGAGCCGATGTTCCGCTTGTTTTGCCACGAGGCCAACACCCGAGCCGTCATAGACGTGGGCGTACCGGTATTGCGGCTGATCTCTCTGGCCATGCCCGCCTTGGCCGCACAGATCATCTTCACCGCAGCCTTACGCGGAGCCGGAGACGTACGAATACCCGTGCTCATCACCTGGCTGGGTTTTCTAGGCGTCCGGCTGCCTCTTGCCCACCTGCTAGCCTGGCCTTCCATCACGCTGAATGATCAAGTCTCTTTACCCGCCCTGAACCTGGGGCTACGCGGAGCCTGGATCGCCATGATCCTCGATCTATGGCTCCGCGGCCTGTTCCTGACTGCTCGCTTTGCTTGGGGACGCTGGCGACATATTGACGTCTAAGTTAACCACCCGTTGCTACCAGCCCGACCCCCGCTCCTCGAGATCAACCAGAGCGACAAACAAGACCATGACAACATCCGTCACGATGTGGATATATCGGTGACACAAACAAAAGCAGTAAAACAGGACAATCGGGCTTCCCTGCGGCTATTCAGCAAGAAAAATATAAGCAACAGCCCAACCGAAACCATAATCTCTTTTGCTCAACGAAATGTGCTTTGCCGACCTACACAACTTATTGAAGAGAGAGGCCCGGTGCTCTATGAAACTTGATTTTGTTCAAAATATTTGCGGCAAGATCAGACCCGAAAGACCCCGGAAGGCTCACGGTGTGTATCTCGTCAGCAGCGTTCTCGTTCTGCTGGCCGTTGGAGAATCATTGAATCGCCTTTCAGCACTTCCCGGACAGCAAAAAGT
This sequence comes from Gemmataceae bacterium, assembly GCA_025055795.1. Taxonomy (GTDB): domain Bacteria; phylum Planctomycetota; class Planctomycetia; order Gemmatales; family Gemmataceae; genus Thermogemmata. The sequence continues at coordinate 49,655 of JANWVV010000021.1, forward strand.
TCCCCCTGAAGTGCAAAAGTTCTGTCCCGTGATGACCCGAGAAGAAATCGACCCGGAAACCTCGCCACGGGTTGTCTACGAAGGGGTCAGCATCTACCTCTGTTGTGATCAATGTGTAAACAAGTTCCGGCGGGATCCGCCAGCCTATTTGGATCCTGAAATTGTACCTGCTTTACGACGGAAAAAATTGCCCCCACGCGGTTTAGAACAGATATACTGTCCGGTTCTGCGTGATCGCAAGGTGTCGTCCAAGGATCCTTTCACTATCTACAAGGGAGTCAAAATTTACTTTTACAACGAATTGGCTCGACAACGGTTCGAAAAAGATCCGGAGCGATACGCCGATCCGAAAATTCTACCGCAACTGGAAAAGGCATCGAAGCTACCCCTGGAGTAGTCACCTCAAACAATTTAGCCCCCTCCACGTTGCTTCTGACGCTCGACTTTGATAATGGCTTAAAGCAGTTTTTTGACGTTCGACAAGTACCTATTTGATAATGGCTTAAGAGCAGCTTTTAGCTCGTTATGGTAAATCTCTACACATACACCACGAGTCGTATGGTTAATGTCGAATATCGGTTGCTAATGGTCCAGCACGTCCGGATAGTGCAACACACTCTACTGAGCGACTTAAATGCCCCAGCCATATAACTCCGACACAATTATCACTCTGCTCGATTCTTGACCATTTCCGTTGACAGCATGGACCTATAAATTGGCTTCACTTTTATACTGTTCTGCATGTGAAGGGGATCAAAGGAGTGAAGCCAGGACGGAGCGACGCCTCTGCTCCTTGCCTCACTGAGCTACCCCACGGCTAGCTGAAGCGTAACCCGACTCCAACCAACTTGTTAGGACGTATGCGGTGGTGGATGGCGTTCCCGAAGGTACGTGTGAGGACCTCCAATCATGTTGGTAAAACCTAGAAAAGCAGTTATCGGTGGTCTTATGCTGGTGGGGGCCTTGGCTATCGGCTTCTCTGCGACGGGCACGGCTGCGCGGATCCCTGCCGATACCCGCTTATACGAATTGCGGGTCTATTACGCTGCCCCCGGTAAGCTGGACGCCTTGCACGCACGCTTCCGCAATCACACCATGAAGTTGTTCGAAAAGCACGGTCTGGGCAACGGCGGCTACTTCGTGCCCGTTGGCGACAATCCCCAACGCAAGCTGGTGTACTGGATTACGGCACCTAACAAGGCGGCACGGGACAAAAGTTTCGCCGATTTCCTCAACGATCCCGAATGGAAAAAGGTCGTCGCTGAAACGGAAAAAGAGGGCAAACTCGTCGAGCGGATCGAATCGACCTTCATGCAATTAACGGATTATTCACCTTCAGTAAAGCTGGAATGCGCGGACCCGCCTCGCGTCTTTGAACTACGGACCTACACGGCCACTGCTGGCAATCTGGCCGCGCTTAACGAGCGGTTCCGTAACCACACCCTCAAATTGTTCGAAAAGCATGGCATCACCAACGTGGCTTACTGGAATCTGTTACCGGACCAGCCGAAGGCCGATCGCATGCTGATTTATCTGTTGGCCCATAAGAGCGTGGAGGCAGCCCGCAAGTCATTCGAAGCCTTCCGCAACGACCCGGATTGGATCGCCGCTCGTAAAGCCAGTGAAGCCAAGGCAGGCGGCGCCTGACCGAACCCAAGGGGGGCGTCGTGAGCGAATTTTTACTGCCCACGGATTATTCGCCCTTACGCTAGGTCGCGAGAGATTGGTTCCGCCTCGTGCAACGGCTGGGGGCTATCGATAGGTCCCACCTGCATTAGCCGTAGGGGGAAGGGAGACGCTGATCATGAGACAGTACCGCATCGAGACGGACACCATGGGCCCGATCCGGGTGCCCGTAGACCGTTACTTCGGCGCGCAAACCGCTCGGTCCCTGGTCCATTTTGCCATCGGCACCGAAGTGATGCCCCGACCGGTTATCTGGGCCTTTGGCATCTTGAAAAAAGCAGCGGCGCTGGTCAATCGGGACCTAGGACTACTGCCGGCAGACAAATGTGCCTGGATCGTACAGGCCGCCGATGAAGTCATTGCGGGTAAACTGGACGAACACTTCCCGCTGCGTGTCTGGCAAACCGGCAGCGGTACCCAGACCAACATGAACGTCAACGAGGTCATCGCCAATCGTGCCATCGAGCTGGCCGGCGGTCAACCAGGCAGCAAAAAGCCCGTTCATCCGAATGATGACGTCAACATGTCGCAATCTTCAAACGATACCTTTCCCACGGCGATGCATATAGCGGCCGCCTGGGAAGTTACACAGCGATTGCTACCAACCGTTACCGCCCTGCGGGACGCGTTAGCCGACAAGTCCCGTGAGTTTGCCGATATTGTCAAGATCGGACGCACGCACCTGATGGATGCGGTACCTCTTACTCTTGGGCAGGAATTCAGCGGCTACGTTGCCCAGATCGACTATGGGTTGCGGGCTATACAGGCCGCCTTGCCCGCTGTGTATGAATTAGCTTTGGGCGGTACCGCCGTAGGGACAGGCCTGAATGCCCATCCGGAATTTGCCGAACGCGTGGCCCGCCAGATCGCAGCACTCACCGGTTTGCCCTTCGTAAGTGCTCCCAATAAGTTCCAGGCCCTAGCCGGTCACGAACCTCTGGCGGCCCTCGCGGGTGCCTTACAAACCTTGGCAGCCGGACTGATGAAAATTGCCAACGACATCCGCTGGCTGGCCTCGGGACCCCGTTGTGGCCTGGCCGAAATCACCATCCCGGAAAACGAGCCCGGCTCCTCTATCATGCCGGGCAAAGTCAATCCGACCCAGTCCGAGGCCATGACCATGGTCTGCATTCAGGTCATGGCCAACACGACAGCCGTCGCCTTTGCTGCTAGCCAGGGCAACTTCGAACTGAACGTCTTCAAACCAGTCCTGATTTACAATATTCTTCAGTCCATCCGCCTGCTGGCAGACGCCTGCCGCAGCTTCCGCGAGCACTGCGTCGCCGACATGCCGGAACTGGATTACCAGGCCCTGGAATATACAGTCCATCCGGAAACCGGCCGGCTCGAAGTGGATCACCACCAGTTACGAGCAAAAGCGGATGGTAAAGTGCGGCCCGGCATCAGTGCCAATCGCGAACGGATCCGCCGCTACCTCAATGAGTCCCTAATGCTTGTTACCGCCTTGAATCGTTACATCGGCTATGATGCGGCCGCCAAAATTGCCAAAGCCGCCCACGCCAATGGCACCACCCTTCGGGAAGAAGCTATCAAACTGGCTCCTCCCCTCAAAGATGGTTCAGGGGTGCTGACCGCTGAGATTTTTGACCGGATTGTCCGACCGGAAAAGATGGTCGGACCTGGACTCGAATGACCGGGGATCGCCTCGGGCCAAAAACGGTGGCCACCTCTGCCAGGTTTCAAACACAATTAAAACGTGCATGTTGATTCCTCGCCCGGTTCAGACCCGTTTGTTCGCAGCCGCAAAAGTCAGCCACTAGAAACCATTGGAATCAATTAAGGCACGCCCTCAATTCGAAAAGTACGAGGCATACAACATCATGTGAAGTCTCTTATTCCCCTGTTATCCCCTGTATGCAAAACTTTTTCCTGGCTGTTTCGTCTGGATGAATGAACGCCGCACACACAGGTGTGCACGGTGGTTTATTGTCCGTGCTTTGGCAGCGGGCCGCAAGGTGTTGGTTTCCCTTTTTCCGGAGGTGCTTCCATGAAACGCTTATTCTGGCAAGGTCTGGCATTAGGTTTGGTGCTAGTAGCAGCCTGGCCAGCAGCTGCATTGCGAATTGCTTATTTCCCGCCAACTCAACGGGCCATCCATTCCGAGGTAGTGGTGATCGGCAAGGTGGTAGGTATCGAGAAGCAGCCGGTGGATCTGGCCCCAGCCCCCGGAGCGACGGACAAAGTTACGCACAAGGTCGCCCTGATCAAGGTCCAGGAAAATCTGACGGGAGCCGACAATCTGACTCACTTGAAAATTGCCTATGTGCCGCCTGCTGCTCCGCCACCTGAGGGCGGTGAGCTGGTTCCGGAGCGGCCTATTCGTCCCATTCGGCCTCCGATCCGTCCTGGCCTGCAACTGCCGGATTTACGCGAAGGCGACGAATTTCTTTTCTTCCTGGTCAAGCATCCCGGTGGCTCGTACTACATGATGCCAGGGATGTACCCACCGATCCCTGTCAAAAAAGATGACGAGGGTGCTAAAAAGGAAATCGAGATGGTCCGCAAGGTGACCGCGGCTCTGGCGCAACCCTTGGCCGGCCTGAAAAGCGATAAACCCGAGGTCCGAGCCCAAACGGCGGCTATCCTGATCATGAAGTATCGCTCGGCTCCCATGTTCGCCCAGCAGGTGGAACAAGTGCCCATCGACGCCGAGCTCAGCCGATTGATCCTCCAGGCGCTAGCTGAGGCCGACTGGAGCCAGCAGCCGGAGGGTGAACCGTTCCCCATCCAGCCGGCCCAGGCGTTCTACTCGCTTGGTCTGGGACCTAACGACGGCTGGAACCCACCCAAGTTTGTACCGCCCCCGCCCGGCCAACCCCCCATCGACTTCAACAAAGTCATGCATAAGGCCTTTGTCGAGTGGCTACGCGGACCGGGAAAGGACTATCGCATCAAAAAGTTCGTCGCCAAAAACTAGCCGAACTGACCAAACCTTGTTGTAGAAAAAATGAATGCCCTGCAAAAAGCAGAGCATTCTCCGCTAGCTTGCATCCTTAGATACCACTAAATCAGGGGCTTATGGATACTATTTACAGCGACGGTAAGCGATCCTTCTCACATAATTGCATCAGCATCAAGGAACTAGTAGCCCGGAATTCAACCTCTAAGTACAAGGCATCAAGAAATTCTGATACCGGCTTGAGGCCGGACGATAAGGCGTCTACTGCTTTGGGGTGATGTCGAAGACAATCGGCTTCAGTTCGGTGACCGGTCCCTGGATTTCGATCTCCTGCCCGAAGCGTCCGGCCGCTCCTCCCAGAAAGCCGTTTTCATGCCAGACAACCAGGCGGAACTTGCCAACCGGGGCATTTTTGATCTCGAAGTTGCCATTCTCGTCTGTAACAGCCACATAAGGGTGATCAAATATGCGAACGTAGCCCGTCATCCAGCCGTGGATGGTGCAGGAGTACTTGATAGGCGGCGACTCGAATTGTAAGGGCTGGGGCATCACCCATTGGTCCATCTTCGGGATCGTCACGTTGTAGTTGCCGTTGTTAGAACTGTTCCAGAAGAAGTTGTGAGCGACGGGCGAAGAGTTCTTGACGATCAGTTTGTCACCCGGCCGAGCCAAAGTGATCCGCTCCACAAACATGCACTGGGGCTGATCGATGACAATTTCCGCTGGTTTGCGCTTGGCATCGTCGGGATGGATCTGCGATGGCAGGAACTTGGATTTAGGATCTTTGTCGTTGGGCCGCAACCAGACCACTACGTTTTTGATCCCCCGATTCTGCGGATGGACGATCATCGATTCGTCCAGGATAGGCCCTTTAGCCAGGCAGTGATCTCTATCCTGAGTTACGTTGAGAGGCTTGCGTTCGGGTATCGGTTTGTCTTCGGGGAAAACGACCCGCCCTTTGAGGGTCGCCCATTGCTGGGCATAGGTCGGCCCGGCACAACCCAATAGTACCACCCACGTTCCCCACACTCGTAGATAGCTCCATTTCATAACGTCGTCCTCTCGATGTTAACGATACAGACAGTTGGACGTGCTTCAGCTAACGTCCAAGTCCAGAAATATTTTTTGTATCTGCCGCAGCAACGGCAACTACGGGAGCAAATTGGTATTGCGGAAAAATACAGCCAGCACCTGCTATCCGCCACAGGCGGACGCTGGCACTCCCGTCTGTCGCACTCTTCGTAGTATCGCCGCCATGAATTATGGCCGGTAGCAGGCTTTTCAACCATAAACATCGAACCACGAGAGTGATTCGCGGGGTTTTATGTCGTCACTCTGTGGTGTCGGAATGTCGTTGATTACCGGCGACATCTGCACTCCTCGAGGCGACGCGGCCTGCTAGGAGTGCCTAAAATGTACTAGACGTTAATCAAGGAGCAGCAGGAGAAGACCACCACATGCAGACATTAGCCGTCCTTTGCAAGCTCCTCGGTCATCGGCCAGCGAGCTTGTATACCCCATGAGTTGCACCAGGGATCCACTCAAGGAATCGCTGTCCCAATCTGCTGCCTGAGTGGCGGCATTTTTCGCCTTGTTTCACCTGGCCAACTGTAAACTTCCATGCATCCGGACTGGGCAATAGCAACCGAGGAACTGACCCGAACGTTTAGCAAACCGCGTCGGCGTCGCGGCCGCTGGGGACTGCAGTGGTGGCGGAAACCCGCCACGGAGAACGAATCACCCAGGCAACAGAACTGCTTTCAAGGCGAAGATAGCAACAGTTTTGTGGCTTTGGACCGGGTAACACTACAGGTCCGCCGGGGAGAACTTTTTGGCCTTCTGGGCCCCAATGGCGCGGGTAAGACCACGCTTATCAAGATATTAGCCACGCTATTGGCTCCCACAAGCGGCCGGGCCTGGGTAGCGGGATGGGACGTCGTCAGCCATCCTCAGGCTATTCGGCCCTACATCAACATGGTCTCAGGCGGCGAAACCTCCGGCTATGGCATCCTTACTGTTCGGGAAAACCTTTGGCTGTTCGCGCGGCTGTACGGGATACCCACACGCCTGGCCTACCAACGGATCGATCGCTTACTTGCCGTGGTCGGACTGGAAGATAAGGCACACACCCGAATCAGCCACCTATCGACTGGACAACGCCAGAAAATGAACTTTTGTCGGGGATTCATCACCGACCCGATGGTCCTTTTTCTCGATGAGCCGACGCTAGGGCTGGACGTGGCCAGCGCACGTACCATTCGCTCCTTCATCCGCGAATGGTTACACGAACACCCCGGCCGCACTATCCTGCTGACCACTCATTATCTTGCCGAGGCCGATGAGCTGTGTGATCGCTTGGCGATTATTGATCAGGGCCGGCTTCTGGCCTGCGATAGTCCGGCGGCTCTGAAGCGTCTGGTGCAACGACACCCCCGCTACAGTCTGCACCTGACGCCGGGGGCCAACGGCTGGGCTCCCCTTCGCGGAATGTCCGTCATCCACAATCTGGAGGTGATCCCCCGCGTCGGTGGCGTGGAAGTGCAACTGGCGTTGCGGGACGAAGGGGCCATTGGCCCCGTGGTTCAAACCCTGCTCCAGCAAGGGGCTCAGATTGTCAATCTGACGAAATTAGAACCGTCGCTGGAAGACGTTTTTCTTCAACTTGTTGGCCGACGTTGGGAGGGCGACGACCCGGACGGAGTCCTAGCCGCGGCCCAGCCTCGCACTCCCAATGTCCCTTGAGGCGGCCTCATAGGGACTGACCATGCACCTGGTGGATGACGACCGCAACAGCGGCACGGAACACGGGGCGGAAGCAACCACACTCCTGGGTCTGGCAACGCCCCCGGACAGCGGTTACTGTCCACCCTGGCGGCTATTCGGCATTGCCGCGCTGGCCCGCGCCTATCCTCGGGTGGCCTGGCTTTTCCGCAGTCGCTTCTGGCTGATTCAGGAGACCGTTTTACCCGTTCTGGCAGCGGCCGGCTTCGTTTATGCTTACCGGGCCATGCAGGCTCCACTGGAGTATGGTGGTCTGGTTATCCTGGGAGCTGCCCTCAGCACCTTCTGGCTCAACGTGTTGTGGGGCATGGGGGCTCAACTATACTGGGAGCGGGACGCTGGGAACCTGGAACTGTTTGTCCTGTCGCCGGCTCCCTTAACGGCCATCCTGACGGGTATGGCCTTAGGCGGCATGATCACCACCTGCGTCCGCGCCTTGGCCATCACCGTGACCGGCGTCGTGTTGTTTGACGTCCCGATTCGCCCCACGAGCTGGTGGTTGCTGGCCGGTGTTTTCCTGCTAACGCTGGCCGCCCTCTACGGCTTGGGACTGTTGTTCGCTTCACTGTTTCTACGCTGGGGACGCGAGGCCTGGCACCTGGTCAGCTTGCTTCAAGAGCCGATTTACCTGGTCAGCGGCACCAATTTTCCGCTCTCTATTCTGCCCAAAGTGATTGCCGTGCTGGCTAGCATTATCCCCTTGACCCTGGGCATGGATGCCCTACGCCAGGTAGCCTTCAACATGAACGGCGTGTTCCCCTTGTCGTGGGAGGCCATCGCTTTAGCCTGCTTGACCGTGTTATATGTGGGTACCGCTCAATTCAGCTTGAAGCACCTGGAACGCCGCAGTCGGGAAGAAGGCAAACTCACCCTTCGCTGGCAATGAGGTGGGTTACGGCTAATAATCAATCAAAGCGTATTGTCAAACCGAAGGTATCGGAGGCTTTATTCGCTAGCTTCGGGCCCTTATCGCAAGACAGCCAGGTTGGCGATCCAGCCTGTAACGGCTGGGTCGACCCATTTGAGCACCAGCGTAAAGGGCAACACGCCCAGCAAGATGGCTAGAACCACATAGGGCAATAAGGTCGCTGCCTCCCGCGGTGTCAGATCGGCAAAGGAGGCCGTCGCCTCGTTGACCCCCGTGAAGACTCGCAACCACGTCCACAGCAGGTAGCCGGCAGTCAGAATAACGCTTAGCACGGCCGGCACGGCCAGTGCGGGCGAAAAGTGCCAAGCGGACAGGAGCACAAAAAACTCCCCCACGAAGCCGCACAACCCTGGTAGCCCCATACTGGCAAAAAAGAGCACAGCACTGAAGCCGCAGTACAACGGCATCGGCTCCCACAAACCGCCCATGCGGCGGAGGTCTCTGTGGTGGGCCCGGTCGTAAACGACACCCACGACAAAAAATAGTGCGGACGCGGTGATGCCATGGGCGAGCATCTGGAAGACGGCTCCGTTGACCCCCCACTGCCAATACTGTGCAGTTCCCCCACTCGACCAGGCGGCCAGACCCAGGATCACAAATCCCATGTGGCTGACCGAGGAATATGCCAGCAGTTTTTTGAAATCGGTTTGACCCATGGCCACTAGCGCACCGTAGACGATCCCCACTACGCCGATCAGGCCGATCCACAGGCTCAGTTGGGCCGCCGCCCAGGGACATAGGGGCACGGCCAGGCGCAAAATGCCATAGCCGCCCAGTTTCAAGAGGATACCGGCCAGGATCATACTTATAGGGGTAGGAGCTTCGACATGGGCATCCGGCAGCCAGGAATGCAGCGGCACCACTGGCACTTTTACCGCAAAGCCCACAAACAACAATGCAAACACCAGGTATTGGAAACTCGGCGTACAGACGGGTTGAGCTTTGAGTCGGGCAATAGCCGCCGCTACGTCTACTCCCGGGGCAAATAATTTGACCGGTCCGTTGGGGACCTGGTTCCACACCGGTTGCTCCGCAATGTGGTCACGAGCAGCCAGTCGGTGTTCCTGACCTGACAATATCAGCATGACTGCCCGCCCCACCTTCGACAGGGTCACCAGGTCAAAGGTGTGGATACGGACTTGGTTGTCCACGTCCGATTCCGACAGGTGGCGTTCCCGTGCCAGTTCCCGCACCCGCTGCTGGACCTCGGCCTGATCCACAAAATCACGCACGTCGACGGTGTGCCAGGCCAGCAGGGCGGCCAGAATCGCCACACTTCCTGTCAGGGTATAAACCACGAATTTGAAAGCGGCATACCGCCGCCGCTCCCCGCCCCATAACCCGATGAGCACAAACATCGGGATCAGCATCAGCTCATAAAAGACGTAAAACAGGAAAAAGTCCAAGGCCAGGAAGGCGCCTATCACCCCTGTCTCCAGCAACAGTACCAGTATCAGGTAACCGCGGACACCTTGCTCAATGTTCCAACTGGCCATCAGGGCCGTCAGGGTGATCAGTGCCGTCAGGACAACCAGTGACAGGCCAATACCGTCGACACCCAAGGCGTAATAGATGTCGAAATCTTCGATCCATGGCCGGCGGGCAATCCAATCGTCTGACAGTAACGCTTTAGGAATGGGCTGGGCCGCATCGGACGCGGCCTGATCCGCTCGGGCATCCAGGCGGGTCCAGGCACTGTAGAGCGGTCGACCGTTGGCATCCAAGCGACTATCTAGCAGAAGGTAGTAGCCGACCACCACACACAAGCTGACGGACAAGGTACCCGCTGCACCAAACACGGCCAGCCAGCGCATTACCTCCGCAGCCCGCGCTGGCACCAACAGTAAGGTCAATGCGGTGGCCGTAGGCAGGAAGATGAGAATGGTCAGCCAGATCAGATCGGCTTCCAGCATGATCGCCCTCACGATAGCGTGGTCGACCACGAAGGGGACAAGTTCGGAATGTATCGCCACCCCTATGCTGTGCTGGTTCAAGGCGTTGTCTAACCAGCCAGAACAACCAGCATGGCCAACAGCACCACGACGGTCAAGGCCAGTGTCAGCACGTAAAGGCGTAGCCGACCACTTTGCCACTGTTGCACCGCAGCCCCACCACTAGCGGCGGCATCCCCTAGGCTATTGAGCCAACCATCCAGAGTACCCCAGTCAAAGCGGGGGGGCGTAGCCTCTTCCGCCGTCGTTTCCTCGGACCTGTCGGGCGAGGGTGGGTGGGCTGCTATTCCCGCCTCGACCGTAGTTGAACGCTTGTCGGCAGCGGCGATGCCACTGGCCAGCCTTACTGTCGGTCGTACCCAGATGGCCTCATAGGCTTCATCAAAGTACCATTTTTGCCACAAGAAGCGACCGACCAGGGTACGCACCTGCAACTGCTCAGCCGTCACAGGCGTGCGTCCAAACCACAGGTAAGCGGCAGCGGCACCGACCAAGGTGCAGGCCAGGGCGACGATCCCAGTCCAGGTGTGGTACTGGTGCCCGCGTTCGGTAATGGCCGCAAATTCCCGGACCATTGCCGGTTGCGCTTTTTCCAGCACCTGGCCTAACCAACTGGCTTCCACCTCCCAAAGCGGCCAGCCCCAGGCCCCTGCACCGCTTAATACGGCCAGGACCAGCAACGGAACCGTCATCACGGCCGGCGATTCGTGCACCTGATCGTGCAACTGCTTATCCCGCGGCGGACCGGTGAACACCGTCAACCACAAACGGAACATATAGTAGGACGTCATTATGGTCGTCAGCAACGGCAATAACCACAGCAGAATGTGCTCCGGCTGATACAAGCCCAATCCCATCACTTGGCTCAGGATCCGCTCCTTGCTGTACCATCCACTCAGAAATGGAAAACCGGCAATGGCTAGTACGCCGACCAGCATGGTCAGGGCCGTAATGGGCATTTTTCGATACAGTCCGCCCAAACGGGTAATGTCCTGGACGTGGCCACATGCATGGATGACACTCCCTGCCCCTAAAAACAACAAAGCCTTGAAAAAGGCATGAGTCACTAGATGGAGCAGACCGGCCGTCCATCCTCCCAAGCCGAGGGCCAGAAACATCAAACCCAACTGACTGCAGGTGGAGTAAGCCAGGATACGCTTGATATCGGTCTGGACCAAGGCAATAGTAGCTGCCAGGAAAGCGGTGATCGCCCCAACATAGGCGATGGTCAGGAACACTTCCGGGGCAAATAACGGAAAGCACCGTCCAACCAGATAGACTCCGGCAGCAACCATGGTGGCCGCGTGGATCAAGGCCGAGACCGGTGTGGGCCCTTCCATGGCGTCAGGCAACCAGGTGTGCAAGGGCCATTGGGCACTTTTACCCACGCATCCCAGAAATATCCCTAACCCCATCACCAGCCACAGCCAGTACGGCATGACGGTATAATCGTGCAAGTTGGCCGTGGCAGACTCCGTTGCGTCCCGGAACACTTCCCGCTTTTGCTCGGTTAGGGGGTGCAATAGCACATGCTGGGCCGGCCAGTCATTGCCTGTCACCACAACGTATTCAAGCCCGGCCTCACTAGTGGAAAGCACCTGCACCCGGCGTATCTCTCCTGCTCCTCCCTCCGCTCCCCGTAAACGGCGGAATATCTCGTCCAGATTCAGGGTTCCCAAATGGCTCCAGGCGATGGCGATGCCGATCAGAAAGCCGGCGTCCCCCACTCGATTCATGATGAAGGCTTTGTTGGCCGCCTGGCTGGCGCTGGGCCGCTCCTGATAAAACCCAATCAGCCAGAAGGAACACACTCCAACTAGTTCCCAACTAACAAATATCTGGAACAGGTTGTCGGCGATGAGCAGATGGAGCATCGCAAAGCAAAACAGGGACAGAAACAAGTAGAACCGACCGAAGCGGCCCCGCCGACGTACCGGCGTGTGCCGGTGGTACTGGTGCTGGGCTTCGTGGTCTTCGACCACCGCTTGCGTTTCCTCGTCCATGTATCCCAAGGCGAAGACGAAAATGCACAGGGAAACGACGGCCACCATGGCAAACAGCACCGCCGTCAGGGCGTCGATGCGGTATCCCACCTGCAAAGCCAAGGCGGGTAGCGCTGCGGCGACATTCTCCGTCCCAAGCGCATCTCCCGGAGCAACCATTGGTCCCACTCGTACCCAGTCGATCCGTTCGGCCCAGCATCCCCCTGCACTATCTGCCGTCGCCGTTTGCGTCAGGAACAGTGTCAGGCCGAGCAGACTGAGCAGAGCCGTCAAGGTCATACCCGCAACGGCCAGGTAAGCACCGGCGCGAAGGGGCACGTCACCCCCTAGCACCCAGTAAAGAGTTTGTGCCACGCCGCCCCGGGCACGCAGGGGTCGTACCCATCCCCGCAACATGCCGGCCAGGGCCAGCAGCAGGGTAACCACCAGCGGTATCGCTGTGGCCAGCACGTACAACCGGCCCGGTGTCGCTTCCCACCCTGGTATCATTGTTGCTCCACACCTTTCGCTTGGGCTGGTTTGTCCTGGTTGGAAGCCAACTTCGCCAAAATGGTGTCTGCCCCTTCACGCGGTCTTTGGAAAATCCGCTGGCCATTCACCATACGAACAAGACACATGAGGCAAACAAGCGATGTCATCCTCGTAGTTGCTGGGCTTTGTCCACGTCAACCGTGGCATATGTGTTGTAATAATGGAGCATAATGGCTAGTGCCACGGCCGCTTCCGCAGCCGCCAAAACGATAACCAGCAAGGCAAAAATCTGCCCCTCCAGCCGGAAGGCAGGGGTGTATCGCGCAGCCGCTACCAGATTGACATTGGCGGCGTTTAATACCAGTTCGACGCCCATGAGCACCCCAAGGGCGTTCCGCTTGAGTGCCAGGCAGGTCACACCACAGACAAATAACCATGCTCCTAACAACAACACCGCATAATAGCCCATCTCACCCATCGTGCGTTTTCTCCCTGGGCAGACAGTGTGTGAGGACCTAGAACTGCGGGGGCTGCCGCGACTCTTCGGAACTGCTAGAGTCAGTGGGAAGTGCCGGCGTCGGTGCTGACACGACGACGGCTGGTTGCACCGAGCCTGGTGTCAAATCAGGCGATGAGGTCTCCAGCGGAGTGGTGGCGGTATCCGATCCTGTGCGGAAGGCAGCGGGCCGTCGGGCCCGGGCCAGATAGGCTGCCCCTATCAGTACAACCAGAAGATGCACCGAAATGATTTCAAAAGGCAACAAATACGCCACCGGAGTCCGCCCCACAACGTTTCCAGCTGGCAGGCCTGATAGAGTCGTCTCGGAGACCGTTTCGTGTACTCCAAGCAGTCCCAAGCCAATAGCAGCCACGCCGGGCGGTTGCTGACCGGTCGTCCCGCCTTGGGCCACCTGCCAGGTTACTACAGCTAATAACAGCAGGAGCAGAGCAGCTGTTACTCCGCCGATTATCCACTCTACAGGCGGGGTTCGCAGTTCGCGGAACGGCCCCTGGGCGGTCAACATCACCCCGAAGACCAATAGTACCAGGGTCCCCCCCACGTACACGATCAATTGGGCCGCTCCCAGAAATTCCGCTCCCAGCCAGAAATATACCAACGACACACCCACCAGCGTGAACAAAAGCCAGACAGCCATATGGACGATGTGACGACTGACGACAACTCCCAAGGCCGATACGGCAGCAACAGCGGCAACGACGATAAACAAAACGTCCGACAACGTCATGGTGGGCCTCCCTCTGCGATACCGGCCATATGGCTGCGTCGGTTCACTACCTTTTGGTATAAGTGCATATGGTTGATATGGATCACGCTTCTGTCCGACCGATAAGCGGTGCTGTTCTTTAGCGTGGGTGTGCGCACTCATCGACGAGAGATCATTCACGACAGCCCTTCCAAAATCGCTCTTGAGAGGGCCCGTCTGAGACGGCGTTTGTCAACAAGCGTTATTTGGAGTTAATCGGTTTGTACTCTACCACCTTGAAGGTGACCACCGTACCCGGATCGTGACCTTGCAAGGCGAAATGGCCCTGTTTGTATGTCTCGTTAGGATCTTTCCAGTCGACTGTCTTTTTACCATTGACAAAAATTTGAATGTGATTGCCAACGGCGATGACTTCCTGGGTGAAGTACTCATCCGGCTGATGGGGGGCTGTGTCTAGTACCAGCACCTCTTTGACCTTTGGGAAGTAGAGGCTGCCTGTGCGAATACGGTCGGTATGTGTGGCATTAATCTGAGCCTCATACCCTTTGGGGAAGCCAGGGCCAAATTGAGTACGGAAGTACTGACCGCTGTTTCCTTTGTCATTGATTTTGGCCACGATACGATAGTGGAAATCCTTAGCGACAACCTCGCTGAACAAATGGCTGGCAGGCCCGCTACCGATCAACAGACCGTCTTTCACCTCCCACAAGGTGACTTCCTGGCCATTCTTAAGAATCCCCACATAGGCAGTCACCTTAGCTGCCTCATTTTTGACCGCACGGACACCACGGAACTGGCCGCTAGGTGGATCAGGGATTTTCCACCCTGTCAAATCCTTTCCATTGAACAGCGGGATCCACCCGTTTGCTTCTGCTTGTCCCGCTGCGGGCCGAACAGGGGCTAGGGCCATAAGGACCATCCCAACTGCTGCCGTAACATGGACAAGTACACGCCAAGCACGAAGTGTTACCATCCTTTTGCCTCCTATCGAATTACGGTAATAGCGATCAACAACCCGCAACACTAATTGATCATCTGTTTCGAATTACCGTAGCGAGGGAATTCTTAGGTTGATTACGCCTTTTGCCCTCGGCCGTCAGGAGTCGTACCCCTCGAATAACCACTTTTTCGTCAGCCTCGACTTTTTCCACAAAGGCAGTACGCCCCATTCAAACGACCGAGGAAAATTGCTCCGCATATCCATTTTTGCCGTTGCCCTTGATGCGTTCGAAGTATAGGTTTTGCTACGAGGCGGAAATTTGGGCAGAATAGGGGAACTTGTCAAACAGTAGTCATGGTCCGTGCTCCGTAGGAGGGGCACAACAGTTTTCGGAACAATCTTGCAGGGACAGCGTGGTTGTTCTAGGAGCGTAGTACAAAAGGAGTCAGCTTCCATGACGCGAGGTTTGTGGTGTGGAAGTTTGTTGTCGGTGTTACTAGTAGGGTTCGGGTCATCCCCCCCAGCGTCGGCTTTTGGGGGACGGTCCGCTTCGTGTGCTCCCCCTTGTCCGGTCACTTATGTCGAACAGAAGGTAACGGCATACAAATGCGAAACCGAAACCAAGGAAGTCAAAGTAATCGTGCATGAATGGCGAGACGTCCGCGAAGAATACAAATACATGGCGTGTGAGCCTGTGATTGTCAAACAAAAAGTAAAAGTACGGGAACCCCGCATCAAGGAAGAAACTTATAAGTACACGGTGCTAGAGCCTCAGTACGTCAAGGAAAAAGTCAAGGTTTGTGAACTGAAGCCCGTCACCAAAGAGATGGAAGTGGTGACGTATGAATGTCGACCGGTCAAGAGCAAAGAAAAGCGTGTGGTCCACGAGACGGTGTGTGTGCCGACCACAGTGGAGGTTGTGGTGGTGCCACGCGGCCGCTGTGGTCTGGTCTGCTGCCGCAAAAAGGATCCCTGTGCTCCCCCATGTCCCCAAACGGTCCAGTGCACCGTGATGCGGCACCAGGTGGTGGCTAAAGAAGTTGAAGTGGAAGTTACCCGTATGCAGCAGGTGGCCCGGACGGAGCGACGCAAAGTCACAGTCCATGAACCGCAATGGGTCGAAAAGGAAGTAACGGTGTGCAAGCATGTCCCTGTGCATAAGGAAGGCAAACGGCAGGTGTGCTACTACGAAACGGTTGAAAAGGAAATCGACGTACACACCCACAAGTTAGTCGAAAAGACAGGCGTACGCGTTGTCAAAAAGTGCGTACCGGTCGAAAAAACGGTTAAGCAGACGTTTACCCGACTGGTGCCCTACGAAACGACGGCTCATGTTCCTGTTTACGCCCCTTGTGCCGCGCCCTGTGTCAAGGGAATCAAAGGGGGCTGTTGCAGTCGAGCCCGTTTAACTTCCTGCCCATGACTTCAGGACCACAAGACCGCTGATAGCAGCTCCCCGTTTGACGGATAATCCCCACCTATCCTTGGATTGCAAGCAAAAAACACCCCCCGCTGAGAGATCTCCGTCATCCCAGCGAGGATGTTCGCTTTTTTGTCAGATACAACACAAGGCCAAGCCAGGGAGGGCCGCCTGGGTGTTGACTCGCGATCTGTCGAAATCAATTAGGCTTCCCAGAGCTGAGCAATTACTTCTGGAGAATCAACTTTCCACGTCGGGTGACGCGCAGGCGGTAGATCTCGCCATGATGCAAGATATAGACCTCACGTTGACCAGCAAGGATGTCCTCGCTGTGAAGGGTGCGCGGTGCAGGTGTAGAATGTAAGGTTCCTGGTGCAACAGGCACGGGTTTTCCGGCAGGAGTGGCTCGCTCGGAATCAAGTCTTGTCGGCTGCTTGTCGGGCATGATCGTGGACCTCCTGATTGCGACTGAGATGCAGTTGCAATTACATCTCCCTTGTGCTTTTCGTGCAAAATGGGACTATTTCGCTCCTTTTTCCCACGCCCCCTCTTGACGATATAGAAAGGCACCCGTAGAGTAAAGATACCTTGTTGCGATTAAGTCGCAATAAGACTGGGTTGCAGGGTGACCGTCGCCCCGCAACCAGGCGACTGCTACGCCTCCGTAGTGGAAAGCGCCGTTGTCTCAGCGTATTGGTCCCTGGCAGTAGCTGAGACGTTTCCACCACCCCCCGGCGTGTACCTTCCGCAGCCACGCAGTCTTTGTTCCTGTTGGTTCGTCGGGTCCGAATTCCTTGTTGTTCAGAGGAGTCCCCTATGATATCGCGCCGGGTGTGGTTGGTTGAGGATGTCCGGAGCTGCCGGTGGTCTCTAGCAAAGATGCGGGCCTTTACGTTGATTGAATTGCTGGTCGTGATCGCCATCATTGCGATCCTGATCGGCTTACTGCTCCCAGCGGTACAGAAAGTTCGGGAGGCCGCCGCGCGGACTAGTTGTCAGAATAATCTCAAGCAGATCGGCCTGGCGATGCACAATTATCACGATGCCATGGGCCGGTTTCCAACAGCCAACTCGCCGACCTTCAACTCCGCTTTCACTCAAATTCTGCCGTATCTGGAGCAGGAGAACATCGGTCGGCGGTACAATCCAAACCTGCCTCCCACCGACTCGTCTGATCCGGATGGCGACGGTTACAGCAACTTGACCTTAGGCCAGATGGAATTGAAGACGTATCGCTGCCCCAGCATGCAGCCCCCGCCGGTTCCCGATGCCTTTCCGGGCTGGTCCAGCTATGCGGTTTGCATCGGGAACCAGCCTAACCCCTTTTTTGCTCCGGGAGTTAATGGCAATCCACCCTACGATAACGGCTTGATCGTGCGGCAGATCGGTGGGGGTGGTTCTTCCGGCGCTACTGGGCAGCGTGGTGTCACCCTGACCCAGGTGCCCGATGGCACGTCCAACACAATTCTGGCTGGTGAAATGGGATTTCAACTCAAGGATTACTTTTTCACCTCTGGTTCGTATGCCGGACAACTCCGTGGGGGTAACACCCAATGGGTCTGGGGTTATGCTTCCTACTCGTTCGGCAGCACCGGTGTGATGTTCAACACCATCGTGGGCACCGCTGCAGACCGCACTGCCCGCTTAGGGGCTTTCCGCAGCGATCACCCCAATGGGGCCAATTTTCTGTTCGGCGATGGCTCCGTCCGCTTTCTGGCCAACGGCCGGCTCAGCTTACCAACCTACCAGGCTTTGGGTACCCGTGACGGTGGTGAAGTGCTGAACAATGACTTCTGAGCCAAGGAGCCGTCTCATGCCTCAGGGCTTGATCGATACACTCGTGATCATGGTAGCGGGGGCAGGGCTAGTATGGCTCCTGGCCGGTTGCGGTTCGCGGACGCCCCCGACCGTTTCACCCCCCTCTACTCCTAGTGAAGTCAAAACGCCCTTACCGCCTGAGGTGGAAACCGATCCCGCCTCGGCTACCCAGCACTACCTTTCAAAACCACAGAGGCGTCCCTAGTATAAAACCTGGTATTACAAAACTTGGCAGGAGTCGATCATGGTAAAAGCGAGGTCTCGGTTACTCACGCAGCTGACCGTAGTGGTCATCGGCCTGGGCGTCAGCGTCGCGGGAATGCTCCGGGCAGCTGAGACAACTTTGCCCCCTTTACCCAAAGCGGTTTCTAGCTTTGGTGCAACCATATGTGATGGTTACCTGTATGTGTACGGGGGTCATGCCGGCAAAACCCACAACTACGACACCAGTAACGTGCTGGGAACGTTTTACCGGCTGAAGCTGAGCGCCCCGGAGCGGTGGGAGGCTCTGACCGGCGGCCCCATCGCTCAGGGGTTGAATCTGGTCAGTTATCGTGGCAAGATCTACCGTATCGGCGGCATGCAGCCCCGGAACGCCCCCGGAGAAGCAGCCGACAACCACTCCTTGAACACAACCGCTTGCTACGATCCGAAAGCTGGCACTTGGGAGGAGTTGCCGCCGTTACCGGCCGGCCGATCCTCGCACGATGTCGTCGTCGCGGGCGACTGGCTGGTAGTCGTGGGGGGCTGGCAGCTCCGCGGTCGTGGTCAAGCTCCTGTCTGGCATGACACCACCTTGCTGGTCGACCTGCGTCAGCCTTCCTGGAAGTGGGAATCGCTGCCTCAGCCGTTTCAGCGTCGGGCGTTGGCGGCTGTAGCGATTGGCCACAAGGTTTATGTGCTCGGCGGTTTGGCTCCTGATGGCCCTGACCCACGGGTCGACATCCTGGACCTGACTACCCGTCAATGGCAACGTGGACCGGATCTGCCCGGCAAAGACCGTAACGCCTTCGCCCCCGCCGCCTGTAATCTGCAGGATCAGGTGATCATCTTCACGGCCGACGGCTCTTTGTATCGGCTCGGTCCCCAGGGCAAAGAGTGGGAAAAAATTGGTCAAGCTGCTACGAAACGCCTGGTGGCCCGCTTGCTACCTTGGACTGAGCGATCCGTGCTTCTGATCGGCGGCGCCGGCAGCGGACAAAACCACAACTCGCTCGAAATCATCTCTGTCCCGGCCTTGCCGGTCACGGCTTCTGCCGAAGCGAAACCTGACAAATAATCAATCTTGCAGAGCTCAAACCTCCTCTCGGTCAAATGGGGGGTGTCATTAATCACGCCCCCGCAGGACCATCACTCGATCATCACCTTGACTCGGCATCATTGTATCTGTTCTCCGTCCACAATTCTCACCCACGAGCGATCAACTTTAACCGATTTCTTGTCGGAATCAGTGAATCCTTCGCAGCTTGTTATTAGTTCTGAAGGCCTGTTTGCTGACAACAGCATCAGTGCTTTGCCGCGTTGGTAGAGGGTGGACAAATCCCGTATGCACCTTCTTGACAGACGTCCACGGAACCCATACTCTTTTCCAGTAGTCGGGAAGCGGGGAGGAGACAACCGGGCTGCATGCAGGGTGAGGATTCCCCGTGGATTACACGATATTTCTGGATTTTCAGTTACCGAACGCCCCGACGTGGTTTTATTTTTCTCTATTCCTCGCTTTTGCTCTGTTTTTCCGGTTCCAACGCCCCCTAACGCTTCGCAACGTTGATCTGCTAGCGTTATTCATTCTGACGCCGGGGCTGTTACTGTTGCAACAGGCCAAAAACACCGCGGGCAGCGGTCCTGCAGACGTCACAGTTGCATATAGCTGGCTGCTAGCGGGCACAGGCCTGTGGTTGCTTCGTGCACTGGCAGACCTTTTTCTGGAGCGTCGGCCGCTGTTGTACGTCAATTTGACGGCAGCGGGCCTGACTTGTCTGGGTCTCGGACTGGCCGTTGGTTTGACGGCAGTCGCCCTCCGGCGTACCACCGCTGAACAGACAGAGGTAGGACGACAACCCGTGCCTTTAGAACAGGTAAAAGAGCGTGCTACGGAAATGGTCGCCCGCACCACTTCCGCTCACCCTGTAGGGGGCGAACTCCGCTACTTGTGCACCCGGTTACTAGCTCTGGCTTGTCACGCCGCCGTAATCAGCGGCTTGTTTTTCATCGGCTGGCGCCACTTCCAGGATACAACTAGCGGCGTGGCGATGGCCACCCTCTATCTGCTGCTCCCCTATACTGCCTACCACATTGATCAGTTACATCATGTCTGGCCAAGCGCATTTGTGGTGTGGGCGGTGGCCTGGTATCGTCGGCCGTTGTGGACGGGTGCCCTATTGGGCGTGGCCACGGGTACCTCGTTTTTCCCGCTATTTCTCCTACCGGCCTGGTGGGGATTCTATTCCGGTCGGGGCAGCGGTCGTTTCCTGCTGGCTTATCTGACTGCTCTACTTTTGAGTACCGCCGTTCCGGTCTCCATTTACTGGCTTGACGGTTCGTACTGGCGTCATTTTGTTGCTGCCTTGCATCTGTGGGACTGGATCCCTTGGCGGGTAGCCGCCTCCGAAGGCATCTGGACCACGGTCCATTGGGCCTATCGTCTGCCTGTTTTTGTCGTGTTTATCGCCTTAGTCATAGCGAGTGCCTTCTGGCCTCATCCCAAAAACCTTGCCCATCAGATAGCCCTCAACGCGGCCATTTTGCTAGGTTTACAGTTTTGGCACGCTGACTGCGGCGGCGTGTACATCTTGTGGTACCTCCCTCTGCTGATACTGTTGGTGTGCCGCCCCAACCTGACGTTGGCAGAACCCCCCTTGCCCGCCGGTAGCATGATCAGTTGGCTGACCCTTTGGACACACCGACGAACCACCTCTGCCTCTACCACCTCCCAGGAGCTCGCTGTTTGACGCTAACAGTCCCGCTTGCTCTGATCAGGCCATGTGACATTAATTCAACACAGAAGCGGGCCCTCGTAACAACGAAGGGAATGCCCTACGCGGTGCATTCCTGGTGTCATGTCCAATCGGGGATTGGGGCCGTATCGGGCATTGCGTGCTTAAAGCGTGAAGCAAAGGTCCAATCACCGTCTTCGGCACCCAGGGAGGGTTACCGAGGCATAAACGCAGATTCCAAAACAGCAAGCGGTAAATAGCCACCGTCGCGAACAGCGGTTAAGGGGCTACCCACCCCCAACTACCAGTGCATGACGTATCCGCCGTCGACATTAAGGGTTTGTCCCGTGATGTTAGCGGCCCGATCGCTAGCGAGGAACACAGCCAAAGCGGCGACGTCCTCGGGTGTTTGCCAGCGGTTCAAGGGCACCAGGCGGGCGATCTTGGCCGCCGCCCAGGTTTCGTAGTCCTGCCAGGTCTGCGGCGTTTGTTGAGCAGCCCAAGCTTCCCATACCGCACGATTCAAAGGCGTTTGCACCATTCCTGGACAAATAGTGTTGACGCGGACCCCATAGGGCGCCAAATCCTTAGCCGCACACTGGGCAAAATTGATCAACGCCGCTTTGGACGCACTATACGGCGGGTCTGTCTGCGAGCCAATCTGTCCAGCTACGGACGCCAGAAACAACATGGTGCCCCGCCGTTGCTCGGCTAGCATAGGACCGAACAGATGAGCAACGTGCACCGCCCCCAATAGATTCACCCGCCAGACTCGCTCCCAATCTGCAGGCTGGAGATTCCAATAGGGAAAACCGTACTTGCC
>JANWVV010000220.1 GCA_025055795.1 Gemmataceae bacterium
TTCGTCCAACTCGGCGTTTTTACTCCAAAAGCGCCGACGGCTTCGACGTACATACCAGTTGCTCAGCCGTTCATCGACGAAGTTTTCGCATTCTAAGCAGAACGACATGACGTCGTATGACTCCATCGACCGCCGAGCTTTGTCGATCAGCAATTGCAAGTCGGAGAGAATCCACCGATCCAAATCGCTGCGAGCCTGAAGCGGAACGGGGGGGGGCTTTCGGGTCAAACCCATCGAGCCGGGCGTAGTTGCAGAAAAAGGCATAGACATTCCAGAGCTTGATGTGAAACTTGGCCCGCACTTCGTCGGCCGGTGTATAGCCAAAGTTGATGTTGACCGCGGGATTGCTTCGGCAATAAAGCCAACGCATCACGTCGGCTCCCATCCGATCGGCGGCTTCGTTGAACTCAATGGCGTTGCCCTTGGATTTGCTCATCGTTTCGCCGCGCTCGTCGCGCACCAACGCATGGCCCAACAGCACTTTGAACGGCGGCCGGTTCTCCATCATCGTGCTCATGGCCAGGATGGCATAAAACCAGTTGCGGA
>JANWVV010000221.1 GCA_025055795.1 Gemmataceae bacterium
AAGGGGATGGCGGCGATGTTGGCGGCGTGTTGAATGCAGTGATGCCGAAAGGCGTTGAGCACAATCTTCTTCATTTTTCTTGTCCCTCCTCTTTCCACGTGTTGAATGCAGTGATGCCGAAAGGCGTTGAGCACAGGAAATCGTCCTATAACGCAAATAAACGCGAAATAGGGAGGGTGTTGAATGCAGTGATGCCGAAAGGCGTTGAGCACAGCGGACTATTTGTTATATGTGGTGCGGTTATTAGTTCAGGGTGTTGAATGCAGTGATGCCGAAAGGCGTTGAGCACCCACCTACCTGCTCTCAATCGACAACGTCGCTGAGGTGTTGAATGCAGTGATGCCGAAAGGCGTTGAGCACTTGCTGCCATCCGCCTCCTGAAAGAGGAGGCGGAGTGTTGAATGCAGTGATGCCGAAAGGCGTTGAGCACCATATCAGGTCCTCCCATTCCTAGGCGTCGGCAGTTGCCCGTGTTGAATGCAGTGATGCCGAAAGGCGTTGAGCACCGTGGGCCCTGCAGGAGCTCCAGAAAGCCGAACGTGA
>JANWVV010000222.1 GCA_025055795.1 Gemmataceae bacterium
GCTTGCACACTTCGCACTGCTCAACGGCCAAACGGTCGGGGTGGCGAAAACAGGCGGGGCTTGCTGGCACGGACATGGGAAAGGCCGGCGAGGAAAGGAAGGAAACGAGGGAAAAGAGGGAAAAGAAGGAAAATAGGGAAAGGAGGGAAGCGAAGGGGCGATTTCCCGTTTTTCTTTCCTTTCCCTCTTTCCCAACAACTATGTTCCCTCTTCCCACGAACTCAGATACTTTTCCTGCTCCGGGGTGAGCGTGTCAATCGTCACGCCCATCGCCTGCAGCTTGAGCCGCGCGATTTCGCGGTCCACTTCTTCGGGGATGGTGTACACCTGCTTGTCCAGCTTCGCGGCGTTCTTGAGCATGTACTCCGCGCCCAACGCCTGATTGGCGAAGGACATGTCCATCACGCTGGCCGGATGGCCCTCGGCGGAGGCTAGGTTGATGAGGCGCCCCTCGCCGAGCAGGTTGAGGCGCCGCCCGTCGTTGAGCGTGTACTGGTCCACGAACTCGCGCACGCGCTTTTTGCCGATGGACATGGCCTCCAG
>JANWVV010000223.1 GCA_025055795.1 Gemmataceae bacterium
ATATATCGTGTTGAATGCAGTGATGCCGAAAGGCGTTGAGCACACGTACCAGCCCCACCATCCTCGGACTACGGTAGCGGGTGTTGAATGCAGTGATGCCGAAAGGCGTTGAGCACTTCCCGCTTCTTATGAAAACGGGTAACGACGCCGCAGTGTTGAATGCAGTGATGCCGAAAGGCGTTGAGCACGGTTTCGCCTATCCTTGCTATATCCTTTTTGGCTCTCGTGTTGAATGCAGTGATGCCGAAAGGCGTTGAGCACGTACGGCATTTAGATGCTCTTAAGAGTTTTTGTGTTGAATGCAGTGATGCCGAAAGGCGTTGAGCACCTTGCTGGCTGCAAACAAGGCAGTCGCTTGGCAGTGTGTTGAATGCAGTGATGCCGAAAGGCGTTGAGCACACGCCCCCCGAGCGGGCCCCGTGTTTAGTGGTGTGAGTGTGTTGAATGCAGTGATGCCGAAAGGCGTTGAGCACGAAAACGAATGACCCCCGGTTGTGGGCCGGGGGTTGGTGTTGAATGCAGTGATGCCGAAAGGCG
>JANWVV010000224.1 GCA_025055795.1 Gemmataceae bacterium
GGCATCACTGCATTCAACACAAAGGAGGGGTAGGGAGTGGGGGAAATTGTTTTTATCCTGTGCTCAACGCCTTTCGGCATCACTGCATTCAACACTTTTACGTCATATATTTTGCCGGTGCGTGGTGCGCCGGTGCTCAACGCCTTTCGGCATCACTGCATTCAACACCGTCCGACGCCACTCACGCGGCCGACGCGGTTTTTGTGCTCAACGCCTTTCGGCATCACTGCATTCAACACTTTTCTTGAATTAACAATAACTGCTCCTACACTTGAAGTGCTCAACGCCTTTCGGCATCACTGCATTCAACACTGGGCCCTCACTCAGGAATTAGAAGGGGACGTCATGTGCTCAACGCCTTTCGGCATCACTGCATTCAACACTGGATTTCAGACTGGATACGTGTTGGCGGACTTGCGTGCTCAACGCCTTTCGGCATCACTGCATTCAACACATCGTCAGCGACGAGGAACTGGTGTCTTACGTTTGGGCGTGCTCAACGCCTTTCGGCATCACTGCATTCAACACTCAGGGAGGGTA
>JANWVV010000225.1 GCA_025055795.1 Gemmataceae bacterium
GTCGGCACCGGGGGCTGCGACCGGGTGCTCAACGCCTTTCGGCATCACTGCATTCAACACGGACGCCTCGCGGTGAGGCGCCCGGGGCAGGGTGCCCGTGCTCAACGCCTTTCGGCATCACTGCATTCAACACCCGGGGACTGGATCTTCCTAGGTCGGGTCAGGGACGGATACGTGCTCAACGCCTTTCGGCATCACTGCATTCAACACGTTACCGTAGCCGGCTCGGGCAGCACCGGGGCAAGGTGCTCAACGCCTTTCGGCATCACTGCATTCAACACCCATTCCGGTAGGCGGAAGCAGATACAAAGCGCTTGTGCTCAACGCCTTTCGGCATCACTGCATTCAACACCCCTCGCGATCTTCTCGACTGGACGGTCCACGAACTTCTGATGTGCTCAACGCCTTTCGGCATCACTGCATTCAACACAGCGCACCATACGCAACTGCGCCGGGGTCGGATAGGTGCTCAACGCCTTTCGGCATCACTGCATTCAACACTTGGGTAGATGGGTGCATAGATACCCAGAAAGAGCGTG
>JANWVV010000226.1 GCA_025055795.1 Gemmataceae bacterium
GGCGTTGAGCACGACTGACGCCCGACACTGCCGTCCAGTGCCGGCCGTAGTGTTGAATGCAGTGATGCCGAAAGGCGTTGAGCACCCCAAAACTTCGGTACAGTACCATACCGAGCCTGCAAGTGTTGAATGCAGTGATGCCGAAAGGCGTTGAGCACGAGGTGCCGCCGGAGCTATTGTTTTGGTCGAAATTAGTGTTGAATGCAGTGATGCCGAAAGGCGTTGAGCACCCGGATCGAGTAAATGACGATGCACCAGCGGACCATCCGTGTTGAATGCAGTGATGCCGAAAGGCGTTGAGCACACATCCCCATGATCGCCCACGGATTCGTCCCACACCGTTGTGTTGAATGCAGTGATGCCGAAAGGCGTTGAGCACACAAGAAGTTTCTCTTCGTCGTCCGGAGCGTCATCACGTGTTGAATGCAGTGATGCCGAAAGGCGTTGAGCACCCGACGGTCAAGGCGAAGAGGACGCTGGCGGGCATGGCTAACGTGATGAGTGCAGTGATGCCGAAAGGCGGTGAGCACGTCTCGAC
>JANWVV010000227.1 GCA_025055795.1 Gemmataceae bacterium
CACGGTAAATATGTTTCTGCTTTTTGCCTCTAGCGATAGTGTTGAATGCAGTGATGCCGAAAGGCGTTGAGCACCTCCCCCGACACAGCAGGGTCAGCAGGGTCAGCAGGGTGTGTTGAATGCAGTGATGCCGAAAGGCGTTGAGCACGTTTTACTTCGCCCAAAGCGTGCGGCACGTGTTGCGTGTTGAATGCAGTGATGCCGAAAGGCGTTGAGCACAAAATAAAAAAGCTAAAGTAAACCCGGAGGATATTCGTGTTGAATGCAGTGATGCCGAAAGGCGTTGAGCACGGCCGGCCAGCATGCAGTGTGCTGGCCGGCATCTGTGTTGAATGCAGTGATGCCGAAAGGCGTTGAGCACCACCGCCCTAGTAGTCGCTATCGCCCTCTTTGTCGCGGTGTTGAATGCAGTGATGCCGAAAGGCGTTGAGCACAAAACAGCACCTACCAACCCTATTGCGAGGAGAACGTGTTGAATGCAGTGATGCCGAAAGGCGTTGAGCACGACAGTTGAGAGTGATCTCGGTGGCTCGTTCGG
>JANWVV010000228.1 GCA_025055795.1 Gemmataceae bacterium
AGTACTCTACGCACTTCGGCTTCAACTGATTCAACAACGTGTACGTACTAGCTTAGAGTCCTGGCACTCGCCTTCGTGCTCAACGCCTTTCGGCATCACTGCATTCAACACACGGAGTGTTCGTTCATGACGCTGAAACAGCAACAGTGCTCAACGCCTTTCGGCATCACTGCATTCAACACGAAGAGAAGGCGGAGAAGAAGGGGCAATGGCTAACGTGCTCAACGCCTTTCGGCATCACTGCATTCAACACTCATCGTAACATACTTTCTCCAGTTCGACCGATAAGTGCTCAACGCCTTTCGGCATCACTGCATTCAACACGCGTATGATTACGCCGCTCTGTGCGCAGGCGATTAGTGCTCAACGCCTTTCGGCATCACTGCATTCAACACTTCAATTTCTCCATTGAGGCAAAGCCACGTCGCAAACGTGTTTAGTGCTCAACGCCTTTCGGCATCACTGCATTCAACACGTAGTAGTAATGACCGTTACTCATTCGCAAGCCTGTGCTCAACGCCTTTCGGCATCACTGC
>JANWVV010000229.1 GCA_025055795.1 Gemmataceae bacterium
GGGGCCCGGGTGGGGTGTCTTCACTGCTGCCGCTACGCCTTGTTCCCAACATGACGCTCGTCCTATCTGGGTGCCTTATATGTGGTGTTGAATGCAGTGATGCCGAAAGGCGTTGAGCACTTTTAGTATGGAACCGTGAGGCCATGTAAGTTGCCGTGTGTTGAATGCAGTGATGCCGAAAGGCGTTGAGCACGTACCCTGCCCCGGGACGCTCGCCGCGAGACGTCCCGGCGGGTGTGTTGAATGCAGTGATGCCGAAAGGCGTTGAGCACCCTACCGCCGTGCCGCCACCGGCGCCGCAGGCGCCCGTGTTGAATGCAGTGATGCCGAAAGGCGTTGAGCACTCACCCCCCCGATCGTGGCGGACGGGACCGAGGTCTGGTGTGTTGAATGCAGTGATGCCGAAAGGCGTTGAGCACTCTTTCTGCTCAGGTAGTTGCGAACTCGATGTGAGCTTCGTGTTGAATGCAGTGATGCCGAAAGGCGTTGAGCACTTTGTTGCCTTTAGGACGTATCTCTGTTCTCCAGCGGTGTT
>JANWVV010000022.1 GCA_025055795.1 Gemmataceae bacterium
TGTCGGGCGAATTTATGATTATTAGATTTTGCAGAGCACATCGATGTTCTTTTTGCTGTCTGCTGCGAGCATCTTTGGTCAGGGGGTCATCCTGAGCCCGTGTTTGAAGGCAATTCAGGGGGGTCGTAATCTGTGGGGTCAGGGATGGGGCAAATGGAGTAGCTGTGGTAAGCTAGGCAGTTTCAGTTGCACCATTGCGGTCACGGCAGGTGGCGTTCCGTGGCAACAAAGCCGTCTCCTGTTAAGGGGTTGGGGTGGAGGTGGAGGTATCAGGGGTGATGTTGATCGATCGGACAGATGGTAGTGGCCGGTGGGATGTGATGATCGATGGATGAAAGGTGTGATATGGTTGCCGCTACGTGTTTAGGTGGTATGTGGCTTTTTGTGCGGAGAGGGAAGGGTTCACGAGGGTCGGTAGGGAGCAGGTATTTTGTGAGTAGCTGGGAAGTAGTAGGTGTTATGAGGTGTCTAATTCATGGTGGATGGTGCCTGGTATCAGTGAGGTTGTTTTTGTGCCCAGCGTGCAGGTGTTGGTCTGATGCACCGTCGCCGTTGCTGTCACCGTCCCCCCGCACCATCGCATCAACTAGACAATATGACCGCCCAGCAGCTACTTACTAGACAATTTTGCTGGACATGTTTCAGAAAGTTTATTCGACAGGTCAATGGTTGGTTTTGTAATCTGCTGGGTGGCTATTGTGTTCAGGCCTAGCCATCTGGTAGCAGATACGCTTCTTTTTTCTTCAAGGACTCCAGTAGTCCCTACTCCCCTGGGAAAACGATGAAATCCGATGGAACACGGTCCACTAGCCAGACCTTCTCGTTACCGATGTAGAACTGCACCCCCTTCTCGTAGGCTTGCTTTGCTTGGACTCGAAGAATGATAGGGGTCTTTGACTTCCTCTTTCCCACCGCCAATGCTGTGTCCACGTCTACGGACAGATGAACATACTGACGAGCCATCGGCAATAGACCCGATGTCCTGATGGCAGGCACAAATAAAGGGCTTGTGCCGTGGTAAAACACCTCAGGCGGCACCATAGGTGTTCTCCTGAGCTTGCCTGGAATTGAATGCCCGTAGAGGGCACGAATCTTACCGCCTCGTATCTC
The DNA here is from genome assembly GCA_025055795.1 of Gemmataceae bacterium. Classification (GTDB taxonomy): domain Bacteria; phylum Planctomycetota; class Planctomycetia; order Gemmatales; family Gemmataceae; genus Thermogemmata. The sequence goes on from JANWVV010000022.1 coordinate 1,111, forward strand.
ATGCCGTTGTTTGTCCGAGGTTGCAATCATCCTAGTCAGGTCGTCCACTGACAACGTGACCCATTCGGGCTTGTTACGCCGAAGAGCAGCCACAAGCTCATCCACGCATGCCCAGCCTTCGGCGTCAAGTTCAAGCCCGTACAGCCACGGTTCGTGTCGAAGGGCATGGGATACGGCACGGCTCAGATCACGCAAGTCGGGACCACGGTCCTGTTGGCTCACTTCGTCAGTCTTACCCATTGGCTTTTCTCGTGGCAAACTCACAATCGTCTGCGATGAGTTCAAAAAAGCCACAATTGCTCAGAAGTACGGCAAAGTGGCGTCTTCGCCACAGTTTATTGTAGATGCACTTCGGTTCCGTCCTCTCAATTTCTGCCAGCCACTCCGAATTTGATACTTCAGCGACCGAGTCGTAAGATTCTTCGTAAAAATTCGAAGGCATGTGTGGCTCATCCCAAAAGCGGAAAGTTATCACGTAAGGGAAAAAGAGACTGCCTATGCAAGATTCGTCCGTGTGCATGTCCGTGTAACCGAACTCCACGGTGGCGTCCATCTCACGGTAGCTAAACGTTGCCCACAAGCATCCGCTACCCGAAATCGGCAAGTCCATGAGTTTGTTGACCGTTTGCATCACCTTCTCCCCCTCTTGAGCACCGGCTTAGCGATCCCGTCGTTTGTCAAGTTATTGCGTCGCAATTGCTCGGAAAGGAGACGCTCAAAGAGCGGGTCGCCAGTCCTGTTGATGGCATTCCATTGCGATCTGGGGATTCCCGCTTGTTCGAGCGCTTTCCCTGTCCGAGTGTTCAGAATCAATACTTTCCCACCGGGGCGCACAACGTAATTCACCTCGATCTGACTTGGGTTGATGTGGCCCTTTCTGATGGCGTCTACCAAGTCCTCGATGGTGCGGATGGGTCGCCCGGCGAGTTCTGAGTAAATTCGTATCCCTTCCGCACTGAAAGTGTTTGAGTAAGTGGTTTGTGCATACCTCCAGCATTTAGGATGCCGCCGTTGTTGAGTGGAACCAGTGCCCCTGTGCTTACTGGTACACAGTCTGAATTACACGCCCAGGCCCTGAAGCCCCATCCTTGGTCGCCGACGAAATAGGTGTGATACTCTACCACACAGCAGTTGTACACCACCTCCACGCGGCCCGTGTCCCGCACACCTTCGACGGCCAGCCACCGCCCATCATGCGGGCGTAACTCATCGCCGACCCGCAACTGCTTCGCCGCCGTCCAGCCCCGGCCCCGCACCCACAACGGATGCTCCGCCGTCGCCCGCAGCACCCGCCCGGCAACCATCACCTCCCAGATCACGCCCCACCCCGGAATACCTCCTCCACCGGCCGATACGCCAACTCGCCCTGCTGCTCATCCTCCGGCAAACACAACACCTCATCGGTCGTCGTCGGGGCCTCCCAACGCACCCACCCCCGTTGTGTAGGTACTTGCCCCTCGACCGGGAAGCATAGCTGCTTCGACCTAATTCACTGCATGTTAGGGCCATGGCCGTGATGGCTTATCGGTCTGACAGGACAATCGCGGGCACTTAGTGATTAGTCATGCCAACTAAGATTTGAAAGCTTCAGATTAAAAGTGGCCTCGTTCATGGAAGAGCTAGCGTCTTTGTGCAAGGGTGGAGGTTACCCACCCACCTTGTGATGTGACATGGAGTTTTGGCCAAGCCGACAGAAACGCTATTGTCTCGCTTAACCTGGAAGGATTATAAGGCATTTCTGCAGCTAATCCCGTTGGCAGACTTTTGGGTAGCACCACACCGTGTTGCGCCGACGTAGCCACATTGATGTTGAAAAGCCTCACTAGGCTTGATGAGGTGCAAATGCGTCATTTTTTACGAGTTGTCCGATGTGCCTGGCCCTATCGAGGCGCTTTCGTACTGTCGGTGGTTTGCGCCCTACTAGTAGCCGCTTTGTGGAGCGTCAGTTTGTCCTCCATTTATCCGGTGCTGAAGATTCTAAGCACCGACAAAAACCTGCAGCAGTGGGTGGATGAGGAAATCGACCGCTTGCAAGCTGAACTGGAAGCCCCAAGCCGACGGATGATGCTGGAGCGACTGCGGGAGGATCTGCGACGACTCGAGGAACTGAATCCACCCAACCGGGAAACCCTGGAGCGTAAAGCCACCCAACAAATTGCCAAGCTGGAAGGAGAACTCAATTACTATGCCACCTGGATCTACCGTTATCAGTTGCTCAAGGCCAAGGTTATCCGTCACCTGCCGGAGGATCGCTTTACTACTTTTGTCTGGATCATGCTGGTAGTGGTGGTGGGTGTCAGCCTCAAGGGAGTTTTTGAATTTCTACACGAGGCGCTGATTGGATATGTGACCAACTACACTCTGTTCGACTTGCGCAACAGCATGTTCCGGCAGGCGTTGCGTCAGGATGTGAGCCAATTAGCAGTTCATGGCACTAGTGACCTGATGGCGCGCTTCACCAACGACATGGAGCAGGTGGGCGTGGGCCTCAAGGTGCTACTCGGCAAACTCGTGGGCGAGCCTTTGAAAGCCTTAGGGTGTCTGATCGTGGCGGCGATGATCAGCTGGCAGTTGACCTTGGTGTTTATCATCGTCGTGCCGGCCACCATCGTGTTGTTGTTGAGGGTCAGCCGTTTGATGCGTCGGGCTGCCCGCAAGGTGCTCGAACGCATGTCGGCCATGTACAACCGGGTCCAACAAACCTTTGAGGCAATCCGAGTGGTCAAGGCGTTCACACGCGAGGCCCATGAACGACGCCAGTTTCATAACGTCAACCGTGCTTTCTTGCAAAAGTCAATGCGACTGATAGCTATTGACGCGGCCGCTGGTCCCTTTGTCGAAATTCTCACGGTGTTGGCGATTGGACTGGCTTTGGCCTGTGGCACATATCTGGTGGTTACAGGTAAAACTCACCTGTGGGGTTTGCGTATGACCAGCGAGCCATTGGGATTTCCCGCATTGTTGCAACTTTACGCCCTGCTGATCGCCACTGCCGATCCAGTCAGGCGACTTTCCAGTGTCTATACTAAGTTACAGGCAGGAGAGGCCGCCGCCGCCCGCATTTTCGAGCTGTACGATCGCCGGCCCCGTGTGACTCTCAATCCTGATGGGTTGCAACTCCGTCGCGTCAACAAACACATTGAATTCCGCAACGTTTGTTTCAGCTATACTACCCCAGAAAACCCGGCTTTATGTAACATCAACCTGACGGTCCGGGCCGGCGAGGTCATCGCCATCGTTGGACCCAATGGTAGTGGCAAAACGACTCTTCTGGGCCTGCTTCCTCGGTTTTACGACCCGGATAGCGGTGCCGTCCTGATCGACGGAGTCAGTCTGCGTACGGTGCATTTGCGTTCCCTGCGTCGACTGATCGGTCTGGTCACGCAAGATACCTTGCTATTCGACGACACGGTTTACGCCAACATAGCTTATGGTCGCCGGGGTGCCAGCCGTGATGAGGTTATTGCTGCCGCCCAGAAAGCCCGGGCCCATGAATTCATAATGAAAAAGCCTTTAGGATACGAAACCCGCATGGGGGACTCGGGGGCCAACTTCTCCGGCGGCGAAAAACAAAAGATTGCTCTGGCCCGCGCTATCTTGCGAGATCCCGCCATTCTGATTCTGGATGAATTCAGTAGTGCCATTGATCCGCAAAGCGAAGCGGATATCCACGCGGCCTTGCGGGAATTCGTGACAGGACGTACAGTCTTTCTGATTACCCACAAGCTGCACACCCTGGAGATTGCCGATCGGATAGTGGTCATGGAGAGTGGTCGGATTGTCGACGTCGGCACACACGCCGAATTGAGCAGCCGCTGTCCTTTGTATCAATGCCTTTGCGACACAGGCTCGTCCCGGATGGCCGCATGAAGTCGCTCCCGCGATGGTTGGTACGTCGCCCGTTGCTTTTCCCGCACGGGATAGTTTGGCAGCAGCTTCGTAATTTGGCCCTGATCTTTAGCTTAGTTGCGGTCTTTCTGTTGACGCTGGACAACACGGATCTGATTCACAGTCACGAGGCACGGGCCGCCCAGAATGCCCAGCGGATGCTGACCACCGGTGAGTGGGGGCTACTCAGGTTATACGATGGACGCCTCGATCTGCAAAAACCGCCCGCTTACTACTGGTGCGTTGCCCTACTGAGTTACTGGCTGAGCAATGGTCAGGTGACTGTCTGGACCACCCGCCTGCCAGCCGCCCTGATGGGCATAGGTTGTGTGGCCTTGCTTTATGCTTTCATGCGGGCAAATGGCCGCCGGCGGGGTGCGATCATAGCCGCTGTGACGCTGGCTACTGCAATCCACTTTACCGCCATATCCCGCACAGCCCGTATCGACATACCCCTGACTACCATGGTCCTGGCGGCTGTGGTGTCATTTTACTATGGCTGCCGGGTAGCAGTTGCAAGCACCGGTTGGGCCTACTTACCTTGGCACGTCGGGGCAGGCCTATGCATGGGAGTAGCCGCTTTGCTGAAGGGGCCAGTGGGACCGGCCTTGATTGCCGCGGCTGCGGGCCTGTGGTGGCTGACAGCGTGGCGTCGGCTCCCCGCATTGTCGTGGTTGGTCATCCCCGGCGTGGCAGGGGGGGTTGCTCTGCCCTGGTTCCTGTGGGCCAATCAGGTTACCACCGGTGAACTGTTCCGTGTTTTTATCTTGCATCATACCCTGGCACGCTTCAGCGGTACTTCGCCCCAGTTGGCCGTCCATCCCTGGTGGTTCTATTTGCCGCGGTTTTGCCTGGATTTTCTGCCATGGTCGCCGTTAGTTGGATACCTGGCCGCGTATGGAACGGCCCAGCGGCTATGGAAAACCGATACGCTCCTGCAGCTCGCGGTGGCAGGGTTTGCGGGTATCTTCTTGTTGTTGTCCACTGCCCAGTTCAAGCGGGCGGATTATCTCCTTCCTGCTTATCCGTTTGCAGCCTTGCTGGTGGGTTGTGCTGGGGATGATTGGTTACGCCGCCATGCTGGGTCCTGGCAACAATGGGGCTGGCGACTATTTCAATCAATGGCTGGGCTCACTCTTTGCGGATGGGTCATCAACATCAGCATCATCGAGCCGCAGTCACACGATGGTACCGATAAGGCCAATTTCGCTGCTCTAGTCCGTCAACAGGCCCCCGCACCCCAGACAATTATTCAATTCCGCTTGGAAGATCACCTCCTCTCTTTCCGTCTAGGCCTTCCGTTGGAAACGCTTGTGGAATGGGTCGATCTGCGTAATCGGTTGGAAGCACCCGGCCCTCACTACGTCCTGATGCCCAAGGAATATGTCTACCCTGCGATGCAAATAATCACCGGGAAGCGTTGGAGTGTTCGTGCGGAGTCCCCTGTCTGGTCAATGCGTCGTGCATCCACTTACTCGTACGTTCTTTTGTGTGTGGAGTAACTCCCTAGCCTTCCTCATCTGCGTCATAAAGAGTTTTCACACCGGACGAGCACAACTTCGCCCTTACGTTTTGCTTGCAACTCTCTAAAGTATCATCATCAAGCAGAAAACACAAAGCTCGTAGTAAACCAAAAGCCTGGTGTGACACAAATACTGACCCTGAAGAAAGCGCAATCCATCCATGGCCCCCTCGGCAGAAGGCATCAGTCTGGTTGTTACCGTTACGGAAATCACCCCCCATCTGCAGCAGTTGGGAGCATGGCGACAAGCGCTGCAACGGCTGGGTGGTCAGCACGAGATCCTCGTTTACAGTACCGGCTGTGACCCCTCCGCGCTGGAGAAATGGCTGCAGCCATCTATTGTGACACGCTGGCAACACCTGGATCAGCCCGCCGGCATCGGCACCGCCCTACGGACAGCCCTTGAACATGTCCGCTATCCGTTTTTGGTACACCTTACTCCCGATTATCCATACACCCCAGCCGACTTGAAGCGGTTATGGGAACGAATCCACTTGACGGATGCACTCCTGCACAAACCACCGGATCTAGTCAATGGATGCCGAACGGGTTTACGTACCCCGCTGATCTGGCGGATTTTGAGTTTCGGTTGGCAGGTATTCTGGCGAATTGCTTCGGGGTTTCCGGTCTACCCCCAAGCTCCTTGGCACGGTTGGCGGGCGATAACGATACGTTGGCGCTGCCAGTGGATCTATGGCATTCCGTTGCTCGACCCTTTCAGTGGTCTCAAAATCTACCGCACCGACTTCTTGAAACGCTTCCCGCTCCAGTCAGACGGCCCCTTCGTTCACATCGAAATTGCCGCCAAGGCAACGTTTTTAACCTCGCTAGTGGATGAAATTCTGCTTACGCCTTGCATAGCCCCTATTGTCCTGCCTCCGCCAGCGATTCTGCGCCCCGATTGCTGGAGATGTTTTCGCCAGCCGCAATTTACGCGAACAATGGAGCAGAAGGATCCTGCGGTGTTCACACCGCCGTTGCCCGCTTGACATGCCCCTATGGCTGCCGCGCAACCTCGTTGGCTTTTTGTCACAGGTAAACTGGCTGAATCAGCCTTGCGCCGCCAATTAGCGGAACTTGCTCCCAAGGTTGGTTTCGACTATCAGGTTGTAACGCTCAACATCACGGTTGCCGCTCTCATGACCACTGAGTGGATCGCCCGTCATTTGCCTAAAAACATCAGCGGAGACACGATTTTCCTGCCCGGTTTGTGCCAAGGTTCCGCAGAGGTTGTTACAGCGGCGACGGGCATCCCGACTCGCCACGGACCACCTGATCTGCGACAACTGCCGGAATTCTTCGGACAGAAGGGGGCAACACGCCCCGCCGATTATGGCCAGTTTGACATTGAAATCATTGCTGAAATCAATTACATATCGCGAAAAACCTGGCAAGACATCCTTACTGAGGCCCAACGCTACAAAAGCGAAGGGGCCGACATCATAGACCTGGGATGCGAGCCGGGAACTGTTTGTTCCCAGCTCGCGGACATTACCCGCCAACTCCGCGACGCAGGTTTTCGTCTCTCGATCGACTCGCTGAATCCCCACGAGATTGAAGCGGCACTGGCTGCCGGGGCCGAGCTGGTCTTGAGCATCAATTCCAGCAACATCCATCATGTTCCCCGCTGGCGCGATCTGTTTGCTGATTTCGAAGTAGTCGCCATCCCCGATACGCCCGAGGATTTGGACAGTTTGTATCGCACAGCAGATCAGTTGCTTAATTGGGGCGTACGCGTCCGCCTCGATCCGTTGCTGGAACCGATCGGGTTCGGCTTTGCCGCCTCTCTCCGCCGGTACTGGGAGGTCCGCCAACGCTACCCCGACGTTCCTATGTTAATGGGAGTTGGTAACGTCACGGAACTAACGGACGTTGACTCCGCCGGTCTCAATGTCTTGCTGGCAGCTTTCTGCCAGGAACTCAACATCCAGAGCATCCTAACGACCGCCGTTGCCAATTGGACACGTTCTAGTGTCAAGGAATGGGACCTGGCACGCAAGCTGGTGCACTATGCCATCCGCCATCAAACCCCACCCAAACGACTCGAACCTGATCTGATTCTCCTGCGTGATCCGAAGTTGTACGAAATGGGTGACCCGGCCATTGCAGAATTGGCCAGCAAAATCACAGATCGCAATTACCGGATCATCGCAGAACGCGGCACGATTTATGTTTTCAACAGCGAGGTCTGCATACGAGGAACCGACCCATTCGAAATTTGTCGCCAATTATTGGCCGCGGATCGTCGCATCACTCCTTCGCATGCATTCTACCTGGGCTACGAGCTAGCCAAGGCGGAAATTGCCCTGACATTGCACAAAAACTACACTCAAGACCAGCCACTGCGGTGGGGATTTCTGACTGCGTCCACGACAAATACACATAGCCTTAGTTCTTCAGAAGCCGAGACAAACGGTTGATTATGCGTAGTCGCAGTTTGGCTTTGAATGTTATGGTGATCTGAGCTACGAACTCACAAAACGCTTAGTATCACAAAAATGTCGACAAAGCATAGAGAATCAAACCTATGCTAACAAGAAAAAGGACAATACGCACCCCCCAATGAATGGCTTCATGGATGATCTTATCCCAGCGGTCATGTCGTGTGGCAGCATAGACCAGACTGACGATAATCAAAAGGACAGGCAAGTCCCAATATATACTGACAGACAACAGGGGCATCATGTTGTTCATCAACGCTCCGCATTGATACAAACTGATCTAAGTTTGTGGTCCTGTTTCCGGTGGAGCAACGTTACTAGCCGGGGTATCTTGACCGGATGGATCGGCAGAACGGGCGGGTCCGCCGCTATTGGTGCCGATAAGTGGTGGATCAGCCGTGGGAAGCGGTTCTGGAGTTTCCCGTATCATCGGACCGGCAAAGGCATCATATATCACTAGAAGATTGAGTATACCAGCGATCACTGTGAATACCCATCCTAGATCCCATCGCTTCGAGGAACGACGTTGTATCTCATTCAATTCTGCCTCTGTCGGGGCTCGTTGATATTTACCTAAATATGGTCCCACTTCTTTGAATGGATCATAGTAATAGTATTGAATAATTGCAGGCCAGGCAGCGATACCAATCCAGAACTGAGCGGCATATTGCGGACGATACGCGACCGCTTTTAAAATCCCTTCGACCTTATGACCAAAGAAAACCACATCAGGGAGATCCCGAACGTAAGGCAACCAGACGTTTTTCCCCTGCCCCATCCAAAAACCGTAGAAAAAAAGCACATACAGGCCAAAGAAAAAAAGCAATCCCTTACCGATGCGCCCTTGATAGATCTGACCCAAACCCGGAATCAGGTAACTGAGTATGGCAGCCAATGGATCACGCAGAGGCGGATTTATCATCACCTCACCTGGAGGGATTTTCTCTGACGATACAACCTGACTTTCGGTCATGTTCACAAAGTGCTTTTCATTCCTAGGCGTTACTGGCTCCATCGACTCCGTACTGGGGGAGTAATTGTATCATTATATTGTACCAATCGTCGGCGGTCCAAGGAATTGCAAATGGTACATTGATCAGGCTCTGCGACTGTAAATACCATAAGACGGTGTAACACAATAATAATAGTCCGACAATTCCTAACAAATATTTTATAAGTTGAGTCTGCATGACACGACCCAACCACCCCAAATGATGAAACAATCGATTATAGACGGACGTTATCCAAGCCAAAGGTCGAAGGAGGAGGGGAACGTCGTAGCCATTGTGGTCAGATGTTTCTTCTACTTCCTGGGCGAGTGGCAAATCGGCATTTTCTCGCGGGGAAGGAGCTACCAAGGGAGTATGTTCAAAAATGGTGCTATGGATTGTGCTGCCGGCTGCGACAGCGGTCACGGCCTTGTCTGGTGGGGGGATGGACGATCCGTTTGTGCCCGTGTCTGACTGTATGTGTACAGTTGTCCGTAGATCAGCGCCGGTATTGTGTGCCTGGGCTCCGGCGGTAGGGGTGACGTCAGTCGCCTGCAAGACGTTCGGGTTGGCGGTTAGTTCCGTCGCGGCTGCTGTAGCGCTCGCCGATTTATCACCACTGTCCAAAGGTGAGCCCTGGGTTAATGCGAGCATCCGTTGCAGCAAAGCGTCGAGTTCTTCGAGCTGCTGCCGAGTCAGTTGGGTGGCGTCAGCCGCTTTGGGTGTCATCGGGCCTGACCTCCCTGTCACGCCTGAAGTCGACAAGCATTAGACGTTCGTCTAATCGGTGATAACAGTGCAATCGGTTTGCACGTTGCGGTTACCGGGATCGTACCGTTGCCGTCTTCACCACGTAAAAGCCAACGAGCAACCTTATAGCATAGAGACTTTCGGCGGGAAAATACCAAACAACACCCCTCAGTCATTTCTTTGTACAAAAAACCATCAGACCCTGCACTTTACTGATCTATATCCCAAAAACACAGATCTTCCGTGCCTGATTTAGGCGGTACTGCTCATCAAATTGGCGACGCCTCTGATAAAGTTGAGTTTGTCATCGCGATAAAAGATGGCAGTCAATGCCATCGAGTTGACCCTTACGGATAGGACAATTAAACCATCACAAGCCGCGCAGTACCGTCCCGCTAGTCTCGAGATCGTATCTAGAGCAGACAATGACTTTTTGGGGATTAGCTACCCGTGGCCTTTTGTATCATAGGCGTTCATATTTATCGTTAGCATTGGCTTTAAGTGTGGCCGGGGCCGTTTTCAGCGGGGCCCTGTTCATGGGTGACTCGCTGCAGGTCAGCTTACAACAAGCCGGGTTGAGACGCTTGGGGCCGGTAGCTTCAGCAGCGTTTCTAAGTCGTCCCGTGCCCAAGGAACGTGCCGCACCGCTGCCCGACGTTTACCCTGTTTTGTACATGCAAGGTAGTGTGTCCGTGGAGAGCACCTCCGGGAATGAAGCCTACGCGGCCGGTATCAACGTTTGGGGTCTGGATGAACGAACGGCGGCGTTTTTGGGATTGTCACCCTGGCAGTCGCTGTGGCTGAGTGATCAGAGGCAGGCAGTAGTAGCTGAACGTTTAGGGCAACGGCTTGGCATTGACGCAGGTAGCCGCATCCGCTTGAGTATCGAACGGCACTCGACCCTCCCGCGAAATACGCTATTGGCTCGTCGTTCCCTGGACGACGTCACTGTTACCGCGACATTTACCGTCGCGTGTGTCCTGCCAAGCGAATCTCCTGTCGCAGAGTTGGCTTTGACACCACAAATGGGTGTTCCTTTGAACCTTTTTGTTCCTTACCAGGCTTTGTGGGACCTGGTGCAAGACAAGGATGCGACGGAGCCACTAGTGACCTTGCTGTTATCCCCTCAGGCGAACGCCGTTGACCTGACGCATCAGTGGCGTCAAGCGTTGCGTTTGGAAGATTATGGGTTACGTCTCCGATTGGCTTTCCGAACTGAGGGCTGGATATGGAGTAGCTTACGGGGCTATGTGAGTGTCGAAAGTGATCGGCTCATTATCGACGACGATACTCGCGATCGGATTATTGCAGCAGCCCGCTCAATAGGTGTGACCGCTGAACCGACCTTGGTTTACCTGATCCATTCGATTTCCTACCAGAATCGTGAAATACCATACGCTCTGATCGCTGGGGTTAATCCTGAGGCCGCAGCACCATTGGGGCCTTTTCACACGCTCGATGGAAAGCCCCTTCGGGATGGCGACATCGCCCTATTGGAATGGGACGAATCCCCGCTAAGGGATCTACCTGCCGACGGGAGTGTGTCGTTAACTTTGACGTATTACCACCCGGAGGTGGAAGGTGAAGGCAGGATCGAAAGTCAAACATTGCGTTTTTGTGGCTATTTGCCGCGGCACAGCGCAGCCGGCGACCCATACCTGACGCCGGTAGTCAAGGGGATCACGGATCAAGGGACCCACCCGCGTGATTGGGATCGCCCTCCCCAATTGACCAATGCCCAAGTACGGCAGAAAATCCGCGCGGGCGACGTTCATGACCGCTTCTGGCAGCGCTACGGGGCCACGCCCAAGGCATTTGTGACGTTGACCACTGCCCAACGCCTGTTCGGCAGCCGCTATGGCTCCACCACCTCGGTACGCGTCGCTAGCACAGAGCTCCCAAAGCTCGAACAGGCCTTATTGACTCAACTGGACCCGGTCAGTTCCGGTTTGGCATTTGTTCCGCTCCGCGCGGACATCCAAGCCGCTAGCACAGGGGCCGTCGCATTCAGTGGCCTGTTCCTGGCTTTCAGCACATTCCTCATTATCGCTTCTCTGCTACTTATCATCTTGATTTTCCGACTGATCATTGAACAGCGAGTAACAGAAATCGGCTTGTTATCAGCTACTGGCTTTGCCGTCAAAGACATCATGCACGTGCTATTAGTAGAAAGTTTATTGATATGTATCGCAGGGGCTGCCGCAGGTCTTATAGCTGGTTTGCTCTATTGTTTGCTGATATTGCGTCTTCTTTCAGCCTTGTGGCCTCAAGAGGACCTCCAACGCCTTCTGGGATTGCACCCCCAGCCGATGAGTTTTGTCAGCGGTTTTGTCGTTACTGTTTTGTTAGGATGGATCTCCCAATGGCAGACGCTTCGCCGTTTAGTTAGGGTTCCCGCACCCGCATTGTTGCGTGGCAGCACGGAGGTGGTGGACAATGCCTGGCCACAAGGCCGCTGGCGGGGAGCCGCGATCCTGGCAGTTGTTGGATTAGGGAGTGCCTTGGTCCTCAGTACATGGGGGGGACGAGCGGACAATCCGGAAGAGCAAGCGTTGGGCTTTTTCACAGCCGGTTTAGGTGTTTTAGTGAGCGGGCTAGCTGGATGGTACGCCCTGTGGCGGACCGGCGGGGGTACACGGGTCCGAGGACGCGGATGGCCCGGGTTGATCCGCTTGAGTTGGCGGAGCTTAACCCGCTGGCACACCCGCAGCATGCTAACAGCTGGTCTACTGGCGGCTGCCGTTTATCTATTGGTCGCCGTGGAAAGTTTCCGGCGACAACCGGAAACCGACGTGTGGAACCCATCCAGTGGCAGCGGCGGCTTTAATCTAATCGGGGAGTGTGTTATCCCTGTGCATGACCCGTTCACCAGCGGTCCCGGTCGTAGCGAGTTGGAGGCCCGCCTCCAGGCAGCCTTGGGTGGCAGTAGCGAGGAGATACGGTACCAGCAAGCCGTGAAGCTACTGGACCGCATCGAAGTAGCATTTCTGCGCTTACGATCAGGAGACGATGTCAGTTGTAGCAATCTGTATCAAGTGCAACGACCACGGATACTGGCGGTGCCTGCACCATTGATTGAGCGAGGGGGGTTCCGCTTCGGCCGTACGCTGGCAACCACACCTGAGGAGCGTGCCAATCCTTGGCTCTTGCTCCGGCGAACTTACGAAAATGGCGAGGTGCCCGTCTTCTGCGAACAAGACACGGCACAATGGAAATTTTTTACGGAAGTCGGGGGTCTGATCGAACTGACACGCGATGATGGCACACCGCTGCGGTGTCGACTGGTGGGAACACTGGTGAACAGTCCCTTCGTCGGCGAATTGCTCATGGCGGATGAACACTTCCGTCGGGTCTTCCCCCAGGTGGAAGGATATCGATTTTTTCTTATCCGTACCTTGCCGCAGGACGAGGCAGCCACCCGTGAAGTGCTGGAACTGGGATTACGGAGTCAAGGGCTGCAAATCGTCCGCACCACAGAACGTTTGCAGCAGGCACTGAGCATCGTGAGCACCTATTTGTCCACTTTCCAGATCCTGGGAGCTTTGGGGTTGTTGCTCGGGGTGGGAGGACTAAGCGTGGTAGTGTTCCGCAATGTATGGGAACGTCTGGCCGAGTGGGCGTTGTTGTCGGCCCTTGGGTACCGACTGGAACAGATCCGGACATTGGTCCTGCTCGAGCACCTGTTCCTGTTTGCTAACGGTGTTTTGCTGGGGTTAGTCGCGGCAGCCCTAGCGGTGCTCCCCCATCTCCGGCAAGGCGGACGGTTCCCCTGGTCTGATCTGGGATTGTTGCTGCTGGTTATCGTGGCCTGCGGTGTGTTTGTGATAGTCTGGAGCAGCAACAGTATCGCCAGGTTACGACTCTTGAGCGCTTTAAGAAACGAATAAAACCTTAAGACCACGGGTGCCCGCTACATGACAATCCCTGCCTTCCTGCTTTGAGAGCAGTCTTTGCTATCGGCTTGGCCGATTCAAATACAAAATCGAATTTCCGCACACAGGAGACAAGTCCTATGATCCGCCTCGGAATACTGGATTTTGATACTTCGCATGTGGTCGAGTTTACCCGCCGGCTGAATCAAGTGGAGGGTACACCCGCGGAGCAATGGGTAGAAGGGGCACGGGTGGTCGTAGGCTGTCCAGGTCAATCGGCTTTGATGCCCGAACGGATTGCCGGTTTCACACAACAGATGAAAAAGTATGGAGTCAAGCTAGTTGACAAACCTGAGGACATGATCCGCCTGGTAGACGGTATGCTGATTACCTCGGTGGATGGCACCGTTCATTACGAGAGAGCCCGGCCATTCCTGGAAGCGGGCATACCCTGCTTTATCGACAAGCCCTTTACCTGCTCCGTGGCGGACGCACGCAGAATTATTGCATTGAGTACAGCACGCAAGGTGCCAGTGTTTTCTTCGTCGGCACTGCGGTACGCTCCGGAGGTAGTGGCCTTTCAAAAAAATAAGGAGCAATGGGGAACAACCGTTGGCGTTATAACGTGGGGACCTGCCAGTCAATCGCCCAAGCCACAGCGCAACGCAGGTTTGTTCCACTATGGAATTCATGCAATAGAAATGCTCTACACTTTGATGGGTCCCGGTTGCCAGCAAGTAGTTAATGTATACGAGCAGGGAGCAGAAACCGTCACGGGACGCTGGAAGGATGGGCGTATCGCCACCGTACGTGGGCTGCGACGCGGAGCGACCCCCTTCGGCCTGACTGTTTTTGCAGAAAAAGTGGTACAAACAACCGCTGTAGGAACGCAATTCATTTACCGCGAACTCCTTAAGAAAATCGTCGAGTTTTTCCAGCAAGGCCGCTCTCCTGTTCCTCTGGACGAAACACTAGAAATTATCGCCTTCATCGAGGCCGCCAATGCCAGCGGTAGCCACCACGGCCAACCCGTAAGTCTATCGTTGTAAGTGTTGCTGAGACTCAAAGGCGTCCAGGACATCGTCTTTTTCGTGATTAGCAATCAGTGGGCAGAGCTGACCTGCAAAAGTGAGAAATTAAACTTTGTAGGACACCATGACAGTGTGAATAATAATTGCTTCCCGCTGACGAGACGGTCAAGACAACTTTTGTATTCCTAATGCTATTGTCCTGACGAGAAAATTCGTAACGGTATAGGGGCAAATTATGAAAGTGAGCCGACGCGAATTGCTATGCAGCCTATTGGCGGCAAGCACGACACAGGTAGGCTGGAGCGAGGACTGGCCGGCCTGGCGGGGTCCACGTGGCGACGGCAGTTGGCAGGCCCCTCGGTTGCCGGAACGCTGGCCGGACAAAGGCCTGCGAATCCTTTGGCGTTGCCGTCTCGGGAGCGGTTATGCTGGCATCAGTGCCTGGCAAGGGCGTGTATTCACCTTGGATTTCGTGCCAGCGGCGGACTCAAACCGACCAAAGGATAATCAACGCCAAACTGAGGTGCTACGCGGTTATGAACGTGTACTTTGCTATGCGGCTGCCGATGGACGCCTCCTCTGGCAACATCAATACCCCGTCGTGTATGGCCCGATGGGAGGCTACGCCAACGGACCCCGAACCACCCCGGTCGTTAGTGCCGACGGTAAACTGTACACCCTCGGGGCGGTTGGTCACCTTTTGTGCCTGAACATCCACAACGGTAAGGTCATCTGGAGCATCGACACCGTTGAACAGCTCGACGCTCAGATGCCAGAGTGGGGATTTGCAGGCACTCCTGTGTTGGACGGAGACCGATTACTGGTCCATCTCGGTGCTCGTCCGGGCGGATGCCTTGTTGCATTCAACCGGCACAACGGCAAGGAACTATGGCGGGCCCTGGATGACCCCACCGGCTACTGCAATCCCGTCATTTTTGCTACACCTGCGGGACGATTGCTAGTGCTGTGGACTCCTAAGCACATCCACGGTCTGGATGCCGATACCGGCCGCCCGTTGTGGAAAGTGCCTTACCCGGTTACCTATGGCGTATCGATCGCGACCCCTTTGCTCCGCGAAAATGTGCTAGTGGTCAGCGGCTATTGGGAAGGAACGAAAGCCATCCGCGTGGGGCCACGCCTGGAAGACCAACAGTTGCTATGGACCGACAATCGCCACCTGCGAGCACTAATGGCACAACCGTTATACCAGGATGGCTATGGTTATCTGCTGGATAAAGACTTCGGCCTGACCTGCTTTGAATGGAAAAGCGGCAAAAAACTATGGGATGACGATAATCAGCTTACGCCACGGGGCCGGAATCCCCACGCTAGCATCGTCTGGCTCAATGAGGGCAACCGCGCCTTGGCTCTTAATGCCGTAGGTGAACTGGTACTACTGCGATTACACCCCCGAGGTTATGAAGAAACCTCGCGGACAAAGGTGTTAACGCAACGCGTGTGGGGGCATCCCGCGTTTGCCGACCGCTTTATGTTCGCTAAGACCGATGGAGCCGAAGCCTGGCGACATGCCAAGGAGAATGAACTCGTCTGTGTCGAACTGGTGCCCACATGACGTGTCCACATACAGTTTTTCTGAGTTGATTGAAGCCACTGGCCACTGGGGAAGGAGCATTCAGAAGGTAAATTTCTGAACGCTCCTCCATGGTGCTGTGTCGATTTTCGTTAACCTGCCCCTTCTCCGCCAAAGGGTACCAGAGTCCAGTAAAGCCCCTCGATGACCGGCAAGTCGTACTATTCTGGGCCTGATTGCAGCAAGGCGGCCAGAAAGCGGATGCCGCCCCCCTGTATGTTGAGCCGCAGTTTGAGTTCCTTGCCGCCCGTTAATTCCAGCCGCACCATGTCTTTACCGGTCGATCCAACGGGGCCAAAAGTGTTATTTATTAGTCGAGTTATCCTCTGAGGCGAGGCATTTTCGTCGACTAGACGCGCCAGCCCGACCAGAGAAGCATCCAGTGACAGTACTGGAGCTTTGATTTCCTTGTTGGTCAGGCTGTTTCGCAACACAGAATTATCGGGACCAACACTGATAGCCACAAGATCGTCCGAAAAAGCTATCCAGATTGCACGAGATCCCAAGTAAGCCCCTGCCTCTGGAGGCAGAGCATCATTGATCTGGTGTATGGTAAAATTCCCCACTCGCGACACCGCTATTTTGACTGATTGGGTATCGCCGGTGTCACGTTCGTACAAACGAACTATGTCCCGGAAAGCAGCATCTATTTTCTGACCGTCCTTTACTCTGATAGCGGCAACAACCGTATAGTGTCCCCGTGCGTTAGGTGCCGTCACCGCCGCAGCTACATCGACCATTCCAGCCTTTAAGGTGGGTACCAAGGTCTCAATCGCTTTTTCAGCAACTTCCCTATCTTTCTTGGGTGCTTCTTCTTTGATTTGTTCGACGATGGAGTTGACCAGGTCATCCCACAATTTGCGGGTCTCGTCGGTCAGGGCAAAGTTCATGTTGCCGCGGACCACGGCGTTCGGAATGGCCGTGATGCCATAAGCGCGGCTAGTGCGTAGTTCCAAGGAGGTCAAGTTTTTAGCTAGAACACCTTGGGGTTGCGGAATAACGCTCAACTCTACAGAGATGTCATTCTGCTTTTCGTTGACGAAGAGTTTAAGGTGCAGTTCCCGGACTTCCTCGATAAGGGCCCGCATTAAAGCTACGCTGCCCTTTCCACCAAGCAGAAAGCCGGCTCGTTCGGCAGGATTGGTTTTGGTCTCAGCACTTTCTTGCAAGCGCCGTAAATTCTCTTCCAGTTGCGCTAGCAATTCGCGTCGTACTACCGTGGGAATCCGCTCGGGGCGCAGGGTAAGCGCCAGCACAGCACCATCGTCCTTGGCAAAAAAGTCCTTGGCAGTGATGAGCCTTTTTGCATCCAACTGGTCTTCACTAGCCGCAACGTAAAGGTAACCACCCTGCAAGCGTGCATAAAGCGATTCCACCGGGCTGCCGGGGGGTAACGGGACTACCAACGTCCCGTTCGCTTTTTTTTCGACCATGATGCCAACTTGTGCTTGCAAAAATCCTAACAGCGTGTCCAGATTTGCAATGGGGATCATCAACACCCCTGCCCCCTCGACGGCATCCAAACTGATATCACCGTACAAACCAAACGGACGGCGGGGGTCGATCCCTAACAAGCCTTGTTGTGAGTCAATTGGTATCTGCTGCAGTAAGCCGCGAAAAGTTTCTTGCTGCCCGATCAGACCAGCAATGTAATCCGCCTTACTGAGCAGATCATTGATCGACCTTAGCCGCACCTCAACAGGGAAGCTGTCGACTTTTGGAGCCTGAGCTAGTAGCGGCGCCGAAGTAACTAACACCGCAAAAACCGGTGCCGTCCACAAGCGGGTCTGCATCGATTTACTCCTTGTAGAAAAGGTCAGGAAAACGGACGATGGCTCGCCACCTCTTACCATACCAAAGATTAGCCTGACGCTTCTTAAATGTCTTGGTTACCAAACTGCCATGAACAGTGACAATATGGCCTTAGTTGGATATTCGCTAGAGGTAGTGCTCTCTTTGGCAAACATTTTACATTTTTATGGTCATGTAATTGCATTTGACACTATGGTGTGCACTGCCATCCCAAACACATATTTGGCGTCCGGCAGGGCATCAATATCGCTTTGACAAAGACGTCACGACGATTAGTTAGGGCGGAAGACGTCGGCGACCCACAACAGCCTGATGGCGGGTCCGTGGGCCTGAATGCGGATCGTTAATTTTTCGCCCGCGGTCACCTGCAAGCTCAGTTGATCGCGTCGAGGTGGCGGATTGTCCCCGAACGCTTCCTTTTGCAGGGCTTTGATTTCGTCGGGACGCAAGTGAGGAGCAAGCACGGGCAACAATTCGGCCGCGGAAGCGTGCAAACCGAGCAAGGGCACGCTGACAGGACGACCCTGTTTGAGCGCAGTCCGTAAAAGCTCGCCATTTTCCTCGATGCTTACTACTACGCAACGCTCAGTGACAGCAAGCCATAAGGTGGATGTGCCGAAAACTTGTTCGGCTCGCTCCGGCAAGCCGTTGATCACAACTTTATGAATGCGGAAGCCGTTGATAATTTCACGGTCAAAAGAGAAATCGGCTAGTTCCACGGTAGATAGTATCGGAGCGATACTTTTGAAATACTTTTCAATAGCGGGACCTTGCTGAACGGTGGCGGCCGCCAGGAGCTTGTGTCGTCCCTGTCGGTCCGCCGGGAGCAAAGCAGCCATGAGGTCCCCTTCGCCGGCCTGCAACGTGGGCAAAATGGCCTTGAATAATCCCTCTACCAGGTCCCGTTCCTCCGGAGCAGCCTTTTTCACTACCTCTGCAGCAATTTGTTCAGCTACCTGTGCAAACTCCCGGCGGGCCAATGGTGTCAGCCCCCAATGGATCCCGGCGCTGACTGCAGAGGGAGTCGCTATCTGAACAATCCCAGCGGGCAGACTCTGACGCTTAGCAAATGTGCGCAGGTTCTGGGCCAGTAGGCTATCCGCAACAGGGGTCACACTCAACTCGCCGATGAGCTCTCCTTTCTTCTCATCAATGTCCAATTGTAACCGCAGCTCCGAAGCATCCAGCACGGAAACCTGTAGGGCATTCATCAACTGATTCTTGAACCATGGAGCTAACAGCTTGCCAACTTCATCTTGGGGAGGGTCGTTCCGCATTCCCTCCTCGATATTCATTTCAAATTCACCCAACACGAATTTCTTCAGGTCATTCGATAGGTGATCGAGACGTAGAGCCACCGAGATAGTCGCTTTATCATCTCCACCGAAAAATGTTTTTGCCGGGATCAGTCGTTTCGGATCCAGATCGGTTTCGTACCGGGCAACGTAGGCGTAATCCTGTTCGAGACGCACATAGAGGTGATCGATGCCGATGGCAGGCAAGGGCAAATCTTCCGGCACCGCCAGCTTGTACATCTGTTCCTTCTCCTTGTCCACCTTCAGGTTCAAACGCTCCTTGAGAAGCTTCAAAAACGCTTCTTGGTTCGCTATCGGGATCAGGAGGACAACGGAACTATCAATCACATCGGGCTTGAAAAACGCATAGGCTCCCAGAGGACGGTCCGGATGGATTCCTTCAACCCCTTTGCCCTGCAACCGGCTTAGGAACAATAACGCTTTGATACCTCGGATCGTTTCACCCTGATCAAAAAGATTTGCTACATACTCCGCCTTGTTCAGCAGTTCCGTCAGCGATCGCAGACGGATTTGCATACTGGGTGTGGGAGCTGTTACCGTGTCCGTCTGAGCCCACCCTAAAGAGGGGGATAAAAATAGTCCTAAAGCTACAGCGACCATCCCCAGGTTGCGTGCAGGACAATGGTGTCGCATCGGCCTCTCCTAAAAAGGGTGGAATCGCTAGTCACTTAGCGATAGGCGAGCTACAGAAAGCATTTACTCCGCTTTTTTCACGTATTATGTCCAAAGGCCGCGAAAGTTTGACAAATGGCGATGCCATCCGTTCCGTTGTTGCTGGGAGCCGGTTGGTTCCAAAGGGCGTCAACCACGAATAGTTTTGTGCGACTGACGCTGCCCGTTCGACAGGCTCCAGATGATAATACTCTCTCAAGCGGTCGTTGGTGTCAAAATCGATTAAAAACGATGCGGGCATCTGACTCACAAAGTTGTTGCCAGATAGCAAACTCACAGGTGCATACTAGCTAAACCAGCAGAAGCTAGTGCACCCCCGCAACCGGTAAAAGTAAAAAAGTAGCGTCTATGACACTTTACAAAGTGCCTAATGCTAACGGCGATGATACGTAACCAGATAAAATCTGAAACGATGTGAAAGAGCGGTATTGATGAGCCGTCACCGGAGGCAATCGTCGCATATGACGCAAAAGACATGGGGTGGCCGATTTAGTGAGGCAACAGATAAACGCGTGGAAGCGTTCACCGAGTCGATCAGCTATGACCATCGGCTATACCGACAGGACATCCAGGCAAGTCAGGCGCATACACGCATGCTAGCAGCGGTCGGTTTGCTGAGCCAGCAAGAGGCAGAACAAATCGTCACAGCTTTAGAGGAGATTGGCCAGGATATCGCGGCCGGTCGAATGCCTTGGCAGATAGAATTGGAAGACATTCATACTCACATTGAACGGGCACTGATCGCCCGCTTGGGGGACCTTGGCCGCAAATTGCACACGGCACGCAGTCGAAATGATCAGGTAGTAACCGACGTCAAATTATGGGTACGGGAAGCGATCGATCAGATCGATAGCCGATTGGAAGACCTGCAACGCGCATTTGTCCGCTTTGCCGAGCGTGAGGAAGGCGTCATCCTACCGGGCTACACGCATTTACAACGGGCTCAGCCGGTGCTTGCCAGTCACTATGCCCTGGCGTACGTCGAGAAATGGCAACGAGACCGGGACCGACTGGCCGAGGCCCGCCGGCGACTCAACGTCCTGCCATTAGGTGCCGCTGCTCTGGCTGGTACCTCGCTACCTATCGATCGGGACATGGTCCGCCGGGAATTAGGGTTTGCCGAACTAGCGGCTAACAGCATGGATGTATCTAGTGATCGGGACTTTGTCCTGGACTACGTCTACGCCCTAGCGGTGCTGGCCGTCCATCTAAGCGGCTGGGCTGAGGAATGGATCATTTGGAGCACCACCGAATTTTCCTTTTTGGAACTGCCGGATGCCTTCTGCACCGGTTCCAGCATAATGCCCCATAAGAAGAACCCGGACGTTCTCGAGTTAATTCGCGGTCGCAGTGCGCGGGTTATTGCTGCCTTGCAGCAGCTGTTTGTTCTTCTGAAAGGATTACCCTTGGCTTACAATCGTGATCTGCAGGAAGACAAAATCGCACTGTTCACCGCGCATGATACGGTGAATGCCTGTTTGGAGGTGGCTATACCCTTGGTCGAGGGCAGTCGCCTAAGGCGTGACAGCATAACCGCACGTTTGGAGGACGGATTTTTGGATGCGACCACGCTTATGGAGGGGCTGGTCGAAATGGGTGTGCCTCTGCGTGCGGCTCATGAGGCCGTTGGGCGTCTCGTCCAGGAATGCGAGCAACGGCGTTGCCGCTTGGCCGAATTGCCGGAGGAGGTCTTCCAGCATCTGTTGCCTCAACACCTCGACGATAGTGGGCGGCTCCGCTCGCGCTTAGGTACTGCTGCAGCACTGGCCGCCTTCCGCAGCCATGGTTCCACCGCACCGGCTGAAGTCAAAAAACAGCTGCAGCTATGGAAGCAACGCCTGAGACTCGACCCCGCCCAGCACTAAAACGAAGACTGGAGAGATTGAGTAAAGGAACCACCAATGGACTACTTTCACTATCGGGATGGTCAACTTTATTGCGAGAACGTACCCGTCGAGGCTTTGGCCCACCAGTATGGTACGCCGCTGTACGTCTACAGTCAGGCCACGCTACTTCACCATTTGCATGCCTTGCAAAAGGCGTTTGCCGAGGCCAACCCAATTTTGTGCTATTCGATCAAGGCCAATGGGAACCTGAGTATCTGCCGCCTGCTCGCCGAACACGGAGCGGGATTCGACGTAACCAGCGGCGGAGAACTATATCGTGCTTTACGAGCGACGCCGCCGAAGAAAAAAGTTCCGATTGTCTTTGCAGGGGTCGGTAAAACCGACGCCGAAATCCGTATGGCTTTAGACGCTGACGTGTTACTCTTTGACGTGGAAAGTGAGGAAGAACTGTGGACAATCGGAACGATTGCCCAGCAAATGGGCAGACGTGCACCTGTGGCTTTGCGTGTCAATCCGGACTTGCCACCCAAGACGCACATCAAAACCGACACATCTGTAAAAGGAGTTAAATTCGGTTTAGACATTGAAACCGTTGTTGAGGTGGCCCAGGCAGTGGTGGGCCATCCCGGCTTGCAACTTCTTGGTTTACATATGCACTTGGGCTCGCCCATCATCAAGACGGAGCCTTATCGGTTAGGTGCCGATAAGGCAGTTCACCTGATTGCCCAGTTCCGACGCCAGGGACATCAGATACGTTACCTGAACCTAGGCGGAGGGTTTGGCATCAACTACCGACGGGACGAAGCACCCCCGGCGGAGGCATTTGCGGAAGTGATCCTGCCGGCCGTTCGCGCAACGGGCTGCCAATTGATTCTGGAACCGGGTCGTTTCATTGTAGGTAACGCGGGGATTCTAGTCAGCACCGTGCTTTACCGCAAGTCCACCGGCGGTAAGCATTATCTGATCCAGGATGCCGCGATGAATGATCTGATCCGGCCGACGCTTTACGGTTCGTTGCATCGGGTCTGGCCCGTACGGTTGCCGCCGGGCACTCCCGAGCGTCCCCCGGTCGACATGAGTGTCGATCCTGAACGGGCCAATCCCTTTCTGGACTTTCCCGGTTCACTACGCCAGGACGTGGTTGGTCCGGTCTGCGAGTCCGGGGATTTTCTGGCTAAGGATCGTCCCTTGCCGGTGTTGCCCCGAGGGGCTTTACTGGCCATTTTTTCCGCGGGTGCGTACGGCATGTCGATGGCATCCAATTACAACAGTCGACCTCGTCCTGCCGAGGTCCTCGTTACAGATGCTACACATCGCCTGATCCGCCGTCGCGAGACCTATGCTGATCTGATCTGCTGCGAAGAAGGTTGCTTGAATTGACACCACCCTCCACAATGCAAGGTGTAACCATTGGTAGCCTTGCGGAGGCATGCCTGGTGCAGGCAGCAAACTTTAATCATCCCATAGTTGCGCTGTGCACAAGGGCATACCTGATCACGCAACTCCAAGGGCTATCTTGGTTGGTAACAGCCTGTTGAATGTCAGATAGCTTAATATTTTGGGAAGACCACACACACCTTGAGTGGCAGTAAAGTGCCCAAGGGTAAACTTATGGTAGCCGTGCAGGATGCCGCTATGAAGGAGGGCGGAACGGTGCGGCAGCTACTTTGTACCTCCGTTATGTTGCCCGGCTTGCTGATGTTGAGCCTGAGCAGTAAGCAATTGGCCCCTGCCCAGCAGGTCCAACCCAAGCAACTGCCGAAACCCCAGGCCATCTTTAAAGAATTACGCGAGTTTGTCGCCGAAGGCCGTTATTCGCTTGCCATCCAACATCTGAAGGATTTTCTCGAAAGTAAGCCCGAACCTCAGGATTACATTGCGATCTACGACAGATACGGCCCCGATGCGTTCACCTTCCTTTATCGAGTGCCTCGCTGGTCGGATAACCCCGTCGAGCACAAAATGGCCCGCGAGTATGTCGAGCGAATTGTAACCCAGGCTAATGCCGCGTTGGATCAACACATCCGCAACCCGCAACGAATTGCCAAATATGTGTCCAATTTAGGTGCCACACCGGAGGAACGGCAGTTTGCCCAAGCAGAACTCGTTCGCATCGGAGCGGCAGCCGTCCCCTATATGGTCGAACAACTACGCACCGATAAAGAGCCGGCGGTGATCGAAGGTATCTATGGCACCATCCCACGGATGGATCCGGAAAGCGTTGCTGCCTGGATCGCCGCTTTGGATGGCTTACGCCCCCAGCATCAATACGCCGTTATTTCCGCTCTGGTCCGACACGAACAATTCCTGCCGTTGCAGCAGGACGTGCAAACCAGCATCCTGCCAGTGCTCTGGAGGTCTGTGCTGCTTGGAAACAAGACGTTAGCGGAACTGCGTCAATTGGCAGAAGGCGTATTACGCGATTATCTACGGCCTAGCGGCATACCTCTGGAAAAACGAGCAGCCGACCGGGAATTACTGCAATTGGCCCGACAGTTTTACGATGGTCAGCCGCGCTACCGATTGCTTAAGAAATTGCCCGATGCGGAAGCAACCGTCCGCATTTGGCGCTGGCTAGCGGGTGAAGAAAAGTTACGCTCTCAGGAAGTCCCCTTATCTTGGGCTAATGAGTATTACGGCCTACGCTATGCGCGTTGGGTAGCCGAATCGGACGGAGCGGCCGCAGAGGAAGCCCAGATTCTGATCCTGTCGCTAATAAGCAAATTCGCTACTCTCCGCAGCCAGTTTGGTGACTTGGCTGTGCACGAACCCGAGGCTTTGCGATTGTTGTTAGTGGCCCCGCCCGCTCTCCGCGAGGAAGCGTTGCGACAGGCGTTGCGGCAGAAACAGACAGCCACCCTAGTGGCCCTGCTGCAGGCCGCCCAGGTGCGAGCCGATCGGGAACTGGCCGCTGCCGCCGCCGGACGGACCGAATCAGGCATTTCGCTGCTGGAAGTAGCCCTGGATTACCCCGACCCGCTCGTACAATTTCTCGCCGCCGATGCCTTGATCCGCGGCCCCTTCCCCCTGCAACCGGTAGCTCGGTCGAAAATCATTGACATTCTGCGGCGACAGCTCCACGATGCCCATCTCCCTCCTCCCCCGGCTCCGGGGACGGCGTTGTATCTTGACGCTGATGGACGACGCCGGGACGCCCTTTTACCTATTCTGCTGGCTGCCGGGTTTCGGGTTGAAACGTACTCGACGGGGCGGGAACTCCTGCAACGACTACAACGCGGGACCGCCGATTTCCTCCTCATTGATCATCACGCAGTCAATCCCCAGCTCCGTGATCTAATCAGCCAACTGCAAACGGACAGCCGCTGGGCTGCCATTCCTACGTTGGTTTTAGCTTCACCCGAGCAACCTTCCCCCCCTACCTTGGAACAACTGCTTTTGCGAACCGCCGTGCTGATGGCCGCTACTGACCAGCGGTTGCCCGATGTGCCTGATGCTTATGTCCCGCATCCAAACGATCCACCGGAACAACAGCAACGTTTGCGGCGGGAAAATCAGACGGCCCGCGACAACGCTCTGCTCCGCGCCGCCAACGAACGCCGGACACGCCTACTCCAAATAGTCAACACCCTGCCCCTGTTTTTGACACAATCCCAGCGTGAACTACTCGAATTGCGACTAGACATCATCAACTATGCCGTATTGGCCCAACAATTCACTATCTCCACCCAGACAGCCCCACAAACCGTATTGCGCATACAAGATCTCCAGCGACGACTCGCCTTGGCACCGCCTTTACCAACACCCGATACCCGCCTGGCGGTCGAGGAACTGATGCGTTTGCTTCAGCGTCTGGAAGTGGATGTCGATCGGGTACCCGCTGCACGAGCTCGCTTCGAGCAATTGTACTTCCAGATCGATCCGGAAAGCCTTGGCCTACCCGTGGCTCGTTACCGTGATCCGGAACGTGAAGCTCAATTGCGGCAACTATTGCGGTATTTCCCACAAGTGGTTGTTGTGCCGATGCCTGCCTCTGCGTTGGAAATCCGCGATCAGTGGCTGCCCCGTTGGCAAACGACCACTGTCCAACGTACGGCGGACCCCGAATTCAAGCGTGCGGCACGGCTCCGCGCTGTGACGGCTTTGACCCAGTTCGCTCAGTGCCCCGAAACGACACGCCAGGTCATCCCAGCTATCCCCGCACTGTTACTCTGCCTGGGGGATGATCAGCTTGCGCCTGTCGCGGCGGACGCGTTGCTTCATCTGCCCGATCCAGCCATCCAACCAGCGTTGGTTGCGCTCGCCCGGAATCCTCAGCGGCCATTACCGTTGCGTCAACAGGCCGCTGATAATGCCCTCCGTCATGCCCAGCGTTTCAGTCCGACGTTGCCCGCGGATCAGCTCGAGCCCCTCCGTCAAACGGTGCAGAACGAGAACGACCCTGTTTTACGACTCCGCTTGCTGACTTACCTCAGTCTTCTCTCGCCCGACCCGATGGGGTACCGTCGCCAGTTGGTGGACTACGCCCCTCCCGATCCCTCGCCTCGCAAAAAGGAGCCACCGGCGGCACCATCGGATAAAAAGGATGTGCAACCCTGAAAATGTCCGCCTTTAGTTAACATTCTCCAAGTGAGTCCGAAGGACGGCCGGCCCAAGGCGTGTGCAAAACTCGCCAAACGATTCCCCAGGGTTTCTCTGCTGCTTGTACAGACGGAGCAGCGGCACTAAACGCGGAACAATCTGGTCAACGGGTACCAAATCCATCAGTTCCTGGTTCAGACGTCGGCCCAAACGATCACCGCCAACGTAAATCGTGTATTTGTTGCCCGAGCGGCCCACCAGCCCTATGTCGCTCTGATACGGCCGGGCACAACCATTGGGACAACCCGTCATACGAACGCTGATTGGTTCGTCCTGCAAACCCAGCTCTTGCAGCACCATTTCCAACTGGTCGATGACATGAGGTAATGCCCGTTCACTTTCAGTGATTGCCAGACCGCAGGTGGGTATGGCTGGGCAAGCCATACTCCAACGCTGCACAAGCGACAACGACTCCGGCTTGGGAATGCCGTATTCGGCCAAGAGATTTTCGACCACAGGTCGGTCGTTAGTGTGGAATCCGCACAGCAGGATGTCTTGCTGCGTGGTCAATCGGACGTCGCAGCGGAAACGAGAAACGATGGCCCGGATACCCGAGCGCAAACGCAACGTTCCTTCATCCTTGATGCGGCCATTTTCCACCGACAACCCCAAAAACCAGCGACCATCCCCCATTCCGTGCCAGCCATGGTGGAGATCGACACCGCTGATGGGCAGTCCCCGCGGGGGACGGTAGGGATAGGGAAAATAGTCGCGGTAGAATACCTCCCGGAACTTATTCACACCCCAGTCGTGCACCACATACTTGAGTCGGGCACGCTTCCGGTCTGCTCGGTTGCCATGATCCCGATACAATCGGACAATGGCCTGTGCTGCTTCTGTTACTTCGTCCGGTTCGATGAAGCCGATCGCTTGAGCTAAGAGGGGGGCCGTATCTGCTCGGCTGTTCGTCTGCCCCTGCCCACCCCCGCAATACAAATCGTAACCGATCGGCCGACCATGCGGCTGTCCGTTGTCGGTTACCACAAGAAAACCGAGACACTGGGCGAGTAAGTCAGTGCAGTTGTCGTGGGGTAACGCAAAGGCCACTTTGAACTTACGGGGCAAATAGGTCTTGCCGTACAAGGGTTCTTCGTCGGCACACTCAGCAGTAAAAGGTTTGCCATTAAGCCAGATTTCATGATATGCTCGACGCGCGGCCTGCGGCGTTAATGCCTGCGCTACCTGTTGACAATGCTCTCGCATCATGGCACGGGCAGCATCCGGTAGCGGAGCGGAGCAACAGATGACGTTGCGGGTGATGTCTCCGCAAGCCCCTAAAGTAGTGAGCAAAGCCTCATTGATAGCCGCCATCGTCGCTTTCAGATTGGCCTTGAGCACCCCATGTAACTGAAAGCTTTGCCGGGTGGTAATCCGCAAAGTACCGTTGGCATAACGACCGCAGATGTCGTCCATCGCCAAGTATTGATCAGCTGTTAACTGCCCTCCGGGAAGTTTCAACCGGATCATGAAAATGTACGACCGGGCCACACCTGTCTTGTCGCGGTTTTTGCGGGCATCGCGATCCTCCTGCTGATAACTACCGTGAAACTTCAATAATCCTTTGTTCAGATCATTAAAATGGTCAAGCGATGTATCGGCCAACTCAGCGGCTAAGGTTCCCCGGAGATAGTTGCTGACCGCTTTCTGATGCTCGACGGGGGATAGCTTTGCCGACTCTTGAGTGGACGACTCTCCTTTCACAGAGCTAGCCACAGGTCCGCCTTCCGGATATGCGTGCATCATATTTTTTTCTCGCTGCGAAAGGGCCAAATTCCCTTTTGCTTGTTGAATAACCCCTCTGACAACTCCCTATTACCATCTGTTCTATAGCAAAACAGATCAAACGGAAGAGGAATTTTACATTACTTCAGCGAAATACTAATATTTTGCATTACGAGACTTGTTCTTCAACAACTCTCTCTGACCATTTTCTAATGCTAT
The DNA here is from genome assembly GCA_025055795.1 of Gemmataceae bacterium. Lineage (GTDB taxonomy): Bacteria > Planctomycetota > Planctomycetia > Gemmatales > Gemmataceae > Thermogemmata. The sequence continues at coordinate 29,382 of JANWVV010000022.1, forward strand.
ATTATACAAATAAATATATGTACAGATAGACACAAGTTCTGCTCAATTAGGAAATCCTGTCCACTGGCACTGAATTGTGTCGAAATAGTTCGAGACACCTTGCTAGTATCCGGAGTGAGGTCACTGCGAATTCTCCTTGAGACTGACGGACAGTGTTTCCCTGATTAGCCCTTCTAGCTCTGAAACATATTTGTCGTAACACATTGGGAAAAATCAACTTATGTCTCGATTTTCTCCAGTGTTAAGCTTAACAGTAACTTAACTATGGATTAGATTGTTTTGTGCGTCCCTCAAGCACAACCTTGGGCAGTAATTGCGAGACAGAGCGAGTGCACCTGCTAGTTAAACAGCGCGGGATTTGCGCATAAGATGCAACGCATGGCGTGGCTGAGAAAACGCGCAACTTTAATGGCAAGAAATTGGGTATATGCAGCCGTCCGCTCTTGCCGATGTGACCTATCGGTCTTTCGGGCGATCGTATTACCCTGCCGTGGGGCGATCGCCGACAAGGACTTCAGGAAGGAGCGACGACCATCGTGATGGAACCACCTATAGCCTCTGCCTTACCCCAAAGTTCAAGCAATGCTGACCTTTCGCACCCTACTGATACTCACTCCCTCGTTTTAGGGTTTTTGACGATTTTGCAGGACGTGACAGGCTGGATTGGCGGTTATCTGGTTACCAACGGTTGGGGCCGGCCCCTCGAATTCAGATTGACAACTGCGGTACAGCCCAATCGGGTCCAGCGTGCCCTGTATGGGCCTACTTTGCAGGAGTACGTCTTTGCCGACCTGATAGGAAAAACCTTGGTAGAAAAAACCGGCATAGTACCATCGTTATTGATTACTGATGTGCCGCTGCTGCTGAGTCTACGATCCCGGGTACACCTGCCGATTGTGGCCGTTCCGCCTTCGGACTCCAACGGGACGATGCCAAGCGGGTGTGTATCCTTGGAGCATCCTCGCTGTCGCACTTCTCTGTGGCTCCCCTCTTGTTCTGACAGTGAGGTAGGTGCCATCCGCTTGTTGCTGGATCAGGTGGATCCCGCCGTTGAGTTGTCGGAGCCATTCAGTCGCATTCGTGAGGCTGTAGCCGAGGCCCGCAAATTGGGAGCGAGCAGCCGTGCGGCCTGATGACGCAAGCAAAGGTGCATTTGAGCAAGACCCGGTCTTGGCTGATGACCAGCCAAAGCTTGGCTTGCATGTGTTTCCGCTGGCGTTGTCCGTCGAGGTGATTGATGGCAACTGCTGGGGAATTCTGCATGCTCCGTCGGCACGGGAGGTGCGTCTTCTGAAGGATCCCCCATGGGTCCGCACGCCAGGTCGGCTGGAACCGGCCCTCAGCACGGAAGGATGGAAATTCCCCGCTCCACCCTCGTTACGACCGGTGCAACCTCCACTACGCAAAGAAACAACGTCTGACCCCTCTATTCCACCCCTTCCTCCCCTTCCGGATACTCCAGCAGAATCGCCGCTCCCTGTCCGCGTCCGGTTGCAACCCACCGCGGAGACCGTCCATGTCAAAGACCGCCTGCTCTACCTGCTCCAACCCCCCCTAGATGGCTTGTTTCAGGGTCGACAACTTCAGGTGCCCTTCGCCCCTTTTCCTTATCAGTTGGAGGGTATCGCCTTTCTAGTCCCCCGCACCGCTGCCCTACTGGCTGACGAAATGGGCTTGGGCAAAACCTGTCAGGCCATTTTGTCACTACGTCTCCTGTTCTATCAGGGTAATGTCAAACGCGCATTGGTTGTCTGCCCCAAGTCGCTTGTCCATAACTGGATTCGTGAACTAAAACTGTGGGCCCCAGACATCCCCTTTGAGGTCATCGAAGGGGAGCCCGAACAGCGCCGTACTGCCTGGCTCGTCTCTAACTGCCCCTTGAAATTGGTCAACTATGAGACGCTTACCCGCGATGTAGATTGGGCTAGCGATCCCAGCCTCTATTATGATCTAGTCATTCTGGACGAGGCACAACGGATCAAAAACAAGGAGTCCAAAACAGCACAGGCCGCACGGTCATTACCACGCGGCCGGAGTTGGGCCCTGACGGGTACCCCTGTGGAAAATCACCCGGATGACCTGATTCATCTGTTCGAGTTCCTGGACCCTGGTCGCATACCGCCGGATACGCCGCCCAAATATCTGCCGTTGTACACAGCCGATAGCATCCTGCGTCGCACCAAAGAGACCGTTCAGTCGGACATGCCGCCGAAAATCTTTCGGGACGTGCATGTCGAACTGACAGCCGCCCAGCGGGACGCCTATCGCCGGGCCGAAGAGGAAGGGGTTGTTCACTTGAATGCATTAGGCGATACGATCACTGTTCAGCATGTGTTTCAATTGGTCATGCGGCTCAAACAGATCTGCAACTTCGACCCGCTTACCGGTGAAAGCGCCAAATTGGAACAACTGCGGATGGACATGGAGGAAATTGCCGACAGCGGACACAAAGCGTTGGTCTTTTCCCAGTGGGTAGAACCGTTGCAGGTTCTAGCTCGTCACTTGAAGGAGTTCGGCGCTTTACAGTACCATGGTCGGATCCCCCCCCATGAACGCAATGCGATTCTGGAACGCTTTCGTCACGATCCCAACTGCCATGTGCTGTTGATGAGCTATGGTACTGGCAGTGTCGGTCTTAATCTGCAGTGTGCTAATTACGTGTTTCTGTTTGACCGGTGGTGGAACCCTGCCGTTGAGGATCAGGCCATCAATCGGGCCCATCGCTTAGGTCAACGCCACCCCGTCACCGTTACCCGCTTTCTGACGCAAAACACGATTGAACAGCGGATTGCCGAAATCCTGGACTCCAAGCGCAAAATCTTTCATGACCTACTGGCACAGGCAGATAAACCATCCACGTTTGGATTGACCGAGGAGGAGATCTTCGGTCTTTTCGACATCAAAGCCCGTCCCCGCCGCCACCAACAGTGCTAGCGACTTGTCTGAGCATGCCCTTCTCAACCTGGGGCACATCTCTTTGTTAACGATGCAAGGACATATGGGGGGCTGAGCTGCAAACCATCCGAAAACTAACCGCACGCGTGGCACCGCCTTTGGCTACAGGCACTCCCACTGGAGGCTTTCGAACCTGGTGGTAGCAGTTCAGAAGGTGTCCACCGCTAGTGCTGCCTGGCGGGCCGGACGGCAACCCATCAAAATCCCACCTATCGTCTGAGTGGTACTAAGAGGGGGGCAAGCTGTGCGTCTATGTGGATGAGCGGACAATCTTGCCCGTTTGGTCATGCTAACCTGGTGCGGGCCGGCCCGTCGGTTTATACAGATCGCGGAATTGGCGCTTAGTGCTCTGGCCTGCATGCCCGAGCACTCGCAGTAACTGCTTAAAACAAAGAGCCTGGCGTCTTAATGCACCAAGTTGTATCGATCAGCATTGAGTTACCCGGCCAGGATTCGAACCTGGACCAAGAGAACCAAAATCTCTTGTGCTACCGTTACACTACCGGGTAATTGGCCAGTCCAGCTGGAAGCTGATTCAGTTTGAAATAAGCAGCGGGTGTTGACTCGAATGAGCTAAACGCCCTTCGAATGACTTCCAGCATGTTCATCTGTATTAATAGGGACCACGAACGAAAAACTCAAGGGGTATCTGGCCCCATTCGTAAACGCAGCCTCGTCAAAGTTACTTACCAATTGTCAGCCTTGGGGTAGGAAAACTGTCTAACCTGATCCATTTCATGGATTTCCGATAGGTTTGAAATATCGACTCTAACCCGTTTTATCACGAAATACTATCTCGGCACCCCAATTTCTGTTAACTATACAGCGAGAGTTGGCCAATCTGATGCGAAATAGCATCACTAACAGGATCAAGCAGCGGTGGGTGCGACATAACTGGATTACGCAACTTAAGTAAGTACGAGTTACCCGTTGAAGGCCGGCGGAGCTACCCCGTTGGCGTGCTGGACAAGGAAGGTAAGCTGTTCCAACTGGATAGCTAGATCCACCGTCACAAGCTGGACATGCTGGGGTAGCCGCAAAACGACAGGGGCGAAATTGAGTATTCCACGGATCCCCGCACGGACTAAGGCATCGGCGACACTCTGGGCGGCCTCCTTGGGGACGGTCAGAATAGCCAGCTCCACCCCTTCAGTGGTCACGGTAGCCTCTAGTTCATGGAGCGGTCGGACACGCAACCCTTCAATACACTCACCGATTTTAGTAGGCTGGTTATCAAACACCGCAACAATTTGGAACCCCTGGGCCCGAAACCCCTGATAGCGGAGCAACGCCCGTCCCAAATTACCAACTCCCACCAGCACCACCCGCCAGGTACGATGAATGCCAAGGGCTTCGCGGATAGCGGTGGCCAATTCCCTTGGTTCATAGCCAATTCCCCGCTGTCCCAAATGGCCTAGAGCTGCCAAGTCACGCCGTACCTGAGCATCGCTAACCCCTACTGCAGCGGCAATCTGGCTGCTTGATATTTTTTCGGCATCGGAAGGCCAAGCTGTCAGGCAACGCAAATACAAACTCAAGCGTTGCGCGGCGGCCCGCGACACCCGCATCCCCTCCGATGCCGCACCGCGATCACTCATGCAACACGCCCTCCGGGACGACCTAGTACTTGTTATTGCATACAATCCTGCATCGCAAAAACAGTTATATATCGCTATTTTACCACATGATATGAAGATAGCGGCTGGCTTACGACGGCAATGTCCCCTTGCTTTTCGGCGTGGTCATTTGCTCAAATTGCCAATCCGGGTAATCTGGTTCGCGTTCGCAATAACTCGGCGTTCAGTCCCACGCGGAGGCATCTGTAACTCTCTCTGCCCCCTAACCGCACCATTTACGGTAAGGAGTTCTGCTCAGACAGTGGGAGAGACGGCAAGTATTTGATCCTTTTTGTATTATAAAATTGATCAGTTATAGTGTTAGCAGAAAAATTGGTACTTCCCTTGAGCGGGAAAAGCGTCGGGGATGTGGTGGATTAAGGGATAGGATGCATTGGGTGGCCAAGCCACGCCAATAACGTCGAAGCGTACGGGCATCTTTCCCAATAGCCGATGGCGTTTGAGGAAAGCCAATGCCCCGCGGGTAAGTTTTTCCTGTTTAGCCTCGTGCACCGAGGCTGCTGTTTCCATCAAGGCGCCGGGATGACTTGCTTGCGTGGAGCGTACTTCCACAATTACAAGGGTATCACGGTCGAGAACCAACAAATCGATTTCGGCGCCACCCGCCTGGACATTAGCGGCCAGCACGGTATAACCCAAACGCCACAGATGGCTGGCTACAGCCCGTTCACAGCGGTGGCCGAACCAGCGTCGCCACCGTGGCCAACGCGTGAAATATTGGGGTTCGGCGTTGGGTACCCCTCCCAGCCAGCGTCGCCACCAGGATGGTTGTTGCGAGGACTGAGCCGGTGGCATCGGGGTCGCGTCCGTGCCGTTATTTCTTCTTTCCTTTACCACCTCCATCTCCACTGGCCTGTGCTTCGCGTTTAGCCTTCTTCTTCTGGGCGGACTTACTGGCACCGCCTTCAGCGGCAGCCTTAGCAGCAGCTTCTGCGGCTGCCCGGGCCGCTTCTTCTGCCGCCCGTCGCAGTTCCTCGTCGATTTTCGCCTGTCGCTCTTTATCTTCCCGGATGCGGGTGGCCTTCCCAACCCGATCCCGCAGGTAGTAGAGCTTGGCCCGACGTACCTTGCCGGCTTTCTTGACTACTATCTTGGCAATGCGGGGAGAATGCAAGGGGAAAATACGCTCCACTCCCTCCCCTTGTACTATCCGCCGCACGGTAAAGGTCTCCCGGACGCCGTCGTGCTGCCGGGCAATCACGTCCCCTTCAAAGACTTGGATCCTCTCTTTAGGTCCATCCAAAATACGCTGATGCACCTCAACCCGATCACCCACGCGGAAGTCCGGAATGTCGGGGCGGAGATATTGTTCTTCAACATGTCGGATCAGCTTGGCTATCATTGGTTCCTCTCCCTTATCCCTGCTCGTGCCTTCAAGATGCTGGTGTTTCTATTGGGTATACTCTGGTCAAATCCCCTACCCAACTCATGTTATATAATTGCTCATTTTTCGCTTGACGGTGTAATGACGGCCTGTGTGTCCACAGGTGCATTTGCCGGATGATCGCCTAACGGCTGGTGGATCAGCGACGGTCGTTGTAGACGCTGCAGACTGCGTAGGCGTGCCTGCTCGCGTCGCCAGGCGGCTATGGCCGCGTGGTTGCCGCTGAGCAATACCTCGGGCACTGCCCGGCCACGGTAGACCCGTGGGCGGGTGTATTGCGGATACTCGACTTCGCCCGGGACGTTGTGCGATTCCTCCTGGAGGCTGCGGGTATCTCCCAGTACGCCAGGTATCAAGCGAATGATACAGTCGATGATCACCATGGCGGGTACCTCGCCTCCGTTACAGACGTAATCGCCGATGGAGATCTCCCAGGGTTGCAGGATGTCTCGGATGCGTTCGTCGAATCCCTCATAGCGGCCGCAAATGAGCAGCAAGCGGGGCTCTTTGGCCAAACGCCGTACCAAAGGTTGGGTCAGACGCTCGCCGGCTGGGGTCAGCAAGATTACCCGCCCGGGCGGATCGGCGCAGCCTTGCACCGCTTCGACACATTCGACCACGGGAGGGGCCATTAGCACCATACCAGGGCCACCTCCGAAGGGATGGTCATCCACTTTATGATGCTTGTCCTGCGACCAATCGCGGATGTTCCACCGGTGTACCTGTACCAAACCGGCTTGGATAGCATGGGCGAGCAGGCTATGCTGCAGAAAGCCATCGAAGATGCCGGGGAACAATGTTAGCACATCAAAGCGGATCACCGTCCCTCCCGCTGTCGCTCATTTCAGGTCTTCGTCGCCGGGGCAGTTGTCGTCGCCGCGGTCTGAGCCGCTGCTCGCTCCGCTTCTATGGCCTCCCATTTCTTCATGTACTTGCGGAATAAGACCTTGCAATGATCGGTCGGTTGGGCCCCAACACTGAGCCAGTATTTGATCCGGCTGGGACGGAGCGTGACCGCGGCATCCGGATCGGGAACGTGCGGGTCGTAGGTCCCTAATTCTTCCAAGACCTTACCGTCCCGTGGCTGACGCGAATCCATAGCACAAATCCGGTAGTAAAGCCGATGCCGCCGACCCATCTGCTTCAAACGAATACGCACACCCACTGTTCTGTCCTCTCTCCCACCCGTGGAAGTCCACGTCTTCACCGCAAGAGTATGAGAAGAAATATCATAGCAAAACCCCTCATCCTTGGCTACCGACCTTACACTACCAGCCGGTAGACTACCAGGCTTGTGCAAACTTAACTACACAATGAGCTGAAAAGAACAGTTCCGCTGTGCACAAAGGATAGTTTGTGTTCCATATATGCCAGATCAGAAGGATGAAGTGGCTGCCGAGGAGACATCAAGATAACCAAGGATATTACCCGTCTGCAATTTCTGTTGCACGCTATAACATTGTTGAGCTAAGACACCGTCCGCCGGTGCGGGTATATCGACGGTTGCTCCAGGGATGAGAATTTCGGCCACCCGCTCACCCGCATAGACTATTTCGCCCGGTCGAACGTACCAGACGCTTAGGACCATCTGTGGCGTACCCAAATCGGGTACAACAATAGGGACTAGGACGGGAGGAGCCATGACGCGGTAATTACTGGGCGACAAAACCTGTGGTTAAGGGTCCCGTGTTTGCGGAAACACCAGGCGGCACCGCAGCAAGCGAAATAACATAACTTACCGCCTTAGAGTAGGACTTTCGCTATTGTTCGCGACAGTCGGGACAAAGGAGAGCATGTCCGCCGCATGGTAGCTTGACCGGACAAAGGGTCCCGCGACAACCTGACGAAAACCTAACAGGCGGGCCAGACGGGCTATTTCATCAAATTCCTCCGGCGGCACGTAGCGATCTACCGGAATGCTGTGATGCAATGTGGGTGCGAGGTACTGCCCCAAAGTGATAACATCACACTCGATGGCCCGCAGATCAGCCAGAACCTCGAAGAGCTCATCACGAGTCTCGCCCAATCCCAGCATCAGGCCGGATTTGGTCACAATCTGAGGTGCCCGCTGTTTCACACGGGCCAGTAGTTGCAAACTGCGGCGGTAGTCCGCCCGTCCACGCACGGCGCGGTATAAACGTGGTACGGTTTCCAGATTGTGATTGAAGACATGAGGCTGGGCGGCAATGACACAGTCGATGGCCCCTTCCTGGCCTAGGAAATCCGGAGTGAGCACCTCCAGGGTAGCATCTGGCAATCGACGGCGGACTGCCTCCAGGCATGCGGCAAAATGGCTTGCCCCGCCATCGGGCAGGTCGTCCCGGGTTACCGAGGTAATTACAACGTGCCGCAGCCCCAGGCGTACTGCGGCTTCTGCCAGGCGTTCGGGTTCATCCTGCTCCACGGCTAAGGGTGTTCCCCGTGGCACTGAGCAAAAGCTGCAGGGCCGCGTGCACACGTTACCCAGGATCATAAAAGTAGCCGTCCGCTGGGCCCAACACTCGGGACGGTTAGGACAACGGGCATTTTCACAAACGGTTTCCAGACGCAGGTCCTGTAGCAAACGCCGCGTGAAGTCATTGCCATTGCCCGCTGGCAGCGGCCGTTTCAGCCACGGGGGCAGTCGCGGAGTGGCACTTCTGGATGCCTTCCGGCTAGCCGCAGCAACCCGGCCTGATTCGCCAGGTGTTTCCACTAGCGGCTCAGAGCTATCGAGAACGGGAAGCGGTAGCATGGTTGCGGACACGGGACATCAGATCCGGAGGAGTATGGAAGATCGATAACCGTTCGATCTGCAATTCCTGCTGCAGTAATTCCAACAGACGCTGACGAACACCGCTCACTCGGAATCGGCTACCAATTTCTCTCTGAAGGGACGTCATAGGCTGCTCATCACCATCGCAATGGACACGATGGAACAATCGGAGATCCGGATCGACATTCAGCACCGCTCCAAAGCAAGTAACGCCATAGCGGACCGCGACGCCAATGTGGGCAATCCGTCGTTGGCCGATGCGTACCCCCGGTCGGCAAGGATCGGCCGTAGCAGTCAAGCCATAGCTGTGGAGGAACGTGATGAGACAACTTTGCAACCGCTGCACATAAGCGGCGGGCGTCCAACCCCACTGTTCTAACACTACCAAGGGATAGCAGGCCAATTGTCCGGGTAGATGCAGCATAACACCGCCGCCACGGGCGTGCCAACGGACCGGCCACCCCCGCCGCTGCAACTCGGCCCAATCCAGACGAACATGCTCGCGGCTGCCCTCCCGCCCGATAGTCAGGCTCGGCGGATGCTCGCATAGTATCACTGCCGTTGTGCTCGGCGTGTCCGTCACCTCATAGATAAGACGCCGTTGTAGGAGGAGCAGGGTATCCCAATCCACTGTACCCAACAAATACGCCTGCAGAACGCGTTCAGCGGCCTCTCTGGGCTGGTCGTAGCCCCCGGCTTGATCGGCAACGATCGGCACGCGACTCACCCTACCTCCACCGCAGCTCTGCGGGCGTACTTCCAGTTGATACGCACTATCCTCACATCTCGCAATGTATTTTAGGCAGGTAGTCCAATACATCCTAGCCGAAATGGAGCTCCCCAGAGAACAATCCGTCCATTGTGGTCACTATCGGGAGGAGGGACGGCGTGTGGGTGCAGTAAGACTTATTCGACCGATGGGCAGACGCTGATATTCCGCCGAGCCGAAGCCCAACCATGGATAGAGGATAAAGCCGAAGACCGCCATACCCACGCCAAAAGCTTCGGTGCGTCCGAAGCGGCGAGCTACCTCCACATTTACCACTATCGCTGCTATCAAATTGACCGGCGGGAGCAAAAGAAACAAGCACCACACAGGGCTTAGCCCGGCCACTCGCACCACCAACACGTAAATGTTGTAACCGGGCAGTAAAGCGGCCCAACGGGATTGTCCCGCTTTCTGAAAAACGCCCAGCCAGCCGGCCACAATGGCTGGAATGGTAATGACCACCCACCCCAGCACGTAAGGTAGCAACCACTGAGTGTGTGCGGCTGCCCAGGGGGCCGTCAGAGTATCAATCCCCGATACTGACGCTACCAAGCGATCGGCAACCATGGTGCTGTCCGTCACCGTCCTGTGGTCCTCGAGGGCAGAAAATGCTCGAAAGGGGATTGGAAGGATTGGCCTTCCCTACCGCAGGCGACATTATCGAATCTACCACGGCGGCGGACCGGACGCAACCGGATACGTACCCTCCAACTTTGTGTAAAACCCCTGCTGATCGACTTCTCTGGGCACTCATAATGGCGAAAACCCTCACGGTTCCCCCAATATGATTAGGTAGAGACAACGCCTTTCGCTGAGCAACAAAATTGTTGTTACCACTTGCAGTCATCACTCAACGGTGACACTTTTGGCCAAATGACGGGGGCGATCCACGTCGCACCCGCGGAGCAAAGCCATTTCGTAAGCCAACAGTTGCAGGGGCACCACGGCCACGATGGGTTGGAGATATTCGGGAACATGCGGAATGGAAATAACGTCGTCGGCCAGGGCAGCTACTTCTGGATCATGGCCGCTGACCACGGCGATGATGGGCCCGCCACGGGCTTTTATCTCTTGCATGTTGGCCAACACTTTGTCGAAAACCTGGCCCCGGGGTACCAGAAAAACGCTCGGGGTGTGCTCATCGACCAAGGCAATCGGGCCGTGCTTCATTTCCGCCGCCGGATAGCCCTCCGCGTGGATGTAGCTGATTTCTTTAAGCTTGAGGGCACCTTCCAGCGCCACGGGGTACAAATATTGCCGCCCCAAGTATAAGGCGTTGTGCACATGAGCGTATTTTTCCGCGATGCTTTTGACCTGTGTGTGACAGGCGAAGGCCGCTCGCACCGCCTCAGGGAGGGCCCGCAGCTCCTGCAGGATCCGCTGACCCTGGGCGGCGGACAAATGACGCAATCGTCCCAGATACAACGCCAGCAGGGTCAGCACCAGGCACTGAGCAGTGAAGGCCTTGGTACTAGCTACGCCGATTTCCGGTCCCGCATGGAGGTAAACACCTCCGTCGGCCTCACGAGCAATGGAGCTGCCTACCACATTGCAAATGGCTAAGGTTATCTGGCCACGCCGTTTTGCTTCCCGGACGGCCGCCAAAGTGTCGGCTGTTTCCCCCGATTGCGTAATGGCCAGCAAGATGGTGTGACGGTCGAGCGGCGGATGCCGGTAGCGTAACTCGCTGGCGTACTCCACCTCGACCGGCAAACGAGCCAACTCCTCTATCAGATACTCGCCCACTAACCCCGCATAATAGCTGGTACCGCACCCGGTGATGATAATCCGCTCGACTTGACGCAACTGGGCTGCGGTCAGGTTCAGTCCGCCAAAATGAGCCGTGGCATCAGCCTCGTGCAATCGTCCACGCATGGCATTGGTCAGGGCCTCCGGCTGCTCGTAAATCTCTTTGAGCATGAAGTGCGGATAGTCCCCCTTATCCAGCAGACCATCGGTCAACTCGCCCGGAGCATCCTGCAGGGTGATTGTTAAGGGGGCCAGACGCTGGTCGAACAACTCGCAGTCCTCACCGCTAAGCTGACAGATCTGCCCATCCTCCAAATAGTGCAGCTTATCCACCCATCCTGCCAGGGCGTGGGCATCGCTGGCCAGATAACGCCCCGCTCGGCCGCTGCCGATTACCAGCGGGCTCCCCAAGCGGGCAGCAACAATAATTCCCGGCTCCTGCTGGCAGACCACGGCCAAACCATACGTCCCGCGTACCAGTTGTAGCGCCTGCTGGACCGCTCCCACCAAGTCCCCTTGATAACAGCGGGCAATCAGATGGGCAAGCACCTCCGTATCCGTATCCGAACGGAACACCACCCCCTGCCGTTGCAACTGCTCCCGCAATACCGCGTAGTTATCGATTACCCCGTTGTGCACGACAGCGATCCAACCTCGACTATCCGTGTGCGGGTGGGCGTTGCGGTCGTTGGCCGGACCATGGGTTGCCCAACGCGTGTGACCGATCCCATAGCAACCGGCCGCTGGCTGAGCTGCCAGCAACCGCAGCAACTCGCATAATCGCCCCGCCTTTTTGCGGACATGCAACTGACGCCCTGTGCCGGTAACCAGACCAGCACTGTCGTAACCCCGGTACTCCAGACGCCGCAGTCCTTCCAGCAGAATGGGAGCTGCCTCGCACCGCCCGGTGAAGCCTATGATGCCGCACATACGACGCTTCCTCCCTGAAGGGCGAAATGCCTTCCTAGCATACAGGACGTGCTACTGTAACCCAGAGCGACCACACCTGCAAAGAGCAATCAGACTTGGATTCTCTGGATCCCTAAGCTGCCATCCTTAATCCTTCTGGGTGCACAAGTTCTCCTTTAGCTGGCCATTAGTGACAATCACCGGTAGGCTCTGCTCCGCCTGGAGATCGGTACCTCCCTAATCGTCGAGGGAAATTTCAGCCATGGCCGTAAGCCAATGGCATGCCGCTAATGTTGATCAACTATCGCAGGTAGTGTCATCGCCTCTTGGGGTATTGCAAAAGCTTTAGTGTCGGAGCCATTGTCAAGGCGATAGCGGGGTAGCGTCAGGACCTTTTGCCAGATGTGCTTGACAACGTCGGCGGCAGTGACAAAACGAAAAGCCCGCAGTAGCGATTGCAACCGCTGCGTCGCCCGCTTGATTCCAACGTAGGTCCGCCAACGTGCCAGTCCACGCAAGGGCAAGCGTGGTTGCTCCGGATCAAATTCCCAAGGGTGGAAGTAGAGCACTCCAACGGGCACCGGTTGTCTGGACGCTTGTTGCAAGCCGGCCCGGAGCATCCATAAGGGCCATAGGCGGAAATGACCGCCGCCGCCCACCGCCCAGTTCCGGCCGGCGGCTCGCCAGGTCAGGGCTGGCAACTCGAGAATGCGGCAGCACACCCCCTCGAGCCAAAAAGGGCCACGGGGTGCCGCGGGTATGCCGTAGCGATCGTGCCGCACAGGATAAACGGACGCGTCGTAACGGTACCCGCATTCAACGAGAATGTCAGCCACCCATGGGGTTTGCCGACTCACACTGAAGCTAGGAGCCCGAAAACCCCAAACTTGGGTCCCCGCTGCCTCTTCCAACAAATCTTTACACCGTTGCACGTCGATGCGAAACTGCGCGGGGCTCATCCGGTCCACCCGCTCATGTTTCCAACCGTGGGCAGCAACCTCATGTCCCGCCTCTGCTATTGACCGTACCAGATCCCGATGCGTCTGGGCTATTTCTCCCACAACGAAAAAAGTAGCCCGTTGACCTGTCTCGGCGAGCCACTCCAATATCTTTTGGGTGTTCGCCTCCATGCGACGTGCATATTCGCTCCGTAGCTCTGCCGAGCAGGAAATCCCAGCGGCCACCTCGATACGGTCATGCTCCTCTACGTCGAAACTCAACACAAACAGCGGTTCACCATCGCCCCTGCTATCGAGTTGCTTAGAGATGCCTTCCTTGATCATATTACACCCATCCTTGACCCTTCAAATATCCCCTCCCTGAAAGGCCAGTGTTACCGGGCCGGCTATTACCCGCACATCGTCGCTCAATCTGCAGGTACCGTTTTATATTTCTCACCTCGATTTGGGAACCTTGGTGGCGGTGGGCCGCCCTCGCGAATCTTTACCCTTGCGGTTATTGTTCACAAGTCGGATTGGTGCCCCGGCTTTCCAGCATGTCCACTCCAGTAGCACTACACTGTCCATCGAGCACTATCGAGAATAATCGTTGCCGCAAAACTTTGCGAATGCCCCCATAGCCGATGGCCACCATCGTAAAATGCTTCAAAAACACAGTGCCATTGACAGAACCTGGCCAAGGTGGAACAAATCAAAGTGGCGTAGCAGGGGCGACACTACCGGAAGGATACAGGCATCCCTCTGGCCCTAAGAGGAGAGCAAACCATGGTTTATGCCATATTAGCCTTGCTGGCATCTGTGGGAGCGGTAGCGGGTAGTCTTTATTTGAGTTGGGGCTTGGAATTGCAGGCATGCACCTTGTGTTTCTACCAACGGGCCTTGGCATTAGCCCTGGTCGGGGTGCTGCTGCCGGGGGTGCTGGCCTTGCGGGATCGTGGCGGTCGCCTCTGCTTGGCCGCTTTGCCCTTGGCGATTGGCGGATGGGGCGTGGCCTTTTTCCATGTCTGGCTCGGCTGGACGTACTGGCCCCGTCACGAAATCAGCTGGTATCTGGCTTGTCCTAACGGTATCTATGATTTGGGCACCGCCCCCCAACAAAGCCTGGCCATCTTCAGCCTAATTGCCGTCCTGTTACTGCTCGGTGCCATTCGGGAGGTGCGTCAAAGCCGCCAGGAACACGGCACTTTACTGCTGGCTATTCTTCTAGGCGTAGGAATCACTGTCGGTTCGTTAGCCGCTAATCCCAAAATGCCCGACCCGAAACCGTTGCCAACTACACCGTTGCTGACCTGCCAGCCGACCCTACGCACCCCCTCTTGAGCCGTGCTACTTCCCAGATCCTTAGCCTTTCAGCTATCTGACTGAATTACGGCTGAAAATACAACGCTGCCATGGACGCTATGCACTATTACCAACACAAAGTCAATCTCCTAGCGACCCGCCTTCCCTTACTTATCAAAATATCGAAACTACCGATTAGTAGACGAGGGAATTGCTTGATAAGCAAGCGTACATAAGGTGTTTCGAATGCGATACACCGGGGCCGCGCTTTACGGATATGGGCACGTCTCCCGAAAACAAGCAAGGAGAAATCGTGACTGAATAATGTAATAAGATCGGTCAATTGCTGTATGCAGTTGTGGTACTAGTTCAACAAAACAAGAGCCGTCATATAGGTGATAGTTTTTTTGTTAAGGAGAGGCATACATGATGGGGCGATTTGGGGTAGTGGTATTAGTCGGCGGGATCAGCGTGTGGTCGGTGGTGGCAGCAGACTGGCCCCAATGGATGGGCCCCCAAAGGGATGGTACCTGGCCAGAAGACGGTATCCTTCGAGACTTTCCCAAGGAGGGGCCGCGTATTCTCTGGCGGACACCTATTGCCGGTGGTTACGCCGGACCCGCGGTCGCTGCTGGCCGGGTCTTCGTCAGCGACCGCATACTCGCACCCGGATCGCAACTCCCGGATGACCCGTTTTCGACGTCGCGGTTACCCGGAAAGGAGCGTTTGCTATGCTTGGACGCTCAGACGGGGCGTTTGCTGTGGAAGCATGAGTACGATTGTCCCTACGAAATTAGCTACGCTGCCGGGCCACGTTGCACCCCTACGGTAGCTGACGACAAAGTCTACTTCCTTGGAGCGATGGGCGATTTGTATTGCCTGAAGGTCCGGGAGGGCAGCGTGGTCTGGTCTAAAAACCTGCCGCGGGAGTACAACGCTAAGGTGCCCACTTGGGGCTATTGTGGCCATCCTCTGGTCCACGGTAACCTCCTGTACTGCATTGCCGGTGGGGAAGGTAGTCTGGTAGTAGCTTTCGACAAAGATAGCGGTCGGGAAGTCTGGAAAGCATTAACGGCACGGGAACAAGGTTACGCCCCTCCTACCCTAGTGCGTTTGCATGGCCGGGAGCGGCTACTTATCTGGCACGCGCAAGCGCTGAATGCGCTGGACCCCCTTACGGGAAAACTTCTGTGGAGTGTGCCACTGGCACCGAAATACGGCATGGCCATCATGGCCCCCCGCCTCGAGGGAGACATCATTTATGCCGGAGGGATCGGCGGAGCGGCGGTAGCACTCAAGGCCCTTCCTAACGATCAAGTGGAAATACTCTGGAAAGAAGCCGTCGATGGCAAGGAGGAACGGGTTCGTGGTTTGTACCCGGTAAACGTCACGCCGATCCTCCACCAGGGCATATTGTATGGTGTCGATCAGGAAGGGATGCTCCGGGCCGTCGAACTACACACGGGCAAACGCCTTTGGTTTACTTTTCTACCAGTTATTGGCAAAGAAGAGGACGAGGATTATAAAGGAGCGGGCTCCGGTACGGCCTTCATCGTTAAAAACGGTGATCGCTACTTCATATTCGCGGAAACGGGTCACTTGATCATCGCCGAACTAACTCCTAAAGGCTACAAGGAAATTAGTCGGGCTAAGGTGATTGAACCGACCAACGCCGCTTTTGGCCGCAAAGTGGTCTGGAGCCACCCTGCCTTTGCCAACAAATGTGCGTACATTCGCAACGATAAAGAAATCATCTGTGTTTCCTTGGCCCAAGGACAGCAACCGTAAACAGAACGCTCAGGGACACTTTTATTAGTCTTTGATCGGTTGACGGATCTATACGAGGCAGCACAGCTTTTTATTTCTTTTTCAGCGGGCCACCACCGTTGGGATTCAGGTATTTCCACCAGTCCGGTCCTTCGGCTTCCACCTGAGCATTCAACTTGCGCAATTGTTCCAGAAGAGCGGCGGCGTGTGTAGGGTCTTGTTGCCGTCGATCCACTGTTTCCCGTGGGTCCTCTTTGAGGTTGTACAGTTCTACCTTCTGGAAGTCGCGTGATGCGAGCAACTTCCAATCGCCCTGGCGTAAAGCCAGGTGTAGATTGTGCGGGGCCATGTCGAGCCGCCAGAACATGGGCACGGGCCGCTCCACCTCTGCCTTTTTGCCGGTCAGAAGAGGCAATACGTCGACACCATCCAGAACACGGTCCTGGGGAGGCTTCACACCAGCTAGGGCCAAAACCGTAGCAAAGAGATCCGTGCCCATGACGGGAGTGTCTAGCGTTCGTCCAGCTGATATGTGACCGGGCCAACGGGCCAATCCGGGCACCCGGATGCCTCCTTCATACAGGGACCGCTTACGACCTCGCAGACCACCCGTCGAACCACGGGCCCGTCCCTTCTCACCACTCCCTTCCGGACCGTTGTCCGAGGTGAAAAAGACAAATGTGTTTTCTGTCAGTTTTAACTCATCCAAGGCGTGCATCAGTTGACCGAAGGCATGGTCCAGTTGGGTGATGTTGCCATGGTGCTGGCGAAGATCAGGATCGGATAGTGCCGCGTAGAGACGCTGGAAACGAGGATCCGTCTCAATCGGCAGGTGGGGCTCATGGGTCCACACCGCCAGAAAAAACGGTTTGGAACGGTCCCGATGTTCACGCAGCCAGCGAATCGCCTCATCGACCACCAACAGGGCTGAATACCCCTCCCACGGTCCAACGGGTCGGCCATTGCGGATGAAATTGACCGGATTTTTATGGCTGGGGGCCGCATTGTTTTGGGTCGCCAGCCACCAGTTGTAACCATGGTCATTCGGCTGGGGTTGAGAAGGATCGTTGAGCTTGCCGTTGAGGTGCCATTTGCCAACATGGCATGTGTCGTACCCATGTTCGCGGAGGATTTTTGGCAGGGTTCGTTCTGTGGTCCGCAAATACAGTTCGGCCCCTTCCTGAATCCAGGTAAATACTCCATTGCGATAGGGGGTCCGCCCAGTCAGGATAGCCGCCCGGGAAGGGGAACAAACAGCGCTGGCAGCATAACATTGGGTCAGGCGTACTCCTTGCCGAGCGAAGGCATCCAAGTGCGGCGTTTGAATCATCGGATGACCATAGCAGCCCAAATCTCCCCAACCCAAATCGTCAGCGAGAAATAAGACGACGTTGGGCCTCGGCTCGGCGCACCACCCCCGGCTCCCAGCAATCAGCAACAGCAACAACGTTACGTACCAGCGGTTCATCGCTCAATCCTCCGGCCGCACCGTCATAAGCTGGTGATCCCAACTGTCTTCCGTTGGTCCTGCCAGGTATTGACGGTGTGTTATCAACGATGCATGGGCCGGCAACAGCAAAACGGATCATTGTGGGAGTTATTGATGAGTAAATCTAGAAAGCCACAGACGACGCCGACGCCAGGCGTATGTTAGGGCTCCGATCCCAGCTATAACGGCCAGTATCCCCGTAGGTTCGGGGACAGGTACCAGCTCGTACAGACCTGTAGTAAGCGTCGTCAGAAAGATAGCGCCGCTGGGAAAACCGGCAAAGTGGACTTGGCTCAAGAAGCTGCTGTACTGGCTATTGGGATTGCTGCCGATGTTGCTGAAGTAGATCCGTCCGGCCGTGCCCGGCTGAAAGATATCACCAGACCAGCCAGTGATGGTGAGGGTGCCAGTAGGTGTTCCGCTGGTACCAGAAAAGGTCAAGCTGTGATTACCGCTGCCTAAAGCGATGGTAGAGGAGGCCGCCAGATCCAGGGCACCCAACACATCTGTGTGGCCTGTGGTTTGCCCACTGCTTAAAGTCCCCCCTTCCAGACGGACTGTGCCGCTATTCGGTAATTGATTATCAGCGCCCAGCACGACAGTACCACCGCTGAGAATAGTCAGATTACCGCCGATGGCGTTTTGTCCCGGTGTTTTGTTCAACAGCAGGGTGCCTCCGCTGACGGTAGTCGTACCGGTAAAGGTGTTAGCCACGCTTCCGCTCAGCTCAAGAACAAAATTTCCCTGTTTGGTTAACGTCCCTGTACCGCTGATCGCTCCACTGAGGGTCAACCGACCACTACCGCTTCCCCCAATATTCAGTCCGCTCCAGCCGCCGATGCTGCTAGTATCAGTGAGGACCATGTCACTGGTGATCACGAAGGCGCCGCTACCTTGCTGAATGATCTTGGGGGCCAAAACACTGGGAGTGCCATCACTATTGACCCCAAATATGAACTGTCCACCTGTAATTACATTTGGGGCCGTTGCACTGCTACTAAGATTAAGACGGGCCAGCCGGACCGTACCGATATCATTTGTGGATATATAACCGGTGGAACCGCTACCACCAAAATTTAACACGATATTCGAAGTGATCTGGGCGTAGGGAGGTAATACAGGAGCGGGACTAGGGTAGCCATTTATGTTATAGTATGATCCGTTCAGGCTTACTATACCCAGGCTGCTACGCCAACGGGAGAGATTCACGTTCAAGTTACTCCCATTGACTCCGTCCAACCAGTTCCCTGTGGTATTATTCCATTCATATACATTCCAGCCCAAATCCATGAGCATGGCGATTTCGTAGGAAAGCAGCCGTTTCTGCTGATTCGGACCGATGGAATAATACATCAATGCATTGTTGTCGTTCACATGACTGACACTGGAACCTGCTTGATAAGGGTTAGGGGCATAGATTGGCACTGCGGCACCGTAAACCTCCCGAGAGTAAGGACCGATGAAAAACAAGCCGTTGTTCGGGTCGTTTCCCGCTGTAAACACCGAGGCGTTGCCGACAAACGACCCATAGTTGGGATCATTGATGTTAGTGTTGAACAACGCAGTGGCATTCGCGCCACTACCTTTATGAAGATAACGATCGTATACCGAATACGTATCTGGTGTGCCGGGAGTTGAATTTCTTAATCCACGACCTAGCTGGTCAGTCAGGCTTATAAAGCCCATACCGTGCATGATCTCATGAATAGCGACAGTTACCATATCGTATCTGTTTGAGCTGGGCGTCTGCCCTACATAATTCCAGCCGTAGTTAAAGTTGAAGTATCCAACACCATCAATTGAATCATAGCCGATATGGGTATTGGTGCGGGCTGCTTGATAGACGCTGCCATTTTGGAAGCTCCCTTTGTTGCTAGGTACAGCAGAGAAATAAGCCGGACCGAAGGCTGCCAGGTAGCCCGCATTGGAGGGAGCAGTACTGAATTCGAGATTAACGGTACCGCGACCATCGAGGACGGTGCCGAGGTATTGGGTGGCAGCCACGATTGAATTGCGACGTAGTTGGCCGTAGGTCGGGTCGTAAAATCCGGTACCATTAGGATCGAGGTAAGTGATGTTCCAAGTAATTTGGGCGGCTACAGAAGTAGTCGTCAAAAGTAGGGCTAGCCAAGCACCGCCGCAGCAAACGACGAGCCGTTGCATGATCGCAAGCCTCTGAGCATTGGTGCGTTTTAAGTGAGTCGATATCGGGTGGTGCGAGTCTTCCACCCCGAACCTCTAAAAGATTAGTAATCTATTCAAACATCTGGATGATGGAGTGCCAAGAGGCAATTCAGATTTTTTATGGTCATAGAAGGTATTAGCTGGAAACGGATTTGTTTGCCGGTTTGTCTACCAACCAGCAACGTTTATCATCGATACTTGTACACGTAGAAGGATCGAGCAAACTAAAACAATTTAACTTGACTTGGCGTCCAAAACTTAATCGGGTACATGTTTGAAGTGTTTTACTACTGCTCGCGATAGCAAGTGGCCATAACCAAATCTGCCCTCTTGTCTTGATGGCATGTGCTCGCAAGAGTTCCAGGGTTCAAAAAGCCGTTTTAGAGAATAGCAATTTTGGTGGTTAAGTGATGGAAGGAACGGGCTGTTAAGATTTGGTAAAAGTCTAGTGAAAAGATGGCCTAGCAGCCGTGGTTAGCCAGCGCGGGCATAGCGTTCGATGAGGACGCGGGCGGTCTCTGGACGCATGATTGCCGGATCAGGTATTTCACCGCGGCGGAGCATTTCCCGCAAGGCGGTGCCGCTGATGTTGACCGGCTGCCAGCCACGGTCGGCGTACTCTTCTACCAAGGCGACCCGCCCTAACTCCTTGTAATACGCAGCAAAACCAACTTTCAGGGGTCGGATTAGTAATTCGCCTTTGAGGTTGTCGAAGATGCGTTGTGCGGCGAGTGGATCCCAGATGTCAGTCTTATCATCATAAGGGGCATCGGCATGCTTTCGGCCGATGATAATGTCGGTAAACCCGTAGTTCTGGCGATAGATAGCGTGCATAACGGCTTCTTTAGGACCGGCGTAGAACATTTTGATGTCTAATGCAATGAGCAGGACATGATCATGGAAGTTGCGGCCAATGCGACGCCACAGTTCTTCGTCGATGTCGCCCTGCCCCAAGGCCTTGGATTCAAGCAAGGCCCGGTAGGTACGGATACGCGTCACGGCATCGACATCATCACTTTTGGTCTCGCCGACCAAAGGATTCAGGACGGCGCCGGCGAAATATCCCGCCCGGGTCAGGCGTTCCAACCCCACCACCAACGCGTACTCGTGGGCCCGGTGCAAAGCGTTGCGGGTCTGGAAGGCGACAATCCGTTCCCATCCTTTCTGCTGGAATAAGGCCCGCGTCTCCCGCGGAGTCAGGATCAGGTCACCATATTCCGGATGTTTGGGCTGGGGCAATGCGACAATGTCACCGCCGACCAGCCAGGTACGTGGATCGTTGTTGGCAATGCGGGCTCCGGGATGGTCTTCGCGTGGGGTGCCATAGACCCGCGTGTTGTACTTCTTCTTGTCCCATGGATAAACGTCGTGAACCTCGATGACTCCTACCAATTCACCCCGCTCGTTGACTAAAGGATGCTTACTGCCTACATTCAAATGACGGGCCACCCGTTCATCGACCGGAAAAGCCAAGGGAATAGTCCAGGCATAAGCACGACCGTTGCGGACTATCACTTCTTCATCCAAAACACGGTCGTACTCCTCCCGGGTCATAGGCCCTGTCAAGGGAGATAAAGCACCATCGGCAATGCGGTATAAAGTGGATAAGTCAGCATCGGACACGATGATTTCATGGGTCGATGGTGGATCCAATAGAGCGACCGTCCGGTTGATTGGCTCGGATACACCACCGTGTGGCGGGATCAGTGCGGGCATCATTTCCTCCCTGAATCAAGCCAATAAGTCAAGCGGCACGTACTCCGGATAGAGCCTTCCCATGGGCACCAAGCTGGCCCAAAGAACCGCTTAGATGACGTATTGGGGACCTTCGCATTGGGCTAGTAAGTCAGCCAGGGTGATTTGTTTGAGGACCTGTTCTTCCGCCTGGCGGACACGGAGCCATACTCCTTGCAGTTGTCGGGCGAACGGACTGAGTTGGGCTCGGCCATCCTGAGCTTCCGGCTTGGGGGGTGGATCGGTCACTTGCAATATTTCGTAGAGCGTAATTGCTTCCGGAGGACGACTCAGCGTGTATCCCCCAGCGGCTCCCCGTGTACTTTCCACCAGACCAGCATACTTAAGTGCCAATAGAATCTGCACCAAGAACCGGTCGGAAATCTGATGGCGATGCGCGATGTCGGCCACGCGAATGGGTCGCTTCTCCCCATAGCGGGCGGCCAGTTCCATCATGGCAATGCACGCGTATTCTGCTTTAGCGGAGCGATGCATGGCAGCTGTGGAGCAACGAGATCCTGTCATCATCAACCTGATGACCGGGTCTGCAGGTACAATAGCACAGCATGGCAGCGATGCCGCCCTGCAGATCCAGCAACACATTGTCACGACCGTCGCGACCAGTCAGTTTTATCGTCCGGGCCTGTGACCGATGTCCCATTTTTTCGCTGATTCCCCATCATAATGCGGACAACCCGGATGGAGCTACGCCGACTTGAGAGTTCGGTCTGCCCGTTAACGTTAACAAAAATAACAACCTTTTGACACCGGGACGTCTCTGTTTTTTTGTCTAGACTTTGTAATCTTGATCACGCACTAATCGTGTGTTTAGATACCACTACCATCACTGTGTTCAATAACGTGCAAACCGCATTCCTTTTTTACTTTACCGGCCCATCGTCCTGCACGGTCGTCTTCCCCGGGCTGCACCGGTCGGGTGCATGGCCAGCAGCCTATGCTGGGGTAGCCCCGATCGTGCAAGGGATTGTATGGCACATCGTGCTGCACGATGAAATTCCAAACATCCCTTTTGGTCCAATGCAATAGGGGGTTGATCTTGACCAGCTGGAATTTGGCATCCCATTGCACCACCCGCGCTTTGCCGCGATCCTCCGTTTGATCTTTGCGAATAGCACTGATCCAAGCCAAGGGCACATATCGCGCTAGTGCTCGCCGTAAGGGCAGGATCTTGCGGTCATAGCAACACTGATCGGGACGGATGGTATACAGTGGACCACCATGTTCCGCCTCATATTCCGCTACTGTCTGTTCCGGATAAATGTACTCGACCGTGATTCCATAACGTTGGCGGATCCGTTCGCGTAACTCCAGCGTCTCGGGAAACTGATAGCCAGTCTCTAGATTGATGAAAGTCACAGTTGGTTCGATTTCTGCAAGCATGTGGATGACGCAGCAGCCTTCAGCCCCGAAGGCCGTGGCCATCAACAAGCGAGGGTGAAACCGCTGCACAGCCCAACGCAAAATCTCTTGGGGGGTGGCGTGCTCCAATCGCTGGCACGCCTCCGCTATTTCCTCCATAGTCATTGGTAAGGGGACCTGTGCCTTCAAAGAGGACCCACGAGCAGACAATTCCGTCCAATTAGCAACCTGACCAAGCGGTGAACATAATAAACTACCGGATGAATTTTTGACTGTTCCGTCGATTTCCCCACTAACACCGGGTACACGCGACGTCATAACTGCCCCATCTTTCTGCCAGCAGCGATCGCTTCGCTTTAGTTCTACCTCTCGCAATCCCGATATTCTTTATCGCTATCGTAGGATTTCTCTCTTCAATGACAAGATATTTTTGACTACGCGGGTGACACGAAAACATTAGCGGGGCGATAGGATCTGACTTTCTGAACTCATGTTACGAGTGACCTTTAGCAGCTGCCGTGAGTTAGACTGATCACTTTAAATTAGTTATCCTGATGAATAAGTTCAATGATCAATCCGCGAAGCGAAATGGTAAAGATTGAATTTTATGTCTAGCTTAGGGCGGAATTCACAGACATACGGATTTGGAAGACAGAAAAAACTTTGGGAGCATCCAACACAACAGTTGAGGACAAACCCGCTTCATGAATCGAAGATATTTGCACAATATAGTGATGGTGTAACTTATAACGCACAGCACCCGGCTTCGCGCGGAAGTCGGGTGCGTGCGGTCGCCCGTCACGAACGACGGAGGGGTGGCATGGAAGTCATGCAGCCAGAGGTACTCGTAGCAAAATCAGTTCGGAAAGGGTTGCTAGTTAGTGACCATGAAGTAATCAGAGAGATTCTACATCTGACTCCGGCTCATCTAATCAGCTAAAGCTCGTGCAATATCGCGATATATCAATATTTGGTCATCTCCTGGGTGATCTGCCGTTGCATCTCCGCATTGGGACCGACGTACAGGTGGAGATGATCCTTGTCGATGTACACCACCTGCACCCGATTCCGTTTGGTGTATTGCGGGAACGGGTAGTCACTTTGAATGACCTCAGTGTAGTAAACGACACATTCCCAATGACAATGATGCAGTTGAGCCATACCGATAAGGGGATAAAAGCGAGGCGGATCGATCTTATCGACAAGACGATTTTTGACGATAGTTACGTTGTCGCGGAACTCCTCATAAATGTACGGGATACCACGGGCAACTTTAGGCAGGGCCCGAAGTACTTCGGCGTCACTAGGGGGATCCTCACAAATGGGTGGTGGATAACCCTGACGGATGGGTGGCATGATGGGTACTCGGCCGTCGTTGCGATGGTTATACTTTTGATCCATCCGCTCCGCTACCCATGGCTGGACCGGAATAGGCGTGAACCAACCAAGGGTCAATGGATTGCAACCGCCATTCAAGGTCGGCAGGGCGACCACTACCGCCCACCAGAATTTACGATACCATCCGGTCATGCTCCCCCTCCGTGCCAGCCGGATTATTATTCCGTTGCCTACTGTATCGGCCATTCCTGTCGGGAAGTTGAATAGGAATATGCTTAGGATGTCGAGAAAATAGCTATCTGCCCCACTGGATTCACTAACACGGACCTATGTTGCCTCGTACGGAGAACTTCTGCAACATAAGCCTTGCCGGCTAAGAGACGGTAAACTGACAATTTTCGCTGGGTGTGAGGCGCTTAACGGCACGATTGATAAAACTTAAAGGGCAAAACGTGATCAACACAAGCTCCTCTGAGCGCCTTGACAGGTATCACAAATCGATTCCATCCAGCCTATGAATAAAACACCGGTGACAGCAGTTACATCGAAGGCAGTGAGTATTTTGCTGGGCCTAATCCACGGGTAATGACACGATGGTGTATCTATCCCGGATTTACACACGCACGGGTGATCGAGGGGAAACTGGCTTGGGGGATGGACAGCGTGTCCCCAAAGACGATTTGCGTGTAGCGGCTTATGGCGAAGTCGATGAGCTCAATGCCATCTTGGGACTGGTACTGGCTTATGTACCGGAATTTGCCGAGGCTGCGTTGCTTCGAAGTATCCAACACGATCTGTTTGATGTTGGGGCGGATTTGTGTGTGCCTCAAACGGCAGAGGAACAGGAAGGACGGCGGCTACGCATCACAGCTAATCAAATTGAGCGGCTGGAACAGGCCATCGATCGGCTGAATGCTGGTTTATCACCGCTACGGAGTTTTGTCTTACCGGGTGGAAAACCGGCTGCTGCCTGGTTGCACTTGGCCCGCACTGTTTGCCGCCGGGCTGAACGCACCGTCGTGGCCCTTCAGCGGCAACTTACCTCCAAGCCCCACACCGTGCTCAATCCCCACCTGATCGCCTATTTGAATCGTCTTTCCGATCTCCTGTTCGTCCTGGCTCGTGTTGCAAATGATCAAGGACGGGGGGACGTACTGTGGGAACCGGGCAAAAATCGACAAGCGGACGCTAGTTCCAGTTCTACCTGACACCGCCGATGGGTTCCGTCCAGTCCCTCATACCCTGATTTCGCCTCCGTCCAATCCCTGAAAGTGTTTGTCCAATAAACTAAGTACGCCATCGCCGCTTTTGGGCTAACGAGATGTTGCTCTCCTGAGCGGTGTGGATAATGTTGATTTAAGAAATAAGGGTTGACGAATTTATGAGTAATCCGTTAGTCGACCACGCAAGTATGGAAAAAGAGAGTACACGAAGCGGACGTCAAGACGAACAGGTGACGGTTTCACCGGCGGCCGAGCTGCTTCAACGCCTGTTACAACGCCGTGCCCGAGTTGGCATTATCGGTCTAGGTTATGTCGGTTTGCCATTGGCTCGCACCTTCAGTCAAGCCGGATTTCCTGTACTCGGGTTTGACATCGACCCCACAAAGGTTGAGAAGTTGCTGCGAGGGGAAAGTTACATCGGCCACATCCCGGCGGCTGTTATCACCGAAATGCAGCGTAAGGGCTTTTCCGCTACCAGTGACTTTCGACGGCTAAGCGAGGTTGATGCCATCCTGATATGCGTCCCCACACCGCTGACCGAGGCCCGTGAGCCGGACCTGACTTTCGTCATCAATTCCGTTCGGGCAGTTGCTCAGACCTTGCGTCGAGGACAATTGGTCATCCTGGAAAGCACTACCTACCCGCGTACCACCCGGGACGTTGTTTTGCCACTGTTAGCACAGGCAGGTTTGCAGGTCGGTCAGGACTACTTCTTAGCGTACAGTCCGGAGCGGGAAGATCCCGGCAACCCCCGCTTCAGCACCAGTAGCATCCCCAAAGTGGTAGGCGGCATCGACCCGACCAGCGGCGAGTTGGCCGCGGCGTTGTACCGCCAAGTGGTGGTCGAAGTCGTTCCGGTATCCAGTCCCGAAGTCGCCGAAGCCTGTAAGATCCTGGAAAACACCTACCGGGCTGTCAACATCGCCTTGGTGAACGAACTGAAAGTCCTCTACGATCGCATGGGCATCGATGTCTGGGAGGTAATCGAGGCGGCCAGAACCAAGCCGTTCGGCTTCCAGGCGTTTTACCCCGGGCCAGGCCTGGGCGGACACTGTATCCCTATCGATCCTTTCTATCTTACCTGGATCGCTCGCAAGTACGGCCTAACTACTCGTTTCATTGAATTGGCCGGTGAAGTCAACACTGCCATGCCCGCTTACGTTGTCAGCAAACTGACCGATGCCCTCAATGAACGGGCCAAGCCCGTCAAGGGTAGTCGCATCCTCTTGCTGGGCATGGCTTACAAAAAGGACGTGGACGATCCGCGCGAAAGTCCCGGCTTTGAACTGCTGGACTTATTGCTGAAGAAAGGAGCCATCGTCCAGTACAACGATCCACACATTCCGGTACTTCCCCGCATGCGGCATTGGCCTCATCTACGACCGCTGCACAGCATTCCTCTGACCCCAGAAACACTGGCTACCCAAGATTGCGTCCTCATCGTCACCGATCATTCGGCTTACGATTATGCCTGGATCGTACAGCATAGTCGACTAGTCATCGATACCCGCAATGCCACACGGAACGTCACAGTCGGTCGGGAAAAGATTGTGAAAGCCTGATTTAACCACCACCGGAGACGAAATGCACGTCCTGGACTGCAGTACTACATGTATTATATTGCTGCTGTAAACGTGAGAGTCGAACAATGTCCACGAATTCGCAAATTCTATTAAGACCACTATTGGACATAAGCCTCTTTCCCGCAAGAGTGACGTGCAGAAAAGGCACTTGACTACGCGGGGGATCCCGCCTTGGCCGGTTTCCGAACACACATAACCGTATCAGGAGGATTGGGGGTCGCCTACGGAGCAGTAGCTGTCCAACCGCTGGGCTTTACTACAGAAGCAGGGGTTTTGGCCGCTCTGCTCACGGGCGTGGGCGGTATGTTGCCCGATGTTGACAGCGACAATAGCGTTCCAATACGAGAAATGAGCCATTTGGCTTCGGTCTTTGTACCGATGATGATGCTACCTCGGCTGATCCAAGTCGGATTGACTCGGGAAACAATCCTCGCAACACTGTTAGTGGCTGCTATTACAGTGCGATTCGTCATGATGTACGTTTTTCGCCGCCTGACCGTCCATCGAGGCATGTTCCATAGCATTCCCGCCATGTTGATAGCGGGCCTGGCCGTCTATCTGGCCTATGGGGGACCGGATCGACCGCTCCGCTGGCTACTTGCTGGGAGTGTGATGCTTGGCTTCCTGTCCCATCTAGTCCTGGACGAAGTTTATGCTGTCGACTGGCAAGGCCTGACACCCCGGCTGAAACCCTCCGCCGGTAGTGCCCTGAAACTTTACTCCCGATCCCGCTTGGCAACGGCTACTTGCTATGCCCTTTTGGGTAGCTTGCTCTATTTGACCCTTTTGGATCATCTGTCCTAATCATGAACCTGAAACCATCGCTTGTTCGCTCTCATTCACATTCGTTCACATTCGTTCGGTCACTCCGACCGAGCAAAACCAAAGTTAATCCCAATGTCCTCAAGACCACAATACAGCAAGATACCATCGGTCCGAGTTTGTATTCCGTCGCGCTTTGGTATTCAAGTTTTGAACTCTAATGTGCCGACGCCTCTAAACGACAGTCATATAACCCTATTTGGTTCATTTACCACAAACTTCAGTAAAAAACTAGGGAAAGTTGGAGATAACTCCCAAGTTGAATTACAGCCTGTGTGGTTCATCGCACAATGGTGCGACCGGAGGCCTCTAACGGCATCAAGCATCAAATATGCAGCAAGTTGATCGCAGACAAAGTATTAGGTTGAGGTATAGGACACATAAATGAGGGCAAAAATCCAGCTTTGTCTGGCGGCTGCAGTCCTGATTATGACTGTAGCCGGACCGATTGCTTACTATCGGCATCGGGAATTGCACACTCGTAATTTTCGAGTCGTGCGGGAGGGAGTGCTGTACCGCAGCGGGCAATTAACGCCTGAAGGTCTGGACCGCTTGATCCGCGAACGGGGCATTCGCACGGTCGTGAGTTTACGCAAAAGCCATGAGCGGTCCGATGGGTGGGAAGAATCTTTCTGCGCGGCCCGTGGCGTCAAGCATGTCCGGATCGCCCCCCGCGTGTGGGCGGCCGATGAAGACGGCGACATCCCGGCCGAGCAAGCTGTACGCGAGTTTTTGCAAGTAATGGATCGTCCGGAAAATTATCCGGTACTGGTCCATTGTTTTGCCGGTATCCATCGCACCGGTACTATGGTGGCCGTTTACCGAATGGAATACGAAGGCTGGGCACCACAGCAGGCGATGGCCGAGATGCACCACTGCGGTTACGACGCCGCAGAGATGGAAGAGGACCTCGCAAGCTATCTGCGTAACTACGTCCCCCGGCGGCAGCGAGCTATGCTACCATCTGAAAAGCGACCCTGAGGTGAACCCTGGGGCATTCGACGAACCGAGTTATGGCATCAGTCCATATGGCAACCAGGCAGTTAGGTTCATCCATCGGATTGCTCCGGGAGTTTGCAAGCGTCAGTGGCTTCGGACATTTCCGAGATAGCTCCGAACTCACGCTCATTTTTTGCTCTTCTTTTTGGTCGTTTTTTCCGTCTTTGTGGTTTTTTCAGCTTTAGCGGGGGTCACAATGGCTGCGGCTTGTTCTTGAGCGACAGCTTTTGTTTCCGAAACTGGAGGGGTCTGACGTTCGCTAATCTCCTCTGTGCGCGGAGCATTATCACGAGGGCTCAGTTCGGCGGCAGTGGTTGTTGAAGGCGTAGGACTGATGCTTGTCAGGTCGAACATAGCTCCTGGCAAATTAGCCAAAGCTGTTTGATTGCGGGCCTGGACGTTGCCTGAGGTATCCAAGTAGATTTTGTCTTGCAGAATTTCCTGGATCACGATGGCCATTTTGTCGTTAGTCCGCAAGTCTACCAGCGGCTTGGCCCCCTTGTTCAACGCGATTAAACGCTTTTGAATTAGAGTGGCCAACTTGAAACGGCCACCGACCTTGTTGACAATCGCTTCTTCTTTCAGTTCTTCGAGCATGGCGTGTGTCCCTCCTGAGTCAGTGAGACGACGGGGTGCCTCGCACCCTCAGATGTTCTGCAATCGCTTGTTGAATCTGTTGGACCGCGTGATCAAGGCTGTCATTGATAACTATGACGTCAAATTGGGGAGCGGCCGCCAGTTCCTGTCGTGCCGTCTGTAGCCGGCGTTGGAGTTTATCCTCTGGCAAGTCACCCCGCTGCCGTAACCGTTGTTCCAAAGCCTGAATGTCTGGCGGCATTAAAAATATATGCAGGGAGTCCGGGATAAGTTGGCGGATGCGGGCCGCTCCTTGGACGTCAATAACCAGAATTACTCCTTGACCGTCACAGCGGTACGGCTCCACTTCGTCCCGCGGCGTGCCGTAATAATCCGTGTCAAATACGTACGCCCATTCTAACAAGCGGTTCTCGCGGATCGCCTGCTCGAACTGATCACGGCTCCAGAAGTGGTAACTTTGACCTGGGATTTCACCAGGCCGGGGAGGTCGTGTCGTCGCGGTAACGGCGCGACGCAGCGGCCAGGGACTGTGAGTGAGCAACCGTTCAACCACGGTCGATTTCCCTACCCCACTAGGGCCAGACAGAACGATCAACGGTCCAAGGCTTGCTTGTGGAACGCTGATGGCCATCACTCCTGCATGCGTATGGGGAAAAGTTTTACTTCAACTCATCCCCGATGCACGCCTTACAGAGGGTAATGCGGAGTTATGCTCAATAAGCCGCTGAGCAATCGCTCGCTCGGCGACCGAGACCAGGTCTCTGTCACCTAGCAAACAGCCACGTGGCTCACTCCACGTTTTGGACAAGTTCCCGGGCTTTTTCCAACAAAGCTTTGATTTCGACCACATGACGGGAGACAAGAACATCAGCCGCTTTCGCACCTAGGGTATTCGCCTCCCGTCCCATTTCTTGAACCAGAAACTCCAGTTTTCGGCCCACCTCTGCACCGTCCTGCACCAGACTAGCAAACTGATCCAAGTGTGCTTGCAGGCGGGCGACTTCTTCGGTGACGTCGCTCCGCTCGGCAAAAAGGGCTATTTCTCGCAGCAGGTGGGTCTCCTCGACGGTCACCTCCACCTCCTGCAGTGCTTGCCGGACCCGCTCACGCAGCCGCTGAGCGTATTCGGTTTTCACTTGGGGGAGGCGTTGCTGGATCTGATTCAATTCCTGGTTTAGCCGCTGATGGAGACGGAGCAGCTCGTCGGCCATTGCTCGGCCTTCACAGCGACGCATGGTACCCAATTGCTCCAGAGCCGCTTCCAGGGTAGCTTCCACCAGAGTCCATTCCTCCGAGGGAGGCGTGCCCACATGGGCGGTTTTGCCTAGCACGCCTGGTAGTAGCAGCAGGGTTCCTGCCAGGTGCGGAAAGGCCTCAGGACAATCGGCTTGTTGGCACACGGATCGCAGGTGCAACAACTGCGTTTTAAGAGTATCAACTGGCCAGGCGGTCAGGCCTAAGAGTGGTCGCTCTACGCTGATGTGGACGGTGATGGTGCCCCGACGCACATACCGGCGGACCACCCGCTCAATCTCCGCCTCATACATGGGGTATGGTTCGTCGCCTCGCACCACTACTTTCAGATAGCGGTTGTTGAGGCTGCGGACCTCGACGGCCGCTGCCCGGCCGGCTTGTTCCCGCCGAGCCGCCCCGAAACCGGTCATGCTCTCTAACACGCGGTCTGGCCCCACCTCCGCCCCGCCTGCAGGTTTACCCAACTCCACCTGCACTGTCCAGCGGCTTGTGCCGGACTCATTCTCAGCCACGACATCCCACAGCCGAACTTGTTCGGGGTTCCCCACCAGCCTTCATACCTGCTTGTCCCTGCCTGTCCGATGGTCTACGGACCAGACTTTCTCAACGTACAGAGCCGATCAACGACTGATCCTCCAACTCCCGGGAATCATATTTGACTACTTTTACGTGGATCATAATCAGTAGCACCCAGACTCCAGCGACCCACAGGGTGATCTTGACAAACTGATCAGCGGCGCGGGACCCGAACGGACTGGAGCCCCCTACCCCTCCGAATGCCCCCGCCAAACCACCTCCTTTGCCCCGTTGGATCAGTACCACCAGCATCAAAAACAAACCGACCAGAATGATGATCAGATTCAGCAGATGCGACAACCACCACACGCTTAGCAAGGCCACGATCACATCTCCTTAAATTAAACTGAACCAGCCGCTGCACTAGTCCGGTCTCGGCGGGGCGGCTCAACTGACGCTTCCTGAACGCCCGACTATCCGGTAAGTGCCGGTATGTGCTTTTGGAGTCTGTTAGTATAATAAGGAACAGCCTGCACCGGCTACCTCTGTCCCTTAACATAGGCCGACTATCTAAAGCCCATACGGGCCGGATCACGCTCTGCCCTTGCACCTCCAATGCCAAGCCTTCGATCACTCGGACGGACAACCCCAGTAACCGTTATTGACAATAACCTGTTGGTAAGCACCTTAGCCGTAGCACCTTATGATGGACAACGATTCGCAGCACAAACAAAAAGATGTGTGGCAACGAGTGTGCGTCCGCAGATGCCCGGCCTTGGAAATCAAAAGTTCGTCTGAGGAAGGAGCTCCATCCGCCCAAGCAAGTTGGAACCATCCTCGACTAGTCCCCTTGTCTAAAAAGACAGGGTTTGTATATAGTATCTATGGCGTTTGTGCCTATCTCCAGGCCACTTTGCCGCATGCCACGTGGTTGGGGTTACCTTCGACCTCCTCCCGGATACAACATCTTTACCATCCCCCTTCCGCACAAGGAGGAGCAATGTCCACACCTGCACTGTTTGCGTTTTTCAACTTGGGCGGCCCGGAAATTTTACTTCTAATTATTTTAGGCATCCTGCTTTTTGGCCGGAAATTGCCCGAGGTGGCCCGCTCGCTCGGTAAAGCAACGGTAGAGTTCAAACGGGGTATGCGTGGTTTAGAAGAAGAGATCCACGAAACACCCCAGCCCCGGGCATCCATCGAGCCTGAACCGGTTAAACCGCCACAACGGGTGACCCCCTCCACAGCTAAACCCACCTTTGACGACGCCACTACCAAACCCTCCCCTAGTGATGACGCCACTACCAAACCCTCCCCTATCGTTCCGCCTCAGGTGTAAATCCCGGCAGATCCGTCTCGTGCTTTGGTTAGGTGTATCTTCGTCCGCCATACCAAGCGGTCACAACCCGCATTATACGACCATATGAGGAGTTAACTCCTGGGACTGTTCGGCGGACCGACAGTAAAATCATTTGCTGAATATTGTGGTGTCGAGTGTCAGGTAATCCTGGTAAACCGCCTCCAGGTGCGACGGCCTTGGCAGGCTGATTAGGGCAGAACCCAGAGAATGGATAGTTGGGAGAACCGGAAGCCCACCGTTGGACGGAGGTATTGTTATGCCAATGAATGGCCCTCTCGCAATATGTCTCTCGGCGGGCATGGCCTTGGGACTGGCTGTGGTAATAGGTAGAAAATTTGTCGAGCAAGGGGCCTATCCAGCCGCCTTGGCTCAGCAAAATCCAACAGCGTCATCAGTACCGGTCGACAGATCGGTAGAGACGGCGATTGCTCAGTTACAACAGGTAGGTCGGGAGGGGCAGGGGAACGCCGCGGCCGCTCAGGCGTGGCAGACGCTGGTTGCAGCGGGTCGTGCCGCTTTTTTCCCCGCTTTGCGAGCTGTGCGAGAAGATCAGCCGATTGCAGCCAATTGGCTACGGACCGCACTGGATGCGATCGTGGAAAAAGAACAAGCCGCGGGCCGAACCTTACCCTTGGCGGAGCTGGAGGCCTTTGTCACAGATCGCCGTCAGGCTCCCCGAGCCCGCTTTTGGGCTTACGAATGGCTGGTTCAAGCCCAGCCGTCTGCCCGGGATCGCATGTTGCCTCTTTGTCTGGATGACCCGTCCTTGGAACTCCGCCGCCTGGCGATTGCCTATGAGCTGGACCGACTCGAGCGATCCGGTCGTGCCGACTCCCGCGCCGAGTTAGAGCGGCTATTCGGCTTCGCTCGCGACCGCGATCAGGTGGATGCTTTGGCCCAACGCATTAGCCAAGCGGGCGGTCAGGCCGATGTGACTCGTCATTTCGGCTTTTGCACCCACCTGGAGTGGCTAGGTCCGTGGGACGCTCCGGGGAGTCAGGGGTATTCCCTGGCTTACCCCCCAGAGAAAGAGCCTCTAGCAGCGGGCCCATTCCGCGGCAAGGATCAACGCGAGATCCAATGGCAAACTGCCGAAACCACCGATCGCTATGGCTTGTTTGACCTCAACAAGTTGGTGGGCAAACATAAGGACGCTGTAGTTTTCATGCGGGCTGTGCTCCGCGCCCCCCAACCGACCCCATGTCAAATCCGGGTGACCTCACCGACAGCGGTGAAAATCTTCCTGAATGGAGAATTCCTATTTGGTCGCGAGGAATACCATCATGGCACGAATTTCGACGCCCACATCGCGCCGGCCACGCTTCGGGCAGGCGATAACATCGTGCTGATCAAGGTTTGTCAAAACAACCAGCAAGAAAGCTGGGCTCAGGCGTGGCAGGTGCAGGTGCGAATCTGTGACGCCACAGGCGGACCTATTCCCGCCTTGCAACAAGTGATCCGTCAGCAGAATCAGATGCGGACCATACCCCTGGGAGCTCGCTGTGAGAAAGATTCGCCCCTGCCGGAGAAATAGCCATGACACAGATTAGTGTGACGAGTCGATGGATCGTTTGGCGCAGTAGCGGAATGCTCCTGCCTCTACTAATTCTATCCGGCCTGAGCTTTGGGCTGTTGTTACCGCTGCAAGGAGCCGATTGGCCACAGTTTCGTGGGCCTAATGGTAGCGGTGTGTCGACAGAGGCTCCCTTACCCGTGGAATGGTCGCGAACCCACAATATTGCTTGGCAAGCGTCCCTGCCCGGACGGGGCGTTTCTTCGCCGATCGTGGTGGGCGATCGGGTGTATTTGACGGCGTCCTCCGGCCCCCGAGGCGACCGTCTACATCTGCTTGCCTACGATGCCCACCGCGGCACCTTGCTGTGGCATCGTCAGCTGCAGGCCACCGGACCTACCCATTGCCACCCCAAAACATGCATGGCCGCCCATACCCCTGCCGCCGACGCTCAGGGCGTATATGCCCTGTTTGCCTCCGGCGATCTGCTGGCGTGCAATCCCGATGGCTCCCTCCGCTGGTACCGTTCTCTCGCCAGCGATTACCCCACCATCTCCAACCAGGTCGGCATGGCCGCCTCCCTCATTCTGATCGAAGGGAAACTGATCGTCCCCATGGACAACGTTGGCGAGTCGTTTCTGGCGGCGTTAGATATTCGAGACGGTCGCAATCTATGGAAAGCCGAACGGCCTCGCGAGATCAACTGGGTCACCCCCGTTGTCCGCCCTCACACTGAGGGAGCCGAAATCCTGCTGGCTGGTCCGCGGGGCCTGTACGCCTACGACGTTGCCACGGGTCAGGTCCGCTGGAGTTTCAAAGAGGCCGCGTTTACGGTACCTCTACCCTTGCTGGAGGACGAGGCCGTGTATCTACCTGTCCAGGGCGTCTCCAAATTCTCCCTGGGTCCGGACGGCATTCGTGGTAAACCCCTTTGGCAAAACCGCAGCTTGCAAACCGGCTACTCTTCCCCCCTGTTGTATCGCGGCCGGATTTACACCGCCAGTTCCACGGGCTTTATCACAGCCGCTGATGCGACTTCCGGGAAAGAGTTATTCCGGGAACGGGTGAAAGGGGCTTTTTCCGCTTCGCCTGTCGCGGGTGACGGCAAAGTGTATTGCTTCAATGAAACGGGCACCTGCTACGTTTTGGATGCCCGTACCGATACCTTCGAACTACTTGCCACAAATTCCCTGGAGGAAGAAACGCTGGCCACGCCGGCCATTGCCCATCAACGGCTGTACGTCCGGACCGACAAGACTCTCTACGCCATCGGCCTCAAGTAGAATGAGCTGTATTATTTGCGATTTTACGCAGCCCCATTGCGCTAGTGGTATCAACTAGTAAGCAAGCCGAAATGCTCGCGTCCTTCGTCGGATTGTAGCAAAAGCAAGCCCCATAGTCCCACCAAAGCTCCGGGCAGGCAACACAGCCCGACGAGATTGAGGGCCGCTGCCACGCAACCGAGTTGGGCAAGTCGATAATTCCAGCGCAGCGCAATAGACACTCCTCCAGCAAGGGCTAACGCGGCAGCGACAGTACAGGTCGGCACGATCCAAGGTAAGTGACGCATGGCCAGGTCGGTACGTTGCTCGTCGCGGTCGGCTCGCTCCTCCTCAGGTTCATCGTTGCCAAAGCCCCAATCCCGCAAGCGTTCAATCTGCTGCTGCACATAAGCCCGGGCAGCCACAGGGTCATGGAACAGTCGCCAGGTCAAAAAAAGGTTGATAATCAGGCCCGCCAAGCCACAAACGATCAGGCCGTAGGCTGGTAGCCACAGGGCCGGATCAGCTGCCGCAGTTCCGGACGGGCTACTGCAAGATGCACCGACCGGTCCTGCCAGCAATTCTGGCTCGCTCAAGTGGTCTCCCTGACGGACGGGTGCCCGGAAGCGGGCCTGACATTCCGGACATTGCACAGCCGCTCCAAGCCATTCCATCGGCACCCGTAGTAAATGGTGGCACGCGGGACAGCGGATGACCTCTGTGCTTCCCGGCTGGGACTGTTGCGTCACCGCTTTCTCCTGACCGATCGCTGCTCGATCTCTGAATGGCAACCTGCCATGGATACAATACAAACAGGACAGTTGAAAGGTCGCCCTAATCCGGCGGGGAATCTCTGATGAACTGTCTGTTTGGGATGGAGCCGCCTGCATGGTTAACGCCCTATCTGCCGGAAGGCAACGGTTGGCTCCTCGCCATAGCTGTCCTTAGTCTTACCGTTGTGTCTGCCTTGGTCAGCTTGGCGGCAGTAGCTTGGGCGTTAACTCGCCTGCCCCCGGACTATTTCGTTAACCCTGAGGCCCAGCGTCCCATCGATCGGCACCCCATGTTAAAAGTCCTGCTACTTTTGGCACGAAATATTTTTGGTTACTTTTTAATCGCATTGGGGATCCTGTTGTCACTACCCGGCGTACCTGGCCAAGGCTTGCTTACCATTTTTCTGGGAGTTCTTCTGATAGACTTTCCAGGTAAACAGCGTACTTTACGCTGGTTGCTGACGCGTCGCGGCATCCTGGTGGGCATTAACCAGTTACGCCGCCGCTGGGGCCACCCACCACTACTGGCACCACAAGACCTGGAACAAGCGCCTCCATCGACGGCCACCTCGCCGAATTCTTCTATCACCCACGAAGGTACTGCAGGATCAGGTATCCGCGAAGGTCGTACCCAACCGTCACGTTGTCCCTCACCTTAGGCCGCCCCGTGATATTTGCCATTCTGCATGCGATTCCAGCCAAAATATGAAAACTCACTAAGCCGCTCTGGTGCTACCATCCCCGTGTTACGACGAGGTCGTTGTAACCAGGCTGTATCAGACTGATCAGTGCACTTCCCTATTCACCCGGCGGCCTCGCACAAAAATTCCTATCCGGGCAAAAATGGTCCTAACTGGCATTCCGTGCCATTTCGTGTTCTAGACTTTCGTGCATGATCGAATGGCAACTCTTGCTGAGGGTCCGACCCAACATAATCGGTACCGTTTTTCGAAAAATGGTCTTGGCATTGTGTCCAGCAGAACGGTCGTACCGATGCGGTCGGTTTCCCTCGAGCAGACGCCTGAGGTTACCTGCCTAGGGAATCAAACTGATGCTGACTCAGCTTGTCCCCATCACTTCGGCTCGAAGCCAAACATGGAGTAGAATTACCTGGCCTCAGTGGTTCCCTGCGGAAGCGGTGGTTTTTTTAATTTTATGGATCAGTTTACTCGCTTTGATGCCCGAGCGGGCCTTTTACGATCCCGGCTCGTTGTGGCACGTCGTCGTCGGTGAAATCATTCTGACGCAGGGGATGCCTCAGAGCGATCCATTCAGTTACACCTGTGCCGGTCAGCGTTGGGTACCCCAACAATGGGGAGCCGAAGTGCTGATGGCCCTGCTCCATCGCGTGGGCCAGCTGGATCTACTGTTGTTGGCATTCACGGCGGGTCTAGCAGGTCTCTATACTTGGATATTTCATCGGACGTTACAGGATGGCATGGCACCGTTATTGGCTTTTTTATTGGTGGCTATTTGCCTGTTTGCAGGTGCCTTTCACTATTACGTCCGGCCTCACATGGTCACCATAGCCGGTATGGCCTGGACCATGGCCATCGTAATCGATGCGGAGAAGGGATGTTTGCCACGCTGGCGTTTGTACTCGCTGCCAGCGGTGTACATGGTGTGGACCAATCTGCACGGCGGGGTTCTTGGTGGATTAATGATGCTAGGCCTGGCGGCTGGAGCCTGGGGCAGCATATTTCTGGTTCGCCGTTATGGTAGCCTCCCCTATGGCCACACGCCATTCCAACAATGGAGCGACGTGAAGCGATGGGTTATTGTCCTGATTGGCTGTGCATTAGCACCGCTTGTCAACCCCCACGGGCTGGAAATGTTCCGCATTTGGCAGTCGATTGTAGGCTCCACGGTGCTGCCTCGGGTCGTTGGCGAGCATATGCCTTTGGATCCGTCGCGGCCGTTCGCCTGGCCAGTCCTGGCCTTGGCATGTGTGTATGGACTTCTGTTGGTGTCCGCTATCTCTCATCTACGCTTTAGCTGGCTATTGCCGTTGATGTGGTTAGTGTTGAGCTTTCAAAGTATACGGCAGGCACCGCTATTTGCCGTCACCGTGGCGATCGCTTTGCCCGCTTTGTGGTCCTTTACCCCTACTTACCGCTTTTTGCTGGCCTATGGAGATGGCTCACTGGTTCAACCGCCGACGGCACGTCGCTGGCGACCGGCCATGGTCGGAATTCCACTGCTAGCTGTAGGACTAGCCTTCTGTGTGCAACAAGCACGTTGTCCGATCCCCGTGATAGGGGCTGATTGGGCCCGTCTAAGTACTTCTGTCACTCCTATTGAACTGAAAGAGCAATTACAGCGGTATGCTGCATCCGTTCCTCCTGGAACGCCCATATTCAACGATGCCAACTTTGGCGGATTCCTGATTTACTTCACGCCCACACTGAAAATTTTTATGGACGACCGTTGCGAGTTGTACGGCGATGCCTGGCTGGAGTATTACGCCGATACTCTCGCATTGCCCCCGGAGCAATTAGGCCCTATTTTCGAGCATTGGCAACAGCGTTATGGCTTTACCCATGCCCTGATCGCAGCGACCACTCCTGCAAGTTCGTTGGAACGATATCTGCTGTATCGCTCCGATCGCTGGCATGAAGTGGCCCGCTGCCAGGCTGCTATCCTGTTTGCCCTGCGACCCCAACAACCGACGGACATCAACGCTATGCCCTCCACGGCTGACACCCCCACACTCTCCACCTCCCGTTAACGGTACGGGTGACGCTTGTGTTCCACTCGCTCGTCGGATACCCTGAAAGGCGGAAACCGGACCATCCGTTCGTTTACCTACCGACCACAAGAGGCAACCCAAAGTAATAGTCAGGATCTCGGACGCCCACCAATAACAACTGGGCCACTGCACTCTTAGCGAGTACGACTTACCGAATTGCCCAGAATCTTGCGGATAAGAACATTCAGACGGATAAGACCATCGGATTGGAGACCAAAGTTGCATTTTAATCAATCGCTGTTACCGTGACGTGCAGTGCTTTCTCACGGAACGTTATGACTGCCGCAGAGGAGACCATCAGATGGCTGCTGCGTGCTGGAAGTACCCCCGAACATACCTTATTTGTGGTGTTGTAGCGGGGGTCAGCGGACTGTTGATTGCCCGCTCCGGGAATGTGGGTGATCCTTCAATACAGGCGGCGGAACAACCGTCTTCGTTATGGGCAGCCGTCGAGCAAGCTGGCTGGCGAACGGGCTGTCCGCGGGCCGAATTACGCCCTCGCTTTGACGTTCAGACAGCGGAGGATGGTTCATTCCTGCTGGTCATTCATCAAGGCCAGACCTTTGGCCTTGATGGCTGCTGGGAAAAACGATTCGCGGTTGCCGGCGGCCGGTGGTATCGCTTGCAAGCAGCCTATCGGGCTGAAGGTGTACCAGTCGAGCGCCGTAGCGTTCTGGTGACCCTGCACTGGTTGAATGCCCAAGGGCATCAGGCTCGCACGGACGAGCCGACCGTGCCTGGTTACCTGCGAAACTTTGTTGCCAAAGCCGAAACGGAGTTTCCCGAGACGCTGGCCAGGGGACCAGACGGCTGGCAACTGGTGCAGGGTACCTATCGGGCACCTATGGAGGCCACCCATGTTCTGGTTCGCCTCCATTTGCGTTGGAGTCCTGGGGGACGAGTTACCTGGCGCCCGGCTCAGTGGCAGCAAACAGAGCCGCCCGCCGCACGGCGAGTGCGTCTGGCCACGGTACATTACCGGCCTCATGGAGGACAAACACCCTTGGATAATTGTCGTCAGTTCGATCCACTGGTGGCTGAGGCCGCTCGTCAACGGGCCGATTTGGTCGTCCTAGGCGAGGTTATCCCATACGTCGGCATGAAGAAAACCTTAGCGGAATTAGCAGAACCGATACCGGATGGCCCCTGTGCCCAACATTTTGCCCAATTAGCCCGTCAACATCGCCTGCATGTAGTGGCTGGACTAATTGAGCGAGATCCGCCGCACGTCTATAACGTAGCCGTTTTGTTTGGTCCGGATGGCCAAATGTTGGGCAAATACCGCAAGGTCTGTCTCCCTCGTAGTGAGGAAGAGGCGGGCTTAACCCCGGGTCACGAGTATCCGGTTTTTGACACGTCGATTGGCAGAATTGGCATGATGGTCTGTTACGACGGTTTCTTCCCAGAGGTAGCGCGAGAGTTGAGCAAGCGTGGAGCGGAAATCATCGCTTGGCCTGTGTGGGGATGCAATCCGGTGTTGGCTCAGGCCCGGGCCGCAGAAAATCACGTTTTTCTGGTTAGCAGCACTTATGAAGACGTGTCCAGTAACTGGATGATCTCGGCTGTTTACGACCGCAGTGGTACTGTGCTGGCTCAGGCTTCCAAGTGGGGCACAGTGGCCGTGGCCGAAGTGGATTTATCCCGTCGTACCTACTGGCCAAGTCTGGGCGACTTTCGTGCGGCTATCCCACGGCACCGACCGGTTGTTCCTAGCGAGGTTCCTCAGCCTCTTGCTGCCCCAACACCAAACCAGCGATAGCACCTCCGAACTCTGATTAGTTCGGTATGATCCTGGTGAGAGACAACTATCTGTACAATACTATTCTTTTGTTTACTTGCTCACTTCCGTCCCTAGCAAGAATCTGTGAAGCAGCAGGTTGCGACACAACATGGAACACCAGTGCATGTTGAACAGCAAGCTAAAGATTTTTGAACCAGATCTACTCGAAAATCCTGAAAAGCTAGCATGGCGGAAGAATTTTTCCTTGTTCTTATGAATAAAGATTCAGAAGTCCGGATTAAACACTTCGCCGCCAGCGCGAGTGCCTAGGGCTCGCCAGACAGGCAAAGTCACTTCGTTGCGCACCGAGCGAACCGACCCATCCATCAAAGCGACATTGACAAGATTGGGATGGTAGCTGCGGGCCGTGATGGCCGCGTAACTGGGAATGGTCGCACTGCGCCCCTCCTGCATGGTATTAACGTCTGCCTCCTGGCGGATGCACGGCACGCCACAGGGTACTGGGGTATTAGGGGTCAGCACAGTGGTAAAACCACTGTGGTGGACGCGTCCATCGGGCCACTCGGTGTGTCCAGTGTTGTCGTTCAAAACCACCCCGATGCGCTTATCCGGTGCAGCAGCGACATAAGCGGCCACCTCGGCGGCATTAGCTGGTGGGATCGGCGAAGCCGGGGTGGTTATGTTCCGACCATACGGCGTGAACGCTTTTACCTCGGCAATCATCAAGGTATTGCTCAGACCATCGGTGATGCTGGTCGGACGCAAGCGGGCGTTGGGGAAAAAGACGCCATCGCCTCCCTGGCCGGTCGCCGGATTCCACACCAGCCAGGTACCAAAATTAAAGCCGTAGTTGAGAGGGTACACATACGGTGTACCATCGCTACGCACACGCACCTGGTCATTTAC
>JANWVV010000230.1 GCA_025055795.1 Gemmataceae bacterium
CGAAAGGCGTTGAGCACATGCAGGTGGTGGATATGATCGATTTTCATCAAAAATTCATGTGTTGAATGCAGTGATGCCGAAAGGCGTTGAGCACGCTCTGGCTGGGGCTGGTATAGGTGGATTCATCGGTAGTGATGAAATCGGGTAGACCGAAAGGCGTTGAGCACATGATCAAATCTTACCAGCAATGGATCCAGCTAAAATGTGTTGAATGCAGTGATGCCGAAAGGCGTTGAGCACGATATATCCCCCCAGACTCGTCCACGATATCTCTGAGTGTTGAATGCAGTGATGCCGAAAGGCGTTGAGCACATGATGCAGACGGCGCCGATGAGGGCGCCGCCCAGCCGTGTTGAATGCAGTGATGCCGAAAGGCGTTGATCACTCTTGCGCTGACGGCAGTGGTCGAGGCGTTGGCATGTGTTGAATGCAGTGATGCCGAAAGGCGTTGAGCACGAACTTTGATCCAGAGCAAGATACTTCAAAAACTACTGGGTGTGTTGAATGCAGTGATGCCGAAAGGCGTTGAGCACG
>JANWVV010000231.1 GCA_025055795.1 Gemmataceae bacterium
GGGGCGGGTTACAATGTTACTTTGACTGCGCCTTCCAGCGGTGCCAGTGGTGTGTTCTCCAACAATGCTGCCACTATCACTCTGACGACAAATGCTTTCGGTCAGGTCAGCAATAATTTTATTGCCAACACGGTAGCTGGCAGTTACGGTGTCGGGGTACAGGTGAGTGGTGGCAGCAATCCGACCGGGTCGTTCAGCCTGACCAACCTTGCTGCAGCACCAGCCAACATTACCGTCAGCGGCGGCGGTCAATCAACCCAGGTCAACACCGCTTTTGGCAACCAGATTGTCGTGACGGTGACCGATCAGTATGGCAACCCAGTTCCCGGCGTGACCGTGGTCTTTTTCCTGCCGACAGCGGGTGCCAGTGGTACACTGTCTGGGGGTATCACCGGAGTGACCAACGCGGCCGGGCAGGTGGTGAAGACGCTGACGGCCAACACGGTGGCGGGCACCTACAACATTGGCGTGGTGGCAGTGGGGGGCGTCAATCCGTCGGTGTGGGTGGGTCCGTTGACTAACACGCCGGGGCC
>JANWVV010000232.1 GCA_025055795.1 Gemmataceae bacterium
CTTGCCCCGCTTGAGGCCCTCCTGGGTTTCGGCCAGCGCCCGGGCGCGCGCGCTGCCTTGAAAACCGGGCACCGGCTTTGGGCCGGTCCAGAAATCACGGCCTTCGCGGTAGGTGCTCATGCCCACAATGTGGTCGGCGTTGTCGTCGGCGTAGAGATAGAAAGCCAGGCCGAGCTGTTTTTGGTTGTTCTGGCAGCGCGTTCCGGTTGCCAGTTCCTTCGACTTGCCGAGCGAAGGGAGCAGGAGCGCGGCAAGAATGGCAATGATCGCGATCACCACGAGCAGTTCGATCAAAGTGAAACCGGCCTGCCGGCTCGGAAAGCGGTTTGTGTTCATCGGCTGTGTTTCTGTTGTGCCAGGCGGCGCGCGGCCGTCGGGCGGGTGTCGTGAT
This sequence comes from Gemmataceae bacterium, assembly GCA_025055795.1. Classification (GTDB taxonomy): domain Bacteria; phylum Planctomycetota; class Planctomycetia; order Gemmatales; family Gemmataceae; genus Thermogemmata. The sequence goes on from JANWVV010000232.1 coordinate 392, forward strand.
TGAGTGTGAGCGCAGCGTAGGTCATCTCACTGCGGAGTCAAGCCGCCGCTTGCAATAGCTGCGCCGGCGAGCCCCCCGGCGGCCTGTCGGCGAGTTTTTAGCAGGTTGGATGATCCGTCGGGATGCCGGTGCTGCTCTCAGG
>JANWVV010000233.1 GCA_025055795.1 Gemmataceae bacterium
TGATGCCGAAAGGCGTTGAGCACCGTACGGACGACCCCTGGGCCCTATCCGGAGCCACTGTCAGGTGTTGAATGCAGTGATGCCGAAAGGCGTTGAGCACGGTACGCGATGAAGTTCTTGCGTTCCATCGGGTGCACTGGTGTGTTGAATGCAGTGATGCCGAAAGGCGTTGAGCACAATCCGATGGAACGTCACAATTTCGTGTGCTACCTATGGTGTTGAATGCAGTGATGCCGAAAGGCGTTGAGCACAGGGCGGCGACGACCAGCCGCCAGTCCCACCACCTCCTATGTTGAATGCAGTGATGCCGAAAGGCGTTGAGCACTGTATTCGGCCTGACACTGCATAAGGGAACTGTTATCGTGTTGAATGCAGTGATGCCGAAAGGCGTTGAGCACGCTCGTCCAGGAATGAGGCACGCATTAGTTCGCACTGGGCGTGTGTTGAATGCAGTGATGCCGAAAGGCGTTGAGCACCAACTATCCGACCGTCCGTGCATCCCAAATTCCCTGGTGTTGAATGCAGTGATGCC
>JANWVV010000234.1 GCA_025055795.1 Gemmataceae bacterium
TCAACGCCTTTCTGCATAACTGCATTCACCACATTTATTTCTATAAACTGTTGCGTATTGTTGGATATGTGCTCAACGCCTTTCGGCATCACTGCATTCAACACCCGGGATAGTGACGAGGCTCGTGCAGCCCCGCCATGTGCTCAACGCCTTTCGGCATCACTGCATTCAACACATCAGGACCGGCGGCGGTCCCGCCGTCCCCGCCACGTGCTCAACGCCTTTCGGCATCACTGCATTCAACACCCCGTAGACGTGGAATGTGAAAGGCTGCACATAAGGTGCTCAACGCCTTTCGGCATCACTGCATTCAACACGTCAAGCGATCACATTAACGCCGCCATCCACGACATCGGTGCTCAACGCCTTTCGGCATCACTGCATTCAACACGTTTTGTACTTACAGCAGCATGGTGTGAGGTTAATGACCTACGTGCTCAACGCCTTTCGGCATCACTGCATTCAACACCCTCCCCTATATTTTTAGCTGAGGCTCGTCCCGTATAGTGCTCAACGCCTTTCGGCATCACT
>JANWVV010000235.1 GCA_025055795.1 Gemmataceae bacterium
GATGCCGAAAGGCGTTGAGCACTTTGCCGGCCAGGGCGCGGCGGGCTAGATCGGAGGCCGTGTTGAATGCAGTGATGCCGAAAGGCGTTGAGCACTCGCCGGCGCAGCCGGGGCGGGCGGCGGGACGACAGGTGTTGAATGCAGTGATGCCGAAAGGCGTTGAGCACTCCTCCGACGATGGCGCCGAAGATGGCGCCGATGAGTGTTGAATGCAGTGATGCCGAAAGGCGTTGAGCACTAGTAAACAGTGAACTGGTTGTATCTTTAGACATATCGTGTTGAATGCAGTGATGCCGAAAGGCGTTGAGCACTAAATGTCCGCGCTATTAGTTATGTGGAAAGATATCTGTGTTGAATGCAGTGATGCCGAAAGGCGTTGAGCACAGGGGACTCCAGGTCCTATCGAGTGACTGCTGGCATGTCCAGTGTTGAATGCAGTGATGCCGAAAGGCGTTGAGCACGAGGAAGAAAAGTGGAGGGTATCCAGCCTCTCCGGCCTCTTGATGAATGCATTGCTGCAGGGATGCGG
>JANWVV010000236.1 GCA_025055795.1 Gemmataceae bacterium
CCAGGATCGCCCCAAACGCCATTGCTTGGCCTCCTCGTGTTCCCCCCTCACAGCCACATGCCGAAGCGGCGGATGTACCAGCGTTTCACCACCTGCGTCAGCAGGCAATACGCCAAGAGCGTCGCCGCCAGCCAGGGGAAGTAGGCAGCGGGCAGCGGCACCATGCCCACGGCTTCCCCCAGCGGACTGTAGGGGACCGCGATTCCCACCGCCATGATGCACAGGGTCAGCATCAGGAGAGGCGCTGCGGCCACGCTCTGGAGGAACGGCACCTTGGCCGTGCGGATCATGTGGATGATGAGCGTCTGCGACAGCAGCCCCTCGACGAACCAGCCGGACTGGAACAAGGCCTGCTTCTCCGGCGTGTTGGCCTGGAAGACGAAGTACAGGACGCAGAAGGTGGTGATGTCGAAGATCGAACTGATCGGGCCGATGAGCAGCATGAACCGGCCCAGGTCGCTGATCTGCCACTTGCGGGGCCTCTCCAGGTACTCCTCGTCCATGCGGTCGAAGGGGATGCCGATCTG
>JANWVV010000237.1 GCA_025055795.1 Gemmataceae bacterium
GTGCTCAACGCCCTTCGGCATCACTGCATTAAAGAGAGTGTCTTGGGCTCAGCCTTCTGAACTTCATATAGTGTGCTCAACGCCTTTCGGCATCACTGCATTCAACACCTCCTGCAGCGTGTCATGCTCGCTTACACACAACCGTGCTCAACGCCTTTCGGCATCACTGCATTCAACACCAGCAGGACCCGCACTGGTGGTTCAAACTTTCTCCGTGCTCAACGCCTTTCGGCATCACTGCATTCAACACACGACCTCCTCACGGAGATAGTATCATTCGGATCAGCCACGTGCTCAACGCCTTTCGGCATCACTGCATTCAACACTCGCTGACGGCGTACGGCAGGCGAGTTCGCGCATGGTGCTCAACGCCTTTCGGCATCACTGCATTCAACACTTCCCTTGCTCGGGCGAGTGCCCAAGGCCAAGGGGTGCTCAACGCCTTTCGGCATCACTGCATTCAACACTTTGGAATAATCACTCAAATTCCGACGGTCGTGGTGTGCTCAACGCCTTTCGGCATCACT
>JANWVV010000238.1 GCA_025055795.1 Gemmataceae bacterium
GGCTGAGCAGGCGACAGTGGGCAGGCGCGGCGCTCACGCTGTTCGGCGCCGGCCTCATCTCCTTCCAGCCCGGCGACTATTTCCGTCTCGGCTCGCTGCTGGTCATCGGCTCGGCGTTGCTTTACGCCGTGCATGCCGCGCTGGTCAAGCGCCACGGCGGGGAGATGGCCTTTTTGGAGTTCTTCGTCTGGCGGCTGGCCGCGACGACGGGCTTTTTGCTGCTGGCCGTCACTGCGCAGGGGGCGTGGCAATGGCCGGATGCGACGACGTGGTTGCTGCTCTTCGTGGCCGGAACGGTAGATGTGGTCATTAGCCGCGCGCTGTACTACTTGGCGTTGCGCCGGCTGACCATCACCCTGCACTCGCTGGTGCTCACCTTCAGCCCGGTGGTGGCCATCCTGTGGTCGCTGGCGCTGTTCGGGATTTGGCCGGGCGCACAGGCGCTGCTGGGCGGGCTGGCCGTGGTGACCGGCATCGCGGTGGTGACAATGCGGCGGGGGTGATCACGAAACGCACAGCAGGCTCT
>JANWVV010000239.1 GCA_025055795.1 Gemmataceae bacterium
GAATGCAGTGATGCCGAAAGGCGTTGAGCACTGTCTGGCACTGCTCGTTACTCCGCTAAAGGACCCTGTGTTGAATGCAGTGATGCCGAAAGGCGTTGAGCACGTTTGGTCGGTAAGGAACGAGGATGAACTGATCAAGGTGTTGAATGCAGTGATGCCGAAAGGCGTTGAGCACGTTTTTGTTGACCAGAGGTTCTTCTGGAGATTTATCGTGTTGAATGCAGTGATGCCGAAAGGCGTTGAGCACTCTATAGTTGAACCAGCCATCTGAGAGAAGAAGTTCATGTGTTGAATGCAGTGATGCCGAAAGGCGTTGAGCACACTTCTCTTTCAACTTATCTATGTCAGGTTTCGTGTTGAATGCAGTGATGCCGAAAGGCGTTGAGCACCTCGGTATGCTGATCGGGTACCAAATCGGATACGATGTGTTGAATGCAGTGATGCCGAAAGGCGTTGAGCACGTGATGATCCGTACGAAATCGCACAACAAACCATCAAGTGTTGAATGCAGTGATGCCGAAAGGCG
>JANWVV010000023.1 GCA_025055795.1 Gemmataceae bacterium
AATTTTGTGATCAAATCGACCTATGTTACTTTTTACAAAAACATTAGATGTGTCAAATTAAGTTGGTCTAGCAGCGGCTTTGAGGTGCTGGTCAGGCCGTCGCGGCTTGTACTTCCGCGGCAGCAGTGACTGACGGTTACTGTGGAAAATTGGTGGAGGGTTGTTGCAGCAGTGGCAGGGGCAGATGGAGGGGATAACCGGCCCGTTTTACCGGTAGATAGGCGATGAGGATTTAGTGCAGGTTACTCAGGTGTGGACCGATGCACAATTCGATGTACCACCGACGCACAATCCAACGTTGCAGGAGGTGCGTCCGAGTGAGAGCGAGTACCATGGAGTGAAACAACAGAAAAAGCATTACAACATATTTGTGCAAAAATCCTGGAAAAGAAGGGAGTTGGGGTAACAGCAGCATGGCTCCTAAAAAGAAGCGGCGCAAGAAAAATCCGTATGACGAGTATCCTGATGATATTTTCGCCGATACGCGGATGTCGTTCGGCGAACATCTGGAAGAACTGCGTCAGCGGATGATTACTGCCCTGAAATGGTTAATCTTTTTCATGGTCATCGGCTTTGTGCTGGACGGGATCGGTAGTGCGGTGGGCAATCCCCGCATCGGTATCGGCAAGCCAGTGATGGTAGCCATTACAGAACCAGTCAAGGATCAGGTCAACGACTTCTACAACCGTCGCATTGAGCGAGCCCGATCCGACAAATTGGAACATCTGGAGCGAGCCGACCAGGCCGAAATTGCTCGGATTCGTAAAAAGCTCGAGGCCAACGGGCATTCGTTGAGCAGCCTGAGTGTCGAGGAGCGACGCTTGCTCCTGGGTGCTCCGGAGGTAATGCCCGCGGAAGTCGACGTCCAGGAGTTAACCCCTGCCTTCGGGCCACCACGCCCCGACGCGCCGTCGACCATCACCCTGCATCTACGCGTTTATCCGGGTTTTGTCAACTACTTGAACGAGAAAGGACAGAGTCTACTGGAAACCCGTCAATATCTGACCACTTTGAGCGTCCAGGAAGGGTTTGTTGTCTATTTCAAGGTGCAAATTCTTTGTGGGTTTGTGCTGGGCAGCCCCTTTATTTTGTATCAATTCTGGGCTTTTGTGGCCGCCGGTTTGTATCCGCATGAAAAGCGGTACGTCTATTGGATGCTCGGACCCAGTGTTAGCTTGTTTTTGGCTGGTGTGCTGATGTGCCAATTTCTGGTGCTCCCTGGAGCTGTCAAAGCATTGCTCATTTTCAACGAATGGCTGGGGTTGGATCCGGATATCCGTTTGAGTGACTGGTTCAGCCTGGCGATTATCCTGCCATTGGTCTTCGGCGTATCGTTCCAGACGCCGCTGGTCATGGTGTTCCTGTATCGTTTGGGTATTTTCAGCGTGGAAGATTACTTGTCCAAATGGCGGCATGCCTGCATGTTATTAGCCGTGTTCGCGGCCATGATTACCCCTACGCCAGATGCCGTCACTATGCTGTACCTGTTCCTACCGCTGTTTGCCTTGTATTTATTGGGAATAGTCATTTGCCGGCTGTACCCTCTAGAAAGCGACGAAGAGGAATGGGAAGAAGCCGAAGAGGTGGCCGTGTAATCCTGCCAGACTCAACGAAAACTGCGGAGCCAGTGCTGGCAAGCGAAGGCCGGTACCTGAACTGAGGCCATATAATGGGATCGGCCGCATACCCAAGGGCGATAACGGTTAATTGAGATACTCGGTCTTTCGACAACGTGTCCCATCCAGCAAGCACGCGGGCACGAGGGGAAATGATAATTGAACAACAAACCAGCAGCGAGTTTGTTTGCTCTGCAGGTGAAGCAACTGAACTGGGCGATGAGCCGCGTGTATTTCTGGTGGGCGCGGGTCCGGGCAGCCCCGACCTGCTCACGGTCCGGGCCGTGGAATTGCTCCAGCAAGCCGATCTGATCATTTACGATCAACTGGTGCCCGAACGACTACTAGCTGTGGCCCGTCCCAATGCTGATCGCGTTTGCGTGGGAGATCTGCCCGGTCGGCACGCGGACAAAACAGGACCGGTGCTGGACTTGATGATCGCGGCAGCGCGGTCTGGCCGCTGTGTGGTGCGGTTGAAGGGGGGGGACCCCCTCATTTTTGGTCGGGGTGGCGAAGAAATTGCAGCTCTGCGTCAGGCCGGTATCGCCTTCGAGATTGTTCCAGGAGTTACGGCAGCCTTGGCTGCTGGGGCCTATCTGGAAATCCCGCTGACACACCGCCGCTACGCTAGTGCCCTGGCACTAATCACCGGTCATGAGTGCCCGGAAAAGGGGGAGGGGCGACTCAACTGGCAGGCCCTAGCCCAGTTTCCGGGTACCCTGGCCATCTATATGGGGATCAACCGTTTGCCGCAAATCGTTGCCTGCTTGCTGGAGCATGGCAAGTCGGCGGATACGCCAGCGGCTCTGGTTAGCCACGTCAGTTGGGCAACCCAACGCCGCATAGTTTGTCGACTTGGCGAGCTGGAACGGGTCCAGCAACGGGCTGGTATTCAGCCGCCCGCTTTAATCCTGATCGGTGAAGCGGTGGGTCAGCAGGTGGATCAGCCCTGGTCGGAGCGTCGTCCTTTGTTTGGTCAAAGCGTGCTTGTGACCCGACCGGCCCACCAGGCGACGACAATGATTCGCCGATTGGAAAGATGGGGGGCCGTGGTTTATCATTGGCCCGCTCTGGTGATCCGCCCGCCCGCAGATCTGACCCCCATGGACACCGCTTTGGACGAGCTGGCTCTGGGACAGTGGGACTGGCTCGTGTTTACTAGTGCCAATGGTGTGCACGGGCTGTTGCGACGGGCCTGGGAGCGCGGACGCGACCTGCGACTGTTCGGCTCGGTCCGTCTGGCCGCTATTGGTCCCAAAACGGCAGAAACGCTGCAGACTTATCATCTGCGAGCCGATCTAGTTCCCGAAAGACAGTTTTCGTCGGAAGGATTGGCGGCCGCTTTACGCCCCTGCGTCCGGGGACAGCGGGTCCTGCTAGCCCGAGCAGACCAGGGACGTGACGTCTTGCCACAAGCACTCCGTGATGATGTCCAAAAGTTGAAACAGATCACGGTCTACGAGCAAGCCCCTGGTGCACCGCCGGTTCCCGCGGTGCTTGACAGTCTACGCCATGGAGCTATCCGCTGGGTGACCCTGACCAGTAGCAATATCGCCCGTCGCTTTCTGGAGTATTGCGACGCCGCGATTGAGCAGCAAATCCGACAAGGCAAGGTCGGTCTGGTTGCAATCAGTCCTGAAACGGCAAACGTAGTACGCCAGGCGGGTCTACCAGTCGCCGCTGAGGCGAACACTTTTACAGAAGAAGGATTACTCAATGCCTTGGTCGATGCGGTCCGGAACCAAGGGGGAAGCAAGGCTCAGCATTCAGATCACAACTGATCCGGGCAAGGCGGCGAATCATTTAAGGTCTTTCATAACATTGATCGCCAGATAAATTACGATAGCCGAGGCCAATACACCTAGAATGTCGACCACGAAGAAAGGTCCGCCCCCAAACGGTAAGCCCGCGATCACATCCAGCAGGAACATCAGGAGAACCAAAATGGCCACTGCCAGCGAGCCATAGCACAGAATCTTTTCCATCGCAGGGCCTTTCCGAGTCGCCGCTGTTGCTGCCGTCATGACTGCATACCCTCCCTCTGTTCCGACCAGTGCCACTTGGCCGGATCCAAAAGACCAACGAGGGACAAGGGCTGTATGTCGGCCATTCTAGTCTATCTCCCTGGGCCTGCAACAGTTGAGATTGGCTCTTTGGAACCCCTTTTGTCAAGCTTTTGTGTGTTGCAATCGCAACAACCCATACCCTCGGTTTGTTCCCGGGGCCATGCAGTTTAACTACTATCATCACTCCCTTGGACGGCTCGTCACTAGATATGCGAGCGAGTTTACCGGTTGCTATAAGACGTGTTAAAACGTCTGTACAGACACACTGGACTAAATATCAACGGTCGTGGTTAATGTGCCTCTGCTGGTGGTACGGCAAGGAAGTCGTTATCAGTCAGGTTTATCATAACCATTAAGCATAGCGATTTTAGAATTCAGCTGGGGTATCGACTCGAGTGAGCATATAGTGGAGCAGAACAGATCAACATCGACGGACGAGACTATGCAAAAGTTGGAATGGTGGCGCAGTTTATCCAGAATTGGTGTTCTGCTGCTGCTGGTGGGTAGCGGAGGGGCTTTAATCGGGTGGTTGAGTCGGCAATCAGGCTCGGCCCGATGGGTCCGTCCCGTGCCCAGTGGTGATCAGGAAATCGCCTGGCTGCACACTCCCACTGCTTACGAGACCTGGGACAACTTTGTCCGCGGACTGAAACGCGCGGAAGGATCGGGACGTGTTCCCCAATTGTATGTGGACGACCGTCATGCCTATCCGCAACAGACGACAGCGGTGCCGGAGGTCATCGTTGGACGGTCGGACCGGGTTGGGCGGCTACACTTCCGCTGGTACAAAGTTACGGACGCCATGTCCCAAAGCCGGTGGATTGAGCAGTTGTTGCAGCGACAGCCACCTCCCTTGGCAGTAATCGCGGGCTGGTCGAGTGACCGTGCAGCTGAGCTGGCCGAGGCCTTGCGTGCCAGCCCTCAGCCCGACAAACCGGTTCTAATCCTGGTGGCAGCGACTGCCGAGCAGATCTCCAGCGACGTGGCCATGACCGGACCGGCTGGGCCACTGCTGGTGTCGTTATATGAGCGTACCTTCCGCTTCTGTTTTTCCAATCGGCAGATGGCGGAGGCTTTGGTCGATTTTTTGCTGACGGAGCCGTCCTTACGTCCCCATTCAGGTATCGAGCCGGCCACACTGGCATGGGGAGGAGGCTGGCGGGATCCCTGGGGTACGTTGACCGCCCTTCTGGCCCCCGAAATACCCGCCTTTGCCATCGATTGGCAGGATGATCCGTACTCATTGGACCTGAGTTTCCACCTGCGGCGTCAGTTGAGCCGGCGCTGCCCGACGGCTGCTGGTGTCCCCCATCTACTGTTGATGCGGTCGCAGATCCCCTTCAGTACCGGGCCGGTGCATCAACCAAACGCCGCCGAAGCCGACGCGGTCGCCCACATCTTGCAGCATCTACCGCCTTCTTCCCGGCGGACACTGTTGTTGTTGCCTACGGTAACGGCTCCGGCCCGACGCGTTCTCCGAGCTTTGGTGCAGGAACAATCGGAGATCGGTGAACAATTGGTGGCAGTTATTGGAGATGGTATCACGGTTAACACCGTATTCCGCGACCGGGAAGTAGCCTGGCCGATCCGAACGATACCCGTGCCGCTAGTGTTGTTTACCCATGCTGATCCGTTCGCTTGGGATGATCCCCAAACGACTGTGGCTCTGCCCCGGGACTATACCCTGCCTGCCCCTGCGGCTACTGAGGTCCGCACAACGACCGAAGACGTGGAACATTTCCGTTGGATGAGTGAAGTGTTAGTGACGGCGGCCTATTCCGCCCAATCGCCTGCTCTGGTTGCCAATCCAGAACAATTGCATCAGGCTTTGCGGAGCCTGGAGCCAGCGGTGTTTGATGCACAAGGGAATCGTCTGGGTGGCCGCGGTGAACACATCGTGGTGCTTCGTCCCTTGAACATGGCCCCCTTCCAATCTCCTGACAGCGAAGGCGTCATCGAGGTCTACACCCGTCAGGGTCCAGAAAGGGGATGGTTTTGTTTGCATCGTCGCTTGTTGTATCGGATCAGTTATGAGCGCTCCCCTTGATACTTCAGAGCCAGCCGGATCACTCGAACGGTCGGCAACGCCACTCGGCTCAGCCCGGAATGCTCCGACGCCCTCTTTGGGGCGATTCCTGCTGCGGCTGATGCCCTTGATGGTGCTGTGGCTGAGCACGGCTGGTTTACTCGTCTGGCTGCTCTACAGTCGGGCGCAGTGGAACGAAGTGGCCGATGAGGCCAATATCCGCGAATGGGTGGAAAACACTCGCATTTTTCGCAAAACACTGACCGAGCTGGCGTTCGAATACGTGGAGTTGCACCGCGCCGGGGAGGGAGCGAGTGGTGACGACGACCCCGCCTTGGACGTCCGTCGACGCAATAAGCGGAATGAATTATTTGAGCATATGCGGGCAATGGTCGAGCCGTTGCGGCTTCATGCGACGCAATTGCCGTTATTTCCGGAAGTAGCACGGCTGGAGGTGCGTTTTGATGGACCTGCCGCCTGGCGATCGGGACCGGAGCCGATCCGGTGGCAATCGCCGAAGTTGTTCATGCCGGCTGCCGCCCGACCGCTCTGGCACACCCTCACGATTGTCCCGGCCACATCGGCCCAGCTCGAGGTCTATCCGGTCATTCAGGTCGATTACCGCTTGCATACCTACAATCGAGTCCAGTTGCAGCAGGAAGAATATCGCTGGTGGCAGTCGATAGCGGCAGCCGTTTTACTGGTCAGCACGCTGCTAGCGTTTTATCAGACCGGCCGGTTCTGGCGGCAGGAACGCCGCTTGGAACGCGAGCGGTGGCAGCAGACCATGGCGGCCGAACAACGTGAACGGGAACTGCTCCAGGCCCGCATTGCCCATGCGGAAATGGAACGGCAAGTGCTCCAGGCCCAGCTCAAACAGCAGGAGGCGGAACGAGCCGGCCAGGAGCTACGTCGCCGCATGCTCGAACAACAACTGGAGGCGGCCCGCCTGGAACAACGTGCCGCGGAAGCGGAACGCCGGGCCTTCGAATTACGCTCTCAACTTTATGCCAGCATCGGTATTCTGGCTGGCAGCTACGCCCATAACATAAAAAACCTGTTGGTGCGGCCCAACGATCTGTTAGCACGCTGTCTTGATGCCTCCAGCCTGGCTGACGAACATAAACAGATGTTGCAGGAAGTTCGAGCTACCCTGGGAACGGTCACCGAACGCTTGCAACAGATCCTGCGCACGGTCCGCCGCGATCCCACGCAAACCGCCATGGCTCGCGTGAATCTGGCCTCTTTGCTTCAGGACACCGAGCATACCTGGCGGGACACGGCACGCGACAAATGGAAGGTCGAATTGCACCTGCACCTGCCGGAACATCCCTTGTGGGTCCGGGGGGACCTTTCCCACCTGCAGCAAGCGATCGAAAACCTCCTGTTCAACGCTCGCGATGCGACATTTGAAATGCGCAACTACTTGCGGCTGGAGGCCCGCAAAGATGACGATCCTGTCCGAAGACGTCAGCGCTTGCTCGCCGCGGCTTCCTGGAAAGGACACGTCCACTTACGGCTGTTTCGACAGGGTGATGAAGCCATCCTGGAGGTCGCTGATAACGGCATCGGTATGACCGAAGAAGTACGCTCCCAATGCCTGCGAACCTACTTTTCCACCAAGCGTGACAATGCCTTGTATGAGGGCTACTCTTCCGGGATGGGGTTAGGGTTGTCCTTCGTAGCGATGGTCATGGAACACCATGGCGGCCGGATCGACATCGAGTCAGTGCCGCTACGCGGAAGTGTCTTCCGATTGCTGTTGCCGTTGGAGCCGGCATCCACTTGCAATACTCCGCCGTCGGCTTCTGGTTCTCCACCCCCCACCGATGTACCTTCTGCTATTCCATCGCCCTGAGGAGAATCGTCCATGACCACTCCCTTGGGGCTACACCCAAAGTTTCACCAACACAGGCTCCGCAGCAAAGGTGTTAGGCGCAACGGACATGTGACGGATGTATGAATTGTGAAAGTGGCTGCACCCGGGAAAGTCAAGGCCTCCAAGGCGTTGCATAATTGGGAGCCAGTTTGCGGAAGCGTTCCAACCAGGCTCGTTGCAAGGCGGAGCTGATGTCTTTATCGCGCTGTAATTGTTCCGGGGTGCGACCCCAGTAGAAGAAAAACCATCCCGAGGCCCAACGCTGCGACTGCTCGACAAATTTTTCCAACTCTTCGGCCGTACACCAAAGGGGGAACGACTCTTCAATCACTACCGGTTTACCAACGGCAAAGCCCCGTAACGTTTCCAGTGCTTCGTTCACTTTCCCCTTGTGGGGGTAAATGTGTACGGCGATGAGATCCAGCTCGGCGACGATTTTTTCAGGGACGAAACCGGAGGTGAGTCCGGGGCGGTCCAGGCTCCAGTCGACCAGCCCCACGGTGATCAGATGGCGGCGATCGACCCGTCGGATGGCCTGCACCAGTTGCCGAATCCAGGCTCGGGCAATCTCAGGCCGGGTGCGTTGGCCTTGGTCTAGTGTAATGAACTGGACAAAATGCTTGTCGCCAAATGGCGGTGGCAGCCAGTCACCGGCCTCGCGTTTGCCTCCGGGAACCACAGGTTCGTTCATCAGATCGTAGCAGAAAACAGCCGGACTGTGGGCTGCTCGCTCGGCCACCGCGGTCCAGAACCGTGCTTGTGCTTGCCAGCGTCCGGCTTCGTCCAGAGCATCGTACCAGGCTGGCACGTCCTTTTTGTGGTAACATCCCAAGCCTGTTAGGTCCAGGTAAAGGCCCTGCTGCTCGGCCAGCCGCAGAAGACGCTCCAGTTGCCGTAATGCCTTGCTGTTCGGTTTGTCAATTGCCTCCATGAATTGGCCAAATTGCAGATGGACCCGCACGCAGTTGGCCCCGAGCGCTTTCATCTCGGCAAAGTCTTCTTCTACTTTGGCCCATTCGCTTTCCCAATAATCCTCCAGGAGCCGACCCCGTTCGTCGTGATCGTAATTGAATCCCCAGGGTCGAAACGATTGCGACGTGCCGGCAAGGACGAATCCGCGTGCCCCTTCGCTCAGCTGCACAAACGGTAGGACCTCTGAACGCTTCTGAAGCTCAATCCCTAGAGGCGACAGCCCTTTGTCCCGGGTAAGTTCCGACTGATCCGAGCGTGAAGGGTCTGACTCAGTTTCATCACACTTGAGCAGTATTTTTTCCGCTGACAGTGATTCTTTACCCAAGAGCGAGTCGGTTGGCAGATCGCCAGGGAGTAAACCGATCAAGCCCGCTAGTCCCAAACAGATCGTGGTGCCCGCCACCCATTCGCAAACGGCACTTGGCATGATAGATGCTCCCATCGAATACTTGGTCCGCCGGATTCCATTCACCGCAACTGAAGCCAAGGTCAATTCTAGAGGCACTCTGCAAACAATTGAGACACAGGGTCAATAGAATAGCACGAAATGGTTCTGAAAAAGAGAAGGCCGGGGTGAAACCCGGCCTGTGAACTGAGTTTGCTTTACGGGTGCTACGGGTTGCAATGATTTAGGCTTGCTACTCTATGTGTTTGGCTAGCAAGCACGCGTTGGTTGAGTTCAGCTTCTCGGGGGGCCGCTTTAAATCTCTCCCTCAGAGCGGCATATGTCAGTCACAGGTGTGGGATTCACCCTAGTATTACCTACTCGTTGAGAGTCGCTGGGTTCAAGCTGTTCCATTGCATGGAGACCTGGAAGTTGACCGAGCCGCTGAATGCATAGTTAACCATGCGAACGCTGCCGTCGCACATCAAGAACGGACAACCGCCAGCAAAGGGAGATCCCCAGAGGTCACCTTGGCCTTGGTTTGGGTTGTCTTTGAGGATTGTCAAACCACCACGACCCGTTCCACCGTAGCCACCGGAGTAGATGACTTCTTCCCAGTTACTTCCGTGAGTGCGTCGATATTCGTTGGTGTTGAGATAGCCTTGGCCCACATAGATCAGGTTGCTGGTACCTCGTGCACCTGTAATTTGGCTCATAGTCAGACGCATCGAGGCGGATTGAGCGGGATTAGAGGTGTCCGCATTGGAATAAGATCCACCAAAAGAGTTCCAGTTAATCTTGTAGTCAACAAAAGGACCATTGTACCCCGGGCTATTGGCACCAGTTGTAGAAAATCCTGCACGGCCTCGAGCGGGGCAAAGATAGCTTTTGACGGGAACGCCACCCGGGGGGCTCAGAGGTGTCAGGCCAGCACCACCAGCCTGATTGAACATGGCCTCTTGCTCCATGAAGGGTAGCAAGTGGTAGGCCCAACACCAGTCAGCGGGCCGGGTGGTGTTCATGCCGTTGTGAGGAATCCGGCCTCGGGCATCATGATAATTGTGCATAGCCAGGCCGATCTGTTTAAGATTGTTCTGGGCACTGGCGCGAGCGGCTGCCTCGCGGACTTTCTGAATAGCCGGCAGCAACAAGCCCACAAGGATGGCAATGATGGCGATCACCACTAACAACTCAATCAGGGTGAACGCCGTCCGGAAACCAGAGCGTCGTCGCGTCATAGAAATACACCTCATTACGGGAACAAAAAGAGGAAAGGTGCACGGCCAATAACCCAACGACATGATTTGGCCATGCTGCTTATTCAAGCTATCCGAAGATGATGAGAAGATCAAGCGAAAAATGAACCGGAAGTCATTTTTTTGAGCCGCGTTGGGTAAGTTTGCTTCGGGCACTTCATTCAAAGGCAAAGTAATACTGTGAAATTGACCATTATTGATTAGGCTTGGTTAGCGATTGGCTAGAACCGCAACGAGCTGTTCCACTGCGTGAAGCACCTCAACATCGGAGATTCGTCGGAGGTAATCGAGGATACGGCGACGGTGTTCCAGCAGGGTAAGAGCGGTTTCGACGTCCAGTTCGTGCAAGTACCCTCCCGGTTCCTGGGCCGCCAACAGTTCTTGCACTTCGGCTACGGTAAGCTGGGCGGCACGATCAGGGTGAGTGTCTAACCATTCAATTAATTCAGGCAAAGCCGCTCGTTCTCGTAACAGTCGTATAGCTTCGGAGGCAGGCGGGACCCGGCCCCGCATCCGTGCCAGAAGACAATCTAAAGGTAAATCACGCAATTCGCTGACCGTTAAACCCAACGCTTCGGCGCATTGACTGATGGTAGCGTTGCGTAGCTGCCGCTTGACCTGGCCCCGAAGGATGTGGCGGACCGTATGCCGGTTCAAGCGGGCGATGCGAGCAAAGTCTTCCTGGTTCCAGCCTTTTTCTTCTACGAGCCGGGCTATCTTACGTGCCAGTTCGGCTCCGTCCTGGGCAGCGGGCATCCGTGAAACTCTCTGTAACCAAGGAGCAGTGACGGGGGAGACAACTTCACCTTAAAAAGAAGGGGCCGCCGCGAGAAGAGGACTTGACTTGTTCAACACAAGTTGGCTTCCACCTTGAGGTAAAACTTGTGCCGCTGGTGCGCTCCCACGAGACGTAACCGGTTGGGTCTGGGGAGTGGGCACAGACCCAACCGGTCAGTTGACAATCATTATTTATTCAGGGATGGTCTCGTCGTGCGATTTGTTGTTTGCACAGATGAGATCATCAGTAGGGCGTGCCGTTGCTGGAGCTGGAAGGGGCGGATGGAGGAACTGGTACGGCGACGGCTGGGTTGGGAGAGACAGTAGGGGCTTCCGTTTTCTCCTTAGGTTTGGGCATCTCCTTGGGAGGAGGACTGCCCGCCGGGGGCTTCTGTTCGGGTGTGGGAGTGGGGGCACATCCTCCGCCGCAAGGATCACAGCAATCCTTGTGTTTGCGTGCGGCCAAACGTGCACGTAACCGATCGAGTAATCCGACTCGTGGGGCACACGATTCCGGGCAACAAACCGAAGTCGGTGGCTGTGCGGGGGCCGGTGCGGCCGGTTTGGCTTCAGCAGCAGGGACTGGTGATGCTGGACAACATTCTTGTTTCTTGGCCGCCGCTTTGGCCCGCCAGCGATCGAGCAAGCTCGGGGCGGGCATGTCGCAACATGGTGGAGGCGTAGCAGGGGTACCATGGCAACCCGCTGTATCTCGCGGCCCTAAACCCCAACCACCTGCCGGAACAACATCGCCGCCCGCGCCTAATGCAGACGATAGAAGCAGAATTGTGCTATACAAGGGTGTTTCCTCCTCTGAACATGGGCTTCAAGAATCACCGTCTGGCACGCACGGCCCAGACCCTTTCATGCACACACATCGGCTTTTCCCGCTGCATGTCCCAAAGTTCCGTGTGGGAAAAGTAGCGTCATGATCCCCAGCAAGGTAGCTCCATGCCGGTGGTAACCCTTGCAAGGAAAAAGACAGCAACAGTTGGAATACCAACAGTATCAGTACTGATGGTTGCAACTGCTCAATAGAAAACCCGGCCCCCTTTTAGGATTGGTTAATCAATCGAAGACAGCGTATGTAACTTCTTATGAATAATGTGGTTGTGGCAAGATAACCGAAGCTAGTCTGGGTAAAAGGCGACATTAACCTACGGCAGGGAGGCGTTGCGAATGACCTACTCAATCTCGGATTATCCTTGTTAGGATGTACGATACTTGCCCAGATGGGAGGAGGAGCATGTCTGGCCACGCTAAGGTGTGGCATTTATTGCCTGCCCCAGATGCTACAGCTGTGCGACAATTGGCCCGTGCGGCCCAGATTTCGGAAGTGGTGGCCCAGCTATTATGGCAGCGTGGTATTAGGCGAGCGGATGAGGCTCGCTGCTTCCTGTTCGGTAAGTTGAAGGACCTGCTCCCTCCTCATCATCTGGCCGGGGTGGATGAGGCCGCTCGCCGGATCGTAGCGGCTATCCGGGATAAGCGAAAAATTTGTATATATGGTGATTACGACGTCGACGGGGTGACCGGGACGGCCATTCTGTTCCGCCTGTTGCGGCATTTGCAGGCCCGTGTGGAGTATTACGTGCCCCGCCGCTTGGCCGAGGGGTACGGGCTGCACGCAGACCGGCTGCGTCAGTTCCATGCCCAAGGCGTGCAAATGGTCATTACGGTGGATTGTGGCATTGCCGCTCTGGCAGAGGCCGAGTTGGCCCAACAATTAGGGCTGGAATTGATCATTACGGACCATCATCAATCGCGTGTCGATGACCAGGGGCTAGTGCTCGTCCCCCCAGCGGCCGTGGTAGTTCATCCACGCATTCCGCCAGGACATTACCCTTACGGCGATCTATCAGGGGCGGGAGTGGCCTTCAAACTGGCCTGGGCCATTGCCCAACAGTTCAGCGGAACGACGAGTGGTCGACTTCCCGATGACCTGAGGCAGATTCTGTTGGAGGGGGTGGGGCTGGCCGCTCTGGGGCTGGTGGCCGATGTAGTCCCTTTGCGAGGCGAAAACCGCTTGTTTGTGCGATACGGATTGAAATACATTCTGGAGCATCCCATTGTGGGCTTACAGGCCTTGATAGAGGTGGCCCGCCTCCACGGTGAAAAGCGGTTGAAAGCTGAAAACATCGGTTATCACCTGGCCCCTCTCCTTAACGCTGCGGGGCGTTTCGACTACGCTTGCCTGGCCGTAGACCTGCTCACGACAACTTCGTATACGCAAGCCATCACTCATGCCCGATTTTTGGAAAAATTAAACTTGCAACGGCGGCAACTGGAACGACAAATCATCGAACAGGCCTGTGAGCAGATTGAACGCTACTGGCAAAATGACCCGGCAATTGTCGTTGCGGACACCCGGTGGCATGCTGGCATCGTGGGTATTGTCGCGGCTCGACTTAGGGATCGCTACGGCAAACCGGTTATTGTCATAGCCATCGCGGAAGACATGAGCATGGCCGTTGGTAGTGGTCGGAGCGTCCGGGAGTTGCCCCTGGATGAGGCTTTGCGTGCCTGCGATGGTTTGCTGGAAGGTCATGGCGGTCACCCTCTGGCCGCCGGACTGAAAATCCGCCCCGACCGAATCGATGCTTTTCGGAAGGCCTTCAACCACTATGTGGCCCGCCGATTACCTCAGGGCTGTCCCCCCTCTCGGCTTGTGCTGGACGCCGAAATCCCCCTGGCGGCCATCACTCCAGCACTAATGCGTGAACTGGAACAACTGGAACCATGCGGTGAGGACAATCCCGCCCCCTGTTTCCTGGCCGTAGACGTCGCTATCGAACAGGTTCGGTGCATCGGGAAGGAAAAGAACCATCTGTCCTTCATGGCTGTGCAGGGGGGGCAACGCTTCCGGTGTGTCGGCTGGAACATGGCGAACCGTCTGGAAGAGCTACAAAACGCCAGCCGCGTTTGCATCGCCTTTAAGCCTGACTGGAACACACTTAACGGCCGCAATTTCATCGAGCTGAGGCTGTCAGACGTGCAGGTGGGTTCAACCCCTCAATTGGTCTGAGGGGGGTCGACAATTCTACTTGCTGTCCTGCCTGGTCGGACTTTGAATCTGGTTCAAGCTGCACAGCGGTGTTGCCGGTCCAACCCTAATTTGCACACAGCGTCCGCCAGATCTGTGGCAACCAATTCCAGACGAAGCCGAGTTCGATCCAGGGCTACCGTGTCAACGTGTTTGCCGAAGCCAGTACGTACCAGCACGGTCCGGCATCCCGCCTGCGCCCCTGCCTCAAGATCGCTTGGTCGATCCCCAATCAACCAGCATTGGCTAAGATCCAATTGGAGATCAGCGGCCGCCTGTAACAATAAACCTGGTTGTGGTTTGCGACAATGACACGCTTCGCGATAGTCATCAATCACACCATCGGGATGATGGGGACAAACATAAATGGCATCCAAACTGGCACCGTAACACCATAACAATTGTTTCAGGCGATCGTGAACCTCCTCTAGAGCCGTGGGTGAGAAATAGCCGCGGGCAATCCCCGACTGATTGGTGACAACGACCACGTGCCAGCCAGCCCGGTTGAGCGCGGCAATCGCTTGTGCTGCCCCGGGTAACAATCGTACCTGTTCGGCATCGGCTACGTAGCCACCGTCCTCTATGATCACCCCGTCCCGGTCCAAAAACACTGCGGCTGGCCTCTTCATAGTCTCTCCCCAAGCTTCCCTGCTTGGATAAACGCGGCTCCTATCTTCCCATCGGCCGTCTTCACGAGCAAGAGCAACTACTTCAGGAATTGGTATATATACAAATTTTCTGTAAAGATTTTCGAGTCAAAAAAATTCGTATCGACAATTTATTTGGCCGATTCATCCAATGATCATTTAGATGATGTCAACTCCGACCTCACCTGCTTGAATTTCGCCGATAATCCATGCGGGATAACTCATCTTTTCCAGTTGGGAAACAATACTGTTGGCGAAGGCGGGGGCACATACAATAGTAAAGCCGATGCCCATGTTGAAAACGCGGAACATTTCGGCGTCGGGAACATTCCCGAGGCGTTGGATCCAAGTAAAAACGGCGGGGAGGGGCCAACGGCCGCGATGCACAATAGCCCGACAGGTCGGGGGAAGGATGCGAGCCAGATTATCAATGATGCCGCCGCCGGTAATGTGAGCAAAGCCGCGTAGCACGCGTTTTTTGACTGGGTAATGGGCGATCAGGCGACGGATAGGACGGACGTAAATGCGGGTGGGGGTCAGGAGCAGTTCGCCGACACGTGCTCCGCACTCGGGTACTTCATCATCGATGTGCAAGCCGGCGGCTTCAAAGACGATTTTGCGAATGAGGGTGTAACCGTTGGAGTGGGGGCCAGTAGAGGCCAGGCCAATAATCAGGTCGCCAGGCCGGATGTGCCGGCCGTCCACGATCCGATCCCGTTCTACCACGCCGACAGCAAAGCCGGCCATGTCAAAGTCGCCCGGTTGATACGTGTCCGGCAGAATGGCCGTTTCGCCCCCAACCAGGGAACAATCGGCTTGTTGGCAACCTTCGCTGATACCACGGATGAGGGTAGCCGTCCAATCCGGGTCATCTTTGGGGAGGGCCAGGTAATCCAGGAACATTAGTGGCTCGCCACCGGTGCAGATGAGGTCGTTGACCGACATGGCCACCAGGTCAATACCGACGGTATCGTAGCGTTGGCAGAGGGTGGCCAGTTTCAGCTTGGAGCCAACACCATCGGTGCAGGCGACCAGCACCGGGTGCTTGTAGCGTCGGCGAAAAAGCCAGGCGTTGGGATCCAGATCAAACAAAGCGGCAAAACCGCTGCTGCCTTTACCCCCCCGGCGCGGCGGAAACGGCGGAGGTAGGACCCGAAAGGGGTCCTGGGTCCTATGCAGTAACGCGGCAATGCGCCCCAAAGTCTGCTCGTAGATGTCCAGGTCCAAACCGGCTTTGCGATAATCCCAGCCTTCCGCCATTACTTCTCCCCCATGTTCACGCTCGGCTTTTGTAGGCTGCGTTCGTGCTGTTGTATCGGGGTTGACCGTTTTTTCCGATGCTCGTTATAGTTCCGCCCAGCCACGCCATGATGTCAGGGATGCTTACCATGGTGGCGCCGCTCATGCACGTACCGCTTGTTGAACCACTACAAACAGCCTGGTTGGTATTTCGCGACCATCTGGAACGCTATTTTGCGACTATCAGCGTCATTCTGCCGGAACCGTTTTTTCACACTCAAGCGTTCCTGGCCTTTTTTGCTATTGTGTTTCTGGTCTATTGGTCGGTACCACGACGCTGGGCGCTGCTACGTATCTGGATTTTGCTGATCGCAAGCTTCCATTTCTATGCCGCTTGGAGTCGCGAACTAGCCCTATTGGTCACAGCGACTACCTGTGCCGATTACTGCTTTGGTCGATTCATCGGCTCGACTAGCATCCGAGGCCTGCGACGCTTCTGGCTGCTGGTGAGCATTTCCATGAATCTAGGCATCTTGTGTTACTTCAAATACAGGGGATTTTTTCTCAATGAGTTACATGATTTTCTAACGCGATTGGGCTACGACCCTGGTTACGGTAGATTGGATGTGGCTAATATAATCATCCCTTTCGGAATCAGCTTTTACACATTTGAAGCAATCAGTTATGTAGTTGATGTGTATACAGGCAAAATAGAGGCGGAAAAAAGTCTCCCCCGCTTTCTCCTGTTTATTCTGTTTTTTCCTCATCTGGTTTCCGGGCCGATTGTCCGAGCTGGCGACTTCCTGACTCAGACACGTCGGATCAAGCGTTGGAATTGGTTACGCATCCAAGTGGGGGTGCAATTATTTCTAATGGGAGCATTCAAGAAGATGGCCATCGCGGATCGGATGGCCCTTTTTTGTGACCCCATTTTCCAAAATCCAGAAGCTTATCGGACAACCGCCTGTTGGCTAGCCGTTTTGGCTTATGCTTTGCGTATTTATTGTGATTTTTCTGGTTATTCAGATATGGCTGTAGGCTTGGGTCACTTGTTTGGTTATAAGCTGACATTTAATTTCAATATGCCGTATTTGTCACCAAATATTTCTGAGTTCTGGCGTCGGTGGCATATTTCCCTGAGCAGTTGGCTCCGCGACTATTTGTTTATTCCGCTTGGCGGCAGCCGGGGGTCGCGCGGGCAGACCTATCGCAATCTGATGATTGTCATGGTCCTGGGGGGCCTGTGGCATGGGGCAGCGTGGGGTTATGTCCTTTGGGGGTTTGCTCATGGTTTGTTACTAGTCATTCATCGGGTTTTCCGTGACTCTATAGCAGGGCACAGCACCTGGCAGTGGGTGTTAACAAGCCTGCCCGGCACGGTGGCTCGCATCGCCTTGACCTTCACTGTGGTTAGCTTGTGTTGGGTGCTGTTCCAACCCGATCTGGAGCGAGCCTGGGCGATGTATCAGCAGTTGTTCATGGTCCAGAGTGGCGAACCCCTGCCGTTGCACAATCGCAGCTTATGGTACACGGTCCTGTTCGTGCTGGTGTGCCATTTGCTAGTGGCAACGGGATTGTGGCAAAGGGTGGTTGGACGACTACCGGCGCCGGTGCTGGGTACGGGTTATGCCGTGTGTGCATGTGCGGCCATGCTATTGGCCCCCGATCAAGGCACGACTTTCATTTATTTCCAGTTCTGAACCATGCGGTTGTATCCGGGGCTGATACTAGGCAGAAAATGGGGGCGATTACTGCTGTTGTCCCAGCCGGGCAGCGTCCACCTTCAGCGGCCTGAGCAGCGGCGTGAGCGGGCCCGCCGGGCAGTTCTGCTGGGATTGGTAACCTATTTGGGGTTGCATGTTGCTTTGGCCTTAGCCGCCGTTTGGTCACGCTGGTTGCGTGATCCGGTCTATGCGGACAAGGAACGCAAATGGCGACAGTTGACGGCTGGGCAGTCTGTTGCTACCCAACGGTTGATTTTTCTGGGAACGTCACGCGTAGCCAACGGCTTTGCCGCTGGAGAAGCCCAGCGACGTTTGCAGCAGCTAACAGGTCGCCCTTATGTGGTTTTCAATTGGGGAGTACCTGCCTCGGGACCGGTGACCCAGTCGTTACATCTGCGACGCCTGCTGGCAACAGGTCAGCGGGTGGATGTGCTACTATGGGAAATATTTCCCCCGTTGCTGGCCGAGGTTCCCGGTGGCCCGGTTGAAGCTCGATTCAGCGAGCCATGGCCCTGGGACCAGTCCGAGCTGGTCTTACTCGAGCACTACGATTTTCCGGTCGCTGCCTGGCAGCGACAGCGGCGACAAGCCTGGCTGGCTCCATGGTGGACATGGCGGTTCCGTCTGCTGGGCCGGTTAGCTCCTTCCTGGTTGCCCCATCAGTTGCGTTATGACTGGAGCCGCGGCCCGGATCCGTGGGGCTGGAGCCCGATAGTCGACACGACACAGGTAGCCCAACGGCGGCCCGCCCGGATCGAGCGGGCCCGTCAGGAGTACGCCTCCGTGCTGCAGCAATGGCGGCCGGCGGCACCCGCCGAAAGCTGTTTACGTGAATTGCTGGCCTGGTTACGCCCTTACCAGACTACGGTCATCCTGGTCTGGATGCCCGAGGGGCCAACGTTTCAAACTCTGTACCCCCCCGCCGCTCGACAACGTATCGAGCAGTGGCTGCAGCAACTGTGCGAGCGGGAGAAAGTGCAACTGATTGACTGTCGCTATTGGATGACGGAAGACGACTTCGTCGATGGGCATCATTTACTTCCCGAAGGGGCGATCCGCTGGACACGCCGTCTGACAGACACCGTGCTGCACCCCTTGCTTGTACAGGACAATTGATGAACCTGCTGGCAGGAAAAACAGTTGGGCACAGAAGCATCCGGTTGCGCTGGCTGGGAGCTATCGAGACAGCGTCGGTATCCTCCGTTGCGGCACGTCGTCGTAGTCGGCGACGGGCAGCAGCGATGAGTTTACTGGCTGGACTGTGTAGTTTTGTAATTTTGCAGGCTCCGCTGGCATGGTACCTGGATGGCAAGTCCCCAGGGCGACGGGATCCCGAATATGCCCGGCGGGTTATCTTGTGTCGGGCCCGTCTCGCCGAACACCCCCACCGCCCCCTTGTTGCTGTGTTGGGCAATTCGCGCACGGCCATGGCCGTCTGTCCTGCGGTGTGGGAAACAGACCTTCTCCAAACCAATGACCAGGCCCCTTTGCTGTTTAATTTCGGACTGGTGGGGGCAGGGCCTCTACTGCAGCAATTGACGGCCCAACGCTTGCTCAACGATGGCATCCAGCCAGCTATGGTTTTATGGGAATACTGGCCTCCCTTTTTGCACTACGATGAACAATGGAACGATTGGCAGCGGCTTAATCAGGATCGCCTCAGCCCGCGGGATCTGCCCTGGCTAGAAGCCCACTGCCCTCCCGAAGCAAAAGACGCACTGCGACATCGCATCTGGACCCAACACTTGCTCCCCTGTTGGGGTAGCCGGCACCGTCTGCTTTTACAGCTTGTACCGGAGTGGCTGCCGCGCTCGCGACGGATCGACTGGACCTGGTCGTCGATTGATCCATGGGGCTGGCATCCGCCTCTAGACAGTCAAGTTCTTGGCTCAGCCGGGCGGCTTCGCCTGACCGAACACTGTCAAGCTATCTATCAACCGTTACTGGCACGCTACAGTCCCGCGGAAGCGGCCGAAATCTGTCTGCAGCGGGGGATACGGCTGTTACAAGCAGCCGGGGTCAAAGTGGTGCTGCTGTATTTGCCGGAATCACCACGGTTCCGCAGTTGGTACCCAGAGCCAGTCCAGCAGTATATCGAGCAACAGCGGCAGCGGCTGACGCAGCAACTGGGGGTGCCCTGGCTAGATGCCCGTAGCTGGATGGTTGAAGAAGACTTTGTGGATGGCTTTCATTTGTCGCGCCAAGGAGCGGTCGGCTTCACCCGCCGACTAGCACGCCTCCTGGTTGCTGAATACCGTGCTTATTGGCATGCCCGGTGACGGCCATGAATTTGACGCGAGTTCGTCAGATTGCCCCTCAGGCATCCCGCGGGCCGGTGCTGCGGCTTGTAGGAGTCGTGGGGGACAACCTTGCCCCGCCAGCAGATGTCCGCCGCAAGAAACAGTGTGCACGCGTACAGAAAGCCCGCAGTGCTTTGAAATGGACCCTGTTGGCCTTGCTCGGTTTCCATCTTGGCCTGGCCGCGTTGTTGGAGACAGTTTGCCCCCATTGGCGGGATCCGGAATTCGGACATCGGCTGCAACAATTACAGCGACTGCAACTGCTAACAGAGCCAAGGCGCCCTTTGGTGCTCATCTTAGGCACCTCTCGGGCGCAAAACGGCCTGCAACCGGCGGCCATGGAGTTCGAACAGCAACCATGTTCGCCTCTTGTCTTCAATTTTGCCCAAACCGGTTCTCCCCCTCTGAAGGTCTTGCTGACTTTCCGCCGATTGATCGATGCTGGGATCGTGCCGGACGCGATAGTGGTCGAAGTACTACCACTTTGGCTGGCTATCGACGCCCCCGCCGAGGTTGTTTTTGCCTCGTCCGTAGAACGCCTCACCTGGCGCGACCTGACTTATCTGGCTCCCTATTGCCACAACCAGCAGCGACTGCAGCGGCAATGGCTGAGGCGGCGATTGACTCCCTGGTGGACACAACGGAGCGTTCTTAAAAGCCACTGGTGTCCTCGTTGGTTACCCTGGAACGAGCGGGTTGACCCCTTCTGGACCGGGATGATGGCCGACGGATTCATGCCATTTCTGTACGCCGAACCTACAGAAGATTTCCGTCAGCGGGCCCAGGCTCATGCCCGTCTGGAATACGCTTATGCCTTTCAGGGATTCAGATTTACGAGCGGGTGCTTGTCGGCTGTGGCAGAATTGGTGAGCTTGTGCCGGCAGCACGGGGTCGCCGTGGCTTTTGTGGAGCCCCCCACGGCTGGTCAGTTCCGTAGCTGGTTTGCTCCTGGTGTGTGGGAGCATGGCCGACAGCAACTGTTCAACTTGGCCCAGCAGTGGAACGTTCCGCTGTTTCCTGCCGAGTTGCCTCTGGAAGACCATGAGTTTGCCGATGGGCATCACTTGCTCAGGAGCGGGGCGGCTCGCTATAGTCGCTGGTTGGCCGAGCGGTACCTGCGACCTTGGTTGCAAGCCGAGGGGATCCTGACAAGTGCCTCGTCACCTCCAGTGCCGGTAACTACGCAGAAATTACGCCACCCGTAACCGACTATGTCGGTTCCAAGCCCTTTTGATCAACGCAATTGTCAGTGGTTTTCCCGTCGGCAGGCTACTCGGTTCTCACGACCTCGGGTAGGAAGGTAAGACCCGGGTTGCAGGGCGGTTTAGCGGATCAGGCCGGCCTTTCTGGCATAGGGGAACAATCCGCCTGCCTCCAGAATGGGGCGTACCTCGCCTAAGGGCTGTAACTCAAAGGTTTGCCCAGTGGTCAGGTTGGTCAGTAAGGCGGCATCCAGATCGATCAGCAGTTCGTCGCCGGTGCAGATCCGGTCAACCAAACGCTGGCGGGACTCCAAGGGGATAAGATAGCCGCCATTGACCGCATTGCGGTAGAAGATACGCGCGTAAAATTCCGCGACGACCGCTTGAATACCAGCAGCGGCTAAGGCAATGGGTGCATGTTCGCGACTGGAACCACAGCCGAAATTTTTGCCCGCCACCACAATTCGATATGGAGAAACGAATTCGTCGCTGGGATCATGAAAGGGGATGTGCCCCTTGGGAAGACCGGCCTGGTCGTCCGGCACACCACTCAGGGCGTATTTGCCGAACATGCGGTACTCTTCCGGAATGGCCGGATTGTACGTCAGATATTGGGCAGGGATGATCTGATCGGTGTCGATATTATCACCCAAAACGTAGGCACGACCGGTGATGCGGGATTGCATAGGTGATGAAAGTCTCCGGACGGTATACTGACACACAACGGCCGGGAGCACCAGCCGGAGAGAGTGTCATTCTGGCTGCGGGTTCCCGTTCATCCACAAGCTAGGTGTTGTAAGCGATTGCGGCCAGAGGGGAAGAAGTGATCCTACGGCTAGCCTCCTTAGGACTGCCATCCTCTGGCGTTAATTGGTTGTCGGCGACGCCTTTTTCGCGTGCCTGACCAGCTGGCCGACACATGGGGGAAAATTGCATGCTACAGTGTCGGAAAGTAAGACGTCTGCATAGGTCGCGCCGCCCAACGCGACAGCCGGAAAATTGTGCCTAATGCCTGAATTTTTCGGAGTGTGCCGCGTCATGCGTGTGCGAATAATGGTGGAATCGGGTCAGTGTCAGCCTCCCGTGCTGGAGTGGGCCGGGGACCAACCCATAACCATCGGCCGCAGCCGGGATAACACGATCGTGGTGCGGGATGAGTTGGCCTCACGCTTGCACGCCAAAATCTATTGTGAAGACGACCACTGGATGATCCGCGATTTCAGCCTCAATGGCACCCGTGTCGACGGCGTGCGGGTGCAGGGGGCCATGCGTCTTCAGGATGGTCAGCGCATCCGCATTGGTGATACCATCTTGCGTTTCACCGTTGAACCCAAGTCCGGCCTGCAGAGTAAATCCGGCTCCTCCAGCGGCTCCGGCCTGAGCAATACTTCGGCCTCTTCTGCCACTAGTGACACTGTCAAGGGAGTGCCGATCAATCCATACGGCCAGACCAAAGTTCATCCCGTTCCCAATGAACGGTCTGTAGTGGCTGATCCGCATGAAACGGACCAGCAATTGCGGATGGATGAACTGACGGCGTTATGCAAGTTCATGCAGCAGGCGGTGGAAATGAAAACACCGCATGAAATGATCGCGGCGGCCCTCCGGGTTATTCTGCATCAGACGACAGCCCGCTTGGCAGGTTATCTGGCATTGGACCCCGACGATCCAGCCCCCAAAGTGGTGCTCCCCGAGTCGGCTTCGGTCGACATTCCCCTAAGCAAGCGGTTGACCTCGCAAGTCCAGAGCGAGGGGAAGACCGTCTGGCTGTTCTCTCAGGTCTCAGCGACACACTCGCCGACCGATTCGCTTTCGGCCTTTGCCGATGCCTTGTGTATTCCCTTACGGGCGTCTGGTGAACCGTTTGCGGCCTTGCATGTCTATCGCACGGGTCGTGCCTTCACCGAGCGGGACGTCCGCTTCATCGAAGCGCTGGCGGGTTATCTGGCCCATGCCTTGGAACTCCATCGTAGCCGACGCATCCTTTGGGCCGAAAATTCCCGCTTGCGTACCCATGTCCCGGCCGCCGACGACATCATCGGTTCCAGTAATGCC
Source organism: Gemmataceae bacterium (assembly GCA_025055795.1). GTDB lineage: Bacteria > Planctomycetota > Planctomycetia > Gemmatales > Gemmataceae > Thermogemmata. The sequence continues at coordinate 23,188 of JANWVV010000023.1, forward strand.
ATTGTTCAGCTCCGTCAGCAAATTATGCGAGCCGCTCCTCAACCGTTCACCGTGCTGGTACAGGGAGAAAGCGGTTCGGGCAAAGAGCTAGTCGCGCTCGCGTTACATCGCAACAGTCGGCGGGCTAATGGGCCGCTGGTGGTTGTCAACTGCGCGGCCATTGCTCCTACCTTACTCGAAGCCGAACTGTTCGGTTACAAAAAAGGAGCGTTCAGCGGAGCCGATCACGATCATCCCGGACTATTCCAACAGGCCGATGAAGGAACTTTGTTCCTGGACGAAGTAGGCGAACTATCCTTGGAGTGCCAGGCGAAATTGCTGCGGGTGATTGAAGGAAAAGCCTTCCGGCCCGTGGGCGGGACCAGTGACGTAAAGGTCGATGTCCGCATTATCGCTGCCACACATCGCAACCTGGAAAAAGAGGTCAAGGCCGGCCGCTTCCGCGAAGACTTGCTGTTCCGGCTCCGTATTATCCAAATCCGCGTGCCGCCGCTTCGGGAGCACCCTGAAGACATTCCCGAGCTTGCTGAATATTTCCTGGCACGTGTGTCCACTGAATGTCGCCGCAAGTTCCGGCTGACCCCTGCTGCTTTATTCAAATTGCAATCTTATACCTGGCCCGGAAACGTCCGGCAACTGCGAGCTGCTATCGAAAACGCCGCCGTGATGAGCGAAAGCGACATCATCGATGCCGACGCCTTCAATTTCGGCAGTAGCGATCCGCCCTCCGGCTCATACAAAGGCTTGGATTTGCCCGCCAGCTTGAACATGGATGACATCGAGACCTGGGCCATTCGCCGGGCCTTGAAGCAGACAGGGGGGAACGTCTCGCACGCCGCCCGCTTATTGGGCATCAGCCGCGATACGCTACACACCAAGATCAAAGCCAAAGGGATCGACCGACAGGCTTTGATTCAAGGTCACAGCCCGGCAACCCCGCCACCAGCCTCCTCAACGAGTTCACCGCCGCCTGTCAGCCCGAAATCCTAAGGATCACTGTGATTATGCTCATCTTATAAAGATAGAACAGCTGACCGTTTGATGAATTTGCAGATCTCTTAGCATAATAGCAGTCATTTTGGCATCCATCAGTCTAATAAATGCGCCTGCAAAAGAGATCATGATGATTAATTGTATTGTGACGATTGCAGTAGGACGAGTGAAAGGGCTAATTGTATTACTGATCTTTTGATCGTTTTATGAGAATTATCGCGTTTATGATGAGTGGACAGAGGTAAGCGAACTGGGGGTGGAGAGAGGGGGGGCCGGTCGCCAATTGGGTCCGAGTTGGCTTGCTGCCTGTTGGGCTGATATGTTGAACAGAACGCGGCCCGCCACGGTCCAGTCTCCCTGGTGGAAAAGGAGAATGACGACACCGTGGCGGGGCTCATGGACAGGGTGTCCTTCCCAGGCTTCGGCGTCACCCGCAGGCTCAAACTGTATTGTCAGAGGCACCAGAGCGGCCACGTGCCGGTTGGTCCCTTCGAGCAACCATAGCGGTTCACCTACGAACTGACAGCGGTGCCACTTCAGGCCACGGGGCTTGCCGGTGCTACTGGCCTGCTGCAAGACCATCTCTTCCAGGCGTTGCCGTTGCAGGCGAAACGATTCATAGGCTCGTTCCAAACGAATCAACACCGCCAGGCGGTTGAGCCAGCGTACTAGAAAATAGACCCCAACGGCGCCCAGCGTCATGACAGTGATCCACAACATGGCGACTTGATTCATCCCTTTGCCCCCTGCCCCTGGGCACCCTAGTCCATCCCCGACCGACGCCTAGCCAACTCGAGAAAACACCGGGTCCTACGCGTAAACGGATCAATTGTGCCCTCAGCCGTCATCCCGACCTTGTGATGGAGTTTCGCCAATTGGCACATTGTTTTGGCGAAAAATGCCAATCCCAGCTTCCCGCAGTAAGGGAATGGCTACCCGGCCGCGGTCCATCTGACCGGCATTGAACGAATTCGGGAAGTGTCGCTCAACCAACTCCTGGGCGGACCAGCCTGCGTGGGCATCCCGAGCTAAATCCTGATGATAGGCGAGTATGGCGGCTCCGTGGTTCAGGCCTTGCATCAGGTTTTCCGGGAAAGTCAAAGCCATTCCCAGACACAATAACTGGCATACGACCCGCAAATGGTGGCGCACGGCGACTAGATAGGCTAATCCCAACAAGGGCCAGCTTAATAGGGCGTAGCGGGGCCACAAACCCATGGTGTCGCCAAATCCCGCGCGGCCCAAGCCGATGACCAGGGTCAAGGCCAATTGGCCTACTAGCCAGGCGAAAACACCAGTCCGCACCCCAGAGGGAACGGTGCTTGTCAAAAGCCGGCGTAGGGCCAATCCCGTTAGAGTCATGGCGGTCAAGGCAGCCCATGGCCACAGCGGGGTCACGGCTGGACCCCAGCCCATGGCCAGCACCTGGCCGGCCGTTGCTGTTAAACGTACCGGCTCTGTGCACAAGGGTGGATGACCAGCCGGTCGTTGATAATCCCTGAAGTAGGCCCACACGTACGCAATCAGTAACAGGACGGGAATGAAGGCCCAGAAGGCCAGGCGACGTTGTTTGCGACGCCACAAACGGATTGCTTCAAAAGCCAGCCACCCTCCGATGGTACAGGCGAGGGGTAGTCCAAAAGCACCACACGCCGCAATTGACAAAGTCAAAATGCCAATAAGTGCTAAACGGCCAGTGGTCAACTGCGGCCCGAGTGTTAATAAGGTGACCGCCAGAGCGATGCTCCCCCAGGCGTACAAGACGAAACATACCTGGTACCCCATCACCCAATTTTCCCAATGACCGGGATGAAGCAAGGCCAGCGGAAAAAAGAGATCCGTCCACGCGACTGAACCCCGCCAGTGGGTTGCCGTGCGTATCAGCCAAAGGCTCAGGCCGGCCAGTAAAATGATTTGCAGATATGAATTGGCCCGGAAACTGAACGTCACACTAAAAGCGCTATAATATATTGCCCGTGGCAAAGGCATCCGATGCTCGTTGTGTTGCGCCCACAATGCGGGCAGCCACGGTTGACTACCCACAAGCACCGGTACAAATTCCCATTCATCGGCATACGGAATGTCGGCCACAAAAGTATGGACGTAGAGTATGGCCAGTGTGGTAGTAAGGGCCCAAGCAAGTGCCACTACGACACGCAGACGGTGTTGTTGAGTGCGTGCTTCGGCTTGTAAGTTGCTCTCTGGTGAAACGGTTCCCTTGAACACCATTGCTGTTCCTGTTGGTTAGTGTCGCAGCCGTTTCGCACTTGTCAGGGACGTTTGGGCGTGTTTAGAGTTAGTTACTGTCTTCTTGCTCCCAAGTAGACCAGCTATCCTGGTATTTTTTCCTTCTGCCACACTGGATAAGGGTACTGTGGCCGCTAGCAGGGGCGGACTGTATTAATTCATTGCAGCACAACAAATGGTGATAACTGCCCTCAGGGTTAATCTTAGACCAATCAGTGTCCGTCGACGGGCGTGGCAACGCCCGTTGGGACTTCCTGCAGTCAAGGGGAGGGTACTTGCGGATGGTCGAACGACGCATTGAGTTGAATCGGCGGTATCGTCGTAAGAAAAAGATGAAAAAACTGAAGGCGAAATTGGCAACAGCCACAGGGGCCGAGCGGGAAAAGATCCTTTATAAGATCCGCCGCCTCAGTCCGTTCTGGAAAGAGCCATCAACGCAGGGTTAAAACCCGTTTGAATCACATTAAGACAGCGGCAAGAGGCAATGCACCAGCTCGGACTTGCCCGATTTTTCCATCCCCCCTCTCTGCTCAGTTAGTACAAGGCATGTGACCACCCGGCCCGTTCGGACGGTTTCTCCGGGAATGCGTAAGTGCTCGACGAAGGCCGAGGGAAAAGCTTATTGGCTTTCAACCTGTTATCTGCATCAGATCGTGCCAGAAACGAGGGTAGGTTTTGGCGACACAAGCAGGATTGCGAATGACCACGCCGGGGATGCGTAGGCCTATGAGGGCTAGGCTCATAGCCATGCGATGGTCATTGTAGGTATCCAGAACGGTCCCCTGCAGTGGCCGCGGGTAGATGATGAGTCCGTCGGTCAGTTCTTCGACCTTTGCTCCCAATTTGCGTAATTCCGTAGCTAGGGCGGCTAATCGATCGGTTTCTTTGTGCCGGATGTGAGCCACATTGCGGAGATGAGTGGGGCCATTAGCGAAACAGGCGACCGCCGCTAGTGTCATGACCGTATCGCTAATGGCGTTCATGTCGGCCTGTATGCCGCGTAACGGGCCCCCGTGCACGGTGATCCCCTCGGAGCAACTTTGCACACGACAACCCATCTGCTCGAGCAAGTGAACAAATTGGACGTCTCCTTGAAGAGAATCGAGCCCCAGACCGCTTACCGTCACTTGTCCTCCGGTTATGGCGGCTGCTGCCCAGAAATAGGAAGCCGCCGTAGCATCGGGCTCGATCGTATATTGAGGACATTGGGTGTTCGATGCTGCTCCTGCTACCTGGAAGCCATCGAGTGTCGACTCGACGCTATGGCCCCAGTGCCGGAGCATGGCCAAGGTCATAGCGATGTATGGTTCAGAGACACGCGGTCCCCGAACCCGGATCTCGACACCCTGGCCGGTTGGTGCCCAATAGGGAGCGGCCAGCAGTAAGCCGCTCAGGAACTGGGAGCTTGCAGCAGCGCGAACTTCAATAGGACGCCAAGCCCGCCCGCCCTCACTGGCCACTACTACCGGTGGACAGCCGGTGCCTGGTTCACTCCAGGCGCGGACGCCTTGGAGTTGGTTGAGAGCGTCTAGCAGGTCGGCTATCGGGCGCTCCCGCATGCGGGGAATGCCGTCCAGGCGATACCGCCCCTGCCCGGTACTCACCGCCGCACACAAAAAACGCATGGTCGTGCCGGAATTGCCTGTAAACAAATCGCCTCGATCAGCGGGAATCCGCTGACCGCTACGGTTCGGCTGTACGCGTATCCGTTGCCGGGACCAGTCGACGTCTAGAACGAAACCTAGTTGCTGCAAAGCGGCTACCATCACTTCGGTATCCTCACTTTGCAAGACGCTGTCCAGTTGGCACGCCCCAGCAGGACTGCCCAAAGCAGCTAACACAAGGGCCCGATTGGTAATGCTTTTACTTGGTGGTACCTGAATCGCCGCCTGTATTTCTCGACCTACGGGTTGGACCTCCCAGACGGGAGGATAATTGACGTTACTCGTATCACTCACGTCCTCGGCTCCTGATGCATCCATCGCGGCCGTTGTGCCAGATGATGGGAGGGGAACAATAACTGTGTATGAGAATAACTCTGCCTCTTCGTGCTGGCCGATTCCGATTATGTACAAAACTTGATTAGGGACAAAACACATGGTCAGCAACCGTCTGAGGCTGATGCCCGGCAGGGCAGCTAGCCTCTTGAGGTATTAGCGATTGCCGGCATGATATTCGGGTCATCTTCCTTGGACATTCCCGCTGATTTTATGTATCCAACCACAGCAGATAGAACTCGTGTGATTCGGAGGAGTTAATGCGGATGGAATTCCCTTGTTTTCTGCCCGTTTTACACCTAATCATGTTGTAGGGACTGCGATCGATGCAGGAGTAAAGAAGAGAGACGCATCATGTTGCCTGACACCCCTGGCAAGCCCGCCCCAGTTATTGGTGCAACTCTGGAAGAACGAATCCGCAATGCAAAGGAGCAACTGGATGCACATGTGCGGGAGATTGTTCGCTGGCATTTTTCTCCGGACACGGGCACACCCTTTTGGCTGGAGAAGGCCAAAAGCTTCAATTTCGATCCCCTCAAGGACGTTCAGTGTTGGGAAGACATCAAGAAATTCCCGTTTTTCGAAGACGAATGGCTTCGAGGAGGACCGGTAGAGCGTTGGATTCCGCGTGGCATGAAGGATCGTGCCTGGTACGTGTTTGAAACGGGTGGCACCACGGGGGTTCCTAAAAGCCGGGTCGTCTGCGACGACTTCCGCATCGACTACGAAATGTTTTCCGACACGCTGCCGGACCAGTTCTTCCCCAAAGGAGCCAACTGGCTGATGCTTGGTCCTTCCGGTCCGCGGCGATTGCGCCTGGCTGTCGAGCATTTGTGTCAATACCGTGGTGGCATCTGCTTTTGCATCGATCTGGATCCTCGCTGGGTGGTCAAACTGATCAAAAAGGGTTGGATGGAGCATCTGCGGGCCTATCTGGATCATTGCATCGACCAGGCGATGACCATCCTGACCGCTGGACACAGCATCCGGTGTATGTTCGCCACGCCTAAGCTGCTGGAGGCGCTGTGTAAACGTCTGGAGGAACAAGGCAAGACCTTACGGCAAATGGGAGTGACAGGCATTTTCTGTGGCGGCACGGAAATGACCTCCCAGTGGATCCGCTTCATGATCGAGGAGTATCTTGGACCGGAAATCTACATCGCGCCCACATATGGCAATACGCTCATGGGACTAGCCGCTGCCGACATGCCCACCGCAAAAGACCGGTACAAAATCACCTACTATGCTCCGCAACCACGAGCGGTGGTTGAAGTCGTCGATTTCAACGACTACAACAAGCTAGTCGATTACGGTCAGTCCGGCCGTGTTCTGCTTACCACCTTGACCAAGGAATTTTTCGTGCCCCGCTTTCCGGAACGCGATGAAGGGGAACGGGAGCCGCCCTGCTTCAAGTACCCCTGGGATGGTGTTAGCGGCGTGCGCCCCTTCCATGAGATTGCCGCCCAGACAACAGTGGGCGTTTACTGAAGCAACATCCCGCCTGTCGGTAGTCTCTGCTTTCTGAGCGGATTAGAACGCTGGCTTGCACCGCCTGAATAGTTGGCCAAGGCACTCCTGTCCTAACCCATTTAATAATGTTAGAACGCCGCCAGAGATTGGTGACAGGTGGCCGCCTATTGTCTCTAGCTGTACCACCATCCGATTACTGTGCCATAGGCGGTCTGAAAGCCAAACGCGATAATAGCGGTAATGTGGGGCGATCAGGAAACACCCTACCATTGGGACCCTGTTTGTACAATAGAGGGCAGCAGGACGCTGTTGAACGGCGGAGGCTAATCCGGGGCAACGGCCTGCGGTCAAGCAGGCTGACGCTAAACAGTGATCATGCCAGACTTCCCAATCTGACTGTAAGAGGAGACCATACCGTGATCCGCATCCCAGTGCTACGTTGGGGCGAGCCCTACGAGAGCTTGGAAACCGACAAAGTAGTGCATTTCCAAACAGGGGAGGTGCTGGCAGAGGTGGGTCGGGCCAATGCCGCCATGGTTGAGCGGGACATGCGCCATGCCCAACGGGCCCGCGACGCTTTGCGTCAGATCCCTATCCACGATCTGCTCCAGATGGTCAAGAAGGCTGCTGATTTGTACCTGAAGGCGGAACTGCCCATTGGGGACGGGACGCAGACTCCGGAACAGTTCGTGCGGATGCAATCGGCCACCACGGGTTTGCCCGAACACATGTGCCGATTCAACATGGAGAAAAACCACTTTGTCCTGACCAATATGGATCGGATCCTGGATGCCTTGACGCGTGGTCTGGACCTGAACATCCTCAGTCGCGGCTTCGGTGTGGAACAGCGTGGGGTACCGGTCAGCTACCAGTGCCAGTCTCCGGTGTTGGGTCTGGTACTTCCTTCGAACTCGCCGGGGGTGCACACCCTCTGGTTGCCGATTATCCCCTTGCAAGTGGGCCTGGTGCTCAAGCCGGGGCCCCAGGAGCCCTGGACCCCTTACCGCATGTTTGCTGCCTTTACGGCCGCAGGTGTCCCCAAACAAGCCATATCTATCTATCCGGGACTAGGAGACATTGGTGCCGCGGTACTCAACAGTTGCCAGCGGAGCTTGATCTTCGGCAGCAGTGCCACGGTTGAGCAGTACAAAGGGAACCCTCGGGTGCAGGCCCATGGCCCCGGCTTCAGTAAAATCCTCCTCGGCGACGACAAGGTCGACCAGTGGGAAAAGTACCTCGACATCATGGTGGATAGCGTCTACGTCAACAGCGGACGGGGATGCATTAATTGTTCGGGTATTTGGGCGTCCCGTCACACGCGGGAGATAGCTCAGGCGATTGCCGAACGTATCGGGCCAGTCCAACCTCTGCCACCGGATGACCCCAAGGCGGGGCTAGCCGCCTTCACGGTACCCGGACAGGCCGAGGCGATTGATGCTGACATCGACGCGGCCCTGAAGGAACCTGGCGTGACAGACGTGACTGGTCCCAAATACGGCCCGCGATTGGTCAAAATGGAACGCTGCGCCTATCTCCGCCCGACGGTTATTCATTGCGAGCATCCCGACGCCGCCATGGCCAAAAAAGAATACATGTTCCCCTTCTGTACAGTGGTCCAATGCCCGCAAGACAAAATGTTGGAAAAGATCGGTCCCACCCTGGTGTGCACGGCCATCACGGAGGATCCCAAGTTCCAGCGTGCCTTATTGGACGCCACCCATATTGATCGTTTGAACATCGGCCCGATCCCCACAATCAAGCTCAACTGGTTGCAGCCGCACGAAGGCAACATCGTTGATTTCTTGTTCCGGGCCCGTGCCTTCCAGTTTGAAGGTCCGGTGAATGTCTAGAACCCCCAAGCCTTCCATGCAGCAGTGAGGGGCGAGTGCGGCCGTTGCATGCACCATCCGCTCAACCCGCAAGTGTGCATAAATAGCCACGTAACAACGGGGTATTTACTTCAGATGCGGTTTTGTTGGTAACCCGGCGGCTAGCTACGGCCCCACTAAAGCATTTGCTGGAGAAATGAGAGCCCGTGACGGCTGAGTTGAATTCGCACGGAAATCAGACAACGAGATTACGGCTACTTCGCTAGTTCCTGTGTAAAACGGGACAAACGGGATGGTTAACCTGGAAAATGGCTGATGTTACACTGGTAACCGATACGCCGGTGTTTATCCAGGGCAAGGTGTTAAGAGAGTACTAGGAAAACGGGGGAGGCGTGTATCATGAGCGTGCGTGGCGGCGTGGCCGGAGCAGCGCCGCATATAGGATCTGTGGTAGATGACGGTTGTTCGATCCTCCCCTTTGATTTTCAGCCTCTCAATCGGGTGATTGGCGGCGTAGGTGTTCTGCAGCGTTTGGGGGAAGCTGTGGCGTCGCTCGGGGGCCGCCGCATTTTACTCGTAACGGATCCGGGGCTGGAGCAGGCGGGCCATCCGCAGCGTGCCGCTCGTATCCTGCAGGAAGCGGGTCTGCAAGTATTCTTGTTTGATGGCGTCAAGGAAAATCCGACAGAGCGGGAAGTGGAAGCGGGCACCGTTTTTGCTCGGGCCCATCAGGTCGACTGTTTAGTCGCTGTGGGCGGTGGCAGCGCCATGGATTGTGCCAAGGGGATCAATTTCCTCCTGACTAATGGTGGTCGCATGAGCGATTACCGCGGCTTCGGTAAGGCAAGTCGGCCGATGCTTCCCTCTGTGGGCGTACCGACTACTGCCGGCACCGGCAGTGAAGCCCAAAGCTACGCTCTAATTACCGACGAAAAAACCCATCAGAAGATGGCCTGTGGCGACCGAAAGGCGGCCTTCCGTATTGTGTTGTTGGACCCCGAGCTGACCGTGACCCAGCCGAAGGCAGTGACGGCAGCGACCGGGATCGATGCCATGGCCCACGCGGTGGAATCATACGTTTGCACCCGGCGTAATCCGGTGTCGCAGATGTTGGCACGCACAGCCTGGCAGTATCTGGCTGCTCATTTTGAGACGGTCCTGCGGGAGCCTCATCACCTGACAGCCCGTTGGGCCATGCTTTTGGGCGCCCACCTGGCCGGAATGGCAATTGAAAATAGCATGTTAGGCATCTGCCACAGTTGTGCCAATCCGTTGACCGCTCATTACGGTCTGACCCACGGCGTGGCCATTGGTGTTCTGCTCCCTCATGTAGTGCGTTTTAACGCCCCCGTCGCGGACGCGTTGTACGCAGAGTTGCTAGCCGTAGAAGGAGGGCGAACAGGCCGGGCTGCCGAGCGACTCGCTGAACGCCTCCAGCAGTATACCCGCGCAGCCGGCCTGCCGCAGACCTTGCGCGAATGTGGTGTCAGCCGAACGATTCTTCCGGTCCTGGCGGAGGAGGCACACCAGCAATGGACCGCCCGGTTCAACCCACGCCCCGTCAGCGAAGCCGACCTGCTGCAGGTATACGAAGCCGCCTGGTAAGGTCTACTCGATTGTTACTCCTGGGTGCTGGCGGACTGGCCCTGCTGCTGGTAGCGGCCGGCACGCTGCAAGCCGACTGGCCCCTGGCACGCGGTAATACAGCGATGACCGGGGCCACCATGCAAGCGTTACCCCATCCCCTGCACGAACGCTGGCAGTTCCGCACAGGCGACGCCATCGAGGGCCCACCGGCCATCGCAGATGGACGGGCGTACGTAGCATCCTTGGACAAGCACCTCTATGCCTTGGAACTAGAAACCGGCAAACTGCTGTGGAAAACTCGACTAGGGCCCCTGAAAAGTTCTCCCACCGTGCATCAAGGGCGCATTTACATCGGCGACCTGGATGGCCAGTTCTATTGCCTGGATGCCGATAAAGGTGAGGTTTTGTGGCGTTTCGCTGCCGATGGTGAAATCCATGCCGCCGCCAACGTCCACAACGATCGAATCATCTTCGGAGCACACGATTCACGCTTGTATTGCCTGGATAAAAATGGGAAAAAGGTCTGGACAGTTCAGATTGATGGACCAATCAATGCCGCTGCGCCGATCGACGGCGACCTGGCCTTCGCCACCGGTTGCAGCGATGGTGTTGTCCACATTATTGACCTCCGGGTGGGCAAGGAGGTCGGAACAATCGCTTTGGGAGGTGAGACCGTATCGATTCCGGCGGTGGTCGCCGGGCGTTTGTACGTCACCATGATATCCAATCAGGTGGTTGCAGCCGATGTCCGCAAGCGGGAAAAGATCTGGGCTTTCGAGCCGCCGCGGCGAGCCATGCCGTTTTATTCCTCCCCTGCGGTGGCCGCCAATCTGGTAGTAGCGGGCAGCCGTGATCGTAAAGTCTACGCCCTCGACGGGGCCACAGGCAAAAGGATCTGGGATTTTGCCGCTGAAGGTCAAGTGGACGCCTCCCCCGTTATCGCTGGCGACAAAGTTTATGTCGGTTGCCTCTCCCGTGATGGCCACTTCTATGTATTGGACCTGAAAACAGGGGCCAAATTGCAGGAAATTCTGCTGGAGTCACCAGTAGGTTCCTCGGCGGCCATCGGACCGGAGTGCCTGCTGGTGGGCACGGATCGCGGTGTCCTTTATTGTCTGGGACGTAAATGAGTGGGTCGATCCCGCGGTATCTGGAGGTTCACCGCAGCAGGTCTTTCGGACGGCGGCGAGTTTTCCTTCTGGCCGTCCACCTCCGGCATCGACTTTGGCTCACTTGTGTCTGCAACTGGTTGACGGGGTGATGGGACCGGACCCGGTCCACAGCTGCCGCTCATTCACGTCGGGACACCCATCTTCGGCAGAATCCAAATCTGCAGCACCAACCACAACACGATCAAACCGGCGAACATTACAAATTCCATCGGTGGAGTTCCTTTCTTGTTCATGTATTTTATCTCACCGTAACGCACTAGTCCTCTGCTTGCATCTACGGAGCCAGGACTAACTGACACGCTTTCATCTTAGCCGATGACCACTCATCGGCGTGAATCCAACAAGCTAACCAGCTTGATGCCTGCATCTCGGATCTGGTTACAGGTTATCAATGACTTCCTGGCAGTGCGGGACAAAGACTCAGATCACAAGTTATGCCGGAAAACAGGAGTAGGCTTCCCGCTGTTATGCTGATTTTCGGTCTGGCTAGTTCACTGGATGAGTCTTCTTCAGCTCATGGGCGGGTTTGGTCGAGCGAGGACGCGGTGTGGTACCGCGGTCCGTAAAGTAACCAGTAGGTGACGGGGATAACGAACAGGGTAAAAACGGTAGAGGCGACCAGCCCGAAGATGATCGACCAGCCTAAGCCGGAGAAGATAGGGTCAAGAGTGATGGGCAAGCTAGCCAGCGTAGCCGCACCGGCAGTCAGCAGAATGGGGCGGAGACGTACCACACAGCTTTCCAGGATGGCATCGAATAAGGGTCGGCCGCGACGAGTGGCATTTTCAATAAAGTCGAACAGAATGATTGAGTTGCGGGTGACAATCCCGGCCAGGGCGATCATACCGATCATAGCCGTAGCGGTGAAGTAAACCGGATCGGCATAAGCGCCAACCGTTTCGCCACTGACGGCGTTAAGCAACCAGAAGCCGGGCAGAACGCCGAGGATGGTCAACGGAATAGCCAGCATGACGACGATGGGGATGAAAAAGGATTGGGTTTGGGCCACCAGAATGATGTAAATCATGACCAAGGCGGCTGCGAAGGCCAGTCCTAGATCGCGGAACACGTCCAAAGTAATGTCCCATTCTCCTTCACCGGCAAATTCGACCCGAATGCCCTGGGGTACGCTCCAGGCAATGCCACTGCCGTTGGTGAAAAAGGTGCGTCCTGGTACGGGTCGCGCGGATGTGGTCGCCAGGTAGCCACTGCCGACCGATTGTGCCTGACCACTGCGGCGCAGTTGCTCCTGATCCTGCCAGTCCACCAGCATGTCGATGATGCATTCGGCGGGGGGACGTCCGACGGTTTCCGCCAGGACGTAAACGACGCGTTCGAGATTTTTATGGTAAATCGTCTGATCCACGCGTGTCGTCTGCCAGTGGCCGAGTTCGGCTAATGGTACAAACTGGCCGTTTTGCCCCTTGACCATCAGGCGAGCCAGGTCGGCGGCACTGGAACGGAGTGCACGCGGCAAGCGTACGATGATGCGCAGGGGGTTCCGCTCGGTGTCGTGCCGCAGCAATTGGGTGGTGGCTCCATCCAGACAGAGACGGATGGTCTCGGCAATGTCGGCGACGCTGACGCCATGAAGGGCAGCTTTTTCCTGGTCGGCTATGAATACGAGTTTGGGTTGTGGGGCTTCCCGGATGTCGTCGACATCGGCCAGTCCTGGCTCGGCCCGCATGCGAGCGGCCACGGTCTGGGCCGCAGCAAGCAGGTCGTCGTAACTGTGCTCCGGACGACCGTAAATCTCGGCTACCACACTGGCAAGCACCGGTGGACCTGGCGGTATTTCCACAATCTTCAAGCGGGCACCATGTCTGTCTGCTAGAGCAGTCAGCTCGTCCCGGAGCCGCAAGCCAATGCCGTGGCTCTGCTGCTGTCGATGCTTTTTGGCTACCAGATTGACGCGAATTTCAGCCAGATGCGGAGCCTGCCGGAGATAGTAATGGCGCACCAGACCGTTGAAGTCGATCGGGCTGGGGATGCCAACGTAACTGGTAAAGTCGGTTACTTCGGGGACGGTGGCCAGGAACTGCTCGAAGTCTCGTACCATGGCGTCGGTGCGTTCCAGGGTGGTCCCTTCGTCCATGTCCAGGACCAGCAGCAGTTCGTTTTTGTTGTCGTAGGGAAGCATTTTGAGGGGTACCAGGCGGGCAGCAGCCAGGCCCATGGCGGCAAAGGTCAGGGCCGCAATGGCGGCCAGAAACACGCCCGCCCCCCACCGTGAAGCCAGAAGCGGTGCCATGAGTGGCCGGAATAGCCGATATAATACCGTATGCCGGATCTGGGCAGGGTCATAGGCCTCCCCGTGGCCGCCTGAAGATGCTGAAGTCTGGACACCTTCGGAGGTCGCCGCTCTAACGGTCTCTACAGGGGACGTACTACCGTTGTCACCAGCCGAACCGGTTCGTGCGCGCACCATCCCCTTAAGCATGTGATAACTTAGCCAGGGGGTCATGGTGAAAGCGACCAGCATGGACATCAGCATGGACACAGGGACATTCAGAGCCATGGGTGCCATGTACGGCCCCATCATACCGGTGATGAAAAACAAAGGTAAAAAGCTGACGATCACGGCCAGGGTTGCACTGATCAGCGGCGGTCGGATCTCGGCCACGGCCTCCAGCACGATCTGCGGTGAAGCGGCATGACGGAACTCGAAGTGCCGGGCGATATTTTCCACGTCTACGATCGGATCATCCACCAGCAACCCCAAGGCGACGATCAATGCAAAGAGCGTAACACGGTTGATGGTGTAACCAAACAACAGGTTGACGGCCAAAGTCAAGCCGAAGACGACCGGAATGGCAATTGCCACGACCAAAGCAGCACGCCAACCTAAACTGATGGTCAGCAAAGCGATGACGATCAGAACCGCGACACCCAACGCCTCAATCAGTTCGTTGACTTTTTCATCAGCGGTCAGACCGTAGTTGCGGGTAATGACCAGTTCGATTCCGTCTGGAATAACGCGTTCCTCCCGCAGTTTTTCCGCCTGGCGAATGATTGCCTGGGCCAGCGTCACGGCATTGGTGCCCTTCTTTTTGGCCACGGCTATCGTTACCGCCGGAAGGGCAGAGGCGGTTTTGTTAACACTGTCCCTTGAATCTGCAGTTCCTTCGACTAAACCACGCTGTGGAGCGTGTTCCGACGCATGTTGCTGGCCAATCACGGTTCCAGGACTACCAGCATAGGGAGCGAAGCCACGGGCTGGTCCCCAGCCATGGCGGACGTAGGTTTCCACCTCGGCGGGACCATCACGGACGCTGGCCACGTCCTTCAAAAAGACGGGGCGGCCATCAAATACACCCACTACCAATTGCAGGAGTTGCTCCGCTTGAGAAAGGGGTAGACCGGCTTCCACGCGGTAAGCTGTGTCGTTGCGGGTAAATGCACCCCCCGGAAGTACGAGGCTGGACGCTTGGATAGCCCGCTGGATTTCCAGCGGACTGAGACGGTAGGCCTCCAGACGGTCCGGGTTGATATCCACGCGTACAACGCGTGGCTCGCCACCCACAACATAAGCCCGCGAGACCTCCAAGATAGTCGCCAGGCGCTGGGCAATCTCTTCCCCAACCCGCCGCAGGGTGTAACTGTCCGAGCCAGTCAACGTCAGTGTTACAATTGGTACGTCGTCAATCTCCACGGGCTTAATGACCCAGCCCGTAACGCCCATGGGAATGATGTCAAGGTTCTCGTTGATCTTTTTAAACAGTTTGACCAGACTGCGTTCCCGATCTTGGCCGACATAGAAGCGCACGGTAACAATAGCCTGGTTTTCCCGCGACATGCTGTAGACGTACTCCACCCCGTCGATCTGATATAGAAGTTTTTCCAAAGGGGTGGAAACAAGTTGCTCCACTTCCTGAGCCGAGTGACCCGGGAAATTAACGTAAACGTCGGCAAGTGGTACGACAATCTGGGGGTCTTCCTCGCGGGGCGTTACCAGCAATGCCGCCGCGCCCACCAGTAATGAGAAAATGATCAGAATGATAGATAATTTGGAAGTCAGGAACAGACGGACTATCTGCGATAACCAGTCGTGGTGGTCGGCAGTGGCCGGAACAGGAGGGGTAGTGGTCATAGGCGGGTCTCCCAAGGGGACTATGCTGCAGCGGGCAGCGGGCTAATTATAAGTGGCAGCGGAGGGGGAAGTAGACAGTGGATTTGCTGGGCTTCGCTCGGCAAGGACGACCTTTTCCCCTGGGACCAGCCCGGCCAGGACCTCGTAGTAGTCCGAGTCCACTTTCCGCCCGAGCTGCACGCTACGCCGTTGTATCCCCTGCGGGGTTACCACGTCGACCATGTCAAGTTGGCCGACTTTGAACACGGCGGACGCCGGCACGACCACCAACTCTTCATCTTCCAGCGGGATGAAAATGCGACCGAACATACCACTGTATACACCCGGCGGACATGGACCGGTAACTTTAACTGTAAAGGAACGGCTGGCGGCCTGGGCTTCCGGAACGATCTCGCTGATGGTGGCTTCACATTCATGCTGCAGGGCCTCGAGCCGGCCGCGGATCTTCTGACCGATCTTTAAACGCTCTGCCAGCGACTCTCGGACCGTTACTACCATTTGCATCCGGGTGGGGTCGTAGAGCGTCAGCAATACCTGGCCTGGAGTGACCGTATCGCCTGCCTCGACCCGTTTATCAATCACCACTCCGCTGATGGGAGCACGGATGGTGGCATAGTCCAGGAATACCTTGGCTTCGCGCACGGCTTGTTCTGCCCGTTCCAGCTCGGCAGTGGCGACCCGCCAGGCTAAGGCGATCTGATCGAATTCACCTTGGGAAATCGAGCGGCTCATGATTAATTGCAACGCACGCTGATAGTCGGCGTTCGCCCGTTCGTAACTGGCCCGGGCGCTGGCCAATGCCGCTTCCGCTTGCTTGAGGCGTGCCTGCAGGTCTGCGTCGTCCAAGCGTACTAAAACATCGTCCTTTTTGACGGATTGGCCCGCCTTGACCCGTACTTCTGTCACCTTGGCCAACAGCTTCGAGGCAACGGCTACTTCATGAACGGCACGGACCGTTCCTACTGCCGTTTCGTAACGGGGTCGCCGCAGGCGTTGGACTTCGGCCACTGGTCGATCGATCGTGGTTTGCTGTACCGGCACTGCTGAATCGGTTGGCACCTTTTCCCGGAAGATTCCCGCCAGAACTAACAGCAGCAATCCCACACCAGCGGCCATGACCACGGTGAGCAGCAATTTGCCCCACATCCGCTGCCGGGATGTCGTTGCCTGTTCAGCTCCCTTTGTCAGGCTCGGCATTTGCATGGTGGCTGTTCTCCGCCGTTGATGTTCCAAAGGCTCCGTCAGTTTACTTGAAAAATTAGTTTATCGTACAAGAAAAAGGTTACACGACTGCCAGCACCTGGTGGAAAGAGGTAATGAGCTTGTAAGGCATGGCAGCAAACGAAAGGCGGGAACCTCGGCTTCCTGAGGGAGGGTGTAGGAAGCGATTCGCACAACAGTGGGTAATCCGCCGCCGGACAGACTGAGTCGAAAATGACGATTACAGGGATCGATTCAGGTCACGAGCCGTCTGGCACCGCGAATTCGAGGTTGGCCGGTTATATACGGGATAGACGGGCGGTGCGTTGGATGATTGACTTATGTATAGATGCATCTAAGCCAAGGCTGGAGGTTTGTTTGCCAACCATGAGGCGGAAGGACGTCAGGTGAGGGTCAGAGGACCAGCGCCGCAGAAGGCGGGGTTGCCGAAGGTCTTGATGTGGTGGCCGAAGGCGTGGGCAAAGGTCATCAGGAGGCGGTTATGAGGTTCACGCCGGTATTTCAGGCATCGCCCCATTTGGAAGCCCAGGCCGCCGCCGACGAGCACGAAGGGGATGTTGTCCAGCGTATGGGAGTTGCCCTTACCGAGTTCGTTGGTCCAGACGAGCAAGGTGTTGTCCAACAGGCTACCGGGTCCACCGGGCTCGGGAGTCTCGGCCAGGCGGCGGGCGAGATAGGCCAACTGCTCGCAGAACCAGCGATTGATCGCCGTCAGTTGCTCTTGGGCCTTTTTGTTGCTGTCCGGCTCGTGGGACAGGGTGTGATGCCCCTCGGTGATGCCCAACCATTTCATCCGGGCCATGCCGACCGAGTTGGTATACTGGATGGTGGCTACACGGGCAAAATCGGCCTGGAATGCGGCCACCAACAGATCAATCTGTTGCTTGCTAATGCGAGGCATCAGATCATTGTCGCGACGCAAACCGGGTTCGACCTGAGGAACCGGGTGCTGCAGTTCCTGTTGGCTGGCTTTCAACTCTTTTTCCATCTCGCGGACGAAGGTCGTATGCTCATCAAGCAGGCGACGGTCTTCCGCACCAACGACAGAGCGCAATTTGGCCAGGTCCGCTTGCACGTCATCCAGGATACTGCTGGCCAGAGCGTGATCCTTGGCCCGGCCGTATAGTTTGTTGAACATCTGGTAGGGATCGTCGATAGGAGCCACGGGCTTATTCGGGCCGGCATAGACCCAACGCGTCCAGGTGTCAGCTCGTTCGGGCACTAAGACGCCGAACTCTAATGAGCCGAAACGTGTCCGGGTGGCTGGATTTTTCTGCAGGAAATTTTTGATTTCCTGATCGATGGAAATACCTTTGGACCAGCCGGCCGGAGTGTCCGATCCGCCTTGTATGTTGCCCGGGAACAGTTCGATGCCGGTCAGCAGACAGCCGATCCCCCGCATGTGACCGTCGCCATCGCCACGGATGCGGTCCGCCAGACCGTGCAGAATGAGCGTACGGTTTTTGAACGGTTCCAAGGGCTGAAGACTTTCCTTCAGTTGGGTCAGTGGTCCCTCATTGTCCGGCCAGAAAGTCCAAGGGACAACACCGTTGGGGCTAAACATGAATACGATACGCTGTTTCCGCTGGGTCTGATTGGCAAAGCCGAGACTGGGCAAATTCAGAATAAAAGGGAGGGCCGCTGTGCTCAGTCCCAGGTCCCGTAAAAACTCCCGGCGGTTGCGTCGGATCGTCGTCATGTACTTCTCCTGAATAACAATCTTTCTAGCACAGAGCTTACTTACTTGGAGGATGACCGTCTGTTCAAAGTTAGCTACTTTTCGGCAGGAGGCAGCAGGTTGGTTCTGCTACCCTAGCTATGGGGCGGGTGCGGACGAAGCAGCCATTCGGCCTGTTGGGGCCAAAGCTGCTGTAACCACAATTTCTATTATTAGTTTACGCCATTGGCGGGTATTTTGCGAGAGGAAATCCCGTAATTGTTCTGGCAGGTGGACACCGTAGGCCCGGATCGACTGCTGTACCAGGAAGTGGAACAATTGGGTGGCGAAGGCCTGATGTGTTTCAGGGGAATCGGCCAGAAAGCGTGCCAGATCGCGGGCGTTGCTGAATCGTACAAGTGTACCGCTGCGGGTTTCGTACTGACCAGAGGCATCCACCGGTTGCCCGTTGTCTTGCAGACGCAAACGTCCTACAGCATCGAACTGTTCCATCGGGAAGCCGAGCGGGTTCATCACGCTGTGGCATTTGGCGCATTCCGGAGGGCGGGTTTGCAACTCGACACGCTGGCGTGTGGTCAGTTTGGGATGAAGTTCTGCGGGCAGAGGAGTAAAGGCGTCCATCGGCGGACGGATGGGCAGACCCAACAGGGCACGCCCGACAAATACGCCGCGATGAATTGGTGAACTGTCCTTGCTGTAGGCCAACACGGCCAGTAGATACGGATGGGTTAATATTCCGCTGCGATGTTCAGGCTCCCACTGCACCTTGCGGAATCCTTGTTGATCTCCTTGCCAGGTCATGCCGTAGTATTCGGCCAGGCGACGGTTGAAGTATACCTCCGTGCTTAAAAACAACTCTTTCCAGTCCGAATCAGGGCGTTCCAACCAGTCTTCCAAGGTCAGTTCCAGTGAGGTCCGCAGGTCAGCGGCCAGGGCAGCGTCGAAACCAGGGTATTTCTGATTGTCTTTGGCAAGCTCCTTGACAGTATCGAGGCGTAGCCAGGTCAGCAGGAATTCGCGCAGTTTGGTTTTGGCACGAGGGTCGGCTAGCATTCGTTCCGCCTGGCGACGTACTTCGTTGGGGTCCCGTAGCCGGCCCGCGGCCGCGGCCTCCAGCAGGGAGGGATCAGGAAGGGAATCCCACAGAGTCAGAGCCAAACGAGCGGCCACGCTGTAATCGGGGCTCAGACCGGCCGCTTCCGGAAACAAAAACCGCGGTGATTGCAAGGTTAGCAACACGACCCGCTTTATAGCCAGCACCTCGTCTGTGCCAGCGGCCGTAAACTGCTTGTCAATGTAAAGGGTCTTTTCTTCAGGCAGCAACGGTCGGCGGAAAGCTCGCTCGACGAATCGTTCGGCAAATCGGCGCAGTGTCTGCGAGCGGTTGCCACCCTGGCTACCAGCCAATTCGTCAATTCGCTCAGCGACGTAGTTGGATGCCTGAATTGCTGCTTCGAGAACAGCAGCCTCCCATTCCCGCGAGATAGTCGTTCCCCGTTCCCAACCGAAGCTACGGTCGTCCGGCGGGAAGGGAGCGTCGATAACGGCGACCTCAGGCACCAGTTGAGGGCGGAGAAAGCGGGCAGCGATTACCTCGGCCGGTCGCTGCGGCCGCTTCCACTGCAAGGTTATAAATGCCGGCCGGGGTTTGACAAACGGGTTTTTCTGGCTATCGTCCACCCCTTGCTTAGCCTTGGAAAACTCCAGCCGCACGGAATAGTAGCGTCCCGCCAGCAAGAAAATCTGACCGTGGTATTCCGTGTCGTTACCCGATTTGACCCAAGCATCGATCAAGGGTTGCCGCAAGTTGTTAACCCACAGGCGTGCGGCATGATCGGTGCGGACAATGAACTCGTACAGTCCGGTCTCCGGAGCAAAAACAGCTCCTTCCCAACGGATGGAAAACTGATGGGCGTCGAATTTGGCTGTCTCCGTGTCCGGACCGCGTGTGCCGAAGTCAAAATCGACCGTGTTATCCAACCGATCGATTAACCGCGACTTGGGATTGAAGTTGCGACCATTGTAATATTGTCCTCGCAGTCCTTGTTTTTGAGAATCGATACGTACGGCGGGCCGGAAGCTACCGATCAGATCGGCAATCGATTGTCGGTGTTGTCGCACGGTGAGGCGTGCCAGTTCTTGTCGGGGCGGCTTGAGCCGAGCATACGCTGCTGGGGAGTAGAACGCATCGTAGATGTATTCGGCCACTAGCCGGGCGCCTTGGGCGTCCAGCTTGTCCGGATCGTCTTCCGGCATGGTCCGATCGATGTACGCGGCCAGGCGTTCTAAGGACCAATCGCCTGTAAGCGGGTAGCTATACCGGGCCGTGCCTTCGCCTTGGGGACCGTGGCAGCGAGCGCACATTTGCTTGTAAATTTTTGCCCCAGCATGCTCTGGCTGGCCTTGGGTACGGTTCTCAACTGCACTGGCATATCCGCCACACCAGGTCAGGATGCTCAAAATAAGAGCTATCTTCAGTAGATGATCAGCCAAAGGCTGGTCCCGAATGAGCCAGCGGCACGGTCTCGCTACCAAATAGAAACAGCATGCCTTATGTGACGATATGTGTAGCATACCGGTTGGTGCTCCACGCCAAGTTATCGCCCAGCCATGCAACCCAGCCTAACGAAGTTTATCCATCATAAAGGTAATAACTTGACTGCTGATAGTATCTTACGAGGAAAAAACTCCAGGAAAACAGCTACGGCAAGCACCTATGACCGATTGAATAGATTCAGGGGAGTGTTTTGCTCACGTCAGATACCCATTTGAGTGCAAACCGCTTGCGAAATCCGCTGTTGGCGGTAGTCCTTGGACCAATAAGCAAGAAGAGTCAGGAAAACCGGGTAGTTAGCTCATTTTCAGTGAGGAAGCAGCAAAGCTAACTTGTTACCGGGCTGGGCGGCACGGGCAGTTTGGGGCGGCGGGTGTGCCAATCGGTTACCGCTTCGTACATCCGGGCGATGCGGAGGAGGGTCTCTTCGGAGAAGGGTGGGCCGAGTAGTTGCAACCCTACGGGCAGACCTTCGCGGGTAAAACCACAGGGGATGCTCAACCCGGGCAGTCCGGCCAGGTTGCAACTGACAGTGTACACGTCCGATAGATACATCGCCAACGGGTCATTGATCTTTTCGCCGATGCGGAAGGCCGGGGTCGGGCTGGTGGGTCCCATGATAACGTCGCACTGTTCAAAGGCCTGGTCAAAGTCCTGCTTGATCAAACGGCGGACTTTCAGAGCCTTTCGGTAGTAAGCGTCTTTGTAGCCGCTGCTCAGGACGTAGGTGCCGATCATGATGCGACGCTGGACTTCTTTTCCGAACCCCTCGCCGCGTGACTTGGCGTAGGTGCCGATCAGGTCTGCCTTGTGGCGGGTGCGATGGCCATAGTGCATACCGTCGTAGCGGGCCAGATTGCTGGATGCTTCAGCCGGCGCCACTATGTAATAAGCTGCTAAGGCATAAGGGGCGTGGGGTAACGAGACCTCTATCAGCTTAGCCCCAAGTTTCTCATATTGCCGCAGTGCCTGCTGGACGAGCGACTCGACTTCAGCGTCCAGGCCTTTGTCGAAAAATTCCCTCGGCACGCCAATCCGTAAGGGCCGGACAGGTTCGTTCAGACGCCCACGATAATCCGGCACCGGCAGAGGAGCACTGGTGCTGTCCCGCGGGTCGTGGCCAGCAATCACTTGTAGCAGCAAGGCACAGTCGGTCACGTCATGGGCCATCGGACCGATCTGGTCAAGCGAACTGGCGTAGGCGATCAGGCCGTAACGGGAGACGCGGCCGTAGGTCGGTTTCAGGCCAACGATGCCGCATAATGCAGCCGGTTGGCGAATGGAACCCCCCGTGTCGGTGCCGAGGGCCACAGGGGCCTGACACCCGGCCACCGCCGCGGCACTTCCACCAGAGGAGCCGCCAGGTATACGCTGGAGATCCCAAGGATTACGCGTTTGCTGGAAGGCGCTGTTTTCTGTCGACGAGCCCATCGCGAACTCGTCCATGTTCGTTTTGCCAAACAGGATGGCATCGGCCGCCTTGAGCCGTTCGATCACATGAGCATCGTAAGGGGGCACGAAGTTGGCCAGAATCCGACTGGCACACGTGGTGCGGATCCCTTTGGTGCACAAAACGTCCTTGATGGCCACGGGGATACCTGCTAGCGGCCCGAGCGGCTGACCGCTGCGACGCCGGAGGTCCACCGCCTGCGCCTGCCGTAGGACCTCCTCGGCATCCAGCCACAGAAACGAGCGTAAGTGGACCTCAAGCTGCTGTGCTGCTGTCAGGAACGCCTCTGCGATAGCCACAGCGGTCAGTTCGCCACGCTCCTGCAAGGCTAGTAACTCATGGGCCGTCATCTCCACAATGGGCCGAGCAGATCCGTGGGACGAAAGTGAAGTAGCAGCGGCAGATGATGTCATGGTCAAAACTTACTTCAGGACCGAGGGTGGCGATTCTTCGCCACACAACCAATCGACCAGCGTGATTGTTGTACCTGGTTCTTGTAATGGTCAGAAGCATTAATTTTCCTCACGTGTGGCGTTGGGGAGTAAAGGCAGAAGTACCATCGGTCCGGCCTCGAATCGACCCTTCCTTCAATGGCTGACAGGCCCCTCGTCGCTGCCCAAAATGGCGGGGACAGCGAAATAATCGCCGAGCCGTTGCGGAGCATTTTGCAAGGCCTCCTCCACACTCAAGGAGGGACGTTCCTCGTCGGGGCGGAAAACGTTCGTCAGCGGCAAGGGGTGGGCCAATTCTTCGACTGCGACGGTGTCGAGCTGTTGCAGTTGAGCCACATAATCAAGAATGGCCGATAATTGGGCCTGAAAAGCGGCCACCTCCGCCTCGGCCAGCTCCAGACGGGCCAAGCGGGCCACTTTGAGAACTTCCTCCCGGCTCAAAGACATGGCTAAGTACCCTGGACTGATTGCGACGCCTACTTCAAGGTGTTGCTCCTTCTTGCGTGCAACACTTTACATGCAAAGGTTATCAGGTATTTGCAACCAATAGCCGGTGGAGTATACCGGCTGTTGTCAAAAGAACTCACACCACGATTTTCTCGAATGGTTTAACCTTAACGGGCTTGATCACTAAACCACTCCGGATAGCAGCGGTAGACACCCACACTTTCTTCACCTGTCCGTTAACGATACAGCGAACTTTCTGCAGATTCGGCCGGAATTTGCGGCGAGAAATACCTGTAATTTTCTTACCTACACCGCCGAGATATTTTGCTTTGCCCCGGTAGGTCTTCTTATTGCCATAAACGGCCCTGCGACCGGTAAATACGCATTGTTTGGCCATTCGTCAGCCTCCTCCTGGGATTGTCTAGCCAGGTATGCACTGACAGGAACCGTTATCCTAGCGGTCGCAGGGGGTTGGCGACAAGGGATGACACCAATCTGCCTATCAGAACCCTCCATAGTTTGTCATTCTGCGAGGATAGTGACATGCTGTAAAATAATCAACGAGACAAAAACAGAAAGCCACGTGACCGGTTGCGGCGGTTGGCTGGGCCTACGCATCGAAGCTGTCCAGGGGAGGGGGAGCTGTGCCCGTCCATATGGAATTACGACGCATCATCATCAACGAACTAGGTGATCAGCAAATTATTGTGCTTAAAGAAGTGGAGGGGGAGCGAAGTTTTCCGATGGTGATTGGTCCTTACGAGGCTGCTAGTATCGACCGCCGGGTGCGTGGTCTTACCACTCCGCGTCCGATGACGCATGACCTGGTTGTTTCGGTAATTGACCATCTGGGC
The DNA here is from genome assembly GCA_025055795.1 of Gemmataceae bacterium. GTDB lineage: Bacteria > Planctomycetota > Planctomycetia > Gemmatales > Gemmataceae > Thermogemmata. The sequence continues at coordinate 47,229 of JANWVV010000023.1, forward strand.
GGTGAAATCCAGGACGTGCTGATCAACGATCTGATCGATGGAACCTACTACGCCCGGTTGCGCATACATAAGGATGGGGAACTGGTCGAAGTTGATTGCCGACCCAGCGATGCGATTGCCGTAGCCATCACTGTAGGGGTCCCGATTTACGTGAATGAATCGGTTCTCCGTGAAGCACTGGAAGAAAGTGACGAAATTTGAGGTTTTCCGCCTTCAAGCATCATGCAAGGTTGCTCTGAGTAATAACTCGTGGGTAGCTTGAATCGGTTGTGGCTCAAAACTCCAACCCGCCGAGCAAGGGTGATCGCAACCAGGGTTATTATCGTTCCTGGTATTACACTTACTTCATAGTAGGGTCCTGCGTTTGTGTGCAATCAGTTGTAGTAGTGCCTTGTGTGGATCAGCAAATTTGGCAATCCCTTCGGCCATGAGCACCTGCTCCAGATGTTGCATGTCGACTTTCTGGTTGATTTCATCGAGAACGTTTGGGGGAGGCAGTTCGTCGACTCGTCGTGTGAATACACGACCGCTGGCATGAATCGCCCGGTTGGTCGCTGGGGGATTGGTCAGGATATCGTCGCCGGCAAGAGCCTCCACATATTTCCAAGGTGGATCGCTGGGTTTTTTGACCCCTGTGCTTGCAAAGACGATCTCGTGGCGGAGTTTAAATCCCTTGTCGGCCCAGAATGCCTTGTTTTTGCGCCACAACAGCTTGGCGTTGACGATGCCGACTTGACCCTGGGCGGCCGGCGAAAGGTCGGGACAGTGCTTTTCGGTATACACATCGATGCGACTGATGAAGATGCTGTAAACGGTTTTGACGTGCACGGCGTGGGGGCAACGCTGCAGCCCCCGCCAGCAGGCGTCGCGGGCTTGTAGATATTGCCGTTCCGTGAACAGCAAAGTCACATTAACGGAAACGCCGGCGGCCACGATTTCCTCCAGGGCGGCTATTCCGCCATCTGTAGCCGGTATCTTGATCAGGCGGTTGGCTTGACCAGCGGACCAACGGAGGGCTTCCTCGACGTAACGGCGACGCTTGTCGGCGACGCTGAGCCCTACAGCGGGGTCCTCGATGAGCGGGTCGACTTCGAAGGATACCCAGCCATCGTCTCCTTGCGTCTGACGCCACACGGGCAGAAACACTTCCTGCGCCCGACGGACCAACTCATCGGTCATCAGCCAGGCCACTGCGGTATCGTCTTGTTGCTCCCGCAACCGCTGTTTGAGCAGTTCGTCGAATCGGCCACTGCTGATCAGATCAGCGATAATGATGGGATTGGAAGTAGCCCCGGTAGCCCCTTGCGACCGGTTGAACGCGATCTCCTCTGGATCGACCGAATCAAGCCACAATTTGCTGCCACAAGCTACTAGGGATTGTAGCGGTGTCATCGACGGCCCTCCACCAGCGGTTCTCTCTTGATCTTGATTCACAGAAGTTGGGGTACCCTTGCAGGAATCGCACGAATGCCTTTATGAGGCATAACCGTTAGTCAATTGACAGTAACATTCATCGTATGCTGGGTCCTAGACGATTGAAGGGAATGGTATTTTCAAGTTTATGCTGTCCCAGTACGGACGATCGTGGTCGTTTTACCAGTAGCTGATCGGCCCAGCAGGTACGGGGACGGGGGTACCCATGGCTTCATGCTCGGTCCAGCCGGGAGGTGGTCCCAACTCGACGTACGGGCCAATGATCTCTTCAAACTCCCGCAAATTGGAGAGCATGACCAGCCGCTGTTGGACTTTTTTTGGCAAACGCAATGCCTTGCAATACCAGGTGGCCACTTTGCGGAACTGGATGCAGCCGTACTTTTCGTCCCCTTTCCATTCTACCAGGCGGCGTAGATGCAAACGCATGAACTGGAGGCGTTCGTGATAGGTAGGTCGTGGCCCAGGGTGACCTGTCCGTACCCATGCGTCTAGTTGCCGGAAGATCCAAGGATCGGCGAGGGCCCCGCGTCCAATAGCGATGCCGTGGCAACCGGTGACACTGATCATGCGGGCGGCATCCATGATGGTACGGACGTCACCGTTGCCAAACACGGGAATATGACGCACGGCCTCAACTACCTGGCGAATCCCCTCCAGGCGTACCGTGCCGGAAAAGCCTTGTTCGCGGGTGCGTCCGTGGATTGTTACCGCAGCGACGCCCACTTCTTCGAAAGCTCGGGCGAAAAAGGGAGCAGTCCAGTTCTGATCATCCCAGCCCAGACGCATCTTGACCGTTACCGGCACAGGAGCCACCGCTTCCACGACCTTTCGGACCAGTTCCACCGTGCCACCGCTGGTGTCGCACAGCAGGGCGGAGCCGCCTCCTGTCTTGACGACCTTGCGGACCGGACAGCCCATGTTGATGTCGATGCCGTCAGCCAGGTGATGGTCAATCAGCCAACGAGCGGCGGCGGCTAGTTCCTCGGCTTTGGCTCCGAAAATTTGTACAAACAGCGGGCGTTCCCGCGGATCGGTTGCCAGCAGGCTCATGGTCTTGCGAGCCCCTTCCAAGATAGCCCGGGCATTAACCAGGTCCGAGGTGCACAGCCCCACGCCACCGATTTCCCGGACTGACAGACGGAATGGCCAGTTGGTGTAGCCTGCTAGCGGGGCCAGATGGAAACGTGATGATAGTCTCAACGGCCCTATGGTGAGAGGTTCACGATACTGTACGGGTGGTGCGGGCCAATCTGGGATCGCCTCCGGCTTGGTCAGGCTGGTGTTGCCCGTCATCGTCATAACTAACCTCCGTTTATGTTCTCACATCTTTTTGGTTCACCCTGCCGCATCCCTTTTCCTAGCTCTTGCGCTTTCGCAGTTGAGTTCCCAAGATGAGTACACCACCCGATATCGCCCATAAGTGTAAACGTTCCTCTATCATCGATTTATTTTACCCAGCGAAAGATGTTTTCTTCTCAATGCCATAGCTTCCGCGGGTACTCGTCATCAACTGGTGCTTGCGTCGAACAAGGCCAAGAATCGAAAATACATGAGACGGAAATTTTGAATACTGCTGAACCATGGCCTTACGGCCGGTTGTCGGAATAAGACAAAATTTGATATTCGGATGATCTGCACAACTAATGGGGTAGGATCTCCATGAATCTGTTCGACAAGTTTGGACTTGCGTTGCCATTGTCGGAATATTTGCAAAAGTACGGTAACGACAGCGATCGGCAGAAATGGCAACGGATGGCCGAAATGATCCGACTAAACGACCAACAGCAACAACTGTTGCGTACCTTCCGGCGGCAAATGAACGTGTTGGTACTAGCCGGAGCATGGTGCGGCGATTGCGTCAATCAGTGTCCGATCTTTGAGCGGTTTGCTGAGGTGACGCCCGTTATCGTCACCCGCTATCTGGATCGCGATGCCCATCCGGAGGTCCAAGACGCTCTAATGATCAACGGGGGACGACGGGTTCCGGTGGTAGTTTTCTTTTCGGAAGACGGTTACGAAGTAGCTCGTTATGGCGACCGGACGTTAAGTCGCTATCGTCAGTTGGCTGCAGAGCTTGGCGGACCCGGATGCCCCACCGGCTTGGTCGGTTCCGATGACACGGTCCTGCCCCTGGTTGTCCAGGACTGGCTCAATGAATTCGAGCGTGTCCAATGGATACTGCGTTTGTCAGCACGGTTACGGCAGAAGCACGGTGACTGATCTGTGTGAAATATGCCTTGCCTTACGGTTTAGCCTCCTCACCCGTAGCGATCGCTCCGCCATGTGCCGCGAATGTCTTTCTACTGACGTCTTTTGCTCCCCTGCTGCGCAATAACCATCAGTTGTCAGCCACAGGGGGAATTGAACCGCTCCGCGCGGAACAGGTGGATGTTCCAGGCCGTAGTACCGTTGAGCGTCAGATCGGCCAGGATTTCGCCGATGACGGGGGCAAATTTGAAGCCATGGCCAGAAAAACCCGCTGCTATGACCACGGGCGACGCCGAGGCAGAAGGGGAGGCCAACCGGTCGACGACAAAGTGGCGATCGGGACTGACGGTGTACAGGCACACTTGCATGTGAGAAACGGCGCCTAGGCCGGGTAGGAACTGGTCGACAAAATGACGGACGGGGACGGCATCTTCGGGGGTGGTCTGGCGGCAGACGGCGTCAGGATCAGCCAGTTCCGGGGCCCCATAATGCTGCGCCACCTTCAAGCCGAGAGAATCCAGGGCGGGCAGACCATAAAAGTCGCCAGTGGGTGTTTCAGCGATGAAAATCGGGAAGCGGTCGCGACGAAAGTCACGACGTCGCGGCCCGACGTCGAACCAGAGCATCACTTGCCGCATCACTTTCAGGGGCAAGCGCCAGTGGGCGAGCAGGCGTGTGGCCCAGGCCCCAGCCGTGATGACTACAGAAGGGGCGGAGTAAGTTTGCAAGGCGGTGCGAACGATATAGGCTGAGCCGTTGGCATGCCAATGGTGGACGGGTTCGTCGGTGTGTACATCCGCACCGGCAGTACGAGCCGCTGTGAGCTGGGCCCAGATGCAGTCCTCCACTGCCAGGATTCCCGCCTGGTTCTCCAGGATGCCTTGGTAGTGCTCGGGGAGTTGCCAGGGCGGGTAACGACGACGAATTTCGTCACTACTAAGCACTTCTGCGTGTAACTGGTGGTAGCGGATGGACTGCTGCAGGGAGTCCATCATAGGGCCGTCGGCCGGGCCGAGGCTCAAACACGGACAGGCGGTGAGCAAGTGCCGGCCGGTGAGTTGTTCCAGTTCGTACCATCCCTCAAAAGCCCGCTGGACCAGCGGGACGTAGGCAGGATGCTCGTAGTAGGCCGTGCGGATGATCCGGCTGCGTCCATGCGAACTACCCAGGGTGTGAGGCGGGGTGAACTGATCCAGCCCCAGTACGCGGCAGCCTCTTTGCGCCAGTCGCCAGCAGGCGGCTCCGCCCATTGCTCCCAAACCAATAACGATCACGTCGTAGCATTTGGCAGCCGTCATGGTTTGTTCCCTTCCTTACGCAAGTAGGCAAGCAGATAGTCCAGTTGTTGCTGCGGTTGCGTCAGGCTGGCAGCTTGCCGTGCGGCTTGTTCCCAGGGTGGGTGTCCAGATTTGCCCATAGCGGTCAGGAGCCAGTCCCGGGCGATTTGCGGCTGAAGGGGATAGCGTGTGACGAGGCGTTCGGCCTGACGCAACAGGTCGGTCGCCAGGTTGCAGCGGCGGGACGGTTCGGCTCGTAGAACATCCCGCACTGCTTGGGCCGCTTTGTCGGTGTCCCCTAGTTCCAGCAGGACTTCGACGAGTTGTTGTCGAGCAGCGCCATCTTCGGGATGAACGATCAGAAGGCGTTGCAGGTCGCTTCGGGCTAGTCGCCAGTCGTTCTGTTTGATGGCCCACCGGGCCCGGCAGCGTAATAATTCAGGGTCGAAGGGGCCGTACTCGATAGCGGCATTCAAGGCGGCTAGCCGGTCGTGGGGAGCTAGCAAAGGCAGACGGAGGCGCTGAGCCGCCGAAGAAGCGGGATACCACCGCAAGGCCTGTTGCAAGTCCGCGGTTGCCGCCGCGGCGTTGTGTTGGCGTAGGCGTACAACGGCGCGACAAACCAGTCCATAGGCAATGGCCCGACGCAGCCGTTGCCCATATTGGGATAAGCGGGCAATAGCGGCTTCCACACTGTGAGGGGGTTGGCCATCCACGGCACAGACGTTAAGAAAGGTGCGTATTTCCTCGATACTCAGTACATAGGCTGCTTGGGCAGGCCCTTCACGCTCCAGCCACAGGCCTGTCAGTTCACCCCGATCGTTGATCACCGGTCCGCCGGGACAAGCGGCCACCGCGGGAAGCTGCGCCAGCAGGATGCGGAGCGGTTTCTGGTCGCCAAAACCAGGCATCGCGCCTTGCTGGCGGATGATTCCCTGGGCGTAGACGAAGGCCAGTTCGACACCCGTGGGGTGATTCATGGCGTGGATTGTCTGGCCTACTGCGGGCGGGGTGGCGGCTAAAGCCAATGGCTGCATCCCGGGCCAGGGAGAAGCCAGCCGGATGAGACATAGCTGTCGCTCCGGATCAATAGCGACCACACGAGCAAAACGCCAACAGCCGTGCTGGTACAGGTGAAGGGGGTCCAGATACCATTGCCGTTCCTGCCGGTAGCCTGCGGCTGATCGTAAGGGCACGGCCATGCCCACGGCATCTCCCAGTCGGATTGCCGGTATGGTCACCGTCAAAACGTGACGCGGGTCGATCAAGACGCCGGCCAAAGGGCGGTCCGCTGAGGGGGGGTGAATCCACACCGTTGCCCGTAACAGCGTTTGTACTATCGGCGTGACGCCCGGATTTTCTGGCTCACCGCCCGCTGGGACAGACGACATTAAAAACGCTTGTGCATCGGCCGCTGTTATAAGCAGGGCCGCAGGAGCGGCGGACCGTCGCACGGCCACGGCCAGACCTACGCATTGGCCATGTTGATCGAACACTGGACCGCCACTATCGCCTTCCTCGATGGGTAGTTGGGCTAGAAGCAGAGGCGTTTCCGCCGCGACTTTCCGCCCCGCGGCGTAGTACCCCTCGCCTCGGCTGGCAAACGCGCGAAGGACTCCCTGGCTTCGATTCCATAAGGTGGGCAGGTCACCTCTTTGACCGATCAGGTTGACCGTCTCGCCCAATACCGGTGGCCGCTTCGACCAGCGGACAGGGGGAACATCTGCCGGGAGGGCAGCTAGTTCCAACAACGCTAGATCATGACCGTCCGAAACTCGTAACACGCGGGCTGTGGTCCAATGCCGGCTCTCTTGCAGAAGCGAACGCTGATGCAAGTACCACTGCCGCTCGGATTGCCACTGGGAGCCGATACGGACCGGAAAAACTACCTCTACCTGTCGATGATCTCCCACGATGTGTCGTGCTGTCAGCGCCCAACGCTTCTTTGCATCAACGATTAGGCCGGTTCCACCGCTTTCTCTGGTCCGAACCCATACGCATGCACCTACGGGCAATTTTTCTTTCTGGTCGTGGTCTGCAGCAATCGTTGCTCCAACTGTATGCTCGTCCGTGGTTCTGAACGGAGTTGTTATCCCTTCGGCAGTCGCCAGCTTTGCTGCCACTACGGCTCCAACCGCCACCAAGGCCCACTTGGATACCGCCCACCGCTGTTGCATGGCTGATCCCAGCAACGTTGTGCTCAAACAAACATTCTGACTTCACGTCTACAGCCTACCCTATTACTTCTGACGAAGATAACCCGCTAAATGCCGCTGTATCTTCAACGTTATTGAGGTTACTAGCGGCTTTTATGCTCAAGTGCCCCTCGTGCTTGCGTTGACCTGTTAAATGTGATAGAAATATTCAAGCCTACCTGATACGGGAGAGCATAGCCCATTGGGGCTCTCCCCCCGCCTGGACGTGCTTGTCTGCAAATTCGTTACGGGAGCGATCACCATGCTGACAATCCTCGGCGCATCTGCGCGGTACTGTGATGGGGTCACACGACGCAGCTTTCTGCAGGTAGGCACGCTGGCACTGGGAGGTCTGACGTTAGCTGATTTGTATCGGGCAGAGGCCGCGAGCGGGCGACGCTCCCACAAAGCGGTGATCATGATTTATCTAACCGGTGGGCTAGCTCACCAGGACACGTTCGACATGAAGCCACAGGCGCCCCCAGAAATCCGGGGCGAATTCCGTCCGATAGCCACCAACGTGCCGGGGATTCAAATTTGCGAACATTTGCCGCTGTTAGCCCGCTGTATGGACAAGTTCATTATTGTGCGGTCCTTGGTTGGTCAGCGGGATGAGCACAGCAGTTGGCAAAGCTACACCGGGACGACCATGGACGTGGCGCGGCGCGAACACCGGCCGCATTTCGGCAGCGTAGTGGCCCGCGTCCAAGGGCCAACCGACCCAGTCATTCCGCCGTTTGTCGACTTGTCACCGACTATGCAGCACAAGCCTTACAATTCACCCGGTCCGGCCTTGTTGGGCCGGGCGGCGGCTGCTGTGCGAGTCGATGGTGACGAAATTGCCGTCATGAAAAATCTGACGGTCACCCCACAGCACCTGCACAACCGGCGGGAGTTGCTGGCCCGCATCGACGCGTTCCGGGCAGCCCGCGACCGGACCGGGGGCCTGGCCGTTGATACTTATCACGAGCGGGCCTTCGATGTTCTTACCTCTTCCAAACTGGTGGAAGCACTGGACGTGAGCCGGGAGCCCGTGCAGGTGCGGGACCGGTATGGTCGCGGGTCGCCGCAACACTTGGGTGATGGAGGGCCGCAATGGAACGATCAACTTCTGATGGCCCGCCGCTTAGTGGAGGCTGGCTGCCGTGTCGTTACGGTTGCCTACGGGTTCTGGGATACCCATGGTCAGAACTTCAGCTACCTGAAACGACATCTTCCCTTGTTCGACCGGGGCATTTCCGCTTTGATCGAAGACATTTATGCGCGGGGCCTGGACCGGGACGTCACGGTCTGTGTCAGCACGGAGTTCGGTCGGACCCCTAAGATCAACAAGGATGCGGGACGCGATCATTGGGCCCGGGTCAATTGTGCCTTGCTGGCCGGCGGAGGCATGCGCACCGGACAAGTGATCGGTAGCACGGATAGTGCTGCGGCCGAGGCTAAAGATGATCCCATCCCCTACCCGAGCATTCTGGCCACCATCTATCGCAACTTAGGCATTGATCCCCACAGCATGGTCTACGACGTGAGCAATCGTCCCACACCTATTCTGCCAAGCACTATAAGCCCTATCGAGAAAGTTTACTAAACAATATCTGACTTCCCCTTGCGTCATTAGCAAACAGGCCAAAACTGAGTGGTCTCGGACCCTACACTGGCTGACGATCAGGCTCAGTAGGCTCTGCCTAGCCCGAGCCATTCATCTGCTGAAAAGAGGTCACATCGGGCCAGCAAATTTAGAGGTATGAATGTTGTGCGGTGGGAAAGGTGCCGGAACGGACGTCCTGGCAGAAGGTTTCGATAGCGTTTTTGATAAGAGTGCCCAGCTCGGCGTAGCGTTTGACGAATTTGGGCTGGAAGTTGGGGTACAGCCCTAACAGATCATGGAAGACGAGGACCTGACCATCACAATGGGGTCCGGCACCGATGCCAATGGTTGGAATGGGGACCGCAGCGGTAATTTCTGCGGCCAGATCCGCAGGGATGCTTTCCAGAACCAATGCAAAAGCGCCGGCTTGTACCACGGCATGGGCATCGGCCAGAAGTTGTTCCCGATTCCGTTGGACCCGAAAGCCACCCAGTTGATGCACGGCCTGAGGGGTCAAGCCGATGTGTCCCATGATGGGGATGCCCGCTCGCACGCATGCTTGGATGGTGGCGGCCATGCGGACACCCCCTTCCAACTTGATAGCATGGGCTCCGCCGTATTTGAGTAATTTACCGGCACTGCGGACCGCTTGGGCCGTACTGACTTGGTAAGTCAAAAAGGGCAAATCGGCAATAATCAGGGCATGACGAGTACCCCGTTGGACACAACGGGTATGATACAAAATCTGGTTCAAGGTAACCGGCAGAGCGTGAGCATGTCCCTGCACCACCATGCCCAACGAATCGCCTACCAATAAGGCGTCAACGCCAGCGGCGTCGCACCAATAGGCAGAGGTGTAATCATAGGCAGTGACGACAACCAGTTTACGTCCCTGACTTTTAGCCGCACAAAACTCAGGGACGGTCACAGGCCGAACGGTCGGCGAGACGTTCATAGGTTCAGGGTCTCGAGCTGAGCAAAAGCGAGCATAAGAACCATTTTAGCGATACAGAAGGGACCGCGGGGAGGCTATGCTTGTGCTAAAATGTTAATATTGAACACCCATCGTAACTTGTGGGAACAGAACACGATGACCATCGCATTAGGGGCGGAGCAAGCGACGGAGAAAACCCGGCTCACAGGAGCAGACCCCGCACCGGGACGGGGCGTGGTGCTATATGATGGTCAATGTCCCTTTTGCCGGGCGACGGTCCGTCTGTTGCGTCGTTTGGACTGGTTCGATCGTCTGCATTTCCAGGACTGCCGTGTGGTAGCAGCCTGGCCGCCGACGGCACAACCGCTGGAGTTGCAACGGCTTTTGGACGAAATGCACCTGGTTACCCCAGATCGCCAGCGGGTGTATGCGGGTTACCAGGCTTTCCGCTGGCTGGCCTGGCGGCTGCCGTTGCTGGTGCCCGTGGCTCCCTGGCTGTATGTGCCCGGAATACCGTGGTTGGGCCAGAGGGTGTACCGCTGGGTAGCGCGGCATCGCTACCAACTGGTTCCGTGCCGGGACGGAGTTTGCACCGTGCTCCCTCCGTCCCCCAAACGGCCATAGACCGCTGGATCGAGGTGAAACGACCGTCACTCGTTCGGAGTCGACCTGCACACACTACCAAGAACACGCTGCCAGAAGCTGATTGGTTACCTCGAGTCTGTGGCTGAATCTGACAAGTTAGTCAACCGGATGCGGTAAGGCTCGGCTAATTAAATTGTTTTTCAGGCTGGCTAGGTGAAGGCGATGGCGGAGACAGGGGAGGGAAAACGCGGTCGTCCTGCGGGTCGACCGGGCTTGTCCTGGCGGTCGTTTTTCCAGCAGACCACGCGGCCGTTGTTTGTCCTGAGTGCTACACGGCGTCTGCGGTATGTAAACGCTGCCTGGGAGGCTTTGACGGGTCAACCGGCGGAACAAGTGCGTGGACTGGTGTGCAGCCGCCGCCGACACAGCACGGCTCTAGCCGCCGCTTTGGCTCCCACGCCCGAGGCGCTGGCCGGTCGGCCCGATCGGGTGCGTCGGCCAGCCCCCCAGACCCGCCCCGGCACCGTGTGGTGGGATGTTTCCTTTTTGCCGTTGCCTGCCCCCGAAGGGTTCTATGGCTGGCTAGGTAGTATCGACGTCATCGGCGAAAAGGCTGCGCCGGTGGTACGCAAGCTGCCCGTGTTTCTGGCCGAATTGCGGGCGCGCCACAACCAGCAGTTCCAGTGGGACTGGCTAGAAGGGGACGACATCCAGCTCGAACTGTGGCTGACACAATTACGACAAGCCGCCGGGACGGAAGTGCCGTTGTGGTTGATCGGACCGACGGGGAGTGGCAAGGAGACGACCGCGCGGATTGTCCATGCTGCCAGCTCGCGTCGCCACGGGGCGTTTGTCGCTGTGGACTGCATGGGTCTGCAACCCTATCTGATCGAATCGCTACTGTTTGCCCCAGGAAACGTCCTGGAGGGGGGACATACGGGGACGCTTTACCTGAAATCACCCCAGGTGCTGCCTCGTGACCTTCAACAACGTCTGGCCGAGCTGTGCCATAGCCGGTCGGTGTCGGTCCGATGGATGGCAGGCAGCGAGCAGCCTCCTTTGGAACTTGTGCAGGCAGGGCAGTTGCTACCAGAACTGGCCACTGCCCTGGCAGTGTGGCCGGTGCCATTACCGCCTCTGGCCGCCCGTTGGTCGTGTCTGCACCGTTGGTTGGAGCTGTGGGGTAATCCCCTGGGTGTGGACGAGGCCGCCCTGGCCGTTTTGCAATCCTGGCCCTGGCCACGGAACCTGCGCGAACTACGACAGGTCCTGCGGGAAGCCAGCCAGCACGCCGCCGGGCAGCCGCTCCGCCGCGAACATCTGCCCCTCACCCTCCGGTTGCATGCAGAACATGCCTCGGCACCGACCGAGGTAACCCTACCTTCCCTTGATACGGTCCTGCAGACGGTCGAGAAACAGATGATCCAATTGGCGTTACGCCTGTGCCGCCATAATCAGACGGCGGCCGCCGAACGCTTGGGCATCTTACGTAACCGCTTGCTCCGCCGTATGGAAGCACTGGGTCTGACAGCGTCGAACACGCAGTAGCCAGACTGTAACGCTGCACAACCCAGCAACGTTCGCTGGGGATGTTACCTACACATCAGATGGTCCCAACGGCTATGCTGTCCCAGGAACAGGAAGGTTTTGCCAAGGGCTTTCGTGGGAAACTTTTGGCCGCGGGGGTGCAGGGTCAGGGTTGGTACTACAAGTGTTTTTAGCGGGAATCAGGTATGCGTCTGCCGCAGGTGATCGTGTGGGAAGCCGATGGCTGGATGGCTCGGCAATTGCGCGAGTTGGCAGCAGAGCATCGCTGGCTGCTGCGGCCGGTACGCTCCGCGCAGCGGATTCATCAATTGCTGTCTCCGCCGGACGTGTGTGCTGTCTGCCTGATTCAATTCGAGCCGTGGGCGGACCGTCGCGAGCCGCTCGAACTGATCGCTCAGTTGCATCGGTCTCAGCCGGATGTGGCGGTCGTGGCCGTTTCGGACGTCAAGCTATCCGAGGCGGAGCGTTCCGCTTGGACAGCGGCCTTGTTCGACTTGGGGGCCCGCTATGTGTTGTTTCCCCCGCTGACACGACCAGTGCTCGAAGACCTTGTCAGTGGCTTGATGCTAGCCGTTATCCGGCGGACAGTGGGTGTCGATCCGGCTCTGACCTCGGCCGCTTCCCAGCCAGCCGGCGGGCTCGGGCATAGTTCCGCCGCCGCTTCGGATCATAAGGATGACCACGAACCGATCGATCTAGTAGACGAGGACGAGCCATGATTTCCCTGGCGGCTGTAGTGCAGCAGTGGCCCGCCCTGGATAGCCGACGCTGCACGGCATGCGGACTATGTGTAACAATCTGCCCGACGCGTTGCCTGTCGGCAACACCTTGGGGACCATGGCTGGCCCGCCCCCTTGACTGCCTCGCCTGTGCAGCTTGTATCAGTATCTGCCCGCAGCAGGCTCTGTACTGGCGATCCATCCCACCCGAATCACCGGAAGATGAATCGTCTGGCCGGACCGAATAGGACATGATGCTAACCGAGGAAAAGGTAAGTACTCGACGTCGCTGTTCACTTTTTCGCCACGGACCATTGCCAAATCGTATCCTTGTAGCTAGTTCCATCCTTGGCTCGGTACTCCCCCCGCTAGCGAACCAACACGCTGGTGAGCATCCCTACCTTTACCTGAACTTCCGAGGTAATCACTATGTACACACGATGGCTTGCCTATTGGTTACTTGCTGTTGGAATGTTGCTGACGGCAGGGGGCATACAATTGCGGACCATGGCCCAGGACATTAAAAGCCCCTCGAACACGCAGGAGTCCAAAAAAGAGCAAACCAAAGATAATACCCCAAGACAGGAACCCAGGAAAGTCAAATCCAAACTACTGGTTAAGGTACCTGATGAGGATGCGGAGTTACGCATCGAAGGGCAATTGACCAAGCCGACAGGGCTGGAGCGGCGATTCGTCACGCCCGAGTTGGATGAAGGTCGGCCGTATATCTACGAATTCAAAGTCACTTGGCGGCCCAATAACTATACCGAACTCACCCGCACCAAGGTAATTAGTTTTAAAGGTGGCGAGGATCTGGTCGTTGATTTGACGCGTCCTGATCCGAATAACCCCGATAAAGCCAAGGTGCGTTGGGTACCGACACCCGACGACATTGTTGAGGAAATGGTCAAGCTGGCTGGTGTCAAGAAAGGAGACATTGTTTACGAGCCAGGGCCGGGTGATGGCCGGGTGTTGATTGCCTGTGTGAAAAGCGGTGCGGACAAGGCGGTCGGCATCGAATTGGACCCCAAAAAAGCAGAAGAGGCCCGCGCTAACGCCAAAAAGGCCGGTGTCGCCGATAAGGTAGAAATCCGAGTCGGTGATGCCTTACAGGTGACGGACTACGGCAATGCCACGGTAATCATGTTGTACATGGGAGATGAATTCAACAATCTGCTACGACCGTTGTTCGAGAAGCAACTAAAACCCGGAACTCGTATTGTGTCCCATCGCTTCACCATGGGCGATTGGAAGCCGGACAAGACAATTACCGTGCAAGGTCGTGATGGTGATGAATATGTCTTGCATCTGTGGATAGTCAAAAAGCCTGAGGACAAGGAGGCCAAAGGGTCCAAGGAGGACAAGGAGGCCAAAGGGTCCAAGGAGGGCAAGGATCCTAAGACACGCCCCAAGCAGTCCAATTCACCCTGAAAAGCTGCTTTGCCGTTAGTGTGGTGGTTAAGCAAGTTATGACCCACGGACCAATAGATGGAGTGCACGGCTGACCGTTCGAGGGTGAAATCGCTGGAATCGCAACGCCTGCAGTCATTATCGTTAAAGCCGGTGAGCCAGCTCGGCGCACCTGGCAAGCGACCCACGAAGTCGAGTGGCTCACCAGACTTTGGATGGGGAAGCGGACACGCTTCCCCACGGTCTTTTGTGCACTGACCACGACCGGTTCGGATCAAGGGCGGTTCTGGCGTTACCAATCCTTTGGCATTTCCCAGTCCCATGAAAGACAGCGATCTGGCTGCGCGAATTCTGCAGGTGGTCACGGCCGCCGATTATGCACCGTTGAAGGCCAAAGCCCTCTTTGCCCGCCTGAAACTGGGTCGGGAGCAGTATCCGGCATTCCGGCAGCAGTTGAAGCGGTTGATTCAAATGGGGCGGGTGGTCCGCGGACGGGGGCACACGATCCGGCCGGCGGAGCCGTTTGCCACCGTCGTGGGCATTTATCGCCGAGCACCGACGGGGCACGGCTATGTCCGTCCCCATGCGGTCGACGGAGCTCCGCAAGCGGCTGATGTGTTCGTGCGGGCCGACCGGGCGGGTGATGCGGCTACCGGGGATGAGGTTCTAGTGCGGATACTCCGTCCGGCCAGCAAAACACGCGATGCCGTCGGAGAAATCATCCAGGTATTGGAGCGGGCTACGCGTACCTTTGTTGGTACCTATCTGGAGCGGGAAGGGCAGGGGTTTGTCCGGGTTGATGGCAACGTCTTTACGCACAGCATCGCTGTTGGGGATCCCGGGGCCAAAGGGGCCCGACCGGGTGATAAAGTCGTCATCGAAATGCTGCGATTCCCGACACCCGAGGAACGTGGCGAGGGCGTCATTACCGAAGTCCTGGGGCCGTTGCATCAGCCGGGGGTGGACACGCTGACGATCATCCGTGCCTTTGGTTTACCGGATACCTTTCCCCCGGAAGTTATTGCCGAGGCCCGACAGGTGGCGTCCCAATTCGAAGATGCGCCCCTCCAAGGTCGCGAAGATTTCACCGACGAACTGGTCGTTACCATCGATCCGCCGGATGCCAAGGATTTCGACGATGCCGTCAGTGTCAGCGTGGATCCAAAAACCCGACATTGGATCCTGTCGGTGCACGTGGCCGATGTCGGAACGTTCGTTCGTCCGGGGGGAGCCTTGGATCAAGAGGCCCGCCGCCGCGGTACCAGCGTCTATCTGCCCCAGAAAGTGTTACCGATGTTCCCCGAGGTTTTGTCCAACGGTCTGGCCTCCCTCCAGGAGGGGAAGATACGCCTGGTCAAAACGGTGCGATTGGAATACACGCCTCATCTGCAAAAAGGGGTGGCAAGCTTCCATAATGCGGCCATCCGCAACCGGCGGCGTTTTACTTATGAGCAGGTCCAAGCGGTCCTGGATGAACTGGAGCGACGCGAGCAGGCCGGCTGGTCTGCCACCCGGGTCGTAGCCGAACCCGTCGGCGATGTGGCCCCGGAGCTGGTAGCTCTTATCCGGCGTATGCGTGACTTGGCCCGTTTGCTCCGCCACAAACGTCTCCGCCGTGGAGCCCTGGAGCTGGAAATGCCGGAAACAGTCCTGGACTATGACGATCAGGGCCGGATCTGCGGGGCCCACTACGCAGCCCATACCTTCAGTCATCGCATCATTGAGGAATTCATGTTGGCCGCTAATGAAGCTGTCGCCGAGTATCTGACGGCCCATGGGGTCCCTTTTCTACGCCGCGTTCATCCGCCGCCTAATCTGGACAAACTGGCGGCTTTCGCCCATTTTGCGGCTCTGTTGGGCTATCCGTTGCGTCGACCCCAGGACCGCTTCGAATTGCAACGGGTGCTGCGGGAAACAGCCGATAAACCCGAACGGGCCGCCATCCATTATGCCTTGCTGCGCAGTCTGAAGCAGGCGGTCTACTCGCCTATCGCCGAAGAACACTATGCCCTAGCCTTGCGTAACTACTGCCATTTTACTTCACCCATCCGCCGCTACCCCGACTTGCAAGTGCACCGGCAACTAGACCGCCTGCTGCGACGGAAAAAACCCATGACCAACCGGGATGAACTGATCGCCCTGGGCGATCATTGCTCCAAGATGGAGCGGCGAGCGGAGCTAGCCGAACGCGAACTGGTTAAGTTGAAAGTCCTGACCTATCTGAGTGAACGGATTGGTCAGCGTTTTGACGCGATCATCACAGGCGTTGCCGATTACGGCTTTTACGCCCAGGCCGAACAGTTCCCCGCCGAGGGGTTGGTTCATATTTCCTCGCTTTTGGACGATTATTACTGGTACGATCCGGATAGTTATACCTTGCAAGGCCAGCGGACCGGCCGACGCTTCCGCTTGGGCGACCGTGTCCGTGTGGAAGTGGCCCGTGTCGACCTGGTACGGCGGCTCTTGGATTTCCGACTAGCCGGGAACGAATCCGATAACACGGACGGCACTGTCTCTACAGGCAAAGGTCGTAACTTGCAACGTTTCGAACGTTCCCGTCGCCGTAAGGCATCCGACCCGGATGAGGATGAAGCATAATGTTCCCTCAGGCTTATGTACGAATGTTAAACCGCGTTCAGTAACCTCATGGGGGCGGCCGCTGCTTTCGTTTACCGTACTTCTCGTTCTTTGGCACAACGCCGCAATATTTTGCGGGCTAGCAACAAGAGATCATACTTGTTGTCTGCTGAGATCGCCCCCGACCGCTTGTCTGCGGATGGAATGGTGACGAATGATACGACGAAGGCCCTGATTTAAGCCCCCCTGTGCCCGTGCCCGGGAACCCTCGATGGAACTAGCTGCAGGTGGCACTCTGGAAAATCGGTTGCGACAGACCGCTCAGCAATTGGGTTTTGCCCTTTGTGGCATAGCGCCGGCCACGGAAGCCGACACTTATGCCTTTTATCAGCATTGGCTGGCCCAGGGGTATGCTGGGGAGATGCATTATCTACATTCCCGGGCGGAGGCCCGGCGTCACCCCCGCTCTATTCTGGAAGGGGTCCGCTCGGTCGTAATGCTAGCGATGGAGTACGGTCCCCGCCCCGTGCGGCGTTCTCCGCCGTTGCCCGCAGCCGGACCCTATGCCGGGCGTGTCGCGTTCTACGCGGCGGCCCCTGATTATCACCCATTCATCTGGGACCGTCTCAACCAGCTCGCCCGCTGGTTGCAGCAGCAGGTACCGGACTGCCGTGCGGTCGGCGTCTGCGATACCGCTCCGCTATTGGAACGCGATTTTGCCCGGCGGGCCGGCCTGGGATGGATCGGCAAAAACACGCTCCTGATCCACCCCCGCAAAGGTAGCTTTTTGTTTCTGGCCGCTTTGCTGTGTGATTATCCATTGCAGCCCGACCCTCCCTTTGCCTCCAGCCATTGCGGTAGCTGCACCGCCTGTCTGGAGGCATGCCCCACCCAGGCCCTCGTTGCTCCTTATGTTCTCGATGCCACCCGGTGCATCAGTTATCTGACCATCGAGCATCGCTCTGCCATCGATCCCTCCTTGGCCGAACACATCGGCGAATGGCTGTTCGGCTGCGACATTTGCCAGGAAGTTTGTCCCTGGAACCGCAAACCACGACATAGCGATTCCGCTTTTCCGTATCGTCCCGAATGGGAGTGGCAGGATCCGCTCGCCCTGTTGCGGATGGACGAGGCGGAATTCCGCCAGCGCTATCGGTCGACGGCGTTGTGGCGCGCCAAACGACGGGGGGTGCGGCGAAACGCTGCCATCGTGCTAGGGAACCGCGGTGACGCCACCATTCTGCCCCTGCTACAAGAGTTGGCAGACGATCCAGATCCTGTGGTCCAAGCAGCGGTCCGCTGGGCCATTACGCGCATCCGCGAACGCTCGACGTTGCCACAACCTCAGACTCCGTGAATGAAGATGAATTTATTATTGTTCGATCATTATTACGCTCTCACCAAAAATCTCGAAAGGATTTTGTGTTATTTACCGATTTTTAAGTTGACACATAATTCATGTCCAATCATAATGACCCCGGTATCTGAGGGTCGCCCATCCATTCTGGTTGCGTCCCCCGGTTACAGTGGCTGATTCGTAGAGGCCCAGCTACGAATCAGTCACCTTCGAGGAAGATTTCTGGGTAACCGGCCGATGACCCAAACAAGTTGGCATGACACCCCTTTTTGCTGTTGGTGGGGTATTGTGGCATCGGCCCTTTTCCCGACCGGAGGTGC
>JANWVV010000240.1 GCA_025055795.1 Gemmataceae bacterium
AGTGATGCCGAAAGGCGTTGAGCACTTGCTAAAGACTAGCCCCTTTGAATACATATAGTCTGTGTTGAATGCAGTGATGCCGAAAGGCGTTGAGCACACATATGTTAGTGCTTCCACTCCGTATCAGGGACAATGTGTTGAATGCAGTGATGCCGAAAGGCGTTGAGCACAAATTGTCCTCGCAATTCGCCTCCTGAAAGAGGCGGAGGTGTTGAATGCAGTGATGCCGAAAGGCGTTGAGCACCGAACGCCGCACCATGCCATGCAGCCGTCGTGTTGAATTGTGTTGAATGCAGTGATGCCGAAAGGCGTTGAGCACTGGGAAAAAATATTTTTTCGAACACTGAACGAAAAGAGTGTTGAATGCAGTGATGCCGAAAGGCGTTGAGCACCAGCGAGCCGAGCGTGAAGCCCATGCAACAGACGACGTGTTGAATGCAGTGATGCCGAAAGGCGTTGAGCACTCGCATTAAGTCAAAGGCATACAAGTAAAGTATGCAGGTGTTGAATGCAGTGATGCCGAAA
>JANWVV010000241.1 GCA_025055795.1 Gemmataceae bacterium
CAGTGATGCCGAAAGGCGTTGAGCACGTCAATTGTAAAGAGGAAACTGCCGGATTTAAAACAGTGTTGAATGCAGTGATGCCGAAAGGCGTTGAGCACAAGTTGGCCTCGCCCCGACCCACGGCCGATCACTACTGGCCGTGTTGAATGCAGTGATGCCGAAAGGCGTTGAGCACAAGGAGCTGACGTGCTTTCAGCAATGCGTAACAAAAGTGTTGAATGCAGTGATGCCGAAAGGCGTTGAGCACGTCCCCCCGCCGGCACCGGCACCGCAGCTGGGACCGGTGTTGAATGCAGTGATGCCGAAAGGCGTTGAGCACTATCCGCCCTTGACACGACCGATGTAAATCCAGTTCCGTGTTGAATGCAGTGATGCCGAAAGGCGTTGAGCACCTTCTGCCGGGGTTCTAGCGGAATGGGCCAGAAAGTGTTGAATGCAGTGATGCCGAAAGGCGTTGAGCACCTAACGGAGACTCGACGCACACGCTGCTGGTCGTTTGGTGTTGAATGCAGTGATGCCGAAAG
>JANWVV010000242.1 GCA_025055795.1 Gemmataceae bacterium
CGCCTTTCGGCATCACTGCATTCAACACCCGGCAAAAGCATGTACCTAACCATAATCAATCTTTTTGTGCTCAACGCCTTTCGGCATCACTGCATTCAACACGGGAGACCTTATCCTAGGGCTGTTAGTGCGGCTACGTGAGTGCTCAACGCCTTTCGGCATCACTGCATTCAACACGCTTCGGCAATTTCGCGTTCGACTGCCTGCAACTCTGGTGCTCAACGCCTTTCGGCATCACTGCATTCAACACGCGAACTACTGTTGGGGATGCTGGTCAGGACCAGGGACGGTGCTCAACGCCTTTCGGCATCACTGCATTCAACACGGGAGTGCGGTCCCAACGGACCCAATGGAACGCCGTAAGTGCTCAACGCCTTTCGGCATCACTGCATTCAACACCCCGGGAGCAACCGGCAAGCAATGGCAAACTAACCGGTGCTCAACGCCTTTCGGCATCACTGCATTCAACACGCTAGGCGTCAGGCGTGGTTAGGCGTCAGCAGTTTCTTGTGCTCAACGCCTTT
>JANWVV010000243.1 GCA_025055795.1 Gemmataceae bacterium
CGTTGAGCACTGGGATTAGAGCATATAGATTTTACACCTATCTATGCGTGTTGAATGCAGTGATGCCGAAAGGCGTTGAGCACGGAATAGATCACGATAGTGTACATTTGGTAGCATATCGTTGTTGAATGCAGTGATGCCGAAAGGCGTTGAGCACTAGGACCCGCCGGGACGTCTCTCGGTGAGCGTCCCGGTGTTGAATGCAGTTATGCCGAAAGGCGTTGAGCACAGCCATACCTCCGCGCCGTCCGCAATAATAGGTGGTTGGTTGATGTGTTGAATGCAGTGATGCCGAAAGGCGTTGAGCACGCTCATCCGTCCGTAGAAGAGTTATTAGTGCGTTGATAGTGTTGAATGCAGTGATGCCGAAAGGCGTTGAGCACCTCCTCAATTCTTTGCCATTCACACATCATTTCTTGTGTTGAATGCAGTGATGCCGAAAGGCGTTGAGCACACGCCTTACTGGAGGGTTTCTCATGGCTCAGGGCAAGTTTGAGTGTTGAATGCAGTGATGCCGAAAG
>JANWVV010000244.1 GCA_025055795.1 Gemmataceae bacterium
GAATGCAGTGATGCCGAAAGGCGTTGAGCACGGATTCGTCGCCTGTCAAGCTCTCTTTCCGGATTTTTTCTGTGTTGAATGCAGTGATGCCGAAAGGCGTTGAGCACTGGCACAAGGGTCAGAGACACGAACCCTCATTCGACGTGTTGAATGCAGTGATGCCGAAAGGCGTTGAGCACCCTACACGGAGTGTGTTGCGCGGTGTCGGCAGCTCGTCAGTGTTGAATGCAGTGATGCCGAAAGGCGTTGAGCACAGTGACCTAACACTAGGCTATACGGCCCCAAATGCCGGTGTTGAATGCAGTGATGCCGAAAGGCGTTGAGCACGTGATGTTTGGCGTGTATGTGTGATGTGATTGTATTGTGTTGAATGCAGTGATGCCGAAAGGCGTTGAGCACTTAGGGCTGTTTGTTCGTTGCCGGGATAACGAAAGCAGTGTTGAATGCAGTGATGCCGAAAGGCGTTGAGCACCTCATCGACTTCGCTATGAACTTTATGCCATAGATACGTGTTGAATG
>JANWVV010000245.1 GCA_025055795.1 Gemmataceae bacterium
AGTGATGCCGAAAGGCGTTGAGCACAGTCCGCAACAGGCGCAGGAGTATGCGGCCTCGTGGCGTGTTGAATGCAGTGATGCCGAAAGGCGTTGAGCACAGTATTTCATCTGCTTTTTTCTAGGTACTCTAGGTGTTGAATGCAGTGATGCCGAAAGGCGTTGAGCACGCAGGGACGGCGCCGCCATCGGGGACGGTCCGAAGTGTTGAATGCAGTGATGCCGAAAGGCGTTGAGCACCCATCCCTTTGAGTAGATAGAAGTTATACTTCTTATCTTGTGTTGAATGCAGTGATGCCGAAAGGCGTTGAGCACGGCTAGTCCTCATACTGGGTATGTGCCGATAGGATTTTTGTGTTGAATGCAGTGATGCCGAAAGGCGTTGAGCACCTTTGATCTGGGATGTTTTTGGTATAGGCTGTCGGGTGTTGAATGCAGTGATGCCGAAAGGCGTTGAGCACCTGACCGACGGGTGGTGTGTGTGGGAGTTGAGTTTCTGGGTGTAGACTGCCGTGATG
>JANWVV010000246.1 GCA_025055795.1 Gemmataceae bacterium
CGCCTTTCGGCATCACTGCATTCAACACATCCTTCCGGCGCCTAGGAATAGGAGGCTTGTTATGCGTGCTCAACTTTCGGCATCACTGCATTCAACACTGTGTATCCCACACAAACACTTCAATGCCCATTGTCTTGTGCTCAACGCCTTTCGGCATCACTGCATTCAACACTACTTTCATGTATCTTTTCCACCAAAAATCTACTGTGCTCAACGCCTTTCGGCATCACTGCATTCAACACGTTAAATTTTACATCGATATGGTCGGGGCGGTCGTGTGGTGCTCAACGCCTTTCGGCATCACTGCATTCAACACGTCATTGCCCCGTCCGTCGTATCCGTCGCACCATACGGGGGTGCTCAACGCCTTTCGGCATCACTGCATTCAACACAAATTTGAAATCGAAATTTGATGCACATATATACGGTGCTCAACGCCTTTCGGCATCACTGCATTCAACACTTAAGATAATCCGACTATCCGTGCATCCCAACATTTCTGGTGCTCAACGCCTTTC
>JANWVV010000247.1 GCA_025055795.1 Gemmataceae bacterium
TGCATCTTGAGTGTAAATCGGCGAGTGCGGACGGGCGTGAATTAGATGTTAACATCCATCGACTTCAGCAGGCGGGCTCCCATCTAGCTCGTTCTGCAGTGGTCGTGCCATTTTTCACTCGGTGCTGCCATGAGCCTTGGTTTGTAGCACTTCACAAGGTGCGAACTCAGGTGGAAGAACAGCTAGGTAAACACGGTTTTTTGCCATTCACATGGCCTCAGCAGCCGTGCCAATACTCCATCCCTGGGGAAGAGCCGCGAGAGATCAGGGAATGCACTTCCTTTGAGGAGAGTTTAATGTCCCTGCTCTGTCCTTATCGCAAAGATTCAAACAATCAAATCGGCCGCCCGTAGGTATGGACCTGCCTGGTGTAGGTCTCCCCTAACACCGTGCCGTGCTTCGGTTCGCCGTCCAGGGTCGCCGACTGGTACTCCCGTGTTGTCGAGCCGGTTGCTTTGGCGTCATGGTGCTGGTGCAGTAGGCCGCAGTGAAGTCCCTGAACAAGTGAACGACATGC
>JANWVV010000248.1 GCA_025055795.1 Gemmataceae bacterium
ATCACTGCATTCAACACGAGTGCTGTTCATTAATGACGACATGATAGTTAATGTGCTCAACGCCTTTCGGCATCACTGCATTCAACACAAAACCGTCTAAACTGAAACAATTCAAAACACCCCACCAGTGCTCAACGCCTTTCGGCATCACTGCATTCAACACGTATCCCCCACCAATCCGGCAACTGTAAATTTGACAGGTGCTCAACGCCTTTCGGCATCACTGCATTCAACACCCCTATCTCTCTATCTATCTCTCGATCTCCATCCATATCGTGCTCAACGCCTTTCGGCATCACTGCATTCAACACGGTAAAACTCGATATAGATGGAGATGGATATCTATGTGCTCAACGCCTTTCGGCATCACTGCATTCAACACTTGAGTATCTGAAGACAGCGGTACCCAAAGCTATAGTGCTCAACGCCTTTCGGCATCACTGCATTCAACACTGGGGAAGTGGTTATGGATTTGTAGATCCTTACGAATGTGCTCAACGCCTTTCGGCATCACT
>JANWVV010000249.1 GCA_025055795.1 Gemmataceae bacterium
ATAACTATGTTCGGTTAAGGGTGCTCAACGCCTTTCGGCATCACTGCATTCAACACGGGTTGCGGACTTGAGGAACACTCACACGCCAGTAGACTGGTGCTCAACGCCTTTCGGCATCACTGCATTCAACACGTTTATTGAGGACGTGGCCTCCATTGCTCAGTCGATGGTGGTGTGCTCAACGCCTTTCGGCATCACTGCATTCAACACTCGCCGCGAATCTGCCCAAGGGCATAAGGAGACTCTTTGTGCTCAACGCCTTTCGGCATCACTGCATTCAACACGTGAACGCTCCAGAGATTTTTCAGCAGTTGTGGGAGTGCTCAACGCCTTTCGGCATCACTGCATTCAACACTGAGGGTGGCGGGGACGGCGGGTCCGTCCCCGCTTCGGATGTGCTCAACGCCTTTCGGCATCACTGCATTCAACACGAACTACACGGGGGCGGCAGACGACAAAGAATAAGAGTGCACAACGCGTTTGGGCATCAGTGCATGCTACACAAGGCATCAGGT
>JANWVV010000024.1 GCA_025055795.1 Gemmataceae bacterium
CGGAGGGGATAGTCGATCCGTGTTATCGGCAGGTGACAGTTGAGCATTTCGTACTTGCGACCCAGGAGCGACCGACGCACGGAATTCGCTGCAGGATCGAGTAAGCGAAAGCAAGGAAAGGCAAATTGAAACGCAAGACAATGACAGCAAAAGACTTGCGCTCGTAACCGCCTGGAATCCCAGGGGTTCGGGAAACCCGTCCGAACGTCCTGGGCGCCCCCCTTCTCGAAGGGCCGTTCGCTCTAATGGCAAGTGTCACAGCATGAGGAACCCCATCCGTTGTTTACTGCCACGACTAGGATATGTGTAGAGTCATGCCTTAGATCACCTGCGGGGAGTAACAAGGCACCTTTACTTCTTATAGGACAAAGCGGGAGGCATCATGGAACTACGGGCTGAACAGTTCCTGGAGCAATTGCTCCAGACACCCAGTCCATCAGGATTTGAGCAACCGATACAGCAGCTTGTACGCGAGTATGTACGGGATTTTGCGGATGACGTACGGACGGACGTCCATGGTAACGTTTATGCCATTCGTTATGCCCAACAGCGATCTGAAAAAGCGGTGCGTGTAATGCTGGCGGGGCATTGCGACCAGATCGGCCTGATGGTGCAGTACATCGATAACGAAGGCTTTTTGTATGTCCAGCCGATTGGTGGTTGGGACATGCAAATCCTGTTAGGACAGTGCCTGACCGTATGGACCCGTCAGGGCCCGATCACGGGCGTCGTCGCCCGCCGGGCCGTGCATCTACTTAAACCTGAGGAAAAAAATAAGGTGCCGGACTTTCCCGACATCTGGCTCGACGTGGGTGCCCGCAACCGGGCCGAAGCCGAAGAATGGGTACGGATTGGCGATCCTGTTACCTTTGCCTTGGGGATCCGAGCGCTACGCAATGAGCTGGTGGCGGGACCAGGACTAGATGACAAAGTCGGCTTGTGGGTATGTCTAGAGGCTTTACGTCTGCTCAGGGAACGGAACTTGCAGGTGGACGTTTACGCCGTTTCCACCGTGGCGGAGGAAATCGGTCTGCGTGGCGCGACTACAGCCGCCTATACGGTCAACCCAACTGTCGGCATCGCTGTCGATGTCTGCCACGCCACCGATACACCGGGCAACGACCGCAAAACGCAGGGGGAAATTCGCTGTGGCGGCGGTCCCGTCGTGTTCCGGGGCCCCAACATCCATCCACGAGTTTTCGAGCGTCTAGAAGCGACGGCCCAGCGCCTCGAACTGCCCATTCAAGTGCGGGGTGTCCCCAGGGCCACGGGTACGGACGCCAACGTCATCCAAATCAGTCGGCAAGGAGTCGCTAGCGGCCTCATCGGCATCCCGAACCGTTACATGCACAGTCCCGTCGAAGTAGTGCATCGCGGCGACCTGGTTCAGGCTGCAAGACTCTTAGCGGAATTCTGCGCCGATTTAACTCCCGAAATCGATTGGACGCCATGAAATGAAAATACGACCGTCCCCCGATTGGTGGTCCCCTTCGAATCCACCACCGCTGTAAAACGAACCCGCCACGGCAATACCACTTCACCCTGTCGTTAGTCGTCTATGCGTTTCCCACATGTTGCTTTGAGATGCCAATCAACGATATGTCCATGCGGGATAGCGGCTAGACAATGGCGGGTTTAGTAGGCTTCACTAGTGCGGTTGTGAACAATGGCAGGCCTTTGACTTGTTATACTTGTGGATTCATTATGATGTAATTATTACCTTCTTGCGAAGTAATAAGGTGAAGAAATGGCAACGGTGGTCGAAGCGGAAAGTGTGCCAACTCCGGATTATCTTGCCGGGAGAGGGAGGTTCAGCCGTGGTGGTGTTCGGATCCTGTTTGTATTGGTGCTTGTGCTTGCAGGAGTAAATGCCTCGTTTGTCGCTCGTAATTCCGATGTATGGCTGCACCGGGCCACAGGCCGGCTGATTGCCAACGGCGAGTACCACTTCGGTGTGGATCCGTTCGGACAAGCTACGGCAGGGTCATATTGGGCCAATCATGCCTGGCTTTTTGATCTGGGCTTGTATTGGACTTGGGAGTTGGTGGGAGAAAAGGGGGTGATGGCCACAAAGGTAGGCCTAGTGTTACTACTGGCTTATCTGTTGTGGCGGTCAGGTCGACGCTGGTCATCGCCCTGGCTGACCGGTCTGGTGGTGTCGTTGGCTATAGTGGCCTTGAGCCCCCGTTTATTACTCCAACCCACTTTACTTTCCTATGTGCTACTAGCCGCCGTAATACTTTGCTGCCAAGGAGGGGGAAGATGGTTATGGGGACTAGTGCCCCTGACCGCTGTGTGGGTTAATCTGGATAGCTGGTTTTTCCTAGGGCCGCTTGCCGTGGCACTGGTCATCGTGCGTCCAGCTCCGGAACAGTCCCGAATTCTGCTCAGTATGATCCTGGCAGCGTCCCTTGCGGCTAGTCTGTGCAATCCTCATGGCTGGCACGTCTGGACTTGGCCTATGGAAATATCTCCCGCTGTATGGCGGGCGGGTTGGCCGGACGATCCCCGTCTGACGGGTCTGTTTGCCTCACCATGGTCATGGGCTTTGCTAGGCCGCGGCGGTGAAATCCATCCATCAGGATGGGCTTTATTGCTCTTAGCCTGCTTTTGGTGGACTGCGGTCATTGCCAGCGTACGGCGCCGTCAAATCGATTGCGTGCTAGGGTTGGGTCTGCTCCTCTTTCCTCTAGCTGCCTGGCAAGTACGACTGACTCCTTGGTGGGTTGTCGCCGCTATCCCGTTGATCCTACGCGAATGGGGGCGATGGACCCTATCTTGGCAAACATCGCGGTTTTCTGGGTTATTTTCCACTCTCGCCACATGTTTGCTGCTTTGGTTAAGTCTGCCTTCTGGCCTGGGCGGCCTAACGCAACGGGAACGAACTCTCTCCTGGAGTATCTACGAGCATCCCGGTTTGAGGCATCTGGCCGAATCCCTTCGGGATGGGCAACAAGGGAACGATAACGTGGGGTACCTGTTCACGCCCCACCCTGATGTGGCCCACTATCTGGCCTGGTTTGCGCCCCAGATACGAAGTAGCTTCGATCTCCGCTTGCATCTGACCGCCGAGCATGCCGAAGCATACCGCTATTTGTCCCATCAACTCGGCCTGATTCCGCACACTGATGATGCCAGGAGGCGGGAAACGTCTCTCAACGCTGATGGCATGCGGTATACAGCAGCGGTGCTGTATGATCCTGATCCCGCCCGCTGGAGCATGGCGGTGGAGCACATATATCGTTCATCGGCTCAGTGGCGACCGCTGCGGCTGATCGCCGGCGAGTTGCTCTTGGAACGGGGCACTGCCACTGTATCAGACTGGCAACGACTGGTGCAGCAAGGATGGTCCGATGAAGCGTTGATCCCCACGGGCCATGGCTCGATCGAACTGGCGGTGCCCGAACCGTGGTGGCGATTCCGCTGGCCGCGACTCCGGCGGGGCTCCTGGCAGGCCGAAGCGGCACGCTTCTATCTGCGCCTGCACGAGTTGACGACAGAGGAAGTGGGCAAGGTGCGTACCGCCCTACTGGCTGTGCGGGCGGCCCGTCGCGGGTTGGAAGCAGACGATCAGGACGCCCGCGCCTGGCTGATTGTTGCCCGCGGCGTACAAGCCCTGGCCCAACATCCCTGGGAAAGCGCGGCCGGGTTGCCCCCGTGGCAACGCATCCGTCAGGTTCAGTATCGGGCTGCCCTGGTTCAGGCCGTTCGACACCAGCCGGACCTTCTAGCAGCCCATGAGAGTCTGACCGTGGCAGCGCTCGACCTGCCTGCCTGGGACATAGCGTTCCATCATGTCCAACAGGTCCTAGGCCTGTTGCACCGTTCGGGACCTGTTAGCGGTGAATCCGTGGAAAATTACCAACAACGCCTCAGCCGCTGGCAGGAACTGGCCCAATCGATCGAACGCCAATTTCGCGATCAGGAGAATCGTTTTCTGCTGCGCAGTGCCGGTCTGGCGGGACAACCACTAGCCCGCGCCCGCATCGCAGCCGAGTTAGGACTGTATGACTTGGCCTTGAGCATCCTGCAAAACTCCTCTGTCGAGCTGTATGGAAACGAGGGGGTGGTGTTGTTGCTGGAACTGCTTGTACAAACGGGTCGAGTAGCCGAGGCTAATCTACTGCTGGATAACGAAAACTTGCGTCAACAGCCTCTACGGCTGGGACTATACGAAGTTCCCACCAGTACCGGGAACATCCAACGAACATTTCAATTGCCCGCCTACCATTGGTTTGACTTGGTGATTTCCGCTGCTGCGGGGCGTTACCACCAGGGACGGCAAGCAGCCCAGGCTATTGAGTCGTTCCTGGATCAGGAAAGACAACGGTTTTTGCCCACCGAGTTACCCCAGGCTATTGCCACTAGTCTGATCGGCGAGATCGGCCTGTCGGCACCACTTACGGGCCAATTAGCCTTCCGGTGGTTAGGACATTGGAAAACCACCCGTCTGATGCACACTTACCAGCAGACACTGGCTTGGCGGACGGCCGCGGCTGATTTCAGTCTGGTCCGTGGCCTGCTGGCGTTGGAGCAAGGCGATTTGTCTGGAGCACGGCAAGCTTTTTCGACAGCGGCCAGTGTTTATGATGAAGTTAAGGCGACGGCTTACCCGGGGGTCCGTCTGTGGCAACGTTACCATGCACTGGTAACCGCCGCCGAGCCACTCCCACAACGTTAGGGCCGCCCGCGCCCGCATCGGACTAGCGCCCCGCCTCGACTGTGGAGGCAAGATCATGCACCCGTATTTATTTCGCTTGCTTGTTATGATTGTCGTCCTGATAAGCAGCTTGGGGGGCTGCCAAGGCCAAAGGGAGCCGACTACGGCCCCGTTTGCTCCGCCCATGTCGTCGGAGCCAGAGACGACCAATTCGGCAACACCAGCTGACCTGGAACAACGGATTCGCTACTTTTGCGGTACCGTCTGTCATGCGTATCCGCCACCCGACACGTTTCCGCAAGAACATTGGCGGATGGAAGTAGAGCGTGCCTACGGCTTTTTCGAGCGTTCCGGTCTAGCCCTGACGCCGCCTCGCATGAGTGACGTTATTCGCTACTACGAGGAACGCGCTCCGCTCTCCTTGCCCGTCATAACACCGGTTTACGCAAAGCACCGTTTACCCATGCAGTGGGAGCCCGTTTCCTGTCCCCTGCCACCGGGCGGCGGACGGGCCATGATCTCGCATGTTCAACCGGTCAAATTGCCGCCGGGACGGGTCACACCTGAACAGATTGCGGCTGCCCCGACCGATCTGCTAGCCTGTGACATGCAAGGTGGTCGGATCCTGTTGTACCATGCCGCGGCGACCCAGCCTTCCTGGCAAGTGCTGGGTACGGTCCGCAACCCCGCACGCGCTTGTGTGGTTGACCTGGATGGTGATAACATCCTTGACGTTCTGGTGGCGGATCTTGGCAGCTTTCCGCCAACCAATCAGCGGTGCGGTCGGGTCGTGTGGCTGCGGGGCCAGGCGGATGGCACGTATCAGCCGCACGTACTGCTTGAAAACGTTGGACGGGTGGCCGACGTCCGTGCTGCCCCCTTCCGCCAAGCCAATCGCTTGGACCTGGTCGTTGCTGTCTTCGGCTTGCACGAAGTCGGTGAAGTATTACTCCTAGAGAACCAAACCACGGACTGGAACAAACCGCATTTTGTACCCCGCCAGCTCGACGGCCGCACTGGTGCCATCCACGTGCCCGTCATCGATCTGAACGAGGATGGCCGGCCCGACTTTATTGCATTGTTTGCCCAGGAGCATGAAACGATTGTTGCCTTCCTAAATGAAGGACAAGGACGATTCCGCAAAAAAACTCTCTATTCCGCTCCCCATCCGGGCTGGGGCAGCAGTGGCATTGAACTGACCGATATCAACGGCGACGGCCGTCCAGACATCTTATACACCAATGGCGATATCCTTGATGAACCGTACTTGTGGAAGCCGTATCACGGCTTGGGCTGGCTGGAAAATCTTGGTGATTTACGCTTCGAATATCATCGCATTGGGGATATGTATGGAATTCACCACGCCGTGGCGGCCCCGCTGTGCGGGGGACCGTTGCCTGACATCCTGGCTGTCAGCTTCCTGCCTGCTGACAAGTTTCGCGATCGCGAGGCACGTCAGGCGGACGCCGTGGTCCTGTTTCGCCAGGTTGCTCCCGGACAGTTCGAACGCCATACCCTTTTGCAAGCCAACTGTGATGCCGTTTCATGTTGCGTAGCCGACTTGTATGGTCTTGGTCGCTATGACTTGATCGTTGGAAACTACAGTCATCCTAAGGATAACCGGCCATTGTGGATTTGGCACAATCGTGGTACTCCGCCTCACAAATAAGGGTCAACTACCAACTTAAGGATCAACTACTAACAGCAGGACACAAAAGCGAGTTCTTTGTCCTAGGAGAGCAACTTGCCACACATAATAGTCTTGCTATACGGCAGTATTCACAAGACGCTGCAATCATCACAAGCGTCAATCAGAGGGAAATATTAACTTTGGTTTTGTTCAGGAACAGAAATCCGCTGGTTACGCGCTGCCGCCTGAAGTGCTATACCACCGACGGGGAGAAGTTTCGGACGGGGAACTATTGTGGCGACAATACCTCCATGCTGTTCGGCTAGCCGACGGGCATCATAATGAAGAAATTCCAATAATTGGGGTTGATTGTGATGGCGCAAGTAGGCCTTGGCCAGGTGTCTCATGTGCGCATCGTAGGCCGCTTTGGAATGAGTATGAAGGCAATAGCGCCCATGATGTCGTCGCAAATCTCCGTCGAATGCTGGGCTGATATGGTATAATTCATGAAAGACAGTGGTAATTTTTTCCTCGAACGACTGATCAAGAAAACGGGGTAAACAAAAGGTAATCAGGTAAAGGATTTCGCGGTTATCGACGAAAAAGCGTTGCACCTGGTATTCCCAGGCCCCTTGGCGGCGTGTCAGGGCACCGGCACGGAACCGTAGAGGCGTTACCCGGGCCTGCAAGCCGTAACGGCTCCGGCTGCGACTCGGAGTATAGGTGACCAGCAACTGCTCCATGCGGATGTGGCATAAATCCTGGCAGTGGGCCACGATGTGGGCACACAATCGGGTCATCGCGGCCGAAAAATCCCAAGGGGGCACCTTCGTACTTGGTACGCTATGTCGGCCGGGGGCATGACGGAGCACCATTCCGCTTGGCATAACCACCCAGCGTCGGGGGAGCGGATGCTGGGCATCCCAATGCAACTCGTATGCCAGGTTTTGTGCTCGTCGCTTGTGGTTCATCGGTGCTTCCCCGTCTCGCATCCCCTCCCCCGCGCCGACTTTGTCGTGCGGTTGCCATGCTAGAAGGCGATGGCACTTGGGTCAACAGGGGGATATCCGTTTCGTCCCTGTGGGCCCCGCCTGATTATCTTCGACCGAACATGTAGATTCATTTTTCCGTCCGTGTTGACAATCACACTAACATGTCATAGTTTCGTAACATCACGCCATGGCTTCGGCAACGCAAGCCGGGGGCTTGTCGCACACATGCCAACGGTTATGTCCGCCTAGCAAAATATGCTTTTTTTTGTCGTCGGCCGGTTCAGCTTGCAGGAAGTATAAACCATGACCTTGTTCCCTTCTCGCCGTCGGATACTCAAAGCGATTGGCCCTTTACTGCTGACACCCCGCATTGCCAACCTAGCATACGCTGATAACGCGGGAAAGACCGATGAGGTAGCAGGTGCTGCCTTACGCCTTTTCAACGACAAAATACGCTCACCAGACTATCGGCACGGTCCTCTTAAAACACTTAACGATTACTTTCCGCTCACGGTTCCATCGACCTTGCACGAGTGGGAGTCCCGCCGGCAACGCATTCGCGAGCAACTGCTCGTCGCTCTGGGACTCTGGCCAATGCCGGAAAAGATACCCTTGCACCCCACCATTCACGGCCGCATCGAACGCGAGGGTTATACGATCGAAAAGGTGTTTTTTGCCTCGCTGCCGGGGCACTACGTCTGCGGGAATTTATACCGACCTGCTCCCGAAAAACCGGCTGCGGCAAACACCGCAGGCTCCAAGCGTCCAGGAGTGCTGTTTGCCCATGGCCACTGGGCCAATGGCCGGTTTCACGATGCCGGAGAAAAAGCTGCCCAGGCAGCAGTGGCCGCTGGTGGCGAGCCGGACCTGGAACGCGGCCGCTTTTTCATGCAAGCATTGCCGGCCACGCTTGCTCGCCTCGGATTCGTAGTTTTCCACTACGACATGGTGGGCTACGCTGATAGTACGGCCATCGCCCATACCCACGGTTTCCGCGATGCTCAGGCGGAGTTGCGTTTGCAATCATTCATGGGTTTACAAACCTGGAACAGTATCCGGGCTTTGGATTTCCTGGCCAGTCTACCCGACGTCGATCCGCAGCGAGTAGGCATGACCGGGGCTTCTGGTGGCGGAACACAAACTTTCATTCTCGCTGCCATTGACGACCGTCTCCAAGCAGTCTTTCCGGCTGTTATGGTTTCTACAGCCATGCAAGGAGGGTGTGTGTGTGAAAATGCTTCGCATCTGCGGGTTGGCACGGGTAACGTCGAAATTGCCGCGCTTTTTGCACCCAAACCGCAGGCCTTCAGCGCAGCCAACGACTGGACCAAAGAATTCATGACAAAAGGATTCCCACAACTGCAACAGATTTACGCTTTGTACGGAGCCAAGGACAAGGTCGCTGCCCGCGTCTGGCTGGAATATGGTCACCAGTACAATGTCCATGCCCGCCAGATGATGTACGCCTGGTTTGTCAAACATCTGCAAGGCCGTGAACAGACGGTCCAGGAACCACCGTTCCGGCCAGTACCGCCCAAAGAGTTATCCGTTTTCGATAGTACGCATCCCCGCCCTAAAGACGAGCGGACCGCCGCCCAACTACGGCAGTACCTGACTGAACAAAGCGACAAACAACTAGCTGATCTGATCCCCACAAATTCCGAGCAATTAGATAAATTCCGTCAGACCCTGGGCACAGCCTTGAGGGTGATGATCCATAGTGAGTTACCCATTCGCGTACTCGAGCGTAACGTACCTGGGCTGGAATTACCTCGGACTAT
This sequence comes from Gemmataceae bacterium, assembly GCA_025055795.1. Classification (GTDB taxonomy): domain Bacteria; phylum Planctomycetota; class Planctomycetia; order Gemmatales; family Gemmataceae; genus Thermogemmata. Next base: position 9,064 of record JANWVV010000024.1, read on the forward strand.
GACGCGGGGGCGGTGGCAGATTGAACTGCGTCTGGCCGGACGGACCGACGAAGCGGACGCCGTACCCTTAGCCGTTTGCCAGGATCCCCAGCGGGTAGTTCCCGGTCGCTATGTCGTCTGGCTACACCCACAAGGCAAGAGTAGTCTGATAGCCGTCCAGCAACTCCAAGAAGCGCTAAGTCAAGTATTGTCTGCAGGCTTTAGTGTAGTTGCACCGGACTTGTTTGGTACCGGCGACAATACCCTGACCAAACCTTACGCGGTCAATAAGGATTTCGCCGGGTATACCTACGGTTACAATCGCTCTTTATTAGCCCAGCAGGTCCATGACGCATTGACGACCATCGGCTGGTGCCGACAGCAGCAGCCACAGGCTGTAGTTCACCTGGTTGGGTGGGACCATGGCGGTCTGATTGCCCTACTGACTAAAGCACTTGCGCAACGGGCCGTAAAGCGGACAGCAGCAGATTTACAGCAGTTCCGATTCGCGGACCTCACAGACGTGGCCGACCCGCGCATGTTGCCAGGTACGGTCAAATATGGTGACGTAGCGGGTTTTGCTTGTCTGTGTGCCCCTGAACCGCTGCTAGTTCACAACCATCAATGGCTGGCCAATCATCGCTGGCCGACGCAAGTGTACCAGGTGGCCGGGGCCGCTCGGCAGTGGTCCTGTTCTTCCGAACTCCTATCTCCTCGCGACGTCGTGCAATGGCTATTAGACCAATCCTGAAGAATGGGCGGATCCGGCACAATTCTTATCTGCTTGCGTGACAATTAGGCAGGCACACGGTATCATGGCTACGCAGAAAGCCTGACTCCTGTAAACCGGTCTGATCCCAAGGAGACTGCAATGGGCCGCTGGCTCCTGATCGTGCTTCTTCTGGGGGTAGTCCTAGCCGTTGGACGTAGTTGTCTGTTTACGGTGGAACCAGGGGAGTACGTACTAGTCACCCGTTTTGGACAAATGCGAACGGTTCTGGACGGCGTTCAGGACGCAGGCCTCCATATCAAAGCCCCTTGGCCCATCGACTCCTTGCAACGACTGGATCGGCGACTTCAGGTGCTGGACCTGCCCACGGTGGAATCGTTGACACGCGATCCCTCCAGCGGGGCCGTGGACAAGACCTTGACCGTGGAAGCAGTCGTGGTCTGGCGTATCCCTGACGGGGCAGCGGCAGATCGGTTCTTCCGGACCTTACGGACACCCGAACAAGCCCGCGCCATTTTGGCGCCACTGCTCAACGGCCGGCTAGCCGCTGCTGTGAGCGCTGTTCCGCTGGATGAATGGATAGGACCGATAGATACGCAACTGGCTACAGCTGCCCTCACCGGTTGGCTGGCTACACTTGCGGATAGCGGTCAATTTGCCTACCATGATCGGCTTGCCCTACAGCGCCGCAGTGAACGGCTGCGTCAGCGTTGGCTTACTGGGAACGGTGGCGATGTATCGCGGCAAGTTTTGGAGTCGTACGGCGTGGAGTTGTGCGATGTGCGGTTACGGCGTTTTGCCTATCCGGAGGCGGTTCGCAACAGCATAGCTGAGCGGATCCGCAGCGAGCGGGCCCGTAAGGCAGCGGACTATGAAAGCCAAGGGCGTCAACAGGCAGCGGCGATAGCAGCGGAAGCCGAGCGACAAGCCCGTGCCATTGAAAGCGAGGCCCAGGCCCGCAAGACACTCATCGAGGGCCAGGCCCAGGCCGAGGTGGCCCGTTTGCGAGCCGAAGCCTATGCCCAGGATCCCGAGTTTTATCTATTTCTGGAAAATCTCCGAGCGTTCCAAGCCGCCATTGCCGAGACCAAGGATCTGCTGCTGCTGAGTACTCGTCACCCACTGCTACGTCCTTTAGCCGGCCCCCCCGGATCACCGGAAACCTTGCCCAACGCTGCAGGTCCGACACCTGCTACTACCACGGCCGGGCCAGGTGCCGAGGCTTCTCCTGCAACTCCCCCCCGAACAGCCCGGCCAGAGACAATGCCCCCACCCCGGCAGTAATCGCTATCCCTTCAGTGGAGACCAAGTTCCACCATGCCACGCTTGCTTTTACTGACAGTAGTTGTGTCGGTGCTGATCTGGTTATGCAGCGGCTGGACGATTATCCGGCCTGGGGAACGGGCCGTCGTTCAACGACTGGGAGCTATTGTAGCCCACCCCGCTCCTGGTTTGTGGCTGGGGCTGCCTTGGGGGATTGATCGGGTGCATCGCTTCCCAGTCAACACCGTGCGCCAGCTCTCCGTTGGTTTCAACCCTTATCGTGAAGACGCGGAAGGCAGTCTTTTCCTTACTGCGGATCATAACCTGGTCCAATTGGAGCTGGTGGTCCATTATTCGATTGGGGAAACCGACATCGACTTGGATGCCTATTTTCTCCAGCAGGAGCAAACGGAAGCCATCCTGGCCCGCCTGACGGAAAGTCTGGTTGCCCAGTGGATTGCGGCCCACGATATCGATTATGTATTATTGCAAGGCAACGGGGCGTTACCCCTCTGGCTCACTGACAGTTTAGTGGAGCAATTGGCTCCCTATGGTCTGGGTGTGCGGGTCCAACAGGTTCACGTAGCGGGCCTGGCCCCGCCACCGGAGGTACGCCCGGCTTTCGCCGCTGTCACTCAGGCACAAACGCACATGGGCACTCAACTATCCCAAGCCCGCCAGCAAGCGGAACAACGCCTCCGACAGGCCCATGCCATTGCTTATCGGAAGGAACAGGAGGCGTTTGCATCACAATACGCACTGCGGCGTCAAGCTCAAGCTGACATCAATGAATTCCACACTTTGCGCTCAGCGATCGGCCAGGCACCCCAACGGCTTGCCCTCTACTGGTGGCAGGAGATGCACCGTAGTCTGACAAGCCTGAAAAACCGCGGCGGACGCATCGAGCCCGTTGATCCATCCCTCGGACCCAACGGATTAGACCTGACCCAACTGCTGCGACTCCGACACACGGAGCCCAAATAACCCAATACTATCTACCTGTATATTTGTCAGTACCGGTGATTCATCCATATCGGGTGGACACGCAGCGGCACTCTCATGGCTCCTGTTACCCGCTTGTGGGAAACGGTAATCCCTGCACCGGCTGAAGCCCTGGCAGAGTGGCACAGCCGCCCTGGGGCCTTACAAAGGTTACTGCCTCCTTGGGAACGAATAAGCATATCGAAATTGGAGGGGCGTCTGTCGGAGGGTAGCCAACGGGTTGTCTTTCGATGGTATTGTGGCAGTTTGATTCCCCTGGAATGGGAAGCTGAAGCTCGAGACTATCAGTTCCCCACCGGTTTTGTTGATGTGCAACGCCGCGGACCTTTTGCCTACTGGAGACACACCCACCGCTTCGTGCCCCAGGGAGCTGACCGATCGCTACTTCGCGACGAAGTTACTTTTGCCCTGCCCGGCGGTGCTCTCGGACGATGGCTAGGCCAAGCAGCGGTCCTCCGTCGTTTGGAAAGACTTTTCCGCTATCGGCATGCACTCACGGCGGCCGATATGCGACGCCACCAGACTTATCGCCATCGCCCCCGCTTGCGGATTATCATCACAGGCTCACGCGGACTGATTGGCTCCGCTTTGGTTCCTTTCCTGACCAGTGGTGGGCATCAGGTGATGCGTTTGCTCAGTCGGCCAGCGGCTCCTCCTTACGACGATGGTACCATCTGGCGCTTCTGCAATTGGATGGACACCGCGACTTCCGATTTACCGGATTTGCTAGCCCAAGCTGATGCAATCATTCACTTGGCAGGGGAAAACATAGCCGCTGGCCGCTGGACACCGGCTAAAAAGCAACAGATTCGTGATAGCCGTGTGCTGTCCACCCGCCGCCTGGCCGAGGCCGTGGCAACTCTACCGGCTGGGCAACGGCCACGGGCTTTCCTTTGCGCGTCGGCTATCGGCTATTATGGAAATCGCGGCGATGAGGAACTTCCGGAGCTGGCAACGGCGGGCACGGGCTTTTTTCCTGAGGTATGCCAGGAGTGGGAGGCCGCTGCTCGTCCTGCGGCCGAGGCGGGCGTGCGAACCGTCTTTCTCCGCTTCGGTGCCGTTTTGAGTCCGCGGGGCGGAGCCCTAGCGAAACTGCTGCCGGCCTTCCGCTTCGGTTTGGGAGCTGTATTGGGATCTGGACGTCAGTGGTTTGCTTGGATCAGTAGCGAGGATGCGGTCGCTGCTATTCATCACTGCCTGATGGAAGAGTCCTTACACGGTCCCGTCAACATTGTGGCCCCCGAGTCTGTGACAAACTACACGTTTACCAAAACGCTAGGACGGGTCCTTGGTCGGCCCGCCTGGTGGTGGTTACCCGCCCCTGTCTTGCGACTGCTGTTTGGCGAAATGGCTAACGAAGCCCTGCTGGCCAGTACTCGTGTCAAACCGCAACGCCTGCTCGAAACGGGCTTTAGCTTTGATTTCCCTCAACTGGAAAACGCGTTACGCTTTCTGCTGGGCCGTGCCTAATCACTGGCCTATCTAGCCATCTCACTGTTAGGCCTCAACGTTGTTGCAAGCAACCACATCCGGCCACGCAATCGATCGATGCCACGACTATGGCCGAACAAGCGATCATCAGAGCAGCAGGTGATGGAGAATACGTCCATTGGGGACCAAGGTAAACGGCCGACCCAGGCGGTCTTGTATTTCCAAATGCGGATCAACGCCCAGCAGATGGTAGACGGTGGCGGCCAGGTCGGCAGGCGTAACTGGATTTACTGCCGGTTCGGCGGCCAAACGGTCGCTAGCTCCATAGACGATACCCGGCCGGACCCCTCCCCCGGCTAGAACCGTGGTGAATACTTTGGCCCAGTGGTCACGGCCGTCTGCGCCAGCCCCTGCCCCTCCCGGCACAGCTTGTCCGACCCGGGGCGTCCGCCCCATCTCACCCGTCCAGATCACCAGCGTTTCATCGAGCATACCGCGGGCTTCCAGATCGTCTAACAGGGCAGAAAAAGCACGATCAGTCACTGGGCATAGTCGCGTTTTCAGATCCAAAAAGTTTCGGCTGTGAGTATCCCAATAAACACTGACGTTAGTAATACCGTCGTTAGGCCAGAAGACAGTGACGAGTGGAACTCCTGCCTCGACTAGCCGGCGGGCTAACAGCACCGATTGGCCGTGGGGATTCATACCGTAGCGTTCGCGTACGCGGATGGGTTCCTGGTTGATGTCAAAGGCACGGGCCACTGCTGGCTGGGCCAGCAAGGCAAATGCACGCCTGTAATGATTGGCCATGGCTTGGGCCTCTGCTTGCCGATCTAGCAGACGTCGCTGCTGATCCAGGCTGTGCCACAATTGCTGCCGTTGCTGAAGCAGTTCGCCATTCAAGCCCACGCCGGGAGTCAGATCGGCCACGCGGAAATCGGGCAGTGAGGCATCCGCATCGATCCGCAAAGGTTGATAGAGGGGGCCTAGAATTCCGGCACCCTGGCCGTGGCTTTCTTCCACAAAACGTGGTGCCCCATTAGGCACTACGGGCATCATCGACACAAATGGCGGTAACGGATGGCGACCACGACCCAATCGTGCTAGCACAGCTCCGTAGTTGGGCCGATCATCGCTTAAAGGACCAGGTGGTGCCGCAGAACCAGTCAGAAGGTGATGCGTCGCTGTAGTGTGATTCACATCCATGTGGGTCATTGAGCGGATGACACACAACTTGTGGGCCCGCCGAGCTAGTAAGGGGAGGTGCTCACAAACGTGCAATCCGGGAACGGTAGTGGGGATGGAACGGAATTCGCCACGGTAGGCCTCAGGAGCATCGGGCTTCGGATCCCAGGTATCCTGATGGGCAGGCCCGCCCCACATGAACAAGATAATGCAAGCTTTGGCCTGCCTCCGCCCTTGAATATGCGTTTTCTGCGCGTGTAACAAGTGAGGCCAGCTCAAGCCAAACAAACTAGCGACACCCGCCCGTAATACCTCACGACGCGGTACTACTGGATTGAAATAGGGACGCACCAAAGATCTCATCTCGTACTTCCTCCTGGCAGTGTCCCGAATCAGGTTTATCACACCTCGTGTGGCAACCACTCCTAGAATCATCCATTCATCAACATCACGCTCTACTTCTGCTCCCATTCATTTCATACATAGGCGATAGCAGTTATAAGTTAAAACAGTGCAGTAATCGGACGCCCCTCACACAGACGGAAAGGTCGTCCTTCGGCGTCGCAGATTTCGGTTTCTGGATTGATTCCTAAAGCATGATAGATTGTGGCATGCAAGTCCGCTGGTGTAACGGGAGACTGGGAGGGATAGGCACCGTGTTTATCGCTGGCGCCGTAGATTTGTCCACCGCGGATACCGCCTCCAGCTAGAACAACTGCCTGACAAGGCCCCCAATGTTCGCGTCCCCCATTATTGTTGATTTGTGGGGTGCGACCAAATTCCCCAAACATAACCACAAGAGTTTCTGAGAGAAGCCCGCGGCTTTCCAGGTCGTCTAACAGGGCTGAATAGGCGCGATCGAGTGCCGGCAAGCAATAGTAGCGTGTCAGCATCTCGAAGCCACTGATTCCACCTAGTGAGGCAATACCGCCGTGGGTGTCCCAGACGTTAGCCACATTGCCATCAGGACAGACAAAGTACCACACAATCGTGACTAGCCGCACACCGGCCTCGATCAGGCGTCGGGCCAGCAGAAAGGCTTCGCCATATTCATTTCGGCCGTAACGTTCGCGGAGTCTAGGAGGCTCTAGTTCCAGTTGGAAAGCGCGTTTAGCGCTGGGCGAGGTTAACAGGTCGAAGGCCTGTTGTCGCGCGGCATCGAGCGGCGCGGTGAGTTTGCCTGTCTCTACCGCTCGTTGCCACTGTTCGATCTGGTGTAACAAGCCCTGACGTAGGACTACGTCGCGATGGGTCATGCCCGTAGGCAGATCCAAATTATGTAGGGCGGCTTCCTGGACTTCTGCCGGTGGTCGCATTTCCAATGGATCGTAACGCGGTCCTAAACAACCTGCATGGGTACCCGCATAAATTACCCCGTCATGACCCACAGCCCGCGGAATAGTCACAGCTGCAGGCATCCCTCGACTTGACAAGCAGTAGGAAACCCCTGCACCCAAATGTGGGAAATCACGACGGCTGCGTCGGTTCTGTGGGAATGTTTTTTGGGCGTCCGGCTTACCGGTCAGAGTCACATACACCCCCTGACCATGTTCATTGAAGGGATGAGTCAAGGAACGGATAATCGCTATTTTATCGCTGTGTTGGGCCATCAGAGGGAGATGTTCACACAGGTGGATACCTGGAGTTCGTGTTGCGATGGGTCGAAACACCCCCCGAATTCCCTCGGGAGCATTGGGTTTCATGTCAAAAGTGTCTTGTTGGGGAGGACCTCCCCATAAGTAAATCAGAATGCACGAACGGGCTGTGCCACCACCCTGTTGCCGTCGCGGACTTGCATGAGCGCTACGGTGCAACTTTTGTAATAACACGGGCAATGTCAGCACGCCATAACCCAATTGTCCTAATCGCAGGAGGGCATCGCGACGGTGCAGCATGAACTAACCCTCACTGGGGGGACAGGTCTTTCGTGGTGCATGTCCGCAACAAACGAGGACCATGAGCACACACAGGTGCGTAGTAACGTCAGTCGCTTGTGATGTACGATTCCACTCGTCTGAACGTTCAAAGGCGAGGATAAATAGCCACAAAGCAGCGTTGGGGGGTATGTGGGGGAGGGCCTCTCGCTTGAGATTCAGACTGCAAGTTTTATTGAATTCTTTATCTATCAGTCTAACTGCTCGATGTAAAATTGTCAAGCGATTTTCTGTAATAAGTGTATATGATGAACCCGACTTGATTAGGTTCCTACTGCTCAGGAAACAGCGGCACAGGACGTCGTTCGGGCTGCCGTAGGTCCACTGCCACGAAAACACCCTCTGCCTCGGTTACATGGATGGTTTCAGGGCCGCGGTCCGCGTAAACGTCCACTTTGACTGTCATAGAGGTTCGGCCTATACGGATAACTTGAGTAACAAAGCGCACCACGTCCCCCACCAACACAGGCTTTTTGAATTCGACACGGTTGAGGGCCACCGTCACAAAGGCGGCGTGAGGATTGCCGCCACGCAGCTGTAGTTCCCGCTGTGCCGCAATAGCACCCGCTAAATCGATGTACGATAGGATCACGCCACCAAAAATGGTCCCGTGCTTATTTGTGTCACGGGGCATCATGGGCACCTGAATGGCTACATAAGACTCACCAAGTGAAGACTGGCGCGGTTCCATGCTAATCTGCATACTCGGTTTTTGACCCGGCGACAACCGCCGAAGTACCCTCATGATTGGGAATTATTTGGTTTTTACGTATGCTCCAGAAATTCCTTGCAGTCGATGAGAAATCGATTAAAATTGTTTTATCACAATTACGAGCATCTATTGATTCGCTGCCTTGTTACCGTTCATGCAGCTTCTTGCCGACTTAATTTCCAAGGGGGGGCAAGCATGCGTCTACAGAGTTTTCGCGCAAAAACAAACAAGTTTGGACATTGGCTAGCATTCACCCTGATCGAATTGTTGGTTGTAATTGCTATTATTGCGATTTTGATCGGACTGTTACTGCCTGCCGTCCAAAAAGTGCGGGAGGCAGCTGCACGCATGAGTTGTCAGAACAACCTCAAGCAAATTGGCATAGCCTGGCATAATTATCACGACGTGAACGGTCATTTTCCGACAGCGGGCGACAATGGTCCTCCGGCAGGGATCCTGAATGCCAACGGCGAAGATATCTATTGTTGTTCAGCTCAACCGGGATACGTTGACAATTTGAACTGGACTTACCACATCCTCCCTTTTCTCGAACAAACCCAGATACACAGCCTAGTGCGAGCTGGTGATCCTGACGTAACACGTTGGCGTTCGATTAATGATAAAATTGTGCGCACCTACTATTGTCCCACACGTCGGGCGCCGACGCTCTACAAAAATCATGCCAAATGCGACTACGGTGCTAGCCGAGGCACAGGGGAAAACGGCGTCGCTCAACGGATCAACCGGGGTCGCCGTGTCATTATGCAAGGGATCATCGATGGCACCTCTAACACACTGATGCTCGGTGAAACACGTATCCACCTACATTACATCAATTCTGGCGGTTGCTGTGGGGATAACGAGCCGGCATACAATAATGGCTGGGCCGATGACGTTGTCCGACATACCCAAGTGCCCCCTGCACCCGACATTCGTGATCCAGCTATTCCCGACAATGCACCCGATGGTATGTTTGGCGGTTCCCATCCCGGTGGAATGAATATCTGCCTGGCTGATGGCTCAGTCCGCTTCCTGCGTTTTGAAATCAGCCAAATCAACTTCCAGCGGCTTGGGATTATCAATGATGGACAAGTGGTCAATCTTGATTAATCCAACCTTCCTTTTCAGATAAGTGACCATATCTAAGCACGTCATGGTCAGATAGCGAATCTATCTGCTCAATCTGTTGTAACTTCAGCGTCTTATGGAGGGGACCATTCCAATGGCATGTAGTCTATTCAACCCTTTCGGCCGCTGGCTGTTGCGGCCGGCTGTGATGGCGGCGTATGGTTTGATGATATCGCTAATGGGATTCGGATGTGGAACACCCAAGTGTACGGTTAGCGGTAAGGTAACGTACAAAGGGACACCAGTAGAGCAAGCCGATTTGCTTTTTGAACCTCAGGAAGGAGGATCCCTAAGCATTTCCGGACGCAGTGGCACCGACGGAGTTTACTACCTCAACTATCTGGATCCCCGAGGGATGCCAACGGGGACCTATCGAGTGCTAATCACCCATTACACCCTTCCAAAGGGTAAGGCGTTGCCTGCAGGCGAGGCGGGGGCTGCTCTCCGCAATGACAATGAGAAGGTGATTCGACAAAACTACGAGTTCTTCATCCATCTACAAGCGGGTCCTAATCAACAGAACTTTGAACTGACTGAAGGGAAGCGGATACCCTTGGACCCACGCTGACTGCACACTTTCTACGCTCCGCCTTTTAGCCGCTCTCACCCTCGTTGTCCGACCACTAAATTTGCTTCAAGCTGCAGGGACAGACAGATCGATAGATCTATTACAGATATCCGACAAGAAGGGTTGACGAGTCAGGTCAGCCGCAAGCCGGATGACTGTAGGTAGGGGAGGCAGGTGTATGAATCGAGTGGGGCAACTGCGGTGGATGGGGATAGTAGCAAGTCTAGCTTGCAGTTTGTGTACCACAGCGGGATGTCAGACCTGGTATGGCGGGATGACTTTACCAAGTGGGCGGTATCTACAACACTATCCCCAGTATTTTGCCCCCGATCCTGCCCATCCGTTGCCCCGTGAGTTGGCTAGCATGGCCGCTGTAGAGGAACCAGCTGGTCCTCGTCTTGGCGGCGGAGGAGCACCGGCGGCCCCAGCGCCGGCGGGACCGCCTGCTGCTCCTGTGCCGATTCCGGCTCCGGCACCCAAACAGTGACAATTCAGATCACCCATCCCCTTATAACTAATTATCCACTCTCCTTCAAAATCACCTTCTGAAACGAGCTACTCCATTACTGCATTTATGGACGCTACGTTTGAAACACAGCTCCCCTCTATTATTATGAGAGCGGCCAAAAGCTCATGCGTACCAAATCTAACTTTGGCAAGATGGCACTGTACAGTTCTACGCGTGCAAAGGGTCCGTTCTCCAGTCGGTGTGGTGGCAATAATACAGTAGCTAGCGAGCACTCCCTGGCTTGATTTATTGCCTGCCCTGTGATCAGCAGCCGGAACGGGCAACGTTTCATGTCAGGCCTTAGGCGGATCCATCAGCCGACCTATAAACAAGATACTACCGGTCTGATGATCCCGGATCAGGAACAGGAATGGCCGATCCGCCCGGAAGTATTTAGGAGTCGGAAGCGGTCGCACACTAGTAACACCTACTACAACACCGGTAGCGGCCGCTGCTTCCGTTCCTTCCTCATTTACGTCGACAAAGGCCTTATGCACCACCGTAGAGATGGCCAGCTTTTCACCACCGGTGTGCATACCACTGAAATCTGCACCTTGACCGAAGGCTGCCTTGATCCCTAAGGCTTGTAAGGGATCATTAAGAGTAAACGCTGTTTCTACCTTGAATTTTGGTAGGTAAACGTGGACTTCAGGCTCCCGGCGCAGAACTCCTAGCAAAGCCGTCAGACGGGCACTAGTCATTTCCTTTTCCAAAGCAGGCATTCCGTCATGGGTACGAGGCAGTATCACTGTCATGCTTAGTCGTCGTCCCACGTAGGGCAGATCGAGCACCTGGCATTGCTCGTTTTCGCCGTACATATAACTGCCCACGCGATGCATCAGAGGCACCTCCGTTTTGGAGCCGTTGATCCGCGTAAATGGATGTGGCTTGGTCCGTTGCTTGTCGAATTGCTCAAGCCAATCGCCTTTGAAATAGATAGCATTGGTCAACACCAGTCGCGTCCACGCGGTAACAGTGCCTGGACTGAGCAGTTCTGTAATCTTGTCTCGGGTTTCTTTTTTCACCCAGTCATTAATGGTAGTGCGGGCTGCCTCAGTATTACTGACAAAATCGACCTCATACAGTCCGGCAGCGAATTCCGTAGCGATGAGCTTTTTGTACTCGGGCCGCCAGGGGTAACCTTGCTGGGCCCAGAGAGCATTGGCCGTCGTTAGGGTGTAGCCACGCTTTTTAGGATCAGTGGTCGGGTCATTGATGCTCCGGAGCAGTGCTCCGAAAGCAGCCGGGAAATCGGCGGGTAAATGCAAGGCTTTTTCCATTTCCTCAAATGTCGTTCCTTTGGCCCCCGCTGCGGTCATCGCTAAGGCGGTCGAGACACTAAATGGCGACAAAAATAGATTTCCTTGGTTGCTGTTGCGCAACTGTCCGTACAAGTCCCAAGCGAAAGCGGTATTGCCTGTCACCAAGCGAGACAGGTTCGGCTGCTCGGACAAAGCCCTTCCCCACGTGATCCGACTCGCCCCTGCAATAACTCCCAAAGCAGACGTTGCCAGAAACTGCCGGCGTGAAAGTGTAGACATCGCTGTGGCTCCACGTAAGGCCAAGGAACAGTACCCCCTAACTACCCCCTCCCAGTGGTACAGAAACACCACTGGCATCACTTCCGACGATTTCGGTCAGCCCTTCGATTGCTCACAGATAAATTGAACAACGCAATCAATACTCAACAACGTAGAGGTCGGCCAACTCGTCTTAGCGATATTCGGTCTTGTTTGCCGAACTGGCTGATAACTCTGGCAGCAAATGCTACGGGGTGACTCTTGCCTATATTCTGAAATGGACCAAAACCTTGCCGCCAACGTAAATGAATCGGACAGTATGGCTTTATTGAGCTGTACCCGGCTTATTAATTAGTCCTGTATTTCGAAGATGCATTCGATTTCCACGGCAATGTTGCCGGGCAGGGAATTGTGTCCGACGGCACTGCGGGTACCCACGCCGGCGTCCTCGCCGAATACGTCTCGCATCAGTTCGGAAAAACCATTGATGACCTGCGGTTGTTCCTTGAAGTCGTCGGTGCAGTTGACCATGCCGAAGGTTTTGATCAGCCGCTTGACCTTGTTAAGGGAACCGAGGGTTTCCCGGACGGTGGCCAGAATGGCCAAACCGGTCTGGCGGGCGGCCTCCTTACCTTGTTCGAGGGTCAAATCCTGGCCGACCCGGCCTGTAATCATCGTTTTGTCCGGCTTGAGGGGGCCATGGCCCGACACAAACAACAGATTGCCCCATCGCAGGGCCGTTTTGTACACGGCGACCGGTTTGGGAGCCGGTGGTAAGACCAGGTGCAACTCCTGCAAACGTTGTTCCGGTGTACTTGGCATGACTTGTTTCCTCCATGGCCTGCATCGCCCACGGCTCATCCGAGCACATCATGTCTGTACCGGCTGTGGACAGGATACAACGAGGTCTTGCAAAAGCAAGTAAACAGCTCGATCTGCGTACTGAACCACGCCCCGGGCATGTTTTGGGTGTCAGGGTGTGGCTTTTTTGAAGGTATTTTCTTGTAAGTGAAGCGAAAATGGCATATGATTCGTCGTGCCGCTGGTTCCTTTCCGCATGCCAAGTGACGGAGGACGGCATGGCCAGTTTTCCTCTCCCCTTACAGCCAGCCCGTAGCTTTGGTCAGACACATCGGCAGGACCGGTGGTGGCTACAACCGCTGAGTGTCTTGGTGGGGTTGACCCTGTTTGTTGTCTACGCGACTTGGGCTGCCTTGCAGGGAGAGTACTACACGTATGGTCCGTATTTGTCGCCGTTTTATTCGCCAGAGTTATGGGGGCGTTCGGAGCATGCATGGTGGGGCCCGGTGCCCTCGTGGTGGCCGGCCTGGCTACCTTACTCGCCTGCTATCCTCATTCTGTGGGCACCAGCAGGTTTCCGCCTGACCTGTTACTACTACCGCGGGGCATACTACAAGGCTTTCTGGGCAGACCCGCCCAACTGTGCCGTTGGCGAGCCCCGACACGGTTACATCGGCGAAAACGGCTGGCCCTTACGGATCATGAACATCCATCGTTACTTTCTGTACCTGGCCATTCTTTTCATCTTCATTTTGGCTTATGATGCGCTCAAAGCTTATCGTTTCGCCGATGGTTTTGGCATCGGCGTAGGCAGCCTGGTATTGACAGTCAACGTTATTCTGCTGGCGGGATACACCTTTGGCTGCCATTCGCTGCGGCATTTGGTGGGGGGGCGACGGGATAACCTGCGGACTGCACGCTGGTGCTCGGGTCTGTACCGCGGTTGTAGCGCGTTGAACCGCCGGCACATGCTGTGGGCTTGGATCAGTTTGTTTTCCGTCATGTTTGCTGACCTGTACGTCCGGTTGTGCGCAATGGGTATCTGGAAAGACTGGCGTCTGCTTTGATCCGACCTGTGGACGTCAATGAGTCACATCAGGTGGAAGATCCAGCCATGGCCATAGACTACCCGATCTACGAACACGACGTGCTGGTGGTAGGTGCCGGAGGGGCCGGGCTGCGGGCCGCCATCGAGGCGAGTGCTGCTGGCGTCTCGGTCGGGTTGGTGTGCAAGTCGCTGCTTGGCAAAGCGCATACCGTCATGGCCGAAGGGGGAATCGCTGCGGCCTTGGCCAACGTTGATGCCCGCGACAACTGGAAAGTCCACTTCGCTGATACGATGCGAGGAGGGCAATACGTCAACAACTGGCGGATGGCACAGATTCATGCCCAGGAGGCGCCCGCGCGGGTGCGTGAGCTGGAAGCCTGGGGGGCCGTTTTCGACCGCACGGCCGATGGCCGCATCCTGCAGCGGAACTTCGGCGGTCACAAGTATCCCCGTCTGGCCCACGTCGGTGACCGCACTGGACTGGAACTGATCCGCACCCTGCAGGACTACGGCATCCACCGCGGCATCAGCGTCTACATGGAACGAACCGTCTTTCGCTTGCTTAAGGACGGAGAGCGGATCGCCGGTGCCGTAGCCTACGACCGGGAACGAGGACGCTTCCTGGTCTTTCGGGCCAAAGCAGTGGTCCTGGCCACCGGCGGGGTTGGTCGGGCCTACAAAATTACGTCCAACTCCTGGGAGTACACCGGGGATGGTCACACCCTCGCCTACGATGCAGGGGCCGAACTGATCGACATGGAATTCGTTCAATTCCATCCGACCGGCATGGTCTGGCCTCCGAGCGTACGCGGCATCCTGGTGACCGAAGGAGTACGGGGTGAAGGGGGGGTGCTCCGTAATAACCGCGGCGAACGCTTCATGTTCCAGGACATTCCCGACAATTACAAGGCACAAACCGCGGAAAACGAGGAAGAGGGCTTTCTATACGTACTGGGGGAAAAATACCAGGGGCGGGACGCCCGCCGGCCACCCGAACTGCTAACCCGCGACCACGTGGCCCGCTGTATCGTTCGCGAAGTCAAACAAGGACGCGGCAGCCCGCACGGGGGGGTCTTTCTGGAGCTGCAAAGCTTTTCGCAATGGTATGGCCGGCGTGTCAAAAATTTCAATGCTGCCGAGCATTGGAAGAAAAAACTCCCCAGCATGTATCACCAGTTCAAGGAACTGGCCGGTCTGGATATCACCCGCGAGCCGATGGAAGTAGGCCCCACCACCCATTACATCATGGGGGGCGTACGGGTCGACAGCGATACGCAAATGTCCCGGATTCCTGGCTTGTTCGCCTGTGGAGAATGTGCCGCTGGTATCAATGGAGCTAATCGTCTAGGCGGCAATTCGCTGTCGGACCTGCTGGTCCTCGGCAAACGGGCCGGTGAGCATGCCGCTCGCTATGCCCAGCAACACACCTCCCTTCCCACCATCGACGCTGCTCAAGTGGAAGAGGCCATGCGTTGGGCTCTCGCCCCATTTGAGCGTACCCACGGCGAAAACCCCTTCCAGTTGCAGCAGGAACTTCAAGAACTCATGCAGAACCTGGTGGGTATCGTTCGGCGCGAAGACGAAATGCTCCGGGCTCTGGAAGGAATCGAACTACTGCGACGGCGGGCCCAGCAAGTGGCTGTCAGCGGCAACCGTGAATACAATCCGGGTTGGCACACCGCCCTGGACCTGCACAGCCTGTTGACCGTCTCCGAAGCGATCACTCGAGCTGCTTTGCTACGCAAGGAAAGCCGCGGAGCCCAATTCCGCGAAGATTATCCCCGCAAAGACTCGGCCAACTACGGCAAAGTCAACACGGTGGTAGCCAAGGGACCGGACGGCCGAATGCAGGTCCGCTTCGAACCCATCCCGCCTATGCCCCAGGAACTATTAGACATCATTCGCGAAGAAAACGGTGGTCAGTTACCCGAAGAATTGCGCTATTAGTTGCTCCAGTTGAATCTTTTTTGAGGAAGAACATACTTTCGGTCAACTTCGCTCCACATGCCGAGATTGGCCACAGGGGGGACGGCTATGCCGCAGATACTTTTTCGCATCTGGAGGGGGGATCGCCACGGGGGACAATTCCGCGACTATCAAGTTGAGATTGGCGAAGGGATGGTGGTGTTGGATGCTATCCATCAGCTTCAGGCGACGCAAGCACCCGATTTGGCTTGCCGCTGGAATTGCAAAGCTGGCAAGTGCGGCTCGTGTGCGGCCGAGGTCAACGGCATACCCCGGTTGATGTGTATGACCCGCATCAGCGACTTTCCGCCCGACCAACCCATAATTGTTGAACCAATGCAAACCTTTCCGTTGATTAAGGATCTGGTGACCGACGTGTCCTGGAATTATCAGGTCAAGCAGCGGATCGCTCCGTTCCGTCCTCGCCCCCCCGATGCCCCTGACGGCACATGGCGCATGAGCCAGGCTGATATCGACCGCGTCCAGGAGTTCCGCAAATGCATCGAATGCTTTTTGTGTCAGGACGTTTGTCACGTACTACGCGATCACCATAAGCATGAGGAGTTCATCGGCCCACGTTTTTTTGTGCATACCGCTGCTCTGGAAATGCACCCCCTCGATACAGAAAACCGCATAGCGGCTCTTAAACGCGACTTCCACATCGGCTATTGCAACATAACTAAATGTTGTACCAAGGTGTGTCCTGAGCAGATCACCATCACCGACAACGCCATAATTCCGCTGAAAGAGCGTGTCGTTGACGAATTTTACGATCCGGTGCTCAAGTTGATTCAGTTGGTATTCCGGCCCCGGCGGTCGTCGTCTGTGCCGGCCCCCTCCTCATCACCCCACCCCCAATCCGCCCCTACCCTCTCATCTGCATCGGCTACCACTTCGGCACCAGTTTCGCCCTCTTCACCGTGATTCCTCGGTCGCTAGTTTTCCTGATCCATTGCGGAGGTGTGGCGATGTGGACCCTCAAACGTTTGCGGCCTGAGGCCATCCCCGCTGCGTTGGAGAAAGCCGAACGCTACCGCCTGCTTAATCAGCCCGAGCTGGCCCAGAGCATTTGTGAGGACATTTTGGCAATCGCCCCGGATCACCAGGAAGCGTTAATCACCCTGATTCTAGCCCTGACGGACCGTTTTGGTGAACCGCGGCCTCCGTCTCCGCGTCAGGCCCGCCAATTGCTGAACCGGCTGCACGGAGAATACGAACGGGCCTACTACGCTGGGCTGATCGCAGAACGCGAAGGTTTGGCTTGGTTGCGATCCGACAAGCCCCTTGCCGCTCAGCATGCTTATCAATGTCTGCGACAGGCGATGGAATACTACGAACAGGCCGAAACGCTCCGACCGCACAACAACGACGATCCAATCTTGCGATGGAATACTTGTGTTCGCCTTCTGCTGGCGCATCCGGATCTAGCCCCCGCTGCCGAACCGGCAGAGGCCACCCACAGCCTCGAAGATTAACCCGTCAGAACAACAAAAAGCGCCGTGGACTGATACCCGCCATCGGGTACGGGCACTCTTTTAAAACCAGAACCAATAAACCGGTTCGCGTTAGTGATAGTCGCAATTCCTTTTGCCATTATTTCCAGATTCTATTTCATATTCAGCGAATGGACGTATAATTGAGTACAGGACAGCTTTTTGGAGGCCAGGAAAGGAACCTATCCCCTATGGTGGGGTAAGTTAAGGCAAGGTAGGGTGCACCTGCACACAATCGGCCACTCGATACGACAATGTATCTGTTTGGCCCACGCGTCCGTTGAATCGGAATCCATGCCTCGGAGGAATCAACTGCCTCAGTCATCAGCATAATATATCACAGTGTCACAGAGTTTTATCAAGCCAGCGATCACAACGACGAAGTGTTAAGAATGGCCAAGTTTGCAACCGTTGTGGTAACGATCTTAACGTAAGCATCTGGCGGAGTAATGCTTGCGGTCAAGATGGACGTCCCTGAGGGTGGATCAGATATGAGCCTTCATGAAGATCACAACGAGGGCTGGCCGCTAGAACGGCGACGGACCGTAGGGTCAGGCGAGACCAATGTGGGTGCCTGGCTAACCTTCCTGGCCGGGTTGATAATGTTGGCAGCTTTGTTCTATTGGATAGGCACGCGGCTATGGCAAGGACGCATCCCCCTGGCGCCACCTTTAAATCCGGAAGCTCAGCTCCGACCGGCCGTTCCACGCGAAGGCTTGGATTCTGAGGAACAAGAAGCTGTCGAGCTTTTCAAAAAAGTTTCACCCAGCGTCGTCAACGTGGACATCGTCACCAAGGCGAAACGGGTACCCTGGGACAATCGCATTTTCGAAATCCAGGCTGGTACAGGGTCCGGTTTCATATGGGATGACGACGGCCGGATCGTCACCAACTTCCACGTCATCCAGGAATTGTACCAAAGGCCCAACTGGAGTTTGCGAGTGGTCATGGCTGATCGCTCCGCCCATGAAGTAATCGTTATTGGCGTGGCCCCCGATTACGATTTGGCCGTCCTCCAGTTTGCTCCCCATGACTTTCCTTCACGCAGCAAAATCAGAAAGGTCGAACTAACCACCTCTCACGATCTCGAAGTAGGCATGAAAGCGTATGCGATTGGCAACCCTTTCGGCCTGAGCTTGACAATGACCAAGGGGATTATTTCGGCGCTGGATCGGACCATCACTTCCCCCGCCAAGACCTTGATCCCAGGGGTGATTCAGCATAGCGCAGCGATCAACCCAGGCAATTCCGGGGGGCCACTGCTGGACCGTTTTGGCCGTTTGATTGGTGTCAATACAGCCATTGCCACGGCAGGTGACAATGCCGGAAACGTTGGTATCGGCTTTGCTATCCCCTCAGACACCGTCAATTACGTGGTAACGCAACTGATTCGCAACGGTCGAATGTTGCAGCCCGATCTAGGGATCAAGCTGTGCGATCAGCGGCTATTGCGGCGAGCCAGATTCGACCGGGGTGTAATGATCGCTGAGGTGGTGCCAGGAGGACCGGCGGATAAGGCTGGCTTACGCGGCATTCAACGCAATTGGCGTACCGGTTTGTCCGAACCGGGTGATCTGATCCTGGCTATCAATGGACAACAAGTAGACAGCATTGCCGACTACGAGCGACTGTTGCGTCAGCTGAAACCCGGCCAGCGGGCCCGCCTGACTATTGAACGGGGAGAGCAAACCTTCGACGTGGAAGTGATTGTCGGCGGTGCTTGAAGTGCCGCGATTACCTGGTACGGGATATAAAGTCGCAACGGCCGCTTGCCGATCTGAATGGCGTTGCTATACTTAAGTGTTGTTGTAACAGGCAGGTGCAGTGCGGGTAACCGCCCTTTGGAGTTCGTAAAGGATCCAGCCATGATCTCGACTGTCTCCTCTCCCCCCACTCCCACCGGCAATGTCGACCTGATTGAAGAACTCCGTTTGCGGCGATGGGCCCGCGAAAATTATGTGCCCCCTCAAATGCGCGACCCCAATTGGCACCCCATCATTCTTGAAGAAATGCGCCGTAAAGACGACGAAATCAACGATCCCATCCTCGTCAGCTGATAAAACACCTTACTCCCCCGTACGTCACTCCCGCACCTATCTTGCCGTCAACAAATTATCTCTGGTGGCTTGGCCACCTTGTGCGAGGTCTACTCAGGTCATCATCATCTCCGGCGTCAGTGCCAGTATGGATCTAATCAGAGAGTGACGGGCAGTACAAGACCTCTGATTTTCCCATTTCGTCAAACTCGGTCTGTCATTGCAGACGACTTAAACTTTTAGCTGAGTTCCTAGGGAGGCGACCAGAACCAAACGGCTTTTTACCCACCTGGCGGACTGAAAAGAACCGTCTTCGAGTGGAGGGAAGCGGATGGGTTTTTTCTCGGGCCGAGCTAGCTTTTTGCGTTTCCGCGTGCAGCAGTCGCCGCCACTAGTCTTCGGAGAGGAACATCTGCAGCGATTAGCCGCCCACGCCGCTGGTCGACAACGAGTAGCATCTCCCGACGGCATCGAGATCGGCTGGACCGCTGGGGAACACGTTCTGGACACCGACTTTCAGCCCGCCAAAAACATCGTCAACGACGCATTGGTGTTCGACTTTCGCGTCGACACGGATCGCCTCCCTGCGGATCTGTTACGTGCTTACACTGCGATAGAACTCACTGCCTTAACTCGGAAAAACCCCACTGGTTTTCCGAGTTTGCGTCAAAAACGCGAAGCCAAAGAAGCCGCTCGCTTGCGGTTGGAACAGGAAGCCAAAGATGGACGATTCCGCAAACGTAAATGCTATCCGCTGTTGTGGGAGCGTCTCAGCAATGAGATCTGGTTTGCTTCCACCTCGTCTACGACGATTGACCGGATGGCCAGCCTGCTGGAACAGACCTTCGACTTGACTCTGGAGTGCATGACGGCCGGACGCCGGGCCTACCACCTGGCGGAAGTTCATGCCCGTACCCGTCAGGTCGACGATTCCGCACCTAGTCCCTTTGTACCGGGGATCACTCCGGAAGTGGTAAGCTGGATAGTGGATGAACGGAATCGTGACTTTCTGGGCAACGAATTTCTGCTGTGGATCTGGTTTTATACCGACAATCGTGGCGACGCCCTCGTCCTGGCCGACCGTACGGAACTGACCCTTTTCCCGAGCCAAACGTTAACACTGGAATGTCCACGTGGTCAAACCGGTCAAGAAACGATCCGCAGCGACGCACCGACGCGGCTGCCAGAAGCCCGACGGGCCATCCAGGCCGGTAAACTACCTCGCAAGCTTGGCTTGACTTTGGTACGCCACAATGAACAGTATGAACTTGTCATCCACGCAGAGACCTTGGCTATTTCTGCCGTCAAGCTCCCTCCATTACCGGAGGACATTGTGGACCCTGTCCAGATTCGTCACGAGCGACTTAACCAATTGCGTCATCTGGTGGAAACCCTTGATTTACTCTACGATGCTTTCATTCAACGTCGTTTGACTCGCGAGTGGGAACAAGAATTGCACGCTATGCAGCACTGGCTACGTCGCGAGGAACGTCGTGCTGCCTGAGGGTCCCTATGCCAAACAATATACGTAACACCAGGGAAGGACGCAGGAAAAAAGTGTTCCCCCTCCGCTTGATGCTTCTATGCCACGCAAATATAAGGCGAGACTTAGACCTTATTGTCGGATGGACAAAGGCGAACTAGGCCAGAAGAATTGTGAGGCTAGAATAGCTTACGGTTGGCGTGCGTGCAAGGGAACGCCCCCGTAGCTCAGTCGGATAGAGCAGCGGTTTTCTAAACCGCCGGTCGGAGGTTCGAATCCTCCCGGGGGTACTTTTTCCTTGCCGTTGCGAGCCCCGCTCCCCGCGGGTTTGTTCTTTCTGAGCCGACGACGCCAGTCGTCTCTCCCTGAGCCGACGACGCCAGTCGTCGGGTTCGACGATCCGACAGCTACGACCACCGCGCGACATCGGCGCATGACCCGTCACCTGGCGGTAACGGCTCTCCATCCTCCAACCCCGTCGCTTAGCGGTAACGGCTCACCGTGCTCCAGCAAACAACGCCTCGTCATCGTTCAATAGCGTTGTCTCGAAGGGCCTTTCCAACTCCACCCACAATTTGTCAGCGTTCAAGCACACCTCACTGCCCACGGTTCGAGACGCTCACTATTTGGCTCTACTAACCTGCTAGCCTCTTGATTAGTTGCAGTAACACCCTGGAGCTAGTGGGGTATGCGGCCAGTTAATGGCATTCCACATCTCGTGCATATATCTCACTGGATGATCCGCCTGGAGCTCGATGACACCAAAGCCAATTGCATCTTCGTTTGATGTTATTTCAATCGTCCTTTGTTCGAGAATTTATTCAGCGACATGCCATTAAAACCAAGCCCACAACGAAGAAGATTACACAATACGTTGTCATAAGCATCCCTTTCACCGAGTTGATAACCCTTTTGGGAACAGTAGCGGGTTGGTAAAAGTTTAGCACCATAAGCGCAAGCTTGAAGACGCGTTAGACCTGTACAGAAGCAAACGGATCATACAACTGAAGTATTCCTTTCCGCGATCTCCGATCGTACCGTTCGAAGGAGAACGGTAACATGGCTAGAAACCGCGTCAGGTTGTCCGGCGAGGCACACCGCGAGCGGCGGCAGGCAGGCAAAAGATTCCAGCCTTAGCTGTTTCGCCGCCAAGGTCGGCGTCAGTCTAACCTACTATTCCAGCTCAAGCAGGACAACATCGATCCACCGATGGCCGAGCGGGTCAAGCACCTGGCTCAATTATTAGAAGAAAACCCCGACAAGAAGATCACTTTGGCGGGCGGGGTGCTCGAGAAGTTGCCCATATCATCTTGAAGGAACCGACGGCGATTGCAGCAATTTTATGGGAGGCCAGCGGTATGACAACGGAATAACTACGGGTCCTGCACGTGCAGGTCTGCAAACTCAAAGAGGGGGTCACCGCTGGCGGAAAGTGGGATGACCAGCAGATTGCCATTTTTGCACAGATAGGTGAACAAAAGCGATGACAACCCTTTGCTTGTGACAACGGGTGCAGGTCGAAACGATCCTTCGCCGCGATCCATAAAGCAAACGCCTTGGAAAGTCCCGAATTTTGCCCGAAAATCACAGGTTCGGGCCTAGTGATTTGAACTCATCTTTCGGTCATTCGATCATAACTTCCCCCTTAATCACACGTGCCACCCGGGTCACACCCGGGATTACGACATTGATACGACCAGAAATACAATTTAAACTTTATGTGTACAAATAAACACATACTAGAGCGTCGTTTCTCCGCTCTCGTGGCCAAACATTTTGACTTGAGCAAGCAGTTTAAGTTGCACGACAACGGTCTGCTACGGCGGTCCTTCGTCGAGCATGAGTTTCTCGAGGATCTTCCCTAAGACGAGCCTTCGGTTCGCCACATCGGACCCCTCATAGATCGGCGGAACCAATTCGATGAGATTGCTCAGCGATAGATTCGGGGCGTTTTGCAAGATGTCCATGAACTGACCGACGAACGCGGTCAACGCATCCTGACCGAGAAATTGAGCTGGCGCTATCCCGGCAAGCTCGCGGAGTTCCGCCAGATTCACCAGTCTCTTGGACAAAGCCCTCTAGGCCTACCTGGAGGCTCGTAAGGCATTCGACCAGGCAGCCCTGTTTGCCGGGCCGAGGGCCCGCAGAATTGGCAATTCGCCAATCGCTGGAACAGCCCGCCGCCTGAAGCGATCACCATTGACGAGTCGATGCTGGGCTCGCTCAGCCAGACGATTCGGGACTTCTATTAGCAGAAGGAATTACGCGGGCAGGTCTGGCGGGTGCACCATCATCAGCCGTCGGGCAGGGCCGAATACTTTTTCGCCTACTACTTGCCCGACTGGCCGGATCGGTGGCTGGTCTTCGACACCGACGACCAATTGACGGCCCGCCAGGAGGCGTACACCTTCAGCAACGTCTTCATCTACGAGCAGGCGGCCGGAGCGCTGGAACTCATCACCAAAGGCGGTCGGCCGGTCCATCGGGCCTTGCGGCAGCTGTTCTGCCAAGCGATCCTGGGAGTTGACGTGGACGGCGACGAGCCGATCCGACCAGCCTATCACCTAAACCACTTGCCCAATCCGGGCTTCTCGTTTCGCACCGAGCCAGAAGATCGCATCGCCTGGGTGCGTCTGCAGCGGGTTGCAGCGTTGACCAGACTACGAATCCAGATACAACAGGGGAGATAGAATTATTATAGTACTATGGTGATATTTATTACGCGATTTGGAAGGCAAAGTGGATAGTTGGGGAAATAATGAGTCAATCACAAAACAAGACACCTCCACGCATTCAGTACCTGAAAGTTCAGAACTTCCGGGTGCTGCGTAACGTGGAGTTTGACAAGCTAGCTCCACTGACGGTTCTGCTTGGACCTAATGGTAGCGGCAAGTCCACGGTCTTCGATGTCTTTGCATTTTTGGCGGAGTGCTTCGAAGTTGGCCTCCGTCGCGCCTGGGACAAAAGAGGCCGCATCAAGGAGTTGCGCACACGCAGTGCAGACGGCCCTATTACTATTGAGATCAAATACAAGGAGCAGAATTATCCTCTCATCACCTATCACCTGAGTGTGGATGAAAAGGCGGGAAGTCCCGTCGTCGTGGAGGAGTGGCTGCAGTGGCGGCGAGGTTCTCGGGGCAAGCCGTTTCGCTTCCTGGAATACCGCGAAGGCAAGGGTCGAGCCACAAGCGGTGAGCTGCCCGACGAGCAGGACCAGCGCGTGGGAATACCACTTAAAAGTGCCGACCTCCTTGCTGTCAATGCTTTGGGGCAATTTGAAGAACACCCGCGTGTGGCGGCGTTAAGAGACTTCATCACAGGCTGGTACGTTTCGTACTTGTCTGCAGAAAGCGCACGCGGCCAACCCGAAGCCGGGCCGCAGGAACGATTGTCGCGTACCGGGGATAATCTCGCCAATGTTATTCAGTATCTGGCTGAACAACATCCGGAGCGTCTAGAGAGAATTTTTGATGCGCTGCGGCAGCGTGTTCCGCGAATCGAAAAAGTCTTGGCCGAGACCATGCCGGACGGACGACTTCTTTTGCAGATTAAGGATGCTCCCTTTTCACATCCTGTGCTCGCCCGGTTCGCCTCAGACGGCACACTGAAGATGTTGGCTTACTTAGTTCTCTTATATGATCCTGTACCGCCTCCGTTCATCGGCATCGAGGAACCGGAGAATTTTTTGCATCCGCGACTTCTGCCCGAACTCGCCGAGGAGTGTCGTAACGCGACGGAACACACACAACTACTTGTCACGACCCATTCGCCATTCTTCCTCAATGCCCTTCGTCCCGAGGAAGTCTGGGTGCTGTGGCGGGACGATCAGGGCTACACCCAAACGAAGCGCATGTCGGATATTGAAGGTGTGTCGGATTTCGTTGAGCATGGGGCGTTGCTCGGTCATCTTTGGATGGAGGGTTACCTGGGGGTGGGGGATCCACTCGTGAATCAGGGGATGCCCTCCGGCGGGCCACGGAGAGTACCTAAGTGAGATCCCAACACTTCGAGTTTCTGGTTGAAGAACCATCGATGGAGGCATTCTTACGTGGTCTGTTACCAAGGATGCTTCCTGAGGATTGCAGCTTTCAAATCCATCCATTTCAGGGCAAACAGGACCTGCTAAGCAAACTTGAAGGGCGACTGCGCGGTTATCTGGCATGGTTACCAAAAGACCGGTGTATCGTAGTCGTGGTGGATAAAGACGATGATGATTGCAAGCAATTGAAGCAGCAGATGGAACAGATCGCCCGTCGAGTGGGACTGCGCACGTCGAGCACATCTTCTTCAAATTGGCAAGTTGCCAATCGGATAGTGATTGAAGAGCTCGAGGCATGGTACTTCGGTGATTGGGATACGGTTCGGTCCGCGTACCCCAAGGTTCCTGCAAACGTGCCAAAACAGCGGCCTTATCGAAACCCCGATGCAATCGCAGGCGGAACCTGGGAGGCTTTTGAGCGTCTGATGCAGAAGCATGGCTACTTCAAAGGTGGACTTCCCAAGATTGAAGTCGCCAGAGTCCTAGGTCAGTCGATTGATCCTGCTCGATGTCGATCACCGAGCTTTCGCTGTTTTCGTGATGCTCTAATTACAGCAGCCCGCACGTGTCAGAAATGCTGATGAGTCGATCGTACCGAACTCATCGTCGAAGGGATCATGCCCCACTTGTGTATCGAAGGGCGTGACGCTTGCATCTCCGGTATGACCCTGATCACGGAGCATTTTTTCCGGGATTCGGGGCTGGCACTTTAAGTTTTCTGCAGCTCCAATTCACACAGCACGTAACTATATTTGGCCTCCTTAATGACAATCCAGTCTCGAAATGACTGGCTCAGGACATCAAATCATCCCGCCGTCATGGAACGGCGACGGCACTCTCAAGTTGCGTCACTCGGCGTTGTCTGGGGTCGAACACCTGCTCGAAGTGGTAGTAACAATAAAAGGCCCTCCCCATTCGAGAGTCGGCTTTGCTGCACTATTGGTCCCGACAAAAGCCGGTTTAACCCCCTTAGTAGAACAGCAGAAGCACCGTCCGCAATCGAGGTTGCATCGACCCCCTGCCAGATGGTAGGACAGAATGTCTGATCTCCGGGGGGACTGGTCCACCATGAAGTGCGTAGTGACGGGTGCGGCAGGGTTCATCGGTTCGCATCTGTGCGAGCGATTAGTGGCAGACGGTCACGAAGTGATCGGGATTGACTGTTTTACCGACTATTATCCCCGCTGGATCAAGGAGCACAACATTGCGGGGCTACGTCCGCGACGGGGTTTTCAACTATGGGAGCATGATTTGTCGGCCGGAGTACCGCTGGAGCTGGTTCAGGGGGCCCACTGGGTGTTTCACTTGGCGGCCATGCCCGGCCTGGTGCGAAGTTGGCACGATTTCGACAGCTACAACCGTCACAACGTAACAGCTACTCACCGGCTGCTGGAGGCCCTGCGTCAAGTGCCGACCCTGCAGCGTCTGGTTTATGCCAGCACGTCGTCGGTGTACGGCCGATATGCCTCGGGGGACGAAAGCATGCCCACCCGTCCCAGTTCACCCTATGGCTTGACTAAGCTGGCTGGGGAGCACTTGTGCCGGGTGTACGCCGAGGCCTTCGGCCTGCCTGTGGTGATTCTCCGCTATTTCAGCGTTTATGGACCGCGGCAGCGGCCCGACATGGGCTACTTCCAGTTTGTAGAAGCGCTGCTGACCGGTGGGGTGATTCGTCTGACCGGCGATGGCACGCAGATCCGGGGCAACACCTACATAAGCGATTGTGTCGAGGCCACCGTACGCGCAGCCACGGCTATGGTTGGCGAAACCTTCAACGTAGGCGGAGGAGAACTGGTTAGCGTAGCCGAAGTGATCCGAGTGCTGGAACGGTTGACGGGGCAGCGGGCCCGTCTGGAGTATCTGCCCCCCCGGCCGGGGGATCAACTGGCGACGGGGGCCGACGTTGGCAAGTTGACCCGCCATACCGGCTGGTCACCGCGTACCCCGTTGATTGAAGGTCTGGCCCACCAGGTGGCCTGGCAACGCTCCCTGTTGCAAACCGGGGCCATCGCTTTACGCAAAGCCGGCTGACAAATTACCCGGCGAACCCGGCCGGCATGTGCCTTCGAGAGCCTGGCCTGCCGCCATATCGCTCCACGACCCTCGGAACATAACCCGGACTGGTTTGCATTCTTCAGAACAGCCCTCGTGCCAGACCAGGACCGTTTTTACCACTGGCTGGTGGATCGCACTTTGGTCAACGGTCCTGTCCCTGACCTTCAGGTGCTCCCTCTGGTCCAAGGGGGCGGTGTGGTGGTTTCTTCCTCGTTGAACAGAGCACTAATCGATTCGTTGCCGTGGATGCGGTGGATCGCGTTGGCAATCAGGGCGGCGACCGAAATAATCCGGATGTTGGGCAGTTGCTTTTCCGGCGGCAGAGGAATGCTGTCGGTAATGAAGATCTGGTCGATGGCTGCCTGGCGCAGGTTGTCGATGGCTGGTCCACACAGTACGCCGTGAGTGGCGCAAACATAGACACGTCGGGCCCCAGCTTCCCGTGCTACCCGTGTGGCACCCACGATGGTCCCGGCCGTAGCGATCATGTCATCGTACATGACCACCGTTTTGCCTTCCAACGGTGCCCCGATCAGGTGCTGGTGCCGGACTTCCGTGGCACTGGTGCGTCGTTTGTCCACCACGGCTAGCTTGCCCCCGACATAACGCTGAAAATCAAGCGCCTTTTTGATGCTACCTTCGTCGGGACTGAGCACCACCAGTTCCTCAGGCGGGACGTTTAATTGGCGGATGCTGCGTGCCAGCTCCTTGGCCGCGTACAGATGGTCAACAGGGATGTCGAAAAATCCCTGGATTTGTGCAGCGTGCAGGTCCAGGGCCAGCACCCGGTCGGCTCCGGCCTTGGTTATCAGGTTGGCCACCAGCTTGGCCGAGATGGGCACGCGCCCCTTGTCTTTGCGATCTTGCCGGGCATAACCGTAATAAGGCAATACGGCGGTGATCCGTGCCGGCGACGCCCGCTTGAAGGCGTCCAGCATAATCAGCAGTTCCATCAAATTTTCGTTGACCGGCGTACACGTCGGCTGGACCAGAAAGACGTCCCGACCCCGTACGTCTTCCTCAATCCGCACACTGGTCTCGCCATCCGGGAAATTCCCCAGACTAATGCGGCCCAACGGACAGCCGAGATGCCGGGCGATACTTTCCGCCAGAGCAGGATTGGCCCGTCCGCTGAAAATCTTCAGCTTGTGATTGTTGCCGTTTCCGTACACCGCCGATCCTTCCGGACGGTCCCAGGGATAGGGCGCATTGGCCATTATGCCAATTACTTCTCCAAATGCCAATAATTTCCCCACAAAATCCTTGGCAGCGGCAGTAATACTTCTTATCGTGGACAAGCAGCAACTGAAGAAGTAGACAGTAGTCCGGCTGAGGCACGCCTTTGAGGCGGACACCGGGACATCGCTGCCAGGAAATCACGAGCAACAAGCAGTTGCATCAGGGAAAGCCTATGACAGCGGACGACGACTGGCGGGATCATCTGGCTCTGGCTCTGGTGCCCGGCTTAGGTCCGCGGCTGACCGCGGCCTTGCTGGAGCGTTTCGGTTCAGCTGCTGCCGCCCGGCGGGCCACCGCCGAACAGCTCCGCTGCATCCCTCATATCGGACCCAAACTGGCTCGTCAATTGGCAGACGCCCTGCATCAGGTGGACGGACAAGTACAACGGGAATGCGAGTTGATGGCCCGTCACGGTGTCCGAGCGGTTATCCGTGGTCGAGCCGGCTATCCGACGCCACTGTTGAATATCCCCACCCCTCCACCGCTGCTGTTTGTGAAAGGAACCTGGGAGCAGCGGGATATGCGTGCCGTGGCGATTGTGGGGACGCGGCAGGCCACGCCCGCAGGATTGCGTTTGGCAGCTCAGTTAGCCCGCGGTTTGGTTCGGGCAGGTTACACCGTGGTCTCGGGACTGGCCCGTGGGATAGATGCTGCGGCTCACCAGGGGGCCCTCGAAGGGGGCGGACGCACCATTGCCGTACTGGCCAGTGGCCTGGGTCGAATCTACCCGCCGGAACACGACGAACTGGCTCGCCACATCGCTCCAGAACATGGTTGTCTACTCAGCGAAACGCCGATGCAAACCCCACCGCAAGCCGGTATGTTCCCCGCCCGCAACCGGCTTATCAGTGGTCTGAGTCAAGCCGTCGTACTTGTCGAAGCCGGTGAACGCAGCGGAGCTTTGATCACGGCTCAACATGCTTTAGAACAAGGACGCGAGTTGTTCGCTGTGCCCGGAAGCGTGGACAACCCCGCTTGCGCCGGCTGCCTCGCCTTGCTCCGGCAAGGGGCGCGACTGATCCGCAACGTGCAGGACCTGCTAGAGGATCTCCAGGGGCTAACTGGGGCACCAGAGTTCCAGGCTACTCGTTCTCGGACTGCCGATCTGCTAACCGATCTGCCGGTGGACCAGGAACCGGCCACGGGTGTGACGGCTCACGCCGCATCGGCCTCCTCGCCTGGTACGCCAAGTCAACCCCCACAGAAGGGCTCTCCCACCCCAATAACCCCAACCGCCACCGCTCCGCACAATTCCCCTCCAGTAGATTCTCCCTTACACGCCATCTGGAGTTGTTTGCCAGAACCCCGACACGTCGATGAATTAGCCCGCCTTCTGGGCCGTAGCATCGCTGAGCTTTTACCCCAGTTGCTCCAGATGGAACTGCAAGGATACGTCCGCCGCTTGCCGGGTAACTTTTACGAGCGGCTCTGACCGGTCTTTCTCCAAATCCCTCATGACCGCGTCTATTTCCCCCAGGGGGAATTGTGCTGTTTTTGTCTGGGGCTGCTTTGCACGCCTCTACGGGGAACCGTGCACTAGTTTCGATCGTTCAGCAAAGAGCAAAAATTATACAGAGAATATTGCTATATATATAATTTACCATCCGTATAACACCGTTGAGAATCGATACCTGTACTTAATATGACAAAGTCTGACCTGCATCGGTTTGAGTCTACTGCCTACATCTTAGGCAGAGGAGACGGAGGGTCCCCAATCTGGGCCAATTGCCTAATACTTGGGCAAAAGAGTGGCAAAATCCGGCAGATCCTAGTATATTGAAAGAGAGAGAAAGTAGGTTTAGTCGTACTCTCCCCGCTGACCTCTCCCAGGAGCAGAACGGGGAATGACAAAAACTGAGCAAATCGAGCCGCCATTGCCGGAGATAATAGGCAGGTCACCGGCGATGCAGGAGGTGTACCGTCTGGTCCGCTTGGCTGCTCCGCGGTCGGCCCATGTTTTGCTGGTAGGTGAGACGGGGACGGGAAAGGAACTGTTGGCCCGAGCCATCCATAAACTGAGCCGACGAGCGGATGGACCGTTCGTGCGAGTCAATTGTGGGGCTTTGCATGAGAATCTGCTCGAAAGCGAGTTGTTCGGGCACGTTAAAGGGGCATTTACCGGTGCGGTAGAGAACAAAACGGGCCGGTTCGAAGCCGCCCATGGCGGTACGATCTTCCTGGACGAAATCAACAGCACCTCACCCAAGTTGCAGGTCAAACTATTGCGGGTATTACAGGAACGGGAGTTTGAACGGGTGGGGGAAAGCCGGACCATTCGTGTCGACGTGCGGGTGGTAGCGGCTACCAATGCCCCGTTGGAAGAGTTGGTAGCAGCCGGACAGTTTCGCGAGGATTTGTACTACCGTCTTAACGTCATTCCAATTGTGTTGCCACCGTTGCGGGAACGGCGGGAGGACATTCCGTTACTGGCACAGCATTTTTTGCGTCGTTACGCGGAGCAGCAGCGTTGTGCGGTTCCGGAGTTGACACCCGAGGTGCTAGAGTGGCTGCAAGGGTATGAATGGCCTGGAAATGTCCGTGAACTGGAAAACATGCTGGAGCGGCTGATTGTACTATCGGACGGAGGGCCAATAACGCCGGAGGTGTTGCGACGGGTGCGTCAGCGACCGGTGTTGCGTCCGATTCGTCCAGCGGGTCCGCACGCCTTACCGCAGGACGTGCCGACGCTGATCCGTCTGCTGGTGCGGGTGGGCATGCATGCTCCTCGGCCACCGGGGGTCAAATTGCATGCCTTTCTGGTGGATGGGGTCGAGCGGGTACTCATCGAAGAGGTGATGCGGGAATGCGGCGGGACACAGATCAAAGCGGCTGAACGACTCGGCATCAACCGCAATACCTTGCACAAAAAGTGGGAACAGTACAAGGCCGCCGAGATGATTGTTCCGCCCGAGCAGTTCTCTGCCGAGCAGCCGGAGGCTGGGCGGCAAACTGCCTGACCCCCTTTCCTCCACCGGCTGTTCGGCGTCGAGGAAAGTGTCGCTTCTGCCCGCATGTTGCATGCTGAAACGTGACGAAAGCCTGGCTGATAGGACTAGCCGGGCATCGGGCCGACCGATGGGGCGATTGGGAGATGCAGGTCTTTTTTCCCTGCAATCAGGGCTGTTTCGGCCATACAATGCTATCACCTACCTGTGAGCAGAGGCGAAAAGAGGGCCGATGGCACCGTCGTGGCTGCAAAACGTCACGTATGCCTGTTTCGGGCTGAGCTATCTGTTGGCGTGGCTGCTGGAGTGGGGGGCCTGGCTGTGGCCGTCCGGGGACCGGTTATGTCGCTGGGGGGCCTTGGGGTTTGGCCTGGCGGGGCTGGTGGCCCACACCGTGTTCCTGATTGTGCGGCATCCCACGCCGGCGGTCCCGGATGGAGCCTTGCTGCTGCTGGCCTGGGTGCTGGCCCTTTTTTACGTTTACGGTGTTTTACATCAAGCGGGGCGGGCTTGGGCGCTATTCCTGTTGCCCGTGATTATTGGCCTGGTGGTGTTGGCGGGTCTGGTGGCACGTCTGGAACCGGCTGCCCTGAGGGATACGGTGCCGGCCTGGATCACCGGTCAGCGTTTCTGGGGGGCGTTGCATGGGACCCTGATCTTACTGGCCTCGGTGGGTATCAGCGTTAGCTTTGTCGCCAGCCTGATGTACCTGCTACAAGCCCGTCGACTACGCAAAAAAATCGATCCCGGACGCGTGTTACCACTGCTGAGTCTTGAACGACTGGAACTGCTCAACCGTCGGGCTATTGCGGTGGCCTTCCCTTTGTTGACAGCGGGTTTGTTGCTGGGCCTGATTCTGTGGCCGGCCGACCCTGGCAGCCAGCATGAATGGTTATCGGTCAAGGTATTATCGACGGGTGCACTGTGGCTGGTTTTCGGGGTGCTGGTGTATTTGCGTTATGGGACGCATCTGCCCCCCCGGCGCCTGGCCTGGTTATCAATGGCGGCTTTTGCCCTGTTGCTGGTAGCTTTGATGGCAGCGCATCCGTTCGCCCCCGGAGGGGACACGCCATGAACCTCCGTGCGATCGGCTGCAATGTGACTTCGGCTCCCGTAGAAGTTCGCGAACGCCTGGCGTTCGCCCCTTCCTTGTTGCCTCGTGCCCTGGCCGAACTGAATGCCCGCTACGGCGCCGAGGCCGTTATCCTGGGTACCTGCAATCGGGTCGAAATTTACCTGGCACGTCCCGAAGAGGAGGCCCCCCTGCACGCCCCGCTGCTGGCCGAATTCCTCAGCGAACTCCACGGCCTGCCCGCCGATACCATTCTGCCACATCTATATGAATACGCTGATGCAGATGCGGTCCGGCACCTGTTCCGGGTGGCTAGTGGCCTGGATAGCGTTGTGCTTGGGGAAGGTCAGATCGCCGGTCAGGTAAAGGAGGCCTACGAGATGGCCCGTCAGGCGGGCAGCACCGGACCGCTGCTGAATAGCTTGTTCCCGGCGGCCCTGCGCGTGGCCAAACGGGTCCGCACCGAAACCGGTATCGGCCGTGGCCATGCCTCGGTTTCCAGTGCTGCCGTTGATTTCCTTCTGACCGTTTTCGACACCTTCACTGATAAAACCGTGCTGGTGATCGGTGCCGGCAAAATGGGGCGGTTAACCCTGCAGCACATCCAGCAACTGCAACCCGCCCGCACCCTGGTCACCAACCGCAATCGCGACAAGGCGATACAACGAGCGACCGAATTCGGCGGCCAGTTCATTCCTTGGGAACAACTGGATGAGGCCCTAATTCAGGCAGACATTGTCCTGAGCACCACGGGGGCTCCAGAGCCGATCGTCTCTCGCCAACGCTTCGACGAGAAGGTCCGCTACCAGCGTAGTGGCCGACCACTAGTCATTTTTGACATGGCCGTCCCCCGTGACTTCGACCCCGCCATCCACGACGGCGAAACTGTTATCCTGTTCAATGTCGATGACCTGACCCGCGTGGCCAATCAGGCACTGGCGCAACGCCGTAAACACGTCCCCGCTGCCGAAGCCATCATCAGTCAGGAAGTCCGCCAGTTTGTGCTCGACTGGAACCGTCGTAAAGATGGGCCCATCATCGGCCGGCTGACAGCCGAAGTGGACAGACTCCGCGAGGCGATCGTCGCCCCCCTGCTCCAACGTTTCAACGGTAAATTGAGCGAGGCAGACAAGGCCTACATCGAAGGGGCCTTCCGCTTGTTCCAGAACCGCTTACTCCACGGGCCCATCGCTGCCCTTCAGGAAGCCAGCCGCCTAGGTCAGGGCCAGACCCTGCGCGAGGCCATCCGCAAACTGTTCGGCCTGAACGATTCCTGAAACCACGCCTTACCCCTAAGCGCGGAAAATGCCAATTCGCTCACCGACACTTGTCTCGGTTGACAGGTAAAGTGTACAATAGAACATTGTACTCGACCGCCTCGGCAGTTCGAGCACAGGTGGAAAGATCCCGCGCTTTTAACACAGGTTTGGTGAAGAGGGGGGCTGATCCATGACAAACGATCGATGAATGGGCTTTGGCATCAACGGAACAGGCAGAGCGTATCGCTGAGCGTGTTAGCCGGGGGGACTGGTGGATCGGGCTTGCCTGCACGACCAGGAGGTTTAGCGTTTGTCGTTCCAAGCCGGCTGCGTGTATTTTTCGGCCAGCAGTTGCTGGATGCGCTGCTGTTCGGCCGTGGTCCAGGTGTCGGGGTAGAGCTCGGCGTGAAGCTGCTGGGCGAAGCGGCGGGCCAGCTGTTCAGCCAAGGCGGTGGGAGTGGAGAATTCGCGGCCTGCCAGGTCGAAGATGCCGGGCAACTGAGGCGCGTACGGACTGCGGCGCAGCAGAATACTGCCGTGCTGGAGCAGGGCGCCGCGATGCTTCCGTTGGGCGCTTCCGGCAATTTTGTTGTCCTGCAGGAGCAAGTCGCCGGCACTGTGATGGAGAAAGCATAGAATTTCGCCTAGTTTACGTTCCTGGCCGCAGGCTACCAGATGGAGTTGTCCGGGGGCGAACACCGGGGCCACAACCTCAGCCAGGAGTTGATGGAACAGGCAGATCCAGGAGGTCTGGCGGAAGGCTAAGCGGGGCGGCAGGGCAAAGGCGTAAGTCAGTTCGTGGTGATGGACAATGGCTGCGCCCCCGGTGGGTCGGCGGACATACGGCAGGGTGCTGGCGGCCGGCAACTGCTGACGCATCGCGACGGGCTGGAAGTAACCAAGCGATAGTGTCGGCTCGCTCCATTGGTAAAAGCGGAGGGATGCCTGGCCCTGGACCGCTGCTTCCAGCAGGCTTTCGTCTTGGGCCATCTGCACAGGCCCGCCCTCCACGGTGTAAGGCAAAAGACGCAAACGCAGGCTCATCACTTCCTATTTTAGCGCGTTCTGTAAGTGCAAAAGCGAGGGTTACCGTACCGCATTCACCTGCTTAACGGCCAATAGAACGGAACGATAGGATAAGGCCAGTTGCTGCTACTTTAAAAGACACGGAGATAGGCCGGGGGTGGCCTGGGTTGGCAGTCACGTCTTTGGTCATCCGGCGGGGTGTGCGTGCGGCTCGGGGTTTGAGGAGGGAGCGGTGGTGACCACTGGGGCGTCAGCAATCGATGAAGCAGCAGCCGTGGCGGACGGGGGGTGCCAGCGCAGGATTGGTTCTTTGACGGCTTT
Source organism: Gemmataceae bacterium (assembly GCA_025055795.1). Lineage (GTDB taxonomy): Bacteria > Planctomycetota > Planctomycetia > Gemmatales > Gemmataceae > Thermogemmata. The sequence continues at coordinate 43,806 of JANWVV010000024.1, forward strand.
TACCTCGTCCGGACGGCTGATGGGCGTGGTATGAGGGGCCGTCCGCAGGTGTTCCGGGTCCTCTGCCACAATGCGACCCAGGGCGTCGGCGAAGGCATCCAGCGTAGCCTTGCTTTCCGTTTCCGTGGGTTCGATCATTAAGGCCTCAGGGACAACCAACGGAAAGTAGACAGTCGGAGCGTGGATGCCGAAGTCGAGCAGGCGTTTGGCCAGGTCCATGGCGCGCACTTTGCGGTCCCGTAGCAGGCGGCGGGCCGAGGCTACAAATTCGTGCATGCAGGGACCAGGGTGAGGGACCTCCAGAATCTGGGCAACGCGACGACGCAGGTAATTGGCGTTGAGGACGGCCTGCTGACTGACCTGTCGCAGACCCTCTGGGCCCAAGGTACGAATGTAGCAGTAACCCCGCAGCAGAATGCCGACGTTGCCGTAGAAGGTATGGACCCGGCCGATGCTTTTGGGCCGATCAAAATCGAGGCGGTAGCGGTCTCCCTCGCGGACGACAATGGGGACGGGCAAGTAAGGGGCCAGGAAATCGCGGACGGCCACCGGTCCGCTGCCCGGTCCCCCCCCTCCGTGAGGCCCAGTGAAGGTTTTGTGCACGTTATAATGTTGCATGTCGGCTCCGAAGTCCCCCGGCCGCGTGATGCCCAAAATGGCGTTCATGTTGGCCCCATCCAGATAGACCAGGGCCCCGACTTCATGTAACCAGTCCGTGATGGTACGAATCTGCGTCTCGAACAACCCGAGCGTATTCGGATTGGTGATCATGAAGACGGCGACATCGGGTCCCAGATGGCTCCGCAGATCGTTCAGATCAACTAGTCCCTGAGGGGTGCTTTTGATGGTTACGGTCTCGAAGCCGGCTAGAGCGGCCGATGCGGGATTGGTGCCGTGAGCCGAATCCGGCACGAGCACTTTGCGGCGCTGGGGCTGAGCTTGGTCGCGGAAATAAGCAGCGGCCACCAGCAGGGCGGTCAGTTCGCCCTGGGCTCCCGCCGCTGGCTGCAGGGAAACAGCTGGCAAACCCGATATTTCTGCCAGAAATTCCTGGAGCTCGTACAGTAGTTGCAGGATCCCCTGCACGGTCTGTTCGTCCTGCAGCGGGTGCAAAGCGGCAAAACCGCTGAGAGCAGCCCACCGCTCATGCCGCTTGGGATTGTACTTCATGGTACAGGAACCCAGCGGATAGAAGTGGGTGTCGATGCTCATGTTCCGCGTGGACAAGTTGACGTAGTGGCGGATCAGGTCCACCTCGCCGACTTCGGGTAACGGCGGAGGGGCCGCCGCGCGGTAACAAGTGGGTAACCACTGCGCCGTTTCCTCTACCGGCGGTACGTCGCACTCGGGCAATCGGTGGCAGCGGCGGCCCGGTTGGGATAACTCGAAAATCAGCTCAGTGGCAGCAACGTTGTTCATGGGCTCGTCTCGTTACTTGTTGGACCGTTCAGGTCTTTCCTGTAATGCGTTTAGTAGCGGTTTAATACCCGCAGCATGGTGGTGGGCGTCCCGGCAGCAAAGCCATTGGCAGGTGTATCCTGGTATCGTTGTGCAAGGGACATCCGTTTGGGGTTCTGGGCGTCTACCAGTTGCCGGTGAGTCGCTACAACGTTAACCGCTAGTGGGCGTAACTGGTGTACCTGGGTTTGAGAATCGTTTTTCAGTGCAAACAGTCCTGGAGGGCAGCGGCCAGGGCGTCGATTTCCGCGCGGGTGCGTTTTTCAGTCACTGCGAGAGTGAAGCAGTCGTGCAGGTGGGGGAACCATCGTCCCAGGGGCAGGGCGGCCAACAGACCCCGTTGCCGGAGTTGATGGGGGAGTGAGTGGGTCGGGCCCGGCCAGCGTACGGTGAATTCCTTGAAAAAGGGGCGGCGGAAGCGGAGTTCGACACCCGCTATGCGGGTCAACTGCTGGGCCGCGTAGTGCGCTTTACGCAGGCACAGTTCGGCCGTTTCCCGCAAGCCTTGCGGTCCCAGAGCGGTCAGATAAACAGCGGCCCGCAAGGCCATCAGGCCCTGGTTGGTGCAGATGTTACTGGTGGCTTTTTCGCGGCGGATATGCTGCTCACGGGTTTGCAGGGTCAGTACCCAGCAGCGTCGGCCTTGGCGATCGGTGGTCTGTCCGACCAAGCGGCCTGGCAGACGTCGCAGATACGCCGTGTCGTCCCGGCAGGCGAGAATGCCCAGGTACGGTCCGCCATAACCCAAGGGGATGCCCAGCCCCTGGCCTTCGGCCACGGCTATGTCCGCGCCGCAATCGCCGGGCCGTTGCAGGATGCCCAGGCTGATCGGGTCAAAAACGGCAATGCACACCGCGCCGACACGATGGGCCAGAGCTGCCCCCTCCGTCAGTTCTTCCAGATGACCAAAAAAGTTGGGTGACTGGAGCACCACAGCGGCCGTGCGGTCGCTGATTGTCTGACGTAGATCATCGGGGTCCAGGAAGCCAGCGGGTGTGGGTAAAACACGTAACGTGCACGAGAGGTTGGCCAGATAGGTGGCTAGCACACGTCGGTAATCCGGATGCAGGCTTTCGGGGACCAGTACTTCTCCCTGGTGGCGGCCGGTGACCCCCAGTGCCATCAGCACGGCCTCGGCCACGCCCGAACCCCCTTCGTATAAGCTGGCGTTGGCCACGGCCAGACCTGTCAACTGGCACATCAACGTCTGATATTCGAAAATGACCTGGAGCGTGCCCTGACTGGCTTCCGCCTGATAGGGGGTATAAGCGGTGTAGTATTCACTGCGGGAAGCGATGGCATCGACAACGGCCGGAATGAAATGATCGTAGGCACCACCGCCAAGAAAACAGGGCAGTTGTGCAGCAGAGGTGTTACGCTGGGCCAGGCCCTCCAGCAACTGATGCAATTCCATCTCGCTGAGAGCCGGGGGCAACTGAAGTGGCCGCTGCAGCCGTAGTTCAGCCGGGATGACGGCAAACAACTCCTCGATGTGCTCAAGGCCCAGTTGGGCGAGCATGGCGCGTTGTTCTTCAGGGGTATTCAATATGTAGGCCACGGCATTCCTCGAAACAGAGGCACACGAACGTGCTATCGGCTCGTTCTGCGGGCTTTTATTCGGGCATATCCTTTCAACCAACTCGCTCGGTCATGCCGGCATTAGTGAGGGGGCCGGGTTAGGGCCCGGATGTTGCCATCAACGTTCAGGCTGGCGTCGGCCATGATCGATATCGTTTTAATGTCCAGCAGAGGCCAGTTGAGCTTCGTACTGTTCGGCGGTCAGCAGGTGGTCCAGGGTGGTGCCGGCTGCGGGGCGGATCTTGATTAGCCAGCCGCGGCCGAAGGGGTCTTCCAGGATCAGTGCCAGGTTGGCCTTGCGGCCGGTGGCGGGGTCGTCGAGCAGCTCGGCGTTCCGTTCGACCACCACACCACTCAGAGGCGCATACAGATCGGAGGTCGACTTGACCGATTCAATGACGCCGAACGGCTTACCCGCTTCCACCGTAGTCCCCACGGCGGGCAGCTCCAGGAACGTTGGCTCGGTCAGTTGCTCCACGGCAAAACGCGTGATGCCGACGACGATTAGCTCGCCCTCGCTTCTGGCCCACTCGTGCGTCGGTGTATAGCGTAGCTCGGCTGGATAACTCATAGGTACCTCACCAAGGAAAAAACCGCAGGGTGTACCCTGTCGTTCACCGTGGTTTTTGCTTTTGTTAATTCATTGGAGTAGTCACGTCATTACGTCCTAGGTACGGGGTGTGACAGTCCAGCCCCGCTATAATATGGCAAGTGCCCCAGGCACTTTTGCAGTCCGGGGAACGGTTCCCTGAGGATCGCTCAGGAAGCCGCCGGTTTGCGGCTGTAAAACGGCAAGGGCACCACGGCTGCCTGGAGGTTTGCTCCCGGCACCTCAATCTGCAAGGGGGTGCCCACGGCCGACCAACGGGGCATTACATAAGCCATGGCCAGGGACAGCTCCAGCCACGGGCAGAAACTGCCGCTGGTGACGGTTCCGACCGGTTCACCGGTAACGGAAAGCACCCGGTGGCCGGGACGGGCCGCGCGCCGGCCTTCGATTTCCAGCCCCACCCGTACCGGCAGCGAGGCATCGTTTCGGGCCCGTTCCAGAGCGGCCCGACCGATAAAGTCCCCTTTAGTGAATTTGACCGCCCACGTCAGCCCCGCTTGAATCGGGTTGATCTGCTCGGTCAGTTCCTGGCCGTACAGCGGCATTCCCGCTTCCAACCGCAGCGTATCCCGCGCTCCCAGACCACATGGAGTAACCCCGCGCTCAGCCAGATGCTGCCACAATCCCTGGACTTCTGTTGCTGCCATGACGATTTCGAAGCCATCTTCACCGGTGTAGCCGGTTCGGCTCACCCAAACGGGTACGGCACAATGTTGCGTTCGGCAGGCGTGATAATATTTCAGGCTGCGTATGTCGTCGGCAAACAGGTCGGCGACGACGGTGACCGCGGCCGGTCCCTGGACCGCTACCATCGCAGTGGCCATGGTTTCGTCCACAATTTCTACCGATCTGTTGCCGCGGTGCTGCTCCAGCCATTGCAGGATTTTGTCATGATTGGCGGCATTGACCACCAGGCCAAACTCGTTGGTTCCCCAGCGGTAAACCAGCACGTCATCCAGCACGCCACCACGTTCATGGCAGATCAGGCTATAACGGACCTGGCCGATTGTCATCGGAGCGATGGCGTTAGTGCAAACCAGGTCCAGCAAGGCGGCGGCATCCGCCCCCCGGCAGCGGAGTCGTCCCATATGGCTGATGTCAAACATGCCCACCTCGGTGCGGACTGCCCGGTGCTCCTGTACAATTCCCGTGTACTGTAAGGGCATCGACCAGCCAGCAAAGGCCGTCATCCGGGCCCCATGGGCTATGTGCCATTCGTACAGTGGCGTCCGTCGCAACTCCGCCATGACATTCCCCCGCCCCCAGTTGACAAATCCACTGCGCCTTCTGCCTTTGGTTCGCCAAAACTCCCCAGCCCTCTTGACCTTATCGTAGTTGTCTGTCGGGTAACTTCCACTCGCTCGGTTGGTTTACGCCCTTTCTGCAGCATTCCCCCCCGTTAGCGTGCCCAGCTTGCAACCGGACAGTTGCTTGCTTGTCGTTATCCATCCGTTGGGACTTGCGAATGATCGTAGCTGGCTTGCTTGCCAACGTCTCTGACGTGAGGCCGGAAACACAAAAAGTCGCTTGTTTTGGAACCATTCGGTGTACGCTCCCCTGGGCGGATCAATCAGTGGGGTAGGCCTTTTTCCGTTTCGGTTCGTTCCTCGTCCAAGTTCTGACTCACTCTCCTGAAGGTTTGATAAACTTCTGTGTGCGAGCGTTGGCCGGCTGCCTAGGTTAATTCCCGGGAGACTAGGGTGGGTGTCCGGCGGGCTCCCCGCTGGCTCATTTTCATGGTTATGTCGCCACCTTTGGTGGTTGTTACACCCGTTTGTGAGTATGTCACTACATTCTCAGGAATGGGGAGAGACTTCCATGCGACGCTTTCTGCCGCTTTTGTCACTGCTGAGCCTTTCTTGTCTGCTGCTAGTGGCTCAGCGTTCGCTTCCGGCTGCTGACGATTATGCCTACGGCCCGGATTCCCAGGTACAGCCCGGGGTTCCGCAGGGCAAAATTGTCAAATTCGAGTGGAAGGACAGCAAAATTTACCCGGGCACGCAACGAGATTGCTGGGTCTACATTCCGGCCAACTACGACGGTCAGACACCTGTGTGCCTGATGGTTTTCCAAGATGGAGCCAACTACCTCAACCCCAAGGGCCAATTCCGGGTGTCGATCGTTTTTGACAATCTGATTCACAAAAAGGAGATTCCACCGATGGCCGGGGTCTTTGTCAACCCAGGGGTGTTTCCCAGCCGCAAAGGCAAGGACGGTAAACTGGCCTCCAACCGCAGTGTCGAATACGACACCCTGTCCAAGCAGTATGCGGAGTTTCTGGAAAAAGAGATTTTGCCAGAGGCGGAAAAGTACGTCAAACTCCGCAAGGAAGCCGAGGCGCGGGGCATTTGCGGCATCAGTTCAGGGGGTATTTGTGCATTCACAGCGGCCTGGGAACGCCCCGATCTGTTCAGCAAGGTGCTGGCGCATGTGGGCAGCTTTACCAACATCCGGGGCGGTGACATTTATCCGGGGCTGATCCGCAAAACGCCACGCAAGCCAATTCGCGTCTACCTGCAGGACGGTAGTGGTGACCTGGACAACGAACACGGAAGCTGGCCACTGGCCAATCTGCAGATGGCGGCCGCTTTGCGTTACATGCACTACGACTACAAGTTTGTCTATGGCGATGGCGGCCACAACGGCCGGCACGGCGGTGTCCTGCTTCCCGATGCCCTCCGCTGGCTGTGGCGCGACGTCAAACCCTAGCCTTCAGGAAAAACCGCTGTCTGCTTCGGTTCGATAAACTCTTATTCGGCCCCCCAACGCTGACGCGTCTGACGCCTGTCAGCCCAGCAACTTGGTTTGTTGTTATGCGGGTGTGACGTTGCTTGTTGGGATGGGGCGCAGTCGTGCAACAGTCAAAATGCGACGCCCGCACCCGCCGCATCCACAAAAAAATAGGACCACTGACCTCACAGTTACTGGGCGGCAGATTGTCGAACCGGTAGCAGGAACAGAGAGGGGTGCGCTCAGTCCTTCCAGTTGCCGCTCGGCCAGCTCTGGTCGCGGACGGGTGCCAGAATGGCCTGGACTTCGGCTACCATTTGAGGATCGGGTGGGGTTTCGAGGGCTTGCAGATTGATCAGCAATTCGCTAGTGCGAGCCGTACCGGTCAGGGTACAAGGAATCCGCGGCTGGGCATAGCAGAACTGCATGCCGAGCACGGCAATGTCCGTACCCCGCTGGCGGCAGTAGTCCGCGGCTGCCCGACAAGCAGCCTTGATGGATTCAGGGGCCGGATGCCAGGGAGGCGGTCCCTGGTTGGTGAGTAACCCCAGTGCCAAGGGGGAGGCATTGATCAACGCAGTCCCTCGGGCCTCGGCTACCGGCAGTAGCTCCGTCAATAGCCGCGTATTCTGCAGCGTGTAGTGCGCATAGCTGATGATCACGTCCAGTTGACACCGTTCGACTACTCGCCGTAGTAGACCCAGCGGATAAGCGGACATGCCAATGAAGCGGGCCTTGCCTTCCTGTTTCAATTCCTGCAAGGTGGTATACGTTTCCGTCATGATGGCTTCGTAGTTGTCTGCAAATTCGATATCGTGAGCCAGGAGGATGTCGACATAATCCGTGCGCAGGCGACGCAACGATTGTTCAAAGCACCGGCGTAGGCCGGCTGGAGAAAAGTCAAAAACGTCGCGGTCGAGCCGGCCGGCCTTCGTACACAAAATGACCCGTTGACGTAGGCCGTCTTCGGCCAGGATCCGGCCCAGGTACTCTTCTGACAATCCCCGGCCATAGTAAGCCGATGTATCGATGAAGTTGACACCAGCCTCAATGGCGGTACGCACGCACTGCCGGGCTTCTTCATAGGCAACTGGTCCATATTGCTGACCGATGGCAGCACCGCCTTGACCCAACACGGACACCTGCAGTCCTGTACGTCCTAATGGTCGGTAACGCATGGTTGCATCCCCTGCTGTTTCCGGATATGCCTGCATTATTCGCGTCTGTTGGCAGGGCAGCATCTGCCGCGCGGCTGCCGCAAGAAATTTTTCGCTAGGCCTGGTTACAGGAATAGTTACCAGGTTAGTGGGACGTGGCGGCCGGTGCGGATCGATTCCTCGATGGCTTCGATCATCCGTTGCGCCGTGATGGCGTCGTCCAGGGTAGACAAGGGGGGTTCGCCCTGCCGCAGGCAATTGACCAGGAAGTGACGGACCTCGTTGGTGATAGAGCCTTGGTAGGCAGTGTAGGTCTGGGAGTGGACCAGGCCGGGCTTGATCTCGACATGGTCGCGGTAGCTGTAGCGTGTACTGCCGCCGGTGCCGATGACTTTGACCAGCACGGTCCAGGGATCGCCACTATGGTCGTCGGCAGCAAAACTGGCACAGAAGTGGGCCAAGGCTCCATTTTCCAGCCGCAACTGGACCATGGCGATATCCTCTTCCGTGTAGCTTTTGTAATGCAAGACCGCTTTCATCGCGGAGACCTCGATGGGTCGACCCACCAGATACAGCAGGATGTAGCTATGATGGGTCAGGATTTGCCGAACCACTCCCGGGTACCGCTGGGCTACCTCCTCTGGATGGTGGATGTTGTACAACACGTAACAGGAGACGATGCGTCCCAGATCGCCGCTGGCGACCAGCTCGCGAGTGCGCTGCATGCTGGCTTCATAAATGTAGTTGTGTCCGGGCATACAAACCCGCTGATGCATCTGGGCCAGGTCACGCATGCGGACAATCTCGGCGATGGTGGCACCGACCGGCTTTTCTACCAGGACATGTTTGCCGGCCTGCAGGGCTAGCTCGGTATATTGCAGGTGAGTCTCCAGATTGGTCAGGACGAAGACAGCGTCGATAGCCGGGTCCTGGACCAGTTGTTCGGCTGTGGCGTAGACGCGGCAGCCGAAGTCCCTAGCCCGTTGCTCGGCCCGCTCGGCCGAACGATTCCATAAGCCGATCAGCCGAGCACCCGGACATTTCTGCACCGCTCGGGCATGGAGCACCGATACGTCTCCTGCCCCGATAAAACCGACCCCTAATGTTTCCTTAGACACGATCATGCAAAGCTCCTTTTGTAAGCTCAACTGCCACGAGGGGATGATACCGGTGAGAATCATCGTATCTGCAACATTAGGCATCGGCTGCTTGGTATCGGGATGAGGCGGGTGCCCGCGCACAACTCAAGCGGCACCGGGCCGGACTGACCAGGTTAACCTGGCGACAATTACCCGGCTGCCCGGTAAAGCCCGGGGCTCAGGGAACTTTTCGCTTCGGACGATCACAGAGAGTTGGCCTTTGGTCTGAAATCAAACGGGATTACGGGCGGGAAATGCTCGGGACGTTAAAAAAAGAAGCCGTTTTACAGGTATGCCCTTTTATAGAATGGTATGGTAGGTGGGGTAAAAGATCTGTGGGATCCAGACAGAGCGTCTTCGCCACCGAGGGCAATCGAAAGGTGCGGTCGTCATCGGCACAACTGGTGCTGGCGCTAGACAGGGGGAAAGCGGATGATCGAAGCGGCATTAAGCTGGTTGCAGAAAAACCATGAGGAGATAGTGCGAAACCTGGCCGAGCTAGTGGCTATTCAGAGCATCAGCACCGATGGGGATCATCAGGCCGAGATCGAGCGGTCCGCCCGGATCACTTGCGAACAGATGCGGCAAGCGGGCCTGCACAATGTCGACATTTTACGCATCGGCGGGTCCAACCCCTACGCCTACGGGGAATGGCTGGAAGCCAATGGCAAACCGACGGTATTCCTCTACGCCCACCACGACGTCCAGCCGATCAACTACGTGGAGCAGTGGAAGAGCGATCCCTGGAAGCTGACACGTCGGGATGGCCGGTTGTATGCCCGCGGCTCGGCCGATGACAAAGGTGCCATTGCCGCCTTTCTAGGAGCCATTGCGGCCTACCGCAAAACGGGTAATCCCCTGCCGGTCAACGTCAAAATGCTGGTCGAAGGCGAGGAAGAAGTCGGCTCCAAGAATCTCATGAAGTTCCTGGAGTTGTACAAAAACAAGTTGCACTCGGACGTGATTGTGGTGTGCGATACGGAGAACATCGAGGTCGGCATACCCAGCATCACGTATTCGCTGCGTGGCATTGTGATGGTGCGTGTGGACGTGGTAACGGCCCGCACACCCATCCACAGCGGTACCGGTGGCGGAGGAGTGCCCGATGCGGCCATCGCTCTCAATCAGATCCTGGGGCGGTTATATTGGGACAACGGTCCCCTGCCGATTCCGGGATTCTACGACGACGTCCGACCACTGACCGAACGGGAGCAAGCCGCCTTCCATCGCTTGCCTTTCGACGCCGCCAAGTTACGTTCGGAAATTGGCATGGTGTCCACGGCCCGCTTCGCTATGGAAGAAGGGTACAGTTTCTATGCCCAGACCTGGCGTCGACCCGCCATTACGGTCATCGCGCAGGAAGCCAGCTCCATCAAGGGGGCCTCCAACCAGGTTTTGCCGCGGGCCTCGGCCATCGTCAGTTGTCGGATCGTTCCGGATCAGAAACCCGAGAAGGTCCTGGCTGACCTGACCGCCTTTCTGACGCACGACCCACCTTGGGGCTGCGAAGTCCAGGTGACGCCCCATGGCCCCTCCGTGGACTGGTGGATGATCGAGCCGAGTGGCCCCGCCTTCGAAGCCGCTTTGACCGCCCTGCGGGACGGATTTGATCGCGATCCCGTGCCCATCGGTTGCGGTGGTACCATCGGTTTTGTTGGTCCCTTGTCCCGTCTGTTCGGCGGTGCGCCGGCCCTCCTCCTGGGCATCGAAGACCCGGCCAGCAATCCCCATGCCCCCAATGAAAGCCTCCACGAAGGCGATTTCCGCAAATTGATGGCCTCCTTGGTGCGTCTGTTCGATAATCTGGGCAAGCTGACCCCGCAGCAACTGCGTTAATTGAACTTGGTTGCTCGGTTTGCCGCTGCTGAGCCTTGCGAAAGCTGGAGTGGAATTGCTGGAACTTACCCTGAAGGGGGAAGGGCGTCGCGGAGCTGCGCCGCGGCGTGTTCCGGAACCACAGAACAGATGAAGCAACCGAAACCCCATTCCAGGCCGGCAGGCTGAGCCAGGCGGGGCAGCAATTCCAGCCGCCAGTGGAACCATTCCGTAGCGGCTAGGCCCCAGGGGGCCGTGTGCAAAATCCAGTTGTAGGCCGGCTGATCACAAACTGCATCCACGGCTGCCAGCACCCGCTTCCACAGACCAGCCAGTTCGAGCAGGGCCTGATCGTCAAGGTCCTCGAACCGGGACAGATGCGAGCGAGGGACCAGCCACAACTCATAAGGAAAGCGGGGAGCGTAGGCGGTTAGTACCGCGAAGCGGCGGCTGTCGCTGATCAGACGCTCCGCCGAGCGGATTTCGCTTTCCACCAGAGTGCAGATCAAGCACTGGCCTGTGCGTTGGAAGTGATGGCGGGCAATTTCGCTCTGCTGGAGTGCCAGAGGGGGAATCAAAGGCAGAGTAATAATCTGCGAATGGGTGTGGACTAGGGAGGCGCCGGCTTCGGCTCCGACGTTTTTAAAGACTGCGGCGTAAGCCCAGCCTTCGGCTGCCAGGGCGAGCAGACGGTCGCGGTAAGCCCGGAACACGTCCGCCAGATCGGCTACCGGGAGTTGCCCCGGATCGGCCAGGTGCAGCGGCGTTTCGATGACCACCTCGCTCCGACCGGCGGCGGGGGCGGCTACCCACGGCCCATCGACCAGACAATATGGCCAGGATGCCTCCGGTCGGACGGCGGGATACCGGTTGGGCACCACCCGCACGCGCCAGGGGAGGGTGGGCGTCGTGCCCGGCAAGCCTGCTTGGTGCGTCGGAGGGACAGACGCTGGATAAACAAGCACGGCTGGTGGCGTCTGCTCCTCCTGACCGGGGCAGAAAGGGCAGGGGAACTCGTGATCGCCGTCCCGACGCGGTGTGGGTCGATGGCCCGCACTATGTGGCCGAGCGGCACGCTCCGGGGCTATGATGGCCCAGCGACCGCTCAACGGATCGCGACGTAATTGCGGCTGCGGCAGCATAAAGTCACTGTAGTGGCTCGACCAGGGGGTGAGGCAGACGCCAAAACGGTCTCCGCCCCTGGATGGAGTGGGTAGGACCTCCTGGGCGGGTCAGTGGTCTCCCAAAGGCCGAGGTGCAACCAGAGTTAGGGAGAATGTGGACCCAAGTCCGGTCGAACCCCGGTCATTATGCTTAATGAGTGACGACGTTATTAGTGAGTGACCGGGTCGATTTATATGTGGGATCGCGCAAGTGAGGTCTCGACGGTAAGGCTTCGGGATCCGCTCAGCACGGAGCGGAGGGAAGCTATGGAGCGTTCCCTGCACAATCGCGTCAACGGATGGTGGTACCACTACGGTTTGTCATTGGTGGCGGAGCGACGGAAGGAATCACCCCTGCAGAACCCGTGGTAGACACGCCGGGTACGCCGCCGGCAGGTTGCACCCCGTTGGTGCCAGCAGCCGGTCCTGCTGATCCGGTCGCCGGTACACCTCCACTAGCAGGTGAACTGCCTCCCGGTGTGCCTCCTCCGCCCAGGGGCCCTCGGCTTCCCGTTAACGGCAAAACGCTCGGAGCCGCAGCTCGACGGTAGGCAATCCGCCACTCCGTCAGGTCGCGGGTCGTCGAGAAACCGGCCAGAAAGTCCGGACCCACCTGCTGATTGTTGCTAGTCTGCTGTCCGACGACTACTTCCCGTTCCTCAATGATCTCATAGTGAGGGCCAACGTGTTTTTCAATCAGATCCAAGGCTGCCTGACGGTAGTAAGTGGGCCAGTGGTTGCTGTTTTCCGGAATGGCAACTACTCCGCTGTCGGCGTGTCGTTCCACGTAGCGAGCCGAGGCACAGCCGCTGATTGCCATAACGGTAACTGCTAGCATTCCCGTCAGCAGGCGGGCAGCGGCGCTACCCCTCCCTGTCAACAACCCGTTCATGCTCCCCCTCCCTGAGCGTGGTTGATGCCAGTGGATTGATCTTCCCCCAGCCTGGTGCTGGAAAGCGATGGGGCTATAACGGCCCGACGCCAAACTGTCCAGATCAATCGGCCAGGTTGTTCGCAGCAGAATTAATTTGTCATTATCGAGCTCAACGGTAAACCCACTGCCCTTTCCTAGCATCAGGTGTGTCGGACATGCTCGCCATAGTTCAGCTCGGATCAGGGACGGCTTTTGCGAGGCTGCATACCGGCGGGGAGACGAAGCTGTGTCGGAGCGACCAACATTGCAACTGGTCTTCTCCGCGGTACACAATCACGGTATGGTTCGCTGCTTATACAAATGGGACCGTATTATTGTGGCAAGCGGGAAGGCCTTGATTCTGCAACTGGGGACGGCCACTGAGGGGGGCGTGACCTTAAGCATCCAAAGTAGGAGATTGCTCCACTTTCCATCTGGTAAGAAGCTATGTCGGATCATCTGACGGATCGGGCGTTACCGCACAACCTGGAGGCCGAAAAGGGAGTTCTGGGGGGTATCCTGCGTGACCCCGACGAACTACCGACCGTTCAGCAACTGCTGCGTCCGGAAAATTTTTATCTGGATGCCCATCAGAAGATTTATGCCGCTCTGCTGGAGCTGGCCGATGAGAACCTGCCGATCGATCTGGTTATGCTCCATGAGCGTCTCAAGCGGAACAAGCATCTGGAGGACGTGGGCGGCGCCTTGTACCTGACGGAATTATGGGAGGCCGTGCCTACCGGGGCCAACACGGAGTACCACGCCCGGATTGTGCGTGATGCGGCCATGGTCCGCAGTTTGATCCATGCAGGCACGGAAATTCTGCGTGATGCATACGAGCGAACCCAGTCGGCCGATGAACTGGTGGCCACCGCAGAGCGGCGCATCCTGGAGATTGCCAAGGCCGGCCTGGTGGGGGAAACCAAGACGTTGTCCGAGGCGATCCACGAAGCGTTCGCCCGTATCGACGCCCGCACCGGTCGCGACAGTGCCCAGCTAGCCGTCAGTGGGCTACCCACTGGCTACGTCGATCTTGACAACCTGCTGGCTGGCCTGCAGAACTCCGAGCTGATTGTCATCGCCGCCCGGCCATCGGTGGGCAAAACCGCTTTCGCCCTCAATATTGTCCGGAACGTCGTTACCAACTACGACGCCGCCACGCACGGTGGGGAAGCCGGCCCACCCGTGCTATTCGTCAGTCTGGAAATGACACGCATCGAGCTGGCCGAGCGCCTGCTATGCTGCCAAGCACGGGTCGACAGCCATAAAGTCCGCAAAGGCACCCTTAACGCCGAAGATATCCAGCGGCTCATGGACGCCGGTGACGTGCTCCGTCGAGCGAAACTGTACCTGGACGATACACCATCGCGTAACATGATGCAGATAGCTGCCCTGGCCCGTCGGCTCATGAAAAAGCACGAAAAAGAGGGGGGCCTGCGACTGGTAGTCATCGACTATCTGCAACTGATTGAACCGGAAAACCGTCGGGATCCCCGTCAAGAGCAAGTGGCCCAGATCAGTCGGCGCTTGAAATTCCTGGCCCGCGAGCTGGGCATTCCCGTTATTGCCTTGGCCCAGGTCAACCGCGCTTCCGAAGAGCGGCAGGATCACAAGCCACGCCTGGCTGACCTGCGGGAATCCGGCAGCATCGAACAGGATGCCGACACCGTCCTTATCCTGCACCGCCCGGGGCGCTACGAAGGGGCCCAGGAAGACAACGTCCTGGAGGTCATCGTTGCTAAACAACGCAATGGCCCCACCGGCGAAATCCTTCTGACCTACCTCAAACAGTTCAACCGTTACGAAAATTACATCGCTGATATCAGTTACAGTACCAGTGGCCTGTAACGGCTGTTTGCTAGCCAGTCCGCCATTCACTTAAAGGCCTAAAGGAGACCTAAGACAACGATGACTGAACCTCTGTCTTTGTTTATGTAGTGATCGTTTAACATTAATAATTCTGAAGAACTCTGACGATTTCTTTTAATTTTATTTTACTTGCTATTTGTCGCCCAATTATCAGTATTGTATGATCAATTAGTCTATGTATGTTTAGTTCATCCGTTTTAGTCGGTTGATTTTGTCGGTGTGGTTCCATGAGGGGACGTAGCAGGGTTACGGTTCCGGCTGAGCCAGTAAAGGAGCGTTTTGACCTCGAACGGTTTGAGATCTGGTTTGAGGGATAACAGGCGGGCGGCGATCCCGGTCAAGTGGGCGGCGGCCCAACTGGTGGCAGGTTCAGTGGCATAGGGGCCGAGGTAACCCCGGCCATGGGCCTGGAATTCCACCTGCTCGTGCAGGCGATAAACCACCTGCAGGGGATCAGCAAACACTCCTTTGTCGACCGAGAGCAAAGGGGGGGCGAAGGCCGCTGGATAACTACGCGTGAATGGATGGTCATTGTGCGCCGCGGCCACGACTAGTACATCGCGGTAATAAGCCTGTTCGATCATCTGGAGCAGTTGCCAGCGGCGGGGCCCCGGTTGCAACCGCTGCTCGACAATTCCCAGCGACAAATTGATGATTTTTACCTGCCAGACGTCCAGGGCGTACTGCAAGGCGGCCAGGACTGTTTCCAGACTGGTACCGCCGCCCCAGGCAAACACATCGGCGGAATACAACTGGACACGGGGGGCCAGGGTCACAATGATGTCGGCGACGGTGGTGCCGTGGGGACTGGATTGACGACCCGTGTAGGGTAACGGTGTTCCCTGGGGACGGAACACGGCTCCTTGCACGGGCAAAAGCTCCACACCGCGTTGGCGGGCCCGCTCGGCTAGCACTGTCCATTCAATACCTGAATCGACCACGGCTACCCGGACCCCTTCGCCCGTGGCCCGGACATCACGCAACAGGCGTTCCGGCGTCAACTGGCTCAGAAGTCCTTCAATCAGGTTTGCTGATTCCATGCTTGCCACTGCCTCGGTTGTCCTTGGCAAAAGCACTTGCCGATCAGAGGGAGCCTGTGGGAACGGATGGGTCACCCGGCTCCATGTTGCACCCAGAGCCAGCCCATCTGAGCTGGTGCTGGAGCGGTTGTGCACGCGGTCATTGCCGGCCCCAACAGTTGTCCAGAAGCGGACGCAGATGCCGGATTACGTGAACGCAGTATTCCACGGCCGGGGTGCCGTGATGACGAGCCAGGGTGCGGATTTCTTCCAGCAACTGGACCACAACGGCCGGATCTTCCTGCGGAGCCGCGGTTTGTTCCAGCCCTTTTTTGATGTGTTCCAGGACTTCAGGCGGGGGGCGGTCGTCGGGAATCAGGTCCTGCACCTGCTGGGTGGCTTGCAGGGCGGCGGCCAGAGCGTCGATGAGCAGGCGTTGGCTGTGGCGTTCGGCTCGGCTGCGGCGGAGCAAGTCCGCGCCTAGTTCCGCCGTGGCCCGGACAACCGCGACATCCTCTTGGCTGAACGTGCCCGTCGCTTTGTCGAACAGCTCCAAGGCCCCCGCCGTCTCCGTATCGATCACCAGCGGCGCGATGAGAAGGTTGCGGCGTTGTTTTTCCGGTGGCAGTAGACAGAAGGCGTCCGGGGGTGTGGAAGGGGCCTCGGTCAGCACCAGCGGTTCCTGTTGGCTCAAAGCGGTAGCAGCGAGGGTATGCCGAAAGGCCACCTCGGTGATGGTGGTGGGATCCCCCTCAACGGGGTAGAGGGTCAAGCGTTCTTCTGCCGCTACGCCGCTGGACGGGCGGACGTGCACTAGCAGAACCCCGTCGGTTGCTGCGGTGATGCGCAGGGCCAGCCGGAGCAGGTCACGGGCGGCCTGCGGCACAGGAACGGGATCCTGCCATACGGCTGCTCCCTGCAGGTAGGGCACTATCTGCTCGACGGCGGTGCGGAAGGCCGCGAGTGAGCGTTGCAATTCTCGTTGCCGTTTCAAAGGGCGGAGGCGGGCCAGTTGCCGTTGCACCGCGGCCAGGAAACTCTCGCGGGTCAGGTCCGTGTTTTTGTCCAGATAGTCACGAACCCCCATCCGCAAGGCTTGCAATGGGGTCGCCTGGTGGGCAAAACCGGTGACCAGAATCGCGGTGAGCTCCGGTTGGAATTCCACCAGATCTTCCAGCAATTGCAGACCGTCGCTTCCCGAACCCAGATTCCAGTCCAGAATAGCCAGGTCCACAGGCCGTTCGCTAGCCACACGCAGAGCCGATTCGGCGTCGCCCACGCTGATGACCGTCACCGTCGGTCCCAGTGCGCTGAGCCATTCGGCAAAGGTACGTCGCACACTTTCCTCGTCATCCACAACCAGAATCGTTTCACTCATGGTGTGTCGTCCTCTGTAAGTTCCTGACGGTGCGACTATCTCCGGAAAAGGTAGCTGTCGACCCCCCACGACTGGTGCCCAGGGGCGTTTGGCTGGTTTGATGCTCCAGATTCGTTGCCTTTGCAGTATATTGAACCTCAAAACCGTACAGTGACGACGGGCTAGGCATTGTACCGGTCCTTTGGTAACGCGGGTACCTCGTTTTTCAGGAGAACCTCCCGATGACCACCGTGCTCTCCGACGAAGCTGTGCGCCTTTATCACGACAAGGGGTATTATCTGGCCCGCGGTTTTTTCGATGCCGAAGAAATAGACCTGCTACGGCGAGCCGCCAAGGAGGATCACGAACTGGACAAGCATGCCTTTGGGCGGGCCGACGGTGAAGGAGGTGTGGTCCGTCTGTCCCTGTGGAATCATCCGGGGGACGGGATCTACGGAATGTTTGCCCGCTGTGAACGGATGGTACGCAGTTGTGAAAAAATTCTGGGCGGCGAGGTCTACCACTACCACTCCAAGATGATCCTCAAAGATGCTAAAGTCGGTGGTGCCTGGACCTGGCACCAGGACTACGGCTATTGGTACCAGAATGGCGTGTTACTACCCTGGCTGGTCAGCGTGTTCATTGCCGTTGATCCCTGTACTCGGGAAAATGGCTGTTTGCAGGTGATCGAGAACTCGCATCATTGTGGACGGATCAATCACGTCCTGACCGGTGAGCAGGCCGGGGCAGACCGCGAACGGGTCGAACAACTCCTGCAGCGGCCACACATGTTCCCGCATCGCTATATCGAAATGGAGCCGGGCGATGCTTTGTTTTTCCATTGCAATCTGCTGCATCGCAGCGACCAGAACAAAAGCGAGCAGCCCCGCTGGGCGATGATCTGTTGTTACAATGCGGCTCGCAACGATCCCTATAAGGAGAGCCATCATCCCCGCTATACGCCGTTGCAGGTTGTGCCGGATGCAGCAATCAAACAAGTGGGTCTCCGGCGATTCGCTCCGGATGATCCGGTGGCCTGGCTGGAAGGGAATCGCGACGTGAGCGCCCGCTCCCTGGCTGACCAGCCTCAGTGAGCCGGCAGGCATACTGTTGTTCCGTCTGCTGGAGCGGTTGCAGGAGTTCGCGTGCCCGATGGGCAGGATCGGAGTGGGCTTTTAGCGTCGGGGGCCTCCTGGTGCAGGCACGCCTCCGCGGGGGACACCGCCGCCTGTAGGTAACCCTCCGCCAGCCGGTAAGCGAGGACCACTCGGTAACGCCGGACGTACAGCAGGAGGAAGCGAAGGAGCAGGTGTCGGACGCACCGCAGGTGCCGCAGGAAGGGTTGGTCGGGTGCCAGCGGACGGAGGGGTTATTGCAGGAGCCGGCCGGGTGACAGGGGCTGGGGCTACCGTCGAGGGGCTGGGAGGTGCC
>JANWVV010000250.1 GCA_025055795.1 Gemmataceae bacterium
GCGTTGAGCACGCCGAGATAGGTGGGGCTCATAAGTTTCGCGAGCCTCTGGTGTTGAATGCAGTGATGCCGAAAGGCGTTGAGCACCGACAATGGGTGGGGCGGTAACATACCAGCCCCACCGTGTTGAATGCAGTGATGCCGAAAGGCGTTGAGCACCTGCGTCTGATCGTCTTCCTCGATGTTTGTCGATTAGGTGTGTTGAATGCAGTGATGCCGAAAGGCGTTGAGCACCTAGCTGGTTCCTCACAGCTACCACACGCAGAACCACGTGTTGAATGCAGTGATGCCGAAAGGCGTTGAGCACTGGAGTACGTTTACAACAGGTACCTCTCCCTATCGGATATGTGTTGAATGCAGTGATGCCGAAAGGCGTTGAGCACTCTCACCGTCGCAACCTGTTTCAACACGGCCTACCGTGTTGAATGCAGTGATGCCGAAAGGCGTTGAGCACTAGTAGTGCAAAGGCGGTGGTTTTTGTCCAAAGCAAGTGTTGAATGCAGTGATGCCGAAAG
>JANWVV010000251.1 GCA_025055795.1 Gemmataceae bacterium
TCAACGCCTTTCGGCATCACTGCATTCAACACAGCAGGTGGTGTGGCAGGCGGAGATCCACCTGCATGTGCTCAACGCCTTTCGGCATCACTGCATTCAACACTACCTCAGATCAGATCGATCGATATCCCGTCTCATCCGTGTGCTCAACGCCTTTCGGCATCACTGCATTCAACACATCGATCAGGTGGATATATTCATCGATGCTGATGGTGCTCAACGCCTTTCGGCATCACTGCATTCAACACATATACCAGCTAGTAGTAAAATAGTGGATCAGATGAGTGCTCAACGCCTTTCGGCATCACTGCATTCAACACTCATCAAAGACATACTCGAATACATATCCAAAAATTGTGCTCAACGCCTTTCGGCATCACTGCATTCAACACTCTTTTTAAAAACTCTCATGACTCCCCCCGACAACACGTGCTCAACGCCTTTCGGCATCACTGCATTCAACACTCCAGACGGAACAGTGTTCGCTCAGCTTTTCTTGAAGTGCTCAACGCCT
>JANWVV010000252.1 GCA_025055795.1 Gemmataceae bacterium
TGCTCAACGCCTATCGGCATCACTGCATTCCTCACCTCGAACCTGACCACGACGCTTGGGCTGATTGGTAGTGCTCAACGCCTTTCGGCATCACTGCATTCAACACGTTGGGCGGGAAAGGTAAAAAGGAGGTGAAATATGTGTGCTCAACGCCTTTCGGCATCACTGCATTCAACACAATTCGTTGTCTTCCATGTCGGATTCGGCAAGGAGTGTGCTCAACGCCTTTCGGCATCACTGCATTCAACACTCATCTGGAAAGTGATCATATTATCTTTGAGAGAGGTGCTCAACGCCTTTCGGCATCACTGCATTCAACACTCAGGAGTTGCAGTACATGGATATGCCCGCTTCCCGGTGCTCAACGCCTTTCGGCATCACTGCATTCAACACTTTCTTCGGAATTAACGCATACACTACCACTTTATGTGCTCAACGCCTTTCGGCATCACTGCATTCAACACCCTCATCTGATGCACCAACACAATACCTGGCTTCTTCATGTGCTCAAC
>JANWVV010000253.1 GCA_025055795.1 Gemmataceae bacterium
TGATGCCGCACGGCGTTGCGCACCGTGCACGGGAGGTGTACGCGTTTCTTGGTGCGGGTGTTGAATGCAGTGATGCCGAAAGGCGTTGAGCACCTACTTAACCATAATCAATCTTTTTCATTTCGTCCTCGTGTTGAATGTAGTGATGCCGAAAGGCGTTGAGCACATATATGACAATTTTCGCCCCCATTTTCAGCCCTATTGTGTTGAATGCAGTGATGCCGAAAGGCGTTGAGCACTGGATTTCGGTAGGTGCGGGAAGACTCCTTGCCGAAGTGTTGAATGCAGTGATGCCGAAAGGCGTTGAGCACACACTTATTGGGTAGCAGAGGTTGAACCGTTCTGCAGTGTGTTGAATGCAGTGATGCCGAAAGGCGTTGAGCACTCGTATCAAGAGTTTCTATCACGTCTTGACATTCCAGTGTTGAATGCAGTGATGCCGAAAGGCGTTGAGCACACAATCTTGCTGGCGGGTTAAGGCCTAACGTTCAGGAGTGTTGAATGCAGTGATG
>JANWVV010000254.1 GCA_025055795.1 Gemmataceae bacterium
GGCGTTGAGCACATAGCTAGATTTGAATATTTTCATGGTGATATCTATGTGTTGAATGCAGTGATGCCGAAAGGCGTTGAGCACTCGACCCCGGTCCTTCATTTGCTTCCTCCATAAGTTAGTGTTGAATGCAGTGATGCCGAAAGGCGTTGAGCACCTTTTACCTCGCGCAGTACGATCGCTTCGTACTGGCGTGTTGAATGCAGTGATGCCGAAAGGCGTTGAGCACAAAAATCATGATATGGATGATACGATAGGGTAGGGGTGTGTTGAATGCAGTGATGCCGAAAGGCGTTGAGCACGCAGCTGACCGTCGCTGCCTGCGCCATCCTCATCGGCGCGTGTTGAATGCAGTGATGCCGAAAGGCGTTGAGCACGGTCCGGACCCGCCAGTACGGATGAATACGCTCAATGTGTGTTGAATGCAGTGATGCCGAAAGGCGTTGAGCACCTAGCTAAAAATTGCCTCAACACATCGCAATATGAAGCGTGTTGAATGCAGTGAAGCCGA
>JANWVV010000255.1 GCA_025055795.1 Gemmataceae bacterium
GCATCACTGCATTCAACACAGGAGGTCATGGTAAGTCTGTACCAGGACCTCCATAGCGTGCTCAACGCCTTTCGGCATCACTGCATTCAACACAAGGGAAGGAGAAGAAGGGTGGGTGGCGATGGCAATTAGGTGCTCAACGCCTTTCGGCATCACTGCATTCAACACGGCAGCTTAGATAGAATCTATCCTAACTTCTTGATCCGGTGCTCAACGCCTTTCGGCATCACTGCATTCAACACAAATGCGCAAAGCGAGAGAAGCAACAAGATACTTGTGCTCAACGCCTTTCGGCATCACTGCATTCAACACGCCCGCCACTCATCCTCAGTGGCGGGCCCGGGAAGATGTGCTCAACGCCTTTCGGCATCACTGCATTCAACACGTGTGATGGGGGAGAAGGGTCCTGATTTCAGGACCGTGCTCAACGCCTTTCGGCATCACTGCATTCAACACCTGTCCCTTACAACGTGCAGTGTTTCGATCGTTGGTTGAGTGCTCAACGCCTTT
>JANWVV010000256.1:0-236 GCA_025055795.1 Gemmataceae bacterium
CAGTGATGCCGAAAGGCGTTGAGCACACCCCCAGAAAACCCCCGGCCCCCAACCGGGGGTTATGTGTTGAATGCAGTGATGCCGAAAGGCGTTGAGCACTTTAGTTGGCTAGGTGACCCTCGTCGGGTCATCATGGCTGTGTTGAATGCAGTGATGCCGAAAGGCGTTGAGCACTCAGGTTGTTTTCGGCTCGGATCTGCCGGGATCTTCTTGTGTTGAATGCAGTGATGCCGAAA
>JANWVV010000256.1:246-510 GCA_025055795.1 Gemmataceae bacterium
TTAGGTGACATGATTGAATGGGTGTTGAATGCAGTGATGCCGAAAGGCGTTGAGCACCGCATATCTACCCCTCCCTTCCTATTCCCCACCTTCAGGTGTTGAATGCAGTGATGCCGAAAGGCGTTGAGCACACAACCCTCCTATTCCGGCGCCGGATAACCCCCGTCGACCGCGTGTTGAATGCAGTGATGCCGAAAGGCGTTGAGCACCGAAATTTTGAACGGTCAGGAACTACAGTATATGGATGGTGTTGAATGCAGTGAT
>JANWVV010000257.1 GCA_025055795.1 Gemmataceae bacterium
GATGCCGAAAGGCGTTGAGCACAAACCTACACGTGAGCGTGAGTACCTTCCTTGCATTGCCGTGTTGAATGCAGTGATGCCGAAAGGCGTTGAGCACATAGGGCTCTGAGTGTATAAATCTCCACAGGTCGCGTGTTGAATGCAGTGATGCCGAAAGGCGTTGAGCACACGTCCAGCGCTACCGTTACGACCAGGCTGTTGAGTCCGTGTTGAATGCAGTGATGCCGAAAGGCGTTGAGCACAACTTTCCAGGTAATGAGGTTATTCGCGTGGCTAAGTGTTGAATGCAGTGATGCCGAAAGGCGTTGAGCACGTTTCTGGACAATTTCATTAGTACTTGATCTTGGGGTGTTGAATGCAGTGATGCCGAAAGGCGTTGAGCACCTTTTCCACTCGTCCAGGCAGGACTCGATCCAGAGGTGTTGAATGCAGTGATGCCGAAAGGCGTTGAGCACTCTTAACCGTGACGGTTGGCAGCCCATTGTGAACGCGTGTTGAATGCAGTGATG
>JANWVV010000258.1 GCA_025055795.1 Gemmataceae bacterium
ATAATAAACACGTGCTCAACGCCTTTCGGCATCACTGCATTCAACACGCTAGATGTAAACGGACAATCTAACGAGCAACCTTGCTGTGCTCAACGCCTTTCGGCATCACTGCATTCAACACTAGGGTCAACTGGCACTACCGTGCCCAGTTCGCGGAGCAGTGCTCAACGCCTTTCGGCATCACTGCATTCAACACTACAGGAATTGCAAATTATGCAACTGGTGCAGCAATGTGCTCAACGCCTTTCGGCATCACTGCATTCAACACCGCGCGAAAGCGCCGGCGCGCCGGTCGACGGGGGATGTGCTCAACGCCTTTCGGCATCACTGCATTCAACACTGTGGGTGTTGCTGAACCTAGGGACTGTGCAACACGGCAGTGCTCAACGCCTTTCGGCATCACTGCATTCAACACCAAGTCCACGGGTACGCAAGAACCGTGGCGTAGCAGGTGCTCAACGCCTTTCGGCATCACTGCATTCAACACGGCTGCTCACCGATTTCGACTG
>JANWVV010000259.1 GCA_025055795.1 Gemmataceae bacterium
AGCCGCCGACATCATCCTGCTCGAGAAGAGCCTGCGCGTGCTGGAAGAGGGCGTGGTCGAGGGACGCCGGACGTTCGCCAACATGCTGAAGTACATCCGCATGACGGCGAGCTCCAACTTCGGCAACGTCTTCAGCGTGCTCGTCGCGGGCGCCTTTCTGCCGTTCCTGCCGATGCTGCCGCTGCACCTTCTGGTGCAGAACCTGCTCTACGACATCTCGCAGATCGCGATCCCGTTCGACAACGTGGACGAGGAGCTGGTGCGCAAACCGCAACGCTGGAACCCCGGACACATCGGCCGCTTCATGGTCTGCTTCGGGCCGGTCAGCTCGATCTTCGACATCCTCACCTTCGCGGTGATGTGGTACGTGTTCTCGGCCGACACGGTCGAGGAGCAGACGCTCTTTCAGTCGGGCTGGTTCGTCGTCGGGCTGCTCACGCAAACGCTCGTCGTGCACATGATCCGCACGCCGCGCCTGCCGTTCGTCGAAAGCCGGCCGTCGCCGGCT
>JANWVV010000025.1 GCA_025055795.1 Gemmataceae bacterium
CCGGCTCCGGCCCGAGGAAACACGCTTCTGCCCAGCAGACGTTACCTCGCCCCACCAGCGCCCCCAGTTGCACAACGGCACTGTCCGCTGGAATCCCTATCGCCAACGCTGGGTGCTCATCGCCGGTCAGGTAGGCGGCCAATCTTCCTTCCTAGGCGAAATCTGGTATGCCGAGGCCCGTCAACCGCAAGGGCCCTTCCTGCGTGCCGTCAAAATCATCACCCACGACCGCTATTCGTTCTACAACGTCTGCCACCACCCGTTTCTGGATCGCCATAACGGACGAATCATCCATCTGGAAGGCACCTATACCGCCGAATTTTCCGGTAATCCCGTCCGGACTGCACGCTACGATTACAACCAGATCCTGTACCGGCTCGATCTGGATCATCCCGCTTTGCAACCAGCCCGTAGCGAGTAATGATGCATCGGGTCTCTTCAAGGTTCGCCCTTCTCGGCTTCAATAAGTGACATCGGGCGTGCGTGGGTGCGCGGGCCATGGGGCCGTCGCTGCGGCGAAGGTTGCTATAAAAATGGTGTCATGCCCCCGGACCAGACCGGAAAACCGGCAGCCGACCGGGGCAAGTGGCGGAGGAATCCATGCCGTTACCCTACCATCAGCGGACGCACAACTGCGGCGAACTACGGGCCCAACACATTGGTCAGCAGGTGTTGCTAGCCGGTTGGGTAGCCAACCATCGCGACCACAAGGGAATGGTCTTTGTCGATTTGCGCGACCGTTATGGCATGACACAACTGCGCTTCGGCGATGAGACACCTCGTGTTGTGCTGGAAGAGGCACGCCGTCTGCGGAGCGAATGGTGCATCTGCGTCCGCGGGACGGTGGCCCACCGCGGTCCCGGCAATGTTTCTCCCCGCTTTTTCACCGGCGAACTGCCCACTGGCGAAATCGAAGTCGTGGTCCAGGAACTGGAGGTGCTCAGCGAGTCGCCTCCACCCCCCTTTGACATCAGCGACTATACCACCGCCCATGAAGACATCCGCCTGGAGCATCGCTACCTGGACTTGCGTCGCCCTGGCCTGCAACGCAACTTCCTGATCCGCCATCGAGTCGCCAAGACGCTGCGGGACTATTTCGATGCCCACGGCTTCGTCGAGTTGGAAACCCCCTTTCTGACCAAAAGCACCCCCGAAGGGGCTCGCGACTTTCTGGTGCCCAGCCGTCTTCATCCGGGCAAATTTTTCGCGCTGCCCCAAAGCCCCCAACTGTTCAAGCAATTGTTCATGGTCAGCGGTTTCGACCGCTACGTTCAGATCGTGCGTTGTTTCCGCGACGAAGACCTGCGGGCCGACCGTCAGCCCGAGTTTACCCAGCTCGACCTGGAAATGAGTTTTGTCCAGGCGGAAAACGTCATGGCCATGGCCGAAGGGGCGATCGCCGCTGTGTTTGCCGCCGTGCTTAATTACGAAATACCGCGTCCGATCCCCCGCTTGTCCTACCGTGAGGCGCTCGACCGCTACGGGATCGATCGGCCCGACACCCGCTTCGGCCTTGAACTCCACGACGTATCGGCACTGGCAGGACAAACCGAGTTTGCACCGTTCCGTCAGGCCCTGGAGGGCGGTGGCGTCGTCAAGGCGATCGTTGCCCCGGACCCCGGCGGCAAAGTACTGACCCGCAAAACCATCGACGGCCTGGTCGAAGAGCTCCGCGGAATCGGTGCGCCGGGCCTGCCCTATACCAAAGTCGTCACCGATGAGCAGGGGCAACTCAAGGTAGAAACCGGCATCGCCAAGCATCTGGGTTCGGTCGCCCCCTCGCTGCTGGACGCCTTATCGGCGCGGCCAGGAGACGTTGTGTGGTTCATGCCTGGTCCGTATGCGAGCGTCTGCAAGTACCTGGCCCACTTGCGGCAACGCCTGGGACAACTGCTCCAGCTCATTCCGCAGGGTCAGTGGAACTTTCTGTGGGTGATCGATTTCCCCCTGCTCGAATGGGACGAGCAGGAACGACGCTGGAGCTCGGTGCATCACCCCTTCACCGCCCCCCACGACGCCGACCTGGAACTGCTTTTCAGTGACGACAGCAGCCGCTGGGGCCAAATCCGCTCCAAAGCTTACGATCTGGTGCTCAACGGAATCGAACTGGGCGGTGGCTCGATCCGGATCCATCGGGCCGAGGTGCAGCGTCGGGTCTTCCACGTCCTGGGGATCAACGATGACGAGGCCCAGCAGAAGTTCGGTTTTCTGCTCCAGGCCCTGCGCTACGGCCCTCCGCCCCACGGTGGCCTGGCCTTCGGACTCGACCGTATCGTCATGATGCTGACCGGGGCTGCCTCCTTACGGGACGTTATTGCCTTCCCTAAAACCCAGCGGGGAACCTGCCCCCTCACAGGGGCGCCCAGTTCCGTCACCGAAAAACAACTCGCCGAGCTGTTTATCCGTACCATACCCCCTTCCAAGTGAGGAAGCAATCAACTCCACCACTCTCACGGAATTACCAGGCGACCTTTCGGTACTACTAGCAGGTTTCGACACTTTAAAACCATTTCTGCTACACCGTAGCTAGCACGAACTATTTGCAACCTGGCCTTGGATGAATCGATCCGTAAGTAAATTAGCAAACTGTCCATGTCACATATTGACAAACACTCATCTGCCCAATTAATTAGGCAACTGGTCAGAACAAGTAGTCACTGAGGTTCGACCCTTTTTGGTCATCTCTCAATTCCGTGGTGTGGGCGCAAGTCGAGAGTCGTCTTTTCACTCCGATTTTGCTTTCAGCGACAGGAATGTGCACTAGACTTATGACGGTTCAATTACCTTGTGCATCAAGTGCCAGTCACACGATTGCGGCAGAGGCAACCGAAGGTGTCTAGTAAGCGAGTGATGACAGGAGCTGCGATTGTCGCCTGGCTGGCCGGTATCGGCTTGAGCTTGGGATGGTGGGAGGCATATGACCGCCAAGTAGATGAATGGCCTGCGTGCTCTCCTCTGAGCACTTCCGGGACGGACCACTGGCAAATCCAGATGTTTGTGCATCCGCATTGTCCCTGTTCGCGGGCTAGTGTGCGTGAATTGCGTCAGTGGCTTCAGCACCCCGGCTGGAAGGAACTGGGGACAAGACCACAGGTGATAATCTGGATAGTACGTCCACCCGAGGCCGATGTGGGGTGGGAACAGGGAGAGTTGTTCACGCAAATCCAGCGATGGGACGAGGTACAGGTACTAGTCGATCCGGCTGGATGCGAGGCTCAGCGGTGGGGTGTGGCTGTTTCCGGTCATGTGCTGGTTATCGATCCCCAGGGTCAGGTCCGGTTCCGCGGTGGCCTGACCCGTGGACGCGGCCAGGAAGGCAATCGGATTGTGTCGAGGCACCCCGCCCAGGTGTTGTCGATACGACAACACGTGCCAGCCAACCCGCTCAGTAAGGAGGGAGAAAAGAGGGGGGATAGTTCGGTGGCGATCGTACCTGTCGTCGCTCCCGTCTACGGCTGCCCGCTTTGGACCCCGCTCCGCCCGTCCCCGGTAACGGAAACAACGCCGCCAACTGCCTTGGTAGCCCCGGAGCAAGGGATGGAGGCGATGACAAAGTAAGTTATGTCCACACTGACCGACTCTGAGCGATGCGGGAGTCAGCCCGTGGAAGGCCACCAGCCAAAGGAAAACCCACGACCAACGCCAGGTGCTGGGCCAGTAGTGTCCGCGTCGAGGGCGGGGAATCTGGCGGTACCATCGTTGCTACCTGAGAAGATGGAGCTTTCGACTTGCAGCAATGCAGGAGCCGTCGACGTCGGGCAACGAACAGAGGAGCTGGTAGCGCAAGAGCTGGTCCGGATCCGCCAGCGTACCGACCGGCTGTTTGCCGGTCTGCTGGTATGCCAGTGGTTAGCAGCAATAGCTGTTGCGATTTGGATTTCACCGCGAGCATGGGCAGGAGTGGAAAGCCGGGTACACCCCCACGTCTGGGGAGCAACGCTGCTAGGAGGGCTGATTGTCAGCCTGCCGCTTGTCTTCGTCGTGATGCAACCGGGACGTTCCGCCACACGGCACGTGATCGCGGCTGGACAAATGCTGCTGTCCGCCCTGCTCATCCACCTGACCGGCGGACGCATCGAAACCCACTTCCATGTCTTCGGCTCTCTCGCCTTTTTAGCTTTTTACCGCGACTGGCGTGTGCTGATTACCGCCAGTGTGATAGTCGCCCTAGATCATATGTTCCGCGGCTGGGCCTGGCCGGAGTCTGTCTACGGTAATGCGGAGGGGGCCAACTGGCGTTGGCTCGAACATGCAGGCTGGGTGTTGTTTGAAAATGCTTTTCTCATCTACGCCTGTGTCCTTGGGGTCAACGACCTGCGGGTGGCTGCTCGCCGACAAGCGGAGCTGGAACAGCTGCATGCCCAGGTCGAAGAGCAAGTCCGGCAGCGTACCCGGCAATTGCAGGAAGCAATCGCCACGGCCGAAGCTGCACGGGCCGCGGCCGAAGCTGCCAACGCTGCCAAAAGTGCTTTTCTGGCCAACATGAGCCATGAAATCCGTACCCCCATGAACGGCGTACTGGGAATGACCGAGGTCCTGTTGGAATCCGACCTGACGCCCGAACAACGGGACGGACTCCAGGTCATTAAAAGCTCCGCCGAGGCACTCCTGGCCGTTATCAACGACATTCTGGATTTCTCCAAGATCGAAGCCGGCCGTCTGGACCTGGAACCTGTGCCGGTGCTATTGCGCGATCTGGTTGGGGATACGTTGCGTCCCCTGGCGGCCCAGGCCCACCATAAGGGGCTGGAACTGACCTGTGACATTGCCCCTGACGTAACCGATACCGTCTGCGTTGATCCCGTCCGCCTACGCCAGATCCTGATCAATCTGGTCGGTAATGCCATCAAATTCACGCAACAGGGCGAAATTTCCGTGCGCATCGTCGTTGCACAGAACACGTCCGAGGGGCAGCTGGTCCGTTTCAGTGTCAGTGATACGGGCATCGGTATTCCGGCAGAGAAATTGCAGGCGATTTTTGAACCATTCACCCAAGCTGATGGTTCAACCACCCGGCGTTTCGGCGGCACCGGATTGGGACTAACCATTTGCGACCGCCTGGTGCGAATGATGGAGGGCCGCCTGTGGGTTGAAAGCACTGTGGGAGTGGGCAGTACTTTCTTTTTCCAAATTCCGCTGCGTCGGGCCCATGGCTCGATCGAACGTCGTCTGATCAGCCCCGTCGACCTGACAGAACTACCCGTTTTGATTGTTGATGACAACAGCACCAACCGGCGGGTTCTGGCGGATACCTTGCGTTTGTGGGGAGCCATCCCCATTACAGCAGCCAATGCCGACGAGGCCTGGCAGGCACTGCTCCAAGCACAGCAGGACAACAGCCGCTATGCCGTCATTCTGCTGGATGCCATGATGCCCCAGGTCGATGGCTTCCAACTGGCTGAACAGATCCGTCAGCAATCGGCTTTCGCCGACATTCCGATCCTGCTGCTGACCTCCGCCGACCGTCCCGGCGATATTGCCCGTTGCCGGCAACTGGGGATCGCCGCCTATCTGCTCAAACCGGTCAAGGCTAGTGATCTGAACCGGGCGCTGGCCCAGGTACTGTCCGCCGGTCGATCACCGGATAGCAGCGGACCACGTCCGGCTCAGTCGTTGCCGGCCATGGGCAACGCAGGTGGGGCATGTCCACCGGTAGCGATACGCGGACCGTTACGAATCTTGCTAGCCGAGGATAATCCGGTCAACCAACAGGTGGCCCTGCGTATGCTGCAACGATCAGGACACGAAGTAACGGTGGTATCCACCGGTCGTGAAGCAGTCGAGCGATGGCAGCAGGACCGCTTCGACGTGATTTTAATGGACGTGCAAATGCCGGAAATGGACGGTTTTGAGGCAACCCGTTGCATTCGCCATGCCGAGAAGAACCGTGCCTGTCGCATTCCGATCATTGCCATGACCGCTCACGCCATGAAAGGGGACCGTGAACGCTGTTTGGCTGCCGGGATGGACGACTACGTGGCCAAGCCCGTACGTCGGGAGGAGCTGGAAGCCGCTCTGCACCGCGTGTTGTCGCCCCGTAGTGTGACGACGGAAACACCTCGTCCTGCCAACACCCCCCAGCCGATCCTCGATCGTCACACCGCTGTCGAACGGCTGGGGGGTGACATCGCTTTGTGGACCGAGTTGGCACAGTTGTTCCTGCACGATGCCCAGCGCTTGCAGCAACAGATCCTCACTGCTTGGACAGAGCAGCAGGCCTCGGCTATGCACCGTGCCGCCCATAGTCTCAAGGGGGCTGCCAACTACATCGGCGCCACTGCGGTCGCTCAGCTCGCCTTTCAACTGGAACAGTGCGCCGCCGCAGCGCAATTGGCCCAGGCTGCTCCTCTCATACCTCAGTTGGAACAAGCTTTGAACGATCTGTGCCAGCTACTCCGCACGGAAACAGCCTCTACGGCAACCTCTAGTCCCCCTGCCTGTACAGCAGGCTCAAGGGATGCGAGTTGACATTTGTCATTGCTATGAGCAGGGGAGTTTATTGTTCTCATCATCCTCACAGGAGCTACTGAGCGTTATGTCGGCTTCGACAATGTCCGAGATCTCTAAGCCAACACCGTCGAAGGACTTCGTGGTAGAAGACCCGGCTCAACCGGTGTCTGCTATCCAGAAGATGGCTAATTCCAAGGAACCGCGACAGGTTCTTGTCGCCGATGATGATCCAATTTCGGCGCGGGTACTGGAAGCTACGCTACGGCGTTGGGGGTATGTCGTCACCATCGCCCGCGATGGGCTGGCCGCTTGGGAGATCCTGCAACAGCAGGATTGTCCCCGCCTGGCCATTCTGGACTGGATGATGCCCGGGTTGGAAGGACCGGAAATCTGTCGCCGGGTCCGGGCCTTACATCGTCCCGTACCCACATACATCATCCTGCTGACAGCCAAGGGAAATGCCCAGGACATCGTGGCCGGACTGGAAAGCGGCGCCGACGACTATGTAACCAAGCCATTCGATCAGGCCGAACTCCATTCCCGTTTGCGCGTCGGCGAGCGCATTGTCGAGCTGCAACAGGGGCTGGCCGACCGCGTCCGGGAACTAGAAGAAGCACTCAGCCAAGTCAAAACCCTTAAAGGATTGTTGCCCATTTGTGCCTACTGCATGAAGATCCGTGATGATCGCAACTACTGGCAGCGTGTCGAAACCTACATTGCCGCGCACAGCAACGCTCGCTTCAGCCACGGCATCTGCCCCGAATGCTGGAAAAAGGTTGTCGAGCCTGAATTGAAACGTGAGGATTATCCGATTATTTGAGAACTTTCGCCTGTTATCATATCCCACGGAACACCACCGGGCAGCACGGTGGTGTTAGGGATTCGATGGACCGATTGCCTGACAACAGGCGGGCATCCAAGGGGTTTGCAGAACCGGATGGGCTTTGGCATGACACCCCCGGTATGCACGGGTCGCATCATGGAGCGATGCCGCTCGGGCGGGTGCCCCTTCCGTCAGCCATCCGCTGGCCCTAGGCCTGCTTCTTTTTGACGAAACTGGTCACCTTGGCCTCCTTGTCCTCTACTTCCAGTTCCGTGTTGGTCAGCTTTTTAATCGTGACGGTTTCCTCGACCGTCTCCTCACCAATTTTGACTTTCACCGCGATCTTGTCTTTTTCTACCTTGTAGGTACCCTCGATTTTGATTTCCTGATCGTCCACCTTCAGCACGGCCTTCAGTTTGCCGTCCTTGGTGAATTCCAGGGTAGCGCCGACAGGCAGATCACCCGCGGACTTGGTAACTTCCCAGACACCGACCAGTTTTTGCGCGGGTTCGTCCTTCCCTTGGGCCAAGACCTGGGGAGAACGGGCCGGTAGGTTCAGACCTAGCCAGACAACTGCCAAGGACCCCAGGACAACACGAACGGTCTTCATGCACTCCTCCTTCGCACAGTACGTTTCACCGCGGCACCGACCGCCGGCTACGCCACGGGAACGTTGTCGTGATGTTAGGAACACACCCGCACGCCGGAAAGCTCACCTGGATACTCGTCTATCAGGGGGTATCCCGGGCCAGCTATGCAGTTGTTTCCGCTTGCCGCTGTATTCCCCCCGTCAGGTCCTGTACGAAGGCCACGATCGCTTCGATCTCGGCCATGGCCCCCAGGCCGGTATCGCCACAGGCCAAGGTTTTGACCACCGGCGGCACCACCCGCAAACGCGGACACTGGGCATTGATCCTATTGATCAGCTCCAGGGCGTCGTCCAGCGGCGGACCAGCGTCCAGACCAGCATCCTGGCCGATGGCCTGCAAATGCCGACAGGTCCAGGGGTGCTCCCACATCAGCGTGTTCATGGCAGGAGCCAAGACTACCGGACGGGACCAGTCCCAGGCCCGCCACACGCACGTCAGGCAATTATCACATAAGCCGACCGCCAGTTTGGCCAGCGTGTGGGCATCCAGCGGAGCGATCAGCAACAGGTCCGCCCAGCGGCGCAACTCGATGTGCAAAACCGGTTCACCGCGTTGGTACAACCGGCCCGACGTTCGTCCGGGCCATTCCTGGACATCGGTCAACACCCGCCAGTGCTGGTCCTGCCAGACGAACCCGCCAGGGGGCACGGCTTCCGGTGCAAAAAAATATAAGGCCGCCTCCGTGGCCAGGACCTGTATCGCATGTCCGGCCTGCACCAGGGCTTCCGCCAGGACCGGTGTCTTGAGCGCGGCTACGCTTCCCGTGACTCCTAGTAGCACGCGGGCCATCCGACTTTCTCATTAATCAGACCCATCAGGATCAACCAGACCAAACCAGCATCGCCAATAGTTATCAGGGCCATCGCTTGGGCCAGATCGCACTTGGGGTCGGGTATCCTCTGCTGCCCGTGACGTCAGCCATGGCCCGGTACAGTTGCGCCAAAGGGTCAGACAATGGCTGCCTTGGGCTTCCGGAAAAACACCCGTTGTGCGAGCTGACCGCTTCTGGGCTTTGTCCTGTCCTAAGCGGACCGAGGCGACAACTCTTTAGTCGGCCAGCCAGTAGCGGATGATACAGTAGAGTGCCTGAAACGCATCTTTCAAGCCAATCTTTTTGCCTTCTTCATAGGTACGCCCCGAATAGCTAATGGGCACTTCGTAGACGCGCCAGGGGGGCTGCCCTTTGCGCCGCCGGGCAATTTTGGCCGTGATCTCGGGCTCGAAACCAAAACGATTCGAGCGCAAACGAATACTCTGGATCACTTCCCGCCGGAATACCTTGTAGCAGGTTTCCATGTCCGTCAGGTTTAAATTGGTGAACCAGTTCGACAAGGTGGTCAGGATCTTGTTGGCCACCGAATGCCAGTAGTACAAGACGCGATGGCTTTCGCCGATGAAGCGGGAGCCGTAGACAACGTCGGCCCGGCCGTCCACAATCGGTTGGATCAGCCGGGGGTACTCGGCCGGATTGTATTCCCAGTCGGCGTCCTGCACGATGACCACATCGCCGGTGCAATGGCGGAATCCTTCACGCAGGGCTGCCCCTTTACCCATGTTGCGGGGTTGATGGATCACCCGGACGTTGTCATACTGCTGCTCGATCTCAGTTAGGATTTGCGGTGTCCGATCGGTCGAGCAGTCGTTGACAATGATCAGCTCCTTGGGAATGTCGACAGCCTGCACCCGGCGGACCAGCTCGGCCACCCAACGTTCCTCGTTGTACACCGGAATGACAACCGACAATTTGAAGCCCGCGGGCAATTGATAGATTCCCAACTGCCGGCAGGCCGCTTCACCTAGTAGTTTGTGCAACAGGGCCACCCGTCGCTGCGGATCAGCCGCTAATTGCTCGAGCCAATTCTCCCAGCCGTCAACCATTAGCGGGGCCGGACCAGACGGAGCCACCCCACCCTCCACTGTTCCATCACCTTGACCTACTCGGGACGGAATAACAGCCTGAGTCGACTGTCCTGCACCATCGGCGGTTCCCGACGACATCGCGGCCCTCGTATCCACCTGCATCGTGCCCTCCTTGCAACCACGCAGGCCACTGAACCAATCGGCATTCCCATCCCCGGACGAGCTGCGGCCACTACCTTGTGACACACAGTCCGCATTCCCGACGGCCCGACCCTTCGGACATCAATCTAGCATAAACCCAAAGGCCCTGGCGAGAGGAATCAGCCTGCTTTTGTCCTGTTGGTACGTTAATTGCAACCCGGACCCTAAAGCAAACGTCCCTTGGGGACGTGCCTTGCTCACCCTTCTGCGCGGATGCCACAAGTTAAATTACTCGTTAAATTACTCGGGTTCGATGAAACCCTACCTAAAAATCGACGCCAATCATTTCACTTGCTACTAGCTTCCCAGGGAACAACACCCCCCCTCTTGACTTCTTTACGTATTGTATTAATATGTTCATATAGTGGTCAAGTGAATAAGTAACGAGAATGTTCAGCAGATGCTAGCTTTGGGCCGATGGCGAAGACCTTACGAAAGTTCCAGGTCTCGAGCAAGAATGGTTACCGCAAGCAAATGCAGCGGAAGGTGTTGAAAAAAACAGGGTTAACTGCAAGAACCCATCTTGGTGCCCGTTGAACATAGATGCTTGCGAGGAAACAGATGGTTGCGAGTTGGGGCGGAAGTTGCTGGCAACGAGGATGAGTTTTTTGTGGAAGGTGCGGTGCGTGTCCGTTATGGTGTCTGGGGGTAACAGTATGGCTTGGGGATCATAAGGTGGTGGGATCGAGCTGGGGGGCGTGACTGCCGTAGGGGTAAGGAGTGGAGATCAAACGATGTGGCGTTATGGCTGGTGGTTATGGGGAGTATTGGGTATGGTACCAGTAGCATGGCCTGCAGATCTACCGCCGCCAGAGAGGCTGCCATCACGACCCGAGATGCCCCATCCCCTGGAAATGCTCAATGGCGAGCGGATAACTACCCGGGAGGCCTGGGAAAAACAACGGCGACCGGAGCTGAAGGCCCTGTTCCAGCATTACATGTACGGCGAATATCCGCCGCGACCCAAGCAAGTTCAGGGGCGTGTGCTGTTCGAGGATCGGCAGTTCCTGGCGGGCAAAGCCACGCTGCAGGAAGTGGAATTGACCTTCGGCCCGGAAAGCTGGCCTAAAATCTATCTGCTGGTAGCCTGGCCGAATCAGCGGCAGCCAGTGCCCTGCTTCATCGGATTAAACTTCGGTGGCAACCATCTCCTGGTGGCCCACGAGCAGGTGCGGATTCCGACAGTATGGGTACCAGGGGGCTTTCCCGGTGTGGTCCAGAACCGGGCTACCGCGGAGGGACGTGGCAAACACGCCCAAGTCTGGCCACTCGAGCAGATACTGGCCCGTGGTTATGCCGTGGCGACGTTTTACTGTGGCGACATCCAGCCGGACCGGCCCCACGTGGCCGAGGGCATGCGGGCCACCATGCCCCTGCGACCCACTGAAACAGGCCAGGAGACGGCCACCCTCATGTGGTGGGCCTGGGGAATCCACAACGCCGTCGACTACCTGCTGACACTGCCCCACATCAACGGCAAACGACTGGCAGTGGTGGGCCATTCGCGCCTGGGCAAAACAGCCCTGCTGGCCGGCGCTTTCGACGAGCGGATCGCCATCATTATTCCGCACCAATCCGGTTGTGGTGGAGCCGCCCCCAGTCGCCACAATAACCCCAAGGCAGAAACCGTGTCCCGCATCAATATCACTTTCCCCCATTGGTTTTGCGGACGATTCAAATCCTTTGGTGCTGACGTGAGCCGTTTACCCTTCGATCAGAATTGTCTGGTGGCTCTGTGCGCTCCACGCCCCGTGCTCCTGACCAATGCTGAGGAGGATGAGTGGGCCAACCCGGCGGGCCAGTTCGCTGTGTTACGGGCGGCAGCCCCGGCCTACGAATTGTACGACGTCGAAAAACCCGTGGTCGCCGACCAGATGCCCCCTGTCAATTCGCTCAGCGCCCAGCGCCTGGGTTATTTCCTGCGGCCCGGCAAACACGCGATGACGCCGGCCGACTGGCAAATCTTCATGGACTATTGCGATCGCTGGGGGCGTCCGTGAACGAGCGAACCATAGGGGAGTGCCCAGCAGGCATGCGGTGTTCCCCTGCTGCAGTAGAGTCCAACAAGTTCGGCGGCCGCGGAAGTGCTGGTACGGGCGTCAACGGTTGTCGGTCCAGGGTGTAATAGTAGTGGGGTTTCAGCCCCGTGGGTGCGTACGTCGGCGAATCCACTCGTCGAGCATGGTGCCCACCAGCAAGGTCAGGCCGATCACGGCGGGGATGACGTCACTTTTGAGACCTCGGAAGCTAACCAGGTTTTCCAGCACCGGTAGGACCATGGCCCCCAGGACCATGCCGGGAGCAGTTCCTTCGCCGCCTCGCAAACTGCATCCGCCCAGCACGGCTCCCAGGATCGCGTACAGTTCCAGGCCCAAACCACCGCTATCCGACTGCACCGAAGGCATGTCCAGCAGCAGCAGAACGCCTGCAGCCGCGGCCAGCAGTGAACATAACACGTAAACGATCACGCGGTGGCGCTCGACAGCCACACCCGCGTAACGGGCGGCTTGATCGTTGTAACCGATGGCATACCAATAGCGGCCGTAGGCAGTGCGATGCAGGACAAACCCGACAAGCACAGCCGTCACCAGCAGTAGGAAGAACTGAGCGGGGAACAGTAATTCTCCAGTGGCATCCTTGCCGATGAGCAGGTAGCGGAGTTGCTGCAGCGATTCGACAAATTCCGGATGCTGCTCCACAGCTCGGGTGCGACTGACCGTGCCCGCTAGCAAGCGGGCCACACCCCGATAAATGAACATACCGCACAACGTGACCAGAAACGACTGTAACCGCAATTGAGTGATCAGCAGCCCGTTGATCAGACCGACGGTCAGGCCGAAGGCCAGGGTCAGGGCCACGGCTGCTGCAGGCGGTACCCCCCGTTCCATCAGAACGCCGAACAGAACGGCGGCACAACCGCAAACCGAACCGATGGACAGGTCGATCCCGCCGACGATAATGACTAGGGCCGCCCCTATGGTAATCAATCCATAGCGCCCCTGAATGTTGGCTACGTCCATCAGGTTGTCTAGTCGACCTGCCGACGGATTAGACAGGATCAAGGCAGCGTACAAGACGGTCAGCAGGCCCAGGACCCCCAAAATGCGCGACATAACAAGCGGTTCCCCCCTCTGCAGATATTTGCATTTGGTACAGATCAGTGGATGATACCGGCTATTCATTAGCGAGTCAGACCGACTCTGCCCGACGCTGGATGGAGTTCAGGATGCTGACACCAGCAGCCGCTGGCCAGCGTAGGGAACGCCTTGGCGTTTCAACCGGCAGCGTCCGCTTGTCCATCTGGTCTCCACCGGGGTAGAGTGGCCGGGTGACGGTCGCCCGCTGGTGGTGTTCGTCCCCCCGTGGCCAGGTGCATGACTGCTTCTTCCGACAGGTGTTCCCGATCGAGTTCTCCGACGATGCGCCCCTCGTGCATAACTACCACCCGATCAGCCATGCCCAGCAGTTCTTCCATGTCGCTGGTGATCATCCAGATGGCAGCTCCCTGGCCGGCCAGTTCGTCGATCAGGGCGTAGATCTCAGCCTTGGCACCGACGTCGACGCCCCGGGTCGGCTCGTCCAGAATCAGCACGCGTGGCCGGCCAGCCAGCCATTTGCCATACACCACTTTCTGCTGATTGCCCCCTGACAGCAACGCCACCAATTGCTCAGGCGATGGGGTTCGGATACGCAGCCGCTCGATCCAGTGCTGTTGCCAGCGGCGTTCCTGACGCCGCGAAATACCATACCATCGGCTCAACAGCCGCAAGTTAGGCAGGCTCAGGTTGAAGCCGACGCTAGCGTCCAGCACCAGGCCATGCCGCCGGCGATCTTCTGGCACCAGCACCATGCCGGCTGCGATGGCCTGGCGCGGATGACGGATACGCAAGGGCCGATGGTCCAGCCACACCTGGCCATCCCGCCAGGGACGCACGCCGAAGACCGCCTCGGCCAGTTCGGTGCGTCCAGCGCCGACCAGTCCGGCCATACCCAGCACCTCGCCGGCACGCACCTCCAGCGAAGCCGGCTGGTCCGGTCCACCCTGGTAGCGGAACTGTTCCAAACGCAGCACCACCGGACCACCCCGACCTGATCGGTGCTGACGTGGATAATACTGTTTCAGGTCCCGACCTACCATCAGACGGACCATGTTATCGTGGGTGATTTGCGTGCCGCACAACTCGCCAGCAAGGCGGCCATCCCGTAGAACCACCACCCGGTCGGCACACCGCTGGACTTCCGCCAGACGATGAGAAATGTACAAAACAGACACGCCCGCCCGCCGGACCGCCGCGATCACCTCGTAGAGCCGCTCCGTCTCTTTATGACTGAGGCTGGAAGTAGGTTCGTCCATAATCAGCACCCGCACCTGCAGCGATAGGGCCCGGGCGATCTCCACCAGTTGCTTTTCTCCTGGGGAAAGGTGCTCGACCCGCCAGAACAACCGGTCCGGCGTCAGCCCCACCTGTTGCAACAGCAGAGCCGCCTGACGCCGCATGGCGGCACCATCCAGCCAGCGGAGCCAACCGCCGCGGGTCATTTCCCGTCCCAGAAACACGTTATCCCGTACCGACAGGTTCTCGGCCAGATTCAGCTCCTGGTGGATCAGGCTGATACCCGCCGCCATGGCCGCCGCCGGTGTGGGCAGACGAACCGATCGACCATCCAGCCGGATCTCGCCGGCGTCGGGCTGGTACAGACCGGCAATGATCTTCATCAAGGTCGATTTGCCTGCACCGTTCTCGCCGACTACGGCTAGTACCTCGCCGGGCGCCACCCGCAGACTGACACCATCCAGGGCAAGCACACCTGGAAACTGCTTGCGAATGCCAATGACTTCCAAACGCGGAACGCCACTCATGACTCGCAGATCGTCCGACTGAAGACAAAAATTCGGTTGCAGGCACAAACCACCGGTCTGTTCCACCCTCTGCAGTTGCCGAGCGGGCTGATAGCGGAAATTCTGACATCAGCCTATCTATATGGACGACTGGGCAAAGAACACGCCCTAGTGCAACGGACCTGCCGACGATGAGGCTAAACCAGGAGCGTTGCTTACAAAACAAGCAGGCTCGACCCTGATACTGACGGCGGAAAGGTGGAAACTTAGTTTATTTGCGCACGGAGGCGATATCGGCCCGCAGACGAGCCTCGAAGTCCTTGACCGGCAGGTTTTTAATGGTCAGGGTGCCCCGGGGCGTTTGGACCAGTTCGTCCGGTCCGCCGTCCTTGGTGACGATGCGGTAGGGGATGGGTTCAGTCACCAGCTTGGAGTGGTCGCCCCGGGCATAGGCGGCCAGAGCTGCCACGGACTGATAGCCGTACTGGAACGGATCCTGCACCACGGTGGCGCGGATCTCTCCCTGAGCGATGGCCCGCAAAGTTTCCCAATCCTCATCAAAGCCGATGATGGTCAGCTCCTTGTGCATGGAACGGGAGCGGGCCGCATCCAGAATGGCGGGGGGATTGTAGGCGTACAGTCCGACGGCACACAGGTTGGGCAACCCTTTGAGGCGGGCCAGCACCCGCGAGGCCAAAGGCTGGGCGTTGTCCGGATTGTTGTCCTCCTTGGCTTCACCATCGACCAGGTAGAACTGTCCAAAACGTCGCACCCGGATCTCGGGTCGCAACGGGTGGGCCATTTCCTCGCCAGCGGCGTCCTTCTCTCCGGCCAGTTCGTCGAGCACCCCCTGGGTACGCGCTTTGCCATTGGCCGATTTGGTGCTGCCGATGAACAATGCTAGCGTTCCCCCTTGCGGCAGAGCTTGCTTGAGCAACCGCCCGACAGCTTTGCCTGCTTCGTAGTTATCGATGCCGATGTAACAGAGCCGACCAGACCCTTCGGCATCGTTGTCCATGGTGATCAATGGGACCTTTTTGGCGATGCGGGCCAGGTCCTCCGTCTGCGCCTTCGGATCGATAACGCTCACGGCGATGCCATGAATCCCTTGCTTGACCCAGGCTTCGATGATGGGCATCTGGACCGAGGCATCGAAGGCCTTTTCCGGCTCGCGGAACTGCAGGTCGACGTCAAAATCCTGGGCCGCCTTGGTTGCCCCGGCCTCGCAAATCCGCCAGAAGTCCGCCACGCAATTGGTGACCACCCCGATGGTGATCCGGCTGGTCCGCCGGCCATCGCAGGCCGGTAGCGCCGCGGCAACCAGAGCGACAAGGACCAGGATCACACCCCGCAATGCAGCATTCATGGATCTACCTTGTTCCGAACGGAAGGGGATACAAGCGCCTCCAGTGGAGGCCGAGCCGTCGCCTCTCCTGTGCAAACTACCCGCTGCCCCGCAAATGGCAAGCGCATCTTCGAATTACCTGTGAGTGTATGCCGTCACGGCCATCCCAGCATGCCAAGCGGGACCGATCAGACGCTAAGGCGTCCTTGTCGTGTGTCGAATCAAAAAAGTGGCGATAACACGGCTAGGAAACAGGCGTTAGGCGTGTTGACACACGCCCGCATCAGATCAGAGCAGTCGGGGTGGTTTGATGGCCAGTTGATGTCTATCGGCGTGCCTTACGAGCCGGAGCGGGGCACTTGTCGGACCGAAGGTAATGCCGGTCGGGCGACCACCATCTTTTCACCCGTGCGAAATGCCTCAGCGGTCACTCCGCTGGTGTGGAGGCGTACGGTGATGGCACCTCGACGGGCGGTATCCCAGACGACCGCATGAGGGTAGGCCGCCCGTAAATGATCCGTCGGCTGGGCCCGCTGGCAGGATACCACCAGCCGGGGCTGGGCCCAACGGGCCAGCGGTGCAGCGGGGGCCCAGTCCCCCTCAATGGGTAACGCTGCATTGGCTGTTTTGCCCCCGTGGTGCGGTGCCATCAGAACAGCCACCGGACCCACCGACCAACGCTGGACCAACTCCTGGCCTATCCCTTCCAGATCGCCGGTTAAAACCACCTGCTGCTGGGCATAGCGGACCAGCAGGACCAGACTACGCGTGTTTTCCGAACCCGGGGGTCCCTGCAACGGAGGGTGCAGCACCTGGAATGTGACCGCTCCGGCCTGGAACCAGTCACCCGCTGCCACAATCCGCACGGGAATGCCCCGCCGCTCCACGGCTTCCAGGACGTAATGCACGCCGGCCGTATGCCGATCAGCAAACGTCGGGGTCCAACTAATCTGGCCAACGGCAAACATCGACAACAGATCCGGCAAACCGTTGAAATGATCCATGTCGGCGTGTGACAGGAATATTTCGTCGATGCGGCGAATGCCCCGGTGCCACAGATACGGGGCCACAATGCGGGCCGTTATGTCCGGGCCGCTCATACTGCCGATGTCATACAGGATGACCCGTCCATCGGGAGTTTCCAGCACGGCACAGCCGCCATGGCCGACGGCCAGGAAGGTAACCCGGAGTTCGTCGCTCGTTGGTGGAACCGTGGCACTGGCCAACCCCAGCATCGTCCAGGCGCAGAGGGCAGCCAGGCAACGGGATAGATATCCCCGAGGTGCCACAACCACGGTCACTAGCAGCAGATAGTAACCGGTCAGCCACAGCAAGCCAGGAGCCGGAGCATAAGTCACGCCGATCTGCCAGCCGTCGGCCACGTGCACCAGCCCGGAGGTGGCCGCCAGGGCGTATTCCGTTACCACTGCCGGTCCCCAAGCGGCCCACGCGCCCGCTACTGAAGCCAGCATCGTCACAAAACCACTTAGCAACGCCACCGACGACGTGAGCATCACCGGTGGACCGAGCAGGATTCCTACCGGTGAAAGGATGTTTTTCCAGTATAAGACCAATGGAGCCAGCGCAACAAACATCATCAGGGATAGCAGATAGGCCCGCACCACAGCAGCGATCACCCAACCAATCCCGCGGTAGAAAGGGTGACTCGCCTGCAGGCGTAGTTGCTCCAGTGGCGAAACAGGGGACGGAACCAGCCAGCGTCCACCGGCCCAGATGAGCATGAATACCGAAAGAAAAGACAATTGACAGCCCACGGTGAACAAGTCCGTGGGTTTGTGGATCAAAACGATTAGCCAGGCCAGGGCAAAGGTGTTGGCCAGGCACAGGGGTCGGCGCACCAATAGGGCCAGGCAAGCGGCACAGACCATGGCAGCGGCCCGCACCGTAGCAGCCCGGGCACCGGTCAGACTGGCATACCCCACAATCAGGCCAGCGACCATCAGGGCCGCCCCGCGTCGCGACAACCCTATGGCCCGGACCAGCACCCAGATAAACGAAGCCAGTACGGTCAAGTGAAAGCCGGAAATCGCTAGTACGTGCACGACGCCAGTACGGACATAGGCTTGCCATTCCGTGCGTTCCAGTGCCGCTGTATCGCCCAGCAGTAAAGCCGCTGCCAGACCAGCGGTACGTCCGGAAAGATGCCGCCGTAAGACTTCTTCACCCCAGCACTGGATCGCACCCATCACCCCAGGCCAACTGCTCCACCGCCCGCAGGCCCATCGGGTTACCGTCGCCGCGGAGTGACGCACCCGCATAACGGCCGTGATCCGTTCGTCCCGCCAAAGTGCACGTAAATCGAGCTGTCCGGGATTGTCTGGCAGGGGAGGTCGACTAAGCTGCCCCAAGATTTCGACTGCATCCCCTGCGTGAATGTCCTGCAAAAGGCCTTCCACCGTCACACGCAGTCGGCCGCTGGCAGCTGTCCAGCCTGCGCTGGTTTCGACACTGGCCACCTCCAGCAGAAGGGTCGTTACGGGCAACGGCGGCATATGGCGTAACGGTGACGGTGTGGCTTCCTGCACGGCCGGCTCCACAACGACCCAGCCCCGCAGACGACGTGGTTGAAACGACTCGTCGGCAAACACGCTGATATCGTCGGCAGCGTAAACTTCGCGATACTGGTAGTGCCAGGCTGCCGCCAGACCGGCGGTGGCCAGCCACAAGCCGGCGGGTGACAGCCGGCGGCCACGCTCCCGTCGGCGTATGACCCACCAGCTAATCAGTCCGACGACAACGGCCCCCCAGTACCACGGAGGGGGTACCGCCCCGAAGCGGGCTACGGCCGCACCCACCGTGGCAAACACCGCCACTGGTAGCAGCGGGGCCCGGCTCCATTCCTGCCAGACTTCCTGACAGTTTGCCTCACGCCGCCCATCCTCAGCTCTTCCAACCCCCGACATGCTGGATATGCTAACGGCAGGAATATCCCCCTACAATGAAATTCACCTCCCTGGGGCACAGCACACCTTGGGACGGTAATCCACGACAGGACCACCAGGCGTGTACGGATCGGACGAACTATGACTTTTCCCGACGGGCCACCGGCAAGCTCGGCTCCCATGTCCCAGTCGCTCGATAGTCAGAAATCAGCAGGGGTTGACGACCGCATTACGGTGCGTCTGGGACCGCGTTCCTATGACATTGTGTTGGGAAGGGGCATAGAGGACCATTTTGGCGGCTTTGTGCGTCAGTTGGTACCCCAGGCCGCCACGGCCCTGATTGTCGCCGACGAACACACGCAGCCAATCGCCCTCCGCTTACTTTCCCACCTGCAGGCCTGCGACTTGCAGACGGGCCTGGCCGTGGTGCCCCCGGGCGAAGGCTCCAAGTCGCTAGCCCAACTGAGCACCTTGTACGATGCCTTATACGAGCTGGCGGCCGATCGCCGCACGCCGGTTATTGCGGTGGGCGGGGGAGTCGTTGGCGATCTGGCCGGCTTTGCCGCGGCCACGTACAACCGTGGCCTGCCGCTGATCATGGTGCCTACCACCCTGCTGGCCATGGTCGATTCCTCCGTCGGTGGTAAAACGGCCATCAACCATTCGCGTGGCAAAAACCTGATCGGTGCCTTCCATCAGCCCCGCGGCGTCTGGATCGACACCGCTTTTCTGGACACCTTGCCCACCCGGGAATATCGCAGCGGACTGGCCGAAGTGGTCAAATATGGGGTCATCCAGGATGCTCAACTGTTCGCCTTGCTGGAGACCGAAGGCAACGCCTTGCAATCACCTCGCGCTCCGCGACTCCCACAGGTTATCGCCCGTTGCTGCCGCATCAAAGCCCGGATCGTTGAACAGGACGAGCTGGAAGAAACCGGTCTGCGAGCCATCCTCAATTACGGTCATACGTTTGCGCATGCATTCGAGGTGGTTGGGGCCGCGGATCAGTGGCTGCATGGCGAAGCGGTTGCCGCCGGCATGATGTGCGCCGCCCGCCTGGCCCGACGCATCGGTTTCCTGACTGAACCGGACCTTTTGCCACGCCAGGAACGGCTGCTCCAGGCCTTCCAGCTGCCGCTAGCCCCCTTAGCCCATTGGAACGTTGACGACTTGCTCGCAGCGATGCGACGCGACAAGAAGGCCTTAGCCGGTCGTCT
Organism: Gemmataceae bacterium; assembly: GCA_025055795.1. Taxonomy (GTDB): domain Bacteria; phylum Planctomycetota; class Planctomycetia; order Gemmatales; family Gemmataceae; genus Thermogemmata. The sequence continues at coordinate 20,290 of JANWVV010000025.1, forward strand.
ACGCTTCATCCTTCCGCGTCAGACCGGGGAAGTACACCTGGTGTCCGACGTGCCCGAGGCCGAGGTGCGGGCCGTCCTGACCGAGGCCACAATCGTCTGACACTACCTTCCCCCCCGCTCATGAACGGCAACCGATCGAACTAGTCAACTCTCTCCAGCGGCACAATCAGCTACCTCCTAACCAGCAAGAGGGCCTCATGTTTTACTTCGACTGGTGTGACTTTTTGCAGAGGATCAATCGAGGGGAGAGGTAAGTCAGTCGGCAACGATCCGGAACGAGCCCATCCGTGGTTACCCGCTGCACTGTGGCCCGCGACAACTGTGCTTGGCTTGGTTAAGCCCAATCAGCCTTTTGATCTTACTTTTTTGATGTTACGTTGGTGCAGACGCAGGTTGAGTGTCCTGCTCAAGGCTGCGAGCCAAGTAATCGAACAAGGCTTCGAAAAGTAACGGGAGGGGCACGCGCCGTTCCAGGTGGGTATAAGCCAGCAGGGTACGATCAAGCCAGTCCAGCAGCCGCTCGGGTGTCAGTGTGGCCACGGACGTAAGCGAAACTGACCAATCCGCCACAGCAAGCGAAGCACCAACCTGCTGACGCAACATCTGGCGCAACGCTTCAACGAGCAGATCGAGAAGCAGTTCGGCCCGTTCGCGCTGACTAGCGGAATCCTTGCCTGCGGCTTCGGCATACTCGATGCATTGCTGCGTCCAGCGATCCACCGCGATGGTGCCGCTGGCCAGCCCTTCCCATAAAGTCTGCCGCAACTGCGGCAATCCCCCTTCGACCAGAGCCAGCGCCCGCGCCGCGCTTCCCCGACACCAGCGCCAGGCTTCCTCCTGCAAGGCAGGATCCGTGATGCCATGCTCGGTCAAAATGGCATGGATGTCCGTCCGGTTAAGCGGGGCCAGGCGTATCTGCTGACAGCGGGAGCGAATCGTCGGCAGCAATTGCTCCCAGCCAGAGCACAGCAGCAGGATAAGGGCGGCTCCCGGCGGTTCTTCGAGCGTCTTGAGGAAGGCATTGGCCGATTCGACGTTCAGATCATCGGCGTCTTCCAGGATGCCTACCACTCGTCCGCCCCGCAATGGCTTGCGGGCCAAAGCCTCGCAGAACTGTCGCATTTCCTCGACAGGCAGCGCATGCTTACCCTCCGGTGTCCGCAACCAGTGCAGATCCGGATGTGTCTCCGCCTCCACCTGCCGACAAGCCGAGCAATGATCGCAGGCGGTCAATTCCGGTCCCCGCCGCTCACAGAGCATGGCCTTGGCCCATTCTCGGGCAAACAAGCGTTTCCCTACTCCTGCGGGACCTATCAGGGCATACGCATGCCCCAGCCGGCCACTTTTCCATGCCTGTGCTACCTGGACCCGTGCCGCTTCCTGACCCCGGATTCGCTCCCAACTCATGCCTTATGTTCTCGGTTAGTTGTCTCGGACCTTCAAATCGTTCCCTTCCGCTCTGTTTACTGAAGTTTCTCTTATGCTTTCGTTATGCCACTGGACCCGTCTCAGGTCACTGAATGTGGCGGGACTTCCGATATGCACACCCCCGTTATCCTTAACGGCATCTATCCCGCGGTCGCCGTTCGCCCATTGCCCTGGTTAATTCGACAGATCATCTTATGGTGACAACCTCCTGGTTCCCGACTCCGACCAACAAACGATCAACCGGAATAACTACAAACTTTCTGTATGGCCGCTGCTTCAGCTAAGCTATTCCACCCCCAGTCTTTGCACAACTTAGATTAATGTGATTGCAACACGGCCGGCATGGTCTGGTTCGTAACCGATCAACTACAATATCCGAACGCTTTACAATAAGTTTTTGATACTTTGGAATTGTTATTTACTGATAAAATTATGAATGTTGTGGTCGGAAAAACGTAATGGCAATGCGGGTCTTTGGATAGGCTCATCGCTGTTGTTTACCCTCTAAAAGAAGATTTAACAAGTGGGAGATGGTCGACCGAAGCATCCATTTCAGCCGGTAGAATAGCTGCAGCTACAGCGTGATGCATAGTGGAAGGAGGGTGCAGCGTCGGAATGAATAAGCCACCGAATCAATCCACTGGGCCGGGTGTGGCCGGATGGCTACTGCACGAGGACCGGCACATTATTGTGGTTAACAAGCCAGCGGGGCTAGCCACACAGGCGCCGCCGGGGATTGCCAGTCTGGAGGCGTGGGTCAAGGAGTATTTGAAGCAGCGGTACAACAAGCCGGGCCGCGTGTATCTGGGTGTGCCCCAGCGGCTGGACCGGCCCGTGAGCGGCGTCCTGGTACTGGCTCGGCAGAGCAAAGCGGCCCAACGGCTCCATGCCCAGTTTCAGCAGCGGAGCGTGCTGAAGGAATACTGGGCCGTTGTGGAGGGCCGGGTGGAACCAGCCAGGGGTAACTGGACCGACTGGCTGCGCAAGGTGACTGGCCAGGCCCGGGTCGAACCAGCGGAACCCCAGGGCCATGGGGCCCGCTATGCGGAAACCACTTACGAAGTTCTACGGTGGGCCGAGGGCGTTACGTTGCTGGCCTTACGCCCCCGCACCGGCCGGATGCACCAATTGCGGGCCCAGGCGGCCTGGCGGGGCTATCCCATTCTCGGCGATCAGCTCTACGGCAGCCGGCAGCCATTGCCACGGCCCCTGCCTTCCGCCGACGAACCTGCCGAGGCTATTGCTCTTCATGCCTGTAGTCTGACGTTCCGTCATCCACTGCATGGTGATTTCGGACAGCTTTGTACCTTTACGGCCCCGTTGCCGCCCTACTGGCCGCTCCATCCGGAGGCCACGGCTGAGCCCGCGCCGGTCGTAGCCGGTGGTTCGGTTGATGCCTCTTCCTCAACGGTCTGGCCCAATCTGGAGGGGTCATGAGGGGATGACGGATAAAAATCGACGCTGCGAGGATCAATCATGCTGGAAAATTTCGACCACTACGGATACATAGGCATATTCGTGGCTTTAATCGCTGCCGGTTTCGGTTTCCCCATCCCGGAGGAGCTACCGGTTATCACCGCCGGTATTCTGGTCGGCCATGATGATACCAACCTGCGTTGGTACATCATGTTACCGGTGGTGATTCTAGGAGTGGTCACAGCCGATGGCCTGCTCTACGCGGCTGGACGGCTGTGGGGCCGGCGACTCCTGGAGATCGGCTGGGTCAAGCGGCATCTGCTCCCACCGGAAAAACGCGAACAGATCGAACGCAACTTTGCCGCCCGTGGCATCTTGGTTTTGCTGGGAGCCCGCTTGCTGCCGGGGATCCGCACTCCGATTTTCCTCATGGCCGGCGTGTTACGCGTGCCGCTGGTTCGCTTCCTGATCGCCGATGGCATCTACGCTATTCCCCTGGTTAATCTGCTATTCTGGTTGTCCTATGTTCTGACCGATCAGGTTCTGGTCGTCTTCCGGCAGATCCAGAAGGTTCAGGAGGAATATCGACCGTTGGTGATCGTAGCCGTGTTGTCGGCCTTGGCGGGCGTTTTGATCCACAAGTATTTGCTGAGCCGCAAGGTGGTGGTGGGCGATCCAGCGGAGGTTCCCCCTCTCATTGCTCGTCCGGCAGAAGTGATTACCCACGCTCTGGAGACGGCGGTGGAGAAGGTCACGCGACGCAGTCATCACGAGCCCCACGTCGAACCGTTGCCTAGGCTGGTTTCCGCCACGGAAACAGACAAAGAGATAGCCGTGGCGGAGCAGTCGTCGCAACACTTGGGCAGCGAGAAGGCCGATTTTCAGACAGATGGCGTCGTAGTGCCGGTCATCCGTCCGGATAGTGACCAGGACCGTTGTCCGGCCTCGGAGTCAACGCTTAGTCCCTCTGCGGAAACAGGGAACGGAGGAGCCGCTCGGACAGGTCGTACTGGGGAGTAAAGGCCAGTTCTGCAGCGGCGATGCTACTGAGCCGCACCTCCATGGTGCGTATCGGTCCCAGGGGATGACCGTCCAGAAAGCCGCGTACCGGGCGTTTGCCTCGCTCGTCCAAATTACAGATGCGCACCCGTGCAGTTTCGGGCAACGTGACAGGTTTCCAGAAGTAGGGTTGGAAGACATTAGAGCCGGCCAGGGTCAGAACCGGGGCCGACAACGGCACGGGGGTGGCCCCCATGGCCCGCGCATAACCGGACGACCCAGCCGGCGTAGCCACCAGCAGGCCATCCCCCACAATCCGCGGCACCTGCAGGCGACCATCCACTTCCAGACTCAACCAAGCCGCCTGGCCGCTGTCCCGTTCCACCCAAGCGTCGCTATATGCCAGACCTAGCCGCACCTGGCCGTCGGGTGTGGTACATTCCACTCGCAACATCGGCAGGCGATACACAACCAGCTCTAATCCTACCAGTTGGTCAGGCAGCTCCTCGTTGAGCAGAAAGCCGACCGTACCGGCATTCAAGCCGATAAAAGGGAGGCGTTCCCGCCAGTAACGGCGGATGGCCGCTAACATGGTGCCATCACCCCCCAGTACCATAATCGCAGTGGCTGGTTCGGCCACCCAGCGTTGGAACCGCTCGGCCAACTGAACCGCCTGTGGGTTGCTCTCATCCCAGACCACACGCAAGCGGACTGGATCCAACTGAATGCGTGTTTCCCGCGGTGTAGGGATACCCGTAAACAGGCGGTAACGCCGGATGTAAGCATAGACTGCTTCGGGAACATACCCCCGAATGTCCTTGCCTTCGAACACCCAGCGACGGATTTCGGCCGTGGGAATATGGTCCTCGACGGTCAGGGTCAGCGCCTGGGGCGGTAGATCGGCTGGCGACAATGGTGCCAGACGGGAGCCGACAATTACAAACCGCCCTTGTTGCCACCAGGCTTCGCCCTGTTGCCAGTGACTCTGGATCAGCGACGTGCCCTGCTGGCCACCCCGGACGAAGTCGGCCGCCACTACCTGCCACACCTCCCCACGGGCGGCGTAGGTAGTTGCCAACAGGTGATCAGGCAGATGTTTGCCCTCGTCCAGCTCAGCTAGATCCACCACTACCCCTGTCAGATCCCGGAACGCCAGGTCCGCCATGACTGCCCGGTGCAGCGGTTCGGCATGCTCTCCATCCGGCGTGGCCTGACGCGGTACCACTGGCCGGACAATCACTTCGTCGAAACCGGCTTCCCGCACGCGACGGACCACTTCGCGATGATAATTGGTCGGCGGATCAAAGCTGCCTGTGAACACGGCCACCCGCCGCCCGACCACTGATCCGTCCAGCGGCGGCAAAAAACTGCTCATGCTTCCACCTCGCGCCGGAAACGATCTCGGCAAGGACCCGACGCTACTGGTCCCTCCAGCGGACGAAGGCCTCGATGGCAAAGTATTCGGGCAGTCCCAGGGCGTCGTAGATACGGGCCGTGTGGCGGTTGCGTTCCTCGGCTCGTTGCCAGAACTCGCGGCGGTCCGAGCCACCGGGGAACATGGCGCGGTCCTTCTGGGATTGATGGCGGAAGATGGCCTGTTTTTTGCGCTCCAGGATGTCGGGACTGAGGGGAACGGCCATTTCGATTTCGTGCGGTTCCCATTCTTCCCAAGCCCCTTTGTAAAGCCACACTTCTGGCAAAGGTTGTCCGGTTTGTTCCCGCAGTCGGCGTAAGGCAGCGAAGATGGCCTCGGCACACAGGCGGTGGGTGCCGTGAGGATCGGATAACTCGCCAGCCATGTAAACCTGACGGGGCTGAAGCCGTTGCAGCAAGGTGAGCAGATCCTCGATGTCCTGCGGGTGGATGGGATCTTTGGCAATGCGACCGGTGCGGTAGAAGCGTAAGTTGAGGAAACTGAGCCGTTCCGGGGGAATTCCACAGACCCGCGCAGCCGCCCGGGCTTCGGTCGCCCGTATCAACGCCTTGATAGTCAGCACGTCCTCGTTATCCGGCTGACCGGGCTTTTTACCATCCAAAAACTGGTAGACGCGTTGCTTGAGGTCGGCGAAGCGGGCCTGTTCAGCGGCCGAGCCGAACTGCCCGAGAAATTCGTGCACGAAGTCGACAAAGCGGCGGGCATCATGGTCATATACGGCGATGTTGCCGCTGGTCATGTAAGCGACATGCACGGCGTGTCCCTGCTCGACCAGACGAATAAGGGTGCCGCCCATGGAAATAACGTCGTCGTCCGGATGTGGCGAGAAGACCAGGATTGTCTGGGCACCATCCTGACCGGCCGGGTAGGGGGTGATGGTTCGCATCCGATCGTGGAATACCTCTTCGCCGATTTTTTCGGCCGGTCCTTTTTCCCGCAACAACTCGTACAAATGATGCTGACGGAAGTCTTCGTCGTCCAGTTGCAGGAGTCCCTTTTTAACCGTCAGGGCCAGATGCACCACGGCCTTGCGGACCAGTTCCGGCGTCCAATCGCAGGGCCCGACTTCCCAAGGGCGTTTGATCGCGGTCAGTTCGGCTGCGGCTGCCGGATCCAGGACAACGGTGGCGTCCGGATGCTCCTGCAAGAAGCTGGCGGAAACGGCCTCGGTCGGCGGTTGCTCCACCGCTTTGTAAACGATGGCCGCCTTGTGTTCGCCAAAGGCCATCAGAAAGATGCGGCGTGCCTCCAGAATGGTGGCTACCCCCATGGTGATCGCATGGTGAGGCACGTTTTCTTCGCCGAAAAAGCCCGGGGCCGCATCACGACGCGTGATACTGTCCAAGGTCACCAGCCGGGTCCGGCTATTCCGCGGACTGCCCGGTTCATTGAAACCGATGTGCCCCGTCCGACCGATCCCCAAGATCTGGATATCGATCCCCCCTGCGGCCTTGATCTTGCGTTCGTACTCCGCACAAAACGCGTCAATTTCGTCCTTGGCCAGTGTCCCATCCGGAATGTGGATGTTTTCCCAAGCAATGTTGACATGCTGGAAAAAGGTCTCGTGCATCCATCGGAAATACGAATGGGGGTCCTCCTTGGGCATGGGATAATATTCGTCCAGATTGAAGGTGATTACACGGGAAAAATCCAGCCCCTCTTCCTGATGAAGGCGGATCAATTCGCGGTACAATCCCACCGGCGTGCTACCGGTGGCCAGACCTAGCACTGTCGGTTTGCCCGCGGCGTTACGGGCCCGGATTAGTTTGTCAATTTCCCGAGCCACGTAGCGGGCCGCTGCTGCCGCTGTTGGAAACAACACGGTGGGAACCCGCGTGTGCGGAAGTGCATGGAGGCCAGCCATAACTTCGAGTCCTGCACGCTTGGAGGAGGTCGAATCCCTACGCAGGGTCTGCTTATTAGTCATCCCATCATCAGCAATGGAATAGGTTTTTTAGTGGAATAGCACTTTGCGGGGGAGAGACATACCTTAGCCACCCCTCCGGACCCGCCGAATCAGCCGACATGGTTCTCCCTGGTACGGGTAGCGTCTCGCTTTGGCACCAGCGAGCTAAATTCATGATCCACATGCCCCCCTCCGAAGGCCAGGTTCAAGGTTGCTTTGCCGCTCCCAGACAAACCCATCATGAATCATGCTGATAGTCGCGTCTGTCTGGTAGAAGTAAGGTCCGGCACGACCACAAACCGCTCACGTTCGCTGCAAACCAGCCGACGAAGGAATACACACTACCAGCTTATTGTTTCACCACGAAAACAACTGATAACCACACGCCTCGCCGCTTGACACAGGATGCTTGTGAAAAATTTTTCAGATGCCTATTGACTTTCCGAGATTTTTGGAATATAAGTACACTAGTATATGTAAGAACAAAATCAAGGCATGGTGTCTGGTCAGAGGGCCAGCAGTTGTCAGAGCGATTACCCTTTGCAACAGAGTTGGAGGATGGTATGAGAGGGCCTCGGCCTGAAAGTAACACAATCAGAAGCGGACACCCATTCCGTTGGTCGTGGTTTCCCTAGCGGTAAGGGCGGACAGGGAAGAGCTGTTTGAGGTGCATCAGTCATGGTTGAGGTACGGATACCTTTCAGGCGATACGGATGGCTGGTGTGGCTGGGAGTGGGAGGCGGTGTGCTAGCCGCAGGGCTCATCCCGCAGGGGGTAGCGGGAGATGCCAGCCAGGTGGTGGCGGGGGCCCGGGGGGGATCGGTTTTGCCGCCACGCTTCCGCTGGACAGCCGGTCAGAACCTGATGTACAAGCTGCGACAGCGTACGGTCGTGGAGGAAACGTATCTGGACGAACAACGGCGTCAGCAACAACGGCATACTTTCAACGATTTACAACTCACACGGCAATGGACGGTGCAAGCGGTGGACGCTAACGGAATCGCGACGTTGCAGATGCAGATTGTGCAGGTGCGTTCCGAGTGGCGGCGGGACAATGACGAGCCGGTGATCCGTGACTCTAACCAGACGGAGCACGCGCGGGAAATGGCCTCGTTTTTGAATCGTCCCATTGTGAACCTGCGTTTGGACGCCCTGGGACGACTGGTCGAGGTGAAGGAAGCGGTGGGCAGTTCGGCCCAGCGGCTGGAGGCGGAGCTACCCTTCCGCCTGGTTTTACCCGAGGGAAAATGGGAAGCGGGTCAGAGCTGGCAGCGAGCTGTGAAGGTCAAGGTCGAGCCTCCGTTGGGCGTCGGGGATAGCTATTGGCTGGAGCAGAAGTATACTCTAGGCCGCCAGGAGGGAACGATCGCGACCATCGAGGTAACCACCCGCTGGCGTGAGGCTCCCCCCTTGGCCGAGCAACCCGCTGTGTTGCCCTTTCTATGGCAGGGGGAAATTTATTTTGACCTCGAGCTGGGACAATATGCGGGAGCACGGCTGCGGATTGAGCAGGACCTGCGGGACCACGCCGGGCCCGGCAGCCGTTACAGTTATCGCAGCACGCTCCAGGAGGAACGGTTGCGGCCGGACCGCTGAATGATGCATGGACATCCGAACGTTGCTTGCCGGCGGTCGTTCTTGTCGCCAGTTGCCGCCGTCGGGAGGAAAAACGCGTTTCAGCTTTCGGCAACACACGGGTTACGCAGAATGCCGATTTTCTCGATTTCGACTTCGACGACGTCACCGGGCTGAAGGAGGATGGGGGGGTTACGGGCGATGCCGACGCCGGGAGGCGTGCCGGTGAAGATCAGGTCCCCCGGCTCCAAAGTCATGACCTGGGACAGGTAAGCCAGCAGGTGGGGAACGCCGAAGATGAATTCGCGGGTGTTGGAATCTTGCAGGGTAATGCCGTTGCGGCGTAGCCGGATCTGCAAGTTGTGGGGATCGGTAATTTCGTCCGCAGTGACCAGCACCGGTCCTACGGGAGCAAAGGTATCGAAAGTTTTGCCAATGATCCACTGTTTTTCTTCTCCGCGGAATTGCCAGTCGCGGGCGCTGACATCGTGGCCACAGGTATAACCGCCGACATAATCGAAGGCGCGGGCGTCGTTGGGAATGTGTTTGCCCGTTTTGCCGATGACGATGACCAGTTCCGCCTCGTAGTCGACTTTGCGGGCGACTTTAGGCAGCCGGATGGGATCACCGTGGGCGATAAGGGCATTACGGAATTTGCCAAACAGGACTGGCTCCTCGGGAATGGCTTTGCCCCCCTCGCGGGCGTGGTCACGGTAGTTCAAACCGATGCACAGGATTTTGCCCGGTTCGGGAATGGGAGGCAACAGGCGGACCGTGTGCGGGGGATACGCCACGGCCTGAGGCGAAGCCGCCACTTCCGCGGCCAGGCGTCGCAGAGCAGGTGCAGCGGCTAGCAAGGTTTTGACACAAGCGGGCAAGCCGGGTTCACTCGCCTGCAAATCGACGAAGTATCCGTCAGGTCGTTCCACAGCGGCCCGTGGACCGTGCGGAGTCAGAATTGTCGCCAAACGCATGGTTTGCTTGTTCCTCCTTCGGCTGCCAATGCCCCCTTACCGGACCATCGTCACGGCAAGGATGGGAATATTGAATACGGAAAAAGCCGGCAGCGGCGAGCTAGTATCTGCGGAGCACTTGGATAGGCACTATGAGGCCGAACAACTGGTGTCTTATTTGATATTGAAGTAATGCCGAGGTGAATCTGGCCCGTGCGGATCACGGCAGCGGCTGGGAGCGTGCGAGATGCTCACGGAACAGTTGCAAAGCGGCATAGCGGACAGCGTCGTAGCGGGGATCATCCAGGGGTGTGGCCGCGGTTTGGGCAGGCAAGCGGAGGGTGAACAGCTCCAGTTGCCGTTTTAATTCGGTCCGGGCAGTAGTCGTCAGAGGGATTTCCCAGCCGGGATCGGGTCGCAGGCCCCACTCATCGGTCGGCTGACTGTCCGGGAAGCGGTGGCGGGGCCTGCCGTTAGGGCGAAGCATCAGCCCCGTGCTGACGCGAAGCTGGAACTGGGCCAGTTCCAGTCTGACAGCGGATTGTACCGCGGCACGTCCCGCACTGCGTTGTCCAGCAAGCAGGCCACGCCGATGATCGCGGAGGGCCGCGGCAATCACCTCGCCGCCGCCGAGTGTTTCCGGACCGATGAGAATAAGCAACGCAGGCAGACGCTGACCGGCTTGGAGCGGTAAGGTGCGCAATTCCTGGGCCGGCTGTTGACGCGATACCACTCGGGCGACCAAAGTGTCGGCGGGCAAAAACAGACTGACAATTTCCAAAGCACTCTGGACGTAACCACCGGGGCACCAACGCAGGTCCAGGATCAGGCCGCGGCACTCCTGCTGGAGCAACTCGGTGAGGGCAGCGCGCATCTGTGCGCTGGCGTGCTGCTCCAGCGGTCCCAACCGCACATAGCCGATCCGTGCCGGCCGATCCAGCCACCAGTCCCACGAGCCGTCGCGCAACCGCTGTACGCCGAAGATACATTCCTGCGGATAGGGCCCCGGTTGCAAGCGTACGTCAAACCGTTTGTTTCCTCGTTTGACCGTCAAGGTGCACTGAGGCTGTCGCGGCTGACCGGTCAGCGGATCCAGTTCCAAGGCTGGAAAGGCCCATTGCCGGAACAACTGCAGAGCATTTTCCGGTGTGATGGCCGTGCCGGAGAGATGGCTAATCCAATCACCGGGAAGCAGGCCCGCCTGGTGTGCTGGACTCCCCGGAATCACTCGCCGGATTCGCCACGGAAAATGGGCCGGGCCAGACAGCCGATCGAAACTGACAACGGAACCGATGTAACCACCCCAGTTTTCGGTAGGCTGTCCACTCAAGGCCTGAACCCACTGCCAGGCCAGCCAGTGGAGACCTTGGACCCCTTCCAGTTCCAAGCCGACGCCGAAGTCCATCTCGGTCCCCAGGGGACGGGTCAGTCCCGGCGTCTCCCAGGTGACGCTGCAGTGGCCGTGGGTCGCTTCACTCAACCCACGCAGGCCTAGCAGCAGCGAATAGGGGCCAGACAAATGGGGATGATCCCCCAATCGCTGACGCGTTTCGATCAGAAAGTGCACGCGCTCGGCTGGCGTATCTGCCAGGCGAACTAGCCGTTGCCGGACCGCCGGCGGCATCTGCTGGCCTGTGACGGCGTACCACTGTTCCACAACCCCGGCTATCAGTTCCTTCTCGGTTTTCGGTTCGAATAGCATACCGCTGACCTGGCGAGCCACCCGCTCCAGGATAACGGCCAGTTCACGCACCTGGCGGGCATTCAGGACAGTACCAGTATCAGCAGAGGAGGAGGTGGAGGAAGCGATGGGCGGGGGTCCAGCAGGAACGGGCCACACTACTACGCTCAGCAGCACGATTACACACCCGGCACTGATGCCGACACGCATCGCACCGGCGCTGCCCCTGCAACGCTCCGCCGCCCCGCGATCCCGATTGCTCATTCCTTCCCCCTGTTTCGGACCCGTATCCCTCCTGCCGCAAACCGTGTCTGCTATTCACTTTGGCTTGGGTCCCGCATGGGTGCAAGCGAAATGATCAGGAAAGATACAACCACAAACAGAGACGGACATTGCTGCCCTGCGGATCACGTTCCGAAAGATCGCTCCGCGTAGAAAATGGCCCGTTGGCATGCAGCCGAAAATGGCAATCATCCGTTCTGTTTTATTGCTATTCTGCCTGAAGAAGCGGTGAGTCCCTGGTTGTTATCCGACTTATGCAGCCTCTGCTGAACGGATCCTGCTAGTGCGGCTGGAGGTTCCAGCAAGCAAAATTGGCTTGGGTCATCTTGACAGGGGTAGCAGTAGGTACAAAGATGCAATTTGATGTCGGTGAAAATAGGTGGGGTGCAACCAGAAAGGGAGTTGGGTTCTAAGCAGGCCAACGGGGCTAGTCTCCAGAGAGCCACGGGGCGGAATCAATACACCCATATTTCCTGAGACTTGAGGTGTTGTCCATGGCAGGTGAAACAACTCGTCGCCGGCGACTGGAGGTCGAGGACATTGGCGATATCGCCGTTGTAAACTTTGTGGATAAAAAAATACTGGACGAGCAGAACATTCAGTTGATCGGCGATGACCTGTTCCGTCTGGTCGACGAATTGGGGCGGCGTAAGCTGCTTTTGAACTTTGGGAACGTGGAGTTCATGTCCAGCGCGGCCCTGGGCAAGTTAATTACCCTGCACCGCAAGCTACAGGCAGTCCAGGGTAAACTAGTGTTGTGTAACATAGCCAAGGACATTCTGGAGGTATTTAAAATCACCAAGCTGGACCGCATTCTGACCATCGTGCCGGACGAGCAGGCCGGTCTGCAGGCTTTTTGACTGGCGATCATCACTCTGAAGAAAATATGCTAATTTGAGGGTGGAGAATTCCATGCCCGGCCGACGGCATCAGCCGCTAAACCGGGTATCGTTCCCTAACGCCCAGCCGACGAAAGCCCATGAGCGTCCAGCATGAACTAAGCATCCCTAGCGACCTGTCCGAAGCGCGTCGGATCCAGTGCCTGGTGGAAGAAGCCCTGCAACAATGGGGCTACTCCGAGCATGATATTTTCGCCGTCAAACTGGCCTTGGAAGAAGCATTGGTCAACGCCATGAAACATGGCAACCAGATGGATCCGGACAAAAAAGTGCATATTCGCTTCGCTGTAAACGACCGACAGTTTGAAATCCACATCGCCGATGAAGGCCCTGGGTTTAACCCGGACGAAGTGCCTGACCCGACCGATCCCGAGAATCTGGAGCGACCGTGCGGGCGTGGCCTGCTCCTGATGCGGGGCTTCATGACCCACGTCGAATACACGCCCCCCGGCAACGCCGTACGGATGGTCAAGGTGCGTGATGGCGCCGCACCATCGCCATAGATGATCCGCCCGAGGTGCCCCTGCCTCCCGCAGTCGATCGTTCTCATCCCCGCAAGTTTTATTTTTCTTTTTCGTCCCCCGTTTTTTTCCTACAGCATGATAAACATCACATCTCCTTTGTCCCAGTGTACGAAACCCCTAGTGTCCGCGGATGAGGAGCTGCCAGCTACACTACGCCGCGGAGGATATCGTGCGGTACTGTTCGATTTCGATGGTACCCTATCCCTCCTACGCGCGGGTTGGCCCGCTGTGATGACCGAGGTGCTCTGCGAGGCCTGGTACACTGCCGGCCTGTCCACCACCGACGTTACGCAGCTCCGCCGCCAACTCCTGCACCTGGTATTGTCAACCAATGGCATGCCCCCCCTGCGGCAAATGGAACTGTTTGCCGAACTGGTGCGCAGCAACGGCGGTGTACCACCATCACCGCTACAGTGTGCCACTATTTATCAGCAACGCTTGCAACAGCGGTTGCGTCAACGCTACGAGCAGATTCGTCAAGGGAAAACACCGGCTGAACGCTGGCTGGTGCCCGGTACCCAGCAAGTACTCGAAGCGTTGCACCGACGCGGGCTATTGCTGTTTCTGCTCAGCGGCACCGACTATGAGCAGGTTCAAACCGAGGCTGAGTTGTTAGGCCTGGCTCCTTTCTTTGCGCAGCGATTGTTCGCCCCCAAAGGTCAGGAGGCAGTGGCCTTTTCCAAAGGGCAGGTCGTCGACCAGATCCTGCAAACGTACCGTCTGCAAGGAGGCGAACTTCTCGGCATCGGCGATGGTGTAGTGGAAACCCGCGAAGTCAAGCGGGTGGGAGGCACGGCGATCGGTCTGGCCAGTGCCGAGACGGTAGCACCGGATACCAGCTCCCCCGGCGCGATGTCCGTAACGGCGAAAGATCCCTCCTTTCTTTCCGATCCTCTGGTAGCGGACAAGGCCGAACGATTAGCGGCAGCCGGTGCTGATTGGATCATCCCTGATTATCACCGTGTCATGCCGCAGTTGCTCGCTTTGGTGGACGGAACTGTCCCTACTAACGACTCTCCGTCGCAACCCTCGTGTCCCGAGGCACCCGGAACCACACCGAGCGAATAAAACCGGCTTGGCACCTTTAGTGAAGGTAGCAGGATTGTCTGTCGTTGTCCTTATCATGGCTGATCGCGGAGCGAGCGGCATACCAGCTGGCACTTCAGTAGCGGGGATCAGCCAGGATTTCTTCACTGAGCAGTGGGTCGTTGACGGTGGTAATGCCTGCCTGGTCGTCCCATTCGAGGTGCGGCAGGAATTCGTGCATGGCTTTGTGGATCAGATCACGGATATCCAGAAAGGCGGCCACGCAGTCGGGGTCGAATTGTCGGCCGGCCTGTCGCTCCAGTTCCAGGAATGCCCAGGTATACGAGCGGGGGCGATTGCTGGCATGGTAGGGACGTGGTGAGGTGATCGCATCGAAAGCGTCGGCCACAGCTACAATACGGGCCAGGTAAGGAATTTCCGTACCGGCCAGCCGATCGGGATAACCCGTTCCGTCCCAACGTTCGTGATGATGACGGACAATGGGAATGATAGGGGCCATCTCCGGTATGTTACTGAGGATTTCTGCTCCTTTGACAGTGTGGGTTTTCATCAACTCGTATTCAGCGGGGGTGAGCTTACCGGGCTTGCGCAAAATGGCGTCATCGATGCCGATTTTGCCAATGTCATGGAGCGGACTGCCTAGCCGGATGATTTCCGTGTGCTGTCGGTCCAGGCCCAATCGTTCGGCTAGTAACAACGCGTAACGGGTGACGCGTTGGGTGTGGCCACCGGTGTAGTCGTCCCGCAGCTCAACGGCTTGGGCCAGGGTAGTAATCGTCTTGAGGAACAGATCCCGCTGTTGTTGCAACAGCAAGGCACTTTCAATAGTGGCGGAAACATGGGCGGCCAGGGCGTCGGCCAGATGCAGGTCATCTTCAGTAAATGATTGGTGATCCAGACCTCTGTCCAAGTGCATTACACCCAAGCGGCGACGAGGCGTACGCAGCAATACACATATGACGCTGCCCATCGCTCCTTCGGATATACTCTGTCCTAGACGCGTGTCGCTATCCAATGCGGCGAAAGCGCTGTACAAAAGCGATACACCTGTCGAGAAACATCTTTGCGTTAGCTTTTTGGAGTAGAAGTGACTACTTCTAGCTGAATGGTGACCTGAGGCAGTAGCTACCAGCCGCCATTTAGGATTGGTTTCGCTCCCTTCAGCTAGTAAAATAGCCCCTCGTTGGGCAGCAAGCACACTAACGGCATCATTAAGGATGGCCCGGTAGAGGTCCTCGGGACAATGCGCATGCACGAAATGGTGCCCCGCCCGCAGCAGAGCCATCAATTGCTCACCCGGCCGCGGCATCTGATGCCGGTCAAAAGCTAAGCGACGAATCCCTTCTTCATATGTCGACGGTGTTGTCGCTAATATGTGTTGAGCCTTCGACGAAGGAAGCTCGTTTATTTCGCCACCTCCTTCGACTAGCAGGATTACCTTACCGAACTGTACAATATCGCGAGGACGTAGAGGCTGCGGGAGTGTCCCAATCCGGACACCATTGACGTAGGTACCGTTGGTACTAGCCAGATCACGGACAAACCATCCGTCTGGCCCCAGGTTAATCTCGGCATGCTGTCGACTGACCGAACTATCTTCCAATACCACCTCTAACGAGGCCAATCGGCCCACTCGCAAGAGGGAATCCGATTCCCACACCTTCCCCTTAACTGTTTCGCTAATGCCTCGGAGGCGGATCAGCCGTCCCACGGTCGGCTACTCCTATTTTTAACATCAGTTTTGTCCTAGGATCCACCGAAAAGATGACTACAGTAGCGCTTTGAACCACTCTACAAACACTATACCCACAGTGTTACTGGTTGTGAACTATGGTTTCATCCGAGAAAATTATTTGCATCCCGCCCCTTCTGCTACTACACCCGAAAATACCTGTCTCCCCGTCAACCATTCGTAGATCCAACTCGGCTGTTTGATTAACACCCTACGTTCTCTCAAGACTAACATCGAACGACAACAACTATAATCAGGCTCTCAAAGGGGATTAGGGAAAAAGTCGGATGGTAATAGAGAACATGGTAAAATCATATCCATGCCTGTCTACACTAAGATGCTGGCCTGATTGTAACTATTCGGTATATTGCCAGCAACTGCTTCGAAGAGAATAATCTAATACGAACGGTGAGCAAAGTATCATTGCTTCGGACATAAAGGGACGGCTGAGGCATAAAACATTGCCCCCGGCGCAGAGAGCGTGCTGGCTGTAGGCGTGCCTTGTGGCCGGATAGTGCCTGATGTTTGGCGAACAAAATCCATCGATGAGGATAGGAGACAAGTCCCCTGAGTAGAGAGCGTCCTCGGGAGCGACAAACTTTTGGTAGTACTGGTAGTTCGGTGCAACCGCTACCCAGGAATGGGTGGAGGATGGATTCAGCGGCTCTATAGCAACTGCCAGCAGAGGAGTATTGGATATGGCAACAGTGAGGGGCAGCATGGGCCGGCTTTGCGTCTGGAAGTGCAGCAGCATCAGGTAATGATCCGTAAAAGCCGCTCCGGCACCCGGTGAGGACAGCGGCTCTGTCACAACCTCTGACCGTCCCGAAGAGGTCATGCCAGGTGGTATCGTGACATGGTGTTGATAGACATACCATTGCCGCAGAACGTTCTGGCAGGTGAGCCACTCCGAGCGGGCACGCAGATTGCCCACAGCTGACAGGAATAGTCCACCGACCAGCAGCAGGATAGCCGCGGCCACCAGCCAGTCGAGGCGGAAGCGGCCTCCCAGCACTTGCAGTTCCGGTACCGCTCGAGGAGCCCGCGGTAGCGATGCCAGGGGGGCAAAACACCACGCCTGGATACGGGCCAACGTCCGCTCGGCTAGACCCGCTGGCGGCATCACTTCCTGCCGACGCCACTGCTCCAAGGGGCGGAGACGCCGACGCAATCTTTCCAGTCGCTCGGCCAATCGAACATCGCATTGCAGCCGCTTTTCCACCAGGCGGGCTTGCGGCTCGGGTAGTTGCTGCAACAGATAATCCAGCAGCACCTCGTCACGCATGGCTATTGGTATCTCGTGCCCAACCTGAGGCTTTTACCACCATCACCGATCGCAAGATCGATGGTTGTGTCTTCCGACTTTATGCAAACAGCCGGTTGGTCACAGCTGTTCCTGAAGCAGGTGCGGGACTCCGCCGCTGAGGGACAATGCCCAGGGGGTGGGCAAGCACTCCTGGGCAGGCGTCGATTCCTGCTCCCAGGCCGCACATAGGGGTACCAGTTTCTTGAGGGCGGCGTGCAGGCGGGACTTGACCGTTCCTAGGGGGATACCGAGCACCTCCGCTGCTTCGTGGTATTTCAAGCCCTGGAAGTAAATCAGCAGGACCACGCTCCGCAGCAGTTCCGGTAACTGGGCGACCGCCTGCCGAATCAGAGCACACTGTTCCGCACGTTCCAGTTTGTCGAGCGGACCGGTGGTAGGTTCGGCCGCTAGCCATTCCCAAGCGGCTAGAGAGGTTTCGTCGTCACCGTGGGAACGCTCTTCCTGCAACGAGGCACGGTCACGCCGTCGTTGTTGCCGACGTAAGGCATCGATCGCCTGGTTGGTAGCTATGGCATACAGCCAAGGCCGGGCAGCCCGACCGGCCTCGTATTGCTCGATCTTTAAAAATACCTGCAAAAACGTATTCTGAAACACGTCCTCGGCCAGTTCCTCGTCATTGAGGTAGCGGCACAAATAACCGTACAACTCCCGTTCGTAGCGGCGTACCAGCAGGTCCAGAGCGGCATGCTCCCCCTGCTGCACGCGCAACAACAGTTCCTCGTCCGACGCTGTTGTTTGCACGACCTGCCCCACCGCTTTCACCGACATCTCCTTATACGACGCCGAAGGTTTTGCGGTTCATGGCCGCCTGCACCACCGTTAGTCCCCTTCGCTTCCGTCTCGCCGACTCCTTGATTTTTATCTTAAACTCGATCCTTATCTTAAAAGAGTCCGCCACCGGAGTACATCCCGCCGAACAATAGGAATTTCGTTTGCGAATAATGAATCAATGGCGATCCCTGTGGTCCTCCCTGCATTGTCGGACATCACCAGCTAGTGGCTGATCAGTCAGCTATGGTCTAACACTGGGGTTCGAGCATCTGTTGTGGAAGCCCATAATTTGCAAGGGTAAAACAAACACAGGTCCAAATGAACGAGTTCCAGGAGCTAATGCGTCGGTAGGAATGGACGCGAAGTTAGCGACGCTCCGGGACCAGGCCGCAGAGTTGTTCTGGGCGGCATGCGCCACCCTGCCAGGGGCGCTTTCTTCAGGACGGCTGATGGAATGACATTTTCCGCTTTGGCAAGGACGGGTATAACGCATCAGACAGACACAGCATCTGAAGACAGGACGGGATGATGATCCTGATTTCCAGCGGCCCGTCCGTTCCGGCGGGATCCGGCTGTGCTGCTGGAATCCCTCGCTGCGGGCAGCAGGGCCCGTTATCTCTGGCGGCGTAAGGAGTAAGGAATGGCCGGTCGGTCGTTCGTCCATCTGCATGTCCATACGCATTACAGCCTGCTGGATGGTTTCAATCGCATTCCGCCTCTGGTGGCCCAGGTGAAAAAACTGGGAATGAATGCCTGCGCCATCACCGACCACGGCAACCTCTATGGTGCCATCGAATTCTACCTGGAGTGCCGCAAGGCAGGGATCAATCCGATCATCGGCTACGAGGCTTACCTGGCCCCAACTAGCCGTACCGATCGCAGCGCCCGCAACGAGTTGGGAGCCGCTACCCACCTGACCCTGCTGGCTAAAAACGCCGTCGGCTTCCGCAACCTGATCAAACTCTCCAGCCTCGCCTTTCTGGAGGGGTTTTACTATCATCCGCGGATCGATCGGGAGCTGCTGACCGAATACCATGAAGGCCTGATCTGCCTGAGTGGCTGCCTGGCCGGTGCCTTCAACCAGTACATTCTGCAGGGCAAGATCAAGGAAGCCGAAGAGCTGGCCGCGTGGTTCGCCCGGCTTTTCGGCAAGGATTACTACATCGAGCTGCAGAACAACGGTCTGGAACCACAAGACCGTTGTACCGAGGTGGCCCTGGACATTTCCCGACGACTAGGCATTGCCACTGTGGCCACGGCTGACGCTCATTACCTGTGTGCTGAAGACGCTCTGGCCCACGACGTCCTCTATTGCATCAACACCCGGCGGCAACACGATCCCCGCCGGCGTCAATACCCGGAAGGGCGGTTCGCCAGTCCCTATTACGTGCGTAGTCCGGCCGAGATGTACCAGTTGTTCCCCGGTCAGGAGGACGCTGTCGCCCGCACCCAGGAGATCGCCGATCAGGTCGACATTCAGTTGGACTTTAGCCAACGGCACTTCCCGGTTTTCGTTCCCCCCCAGCAGAAAACGCCTGAACAGTACCTGCGGGAATTGTGCCAGGCCGGTTTGCGTCAGCGTTACGGGGATCCCCCCCCAGCGGAAGCCCAGCAGCGTCTGGAGCACGAGCTGAACATCATCTGTCGCATGGGGTTTGCCGGCTATTTTCTGATAGTGTGGGACTTTGTGCGTTATGCCCGCGAGCAAGGGATTCCCTGCTCGGCCCGGGGCTCGGCCTGTGGAGCTTTGGTCAGTTACGTTCTGTATCTCAGCCACGTGGACCCACTGGAATACGACTTGCTGTTCGAACGGTTCCTGGATCCCAATCGTAGCGAGGCCCCGGATATCGATATCGATTTCTGCCAGGACCGCCGCGAGCAGGTCATCGAGTACGTCAAGCGGAAGTATGGGGCCGAATCGGTAGCTCAGATCGGAACGTTCGGTACCTTAGCGGCCAAGGCGGCCCTTAAAGACGTCGGACGGGTACTCGGCGTTCCCTTGGAACGGGTTAACCAGCTTTGCCAGCTGGTTCCCACCCGGGGGGCCCTCACTGCCACACTGAGTGAGGCTCTGGAAAGCCCGGATTTCCGCCGCGAATACGACGCCGACCCCCAAGTCCGGCAACTGGTCGACATCGCTTTGAAACTGGAAGGCATCAATCGTAACGCAGGGACCCATGCGGCCGGCGTGGTCATTGCCAATGGCCCCATCATCAATTACGTCCCTGTCCAGCGGGTAGTCCGCCGGACCGAAGGCGAAGAAACCGAGGCCGCTACCAACGGCGACCTGGCCGTCACCACCCAGTGGGAAATGACCATTCTCGAGAAAGTCGGCATGCTGAAAATGGACTTTCTCGGTCTGCGTACCTTGACGCTGATTGACAATACCCTCCGCCTGATCGAGCGCACGCAGCACCGCCGCATCGACCCGTACAAAATCCCGCTGGACGATCCCAAAGTCTATCAGATGCTGCAACGCGGCGAAGCCAAGGGGGTGTTCCAGTTCGAATCGGAAGGGATCCGCGAACTGCTTAAACGCATGAAGCCGGACAACATCCGGGACATCATCGCCTCCACCGCCTTGTACCGCCCCGGTCCGCTCGAAGGCGGGCTGGTGGACGAATACATCGAATGCAAGCATGGCCGCAAGCAACCCACCTACCTGCACCCGGTCATGGAGGAAATCCTGGGAGAAACCTACGGCGTAATGGTCTACCAGGAACAGATCATGCGTATTCTCAACCGCCTGGGCGGGATCGAACTGTCCAAAGCCTACGCCTGCATCAAGGCGATAAGCAAAAAGAACAAGGAAGTGATCGAGGCCCGGCGGGAAGAGTTCATCCGGGGGGCGGTCCAGAATGGCCTGGCCGAGGAACAAGCGGCACGGATCTTCTCGCAGATCGAGGAATTCGGCAAATATGGCTTCAACAAGTCCCATAGTGCCGCCTATGCCCTGGTGTCGTACCAGACGGCGTATCTGAAATGCTACTATCCGGCGGAGTTCATGGCGGCATTGCTGTCTTCTGAAGTGGACGACGGCAACAAGCGTGACATCCTGGTGGATCACATCGCCGAGGCCCGACGGATGGGACTGGAGGTTCTGCCGCCCGACATCAATCGTGGCCTGCCCGATTTCGACGTGGAAGGAAAGCAGATCATTTTTGGCCTGACGGCCATCAAAGGACTGGGTCGCGGTGCGGCAGAAGAGATCGTTCGCGTGCGTCAACAAGGGGGCAAGTTTACCAGTCTGTACGACTTTTGCGAACGGGTTGATCGGCGGGTGGTCCCCCGTTCGGCCGTGGAGCGCCTGATCAAGGCAGGTGCCTTCGACGCCTTTGGCCGGCGGGCCGCCTTGTTTGCTGCCCTGGAACGCGCCTACCAGGCTGCAGAAGAACGCGCAGCGGACCGACGACGCGGTCAGAAATCCCTCATGGATTTGCTAGTGGAAGGTCCCTCTACCGACGACAGCCACAATGGCACCGTCCAAGGTGTTGCTACCGCTTTGCTGGCCAGTGATGGCCTGCCCGACGTCCCCGAATGGAGCGAAACCGACAAACTCAAGTTTGAAAAAGAAGCGCTCGACTTCTACATGTCCAGTCACCCGCTGGCTCAGCACGAGGAACAGATGCGTCGATTCCGTACCCACGAGTGTGCTGATTTGCTTAAAGCCAAAGCGGGCACCGAAGCCCGCCTGGCCGGCATGATCGTGGATCTGGCCATCCGCACGGCCAACCGGGGACGCAATGCCGGACGCAAATATGCTACTTTCCGGATTGAGGATTTCAGTGGCAGCGTCCGCTGTATCCTCTGGTCCGACGAATATGCCCGTTACCGGGAGCTGGTAGTGCCGGATGCGGTCTACCTGTTTGAGGGGATGCTCAACTGGGCGCCCGAGCGGGCCGAACCGGATTTCCAGGTCAAACGGCTCCTGACCCTGGAGGAGGCACGCCGGGAGTTCACCAAAAGCTTGATTTTGCGCCTGCCTTACAGCGATTCCCCCGAAACACTACAGAAGCTGGATGGTCTCCGCTTGTTGCTTCAGCGGTACCGGGGAACTTGCCCGGTTTATCTGGTAGTGCGGGACCCCGGCGGCCGCCAGGCTCATTTACGGTTGGCCGATGAGTTGCGTGTCGATCCTGCCCAGCTTCCCCTCGACGAGTTGGAACTGATACTGGGCAAAGGGGCGGCCTTGTTCAGCCGCTAGGTCTGAGCAAACCCCTTGCTGACCAGCAGGGCCTTGCTTTAACCACTGAGTTAAAAAACACTAGTTCCCGCCCTGTTCTCTTTAAGTTTCTCGCCAGTTAGGGGGCATCATTTTCTACTGCTGCGGTCGGGAAAACGGCAGGTAGGGACCTCATTCAGGATCTTCCGGCAGACGCTTGGGAAGTTTAACCGTAAAGGTAGACCCTTTGCCCACGATGCTTTCAACCCGGATGCGGCCGTGATGTTGCTCAATGATTTGACGGCAGACGCTTAAACCCAGGCCTGTGC
Source organism: Gemmataceae bacterium (assembly GCA_025055795.1). Taxonomy (GTDB): domain Bacteria; phylum Planctomycetota; class Planctomycetia; order Gemmatales; family Gemmataceae; genus Thermogemmata. The sequence continues at coordinate 42,756 of JANWVV010000025.1, forward strand.
CCCCTCGGCCGTATTCATCCGGTTGCTTGGTCGTGTAGAAAGGCTCAAAAATCAGTCGGAGTTGATGCGGAGGGATCCCTACGCCAGTATCGGCCACCTGGATTTCCACCATGTCTGTTTGGGGATTGTCGCGCACCTCGATACGCAGACGCCCGCCTTCCGGCATCGCCTGCCGGGCGTTGATAATCAGGTTGACCAGGATCTGTTCGATCTGCCCCGGCACTGCCCAGATTACCGGATGAGCATGGAAACGGGTTTCGACATGAATGCGATGCTTGGACAGGTCCTTACCAGTAAGAATAAGGACTTCCTCGACCAGGCGTACAATGTCACACTGTTCGCGCTGACTACTGTTTTTGCGGGCATAACCGAGCATACCAGCGGCGATGGCAGCGGCACGTTGGCCCGCTTTGAGGATCCGCTCGAACGCATTCTGCTTTTCCTGAGGATCGCTGTTGCGTAGTCCCAGCTTGGCCGAATTGATAATGGTTGTCAGAATGTTGTTGAATTCATGGGCAATACTGGAGGCTAGTTCGCCTACGCTGCTCAGCCGCTGGGCCTGTAGTAGCTGCCGCCGCAATGCTTCCGTCTCATTGGCTGACGTCAGCACCTGTTCACCGGTCATGCCGCCGTTCCCCCTGCGTCGCCGGGTCCCCCCGTGCCCTCTCGGCTTCGCTGCTTGTTCCTATCGGAACGCCATAGCCCGCTTCTTCATCATAACCGCACAAACCAGTGCAACGAGAAGTGCAGAGTAGTGCCTCACTCGAACTTCAGTCCTGCTCGAAGCTGGCCTGCAAAGGAGTCACAGCTGGGCAGGGTGTCGCTCTATTTTCCTGGGGGCCAAGCCGTAGCCCGTTTGTTGCTGCTCCGGGTAGCAAGAGCCAACCTGGAGGAACGTCTAGTAGCTCTGGCCCGAGGGTAAAGTTCTGAAAAAGGGAGGACATAGTTGATGCGTGGGATTCTTAGCTGGGCCGATTTGCTATTTAAACAGTTGTCAGAGTCATCCCCCCCTTCGGGAGCCAGGTAGGCAAGCAAAAGAGGGCTGGTGATGGCCTAATCAGGCCGAAGTCCGCTGGGCAGCGGTACGCTGGGCGTCGATAAGACGCACCGGCTCCGGAACTTCCAGCAGCCGAAGGGCCTGCCAGTGGTTGCCCTGACCAATCAACTCGCTGACCGCCAGGTTGTAGGCTTTGCCGATGCGGGTCCAGTCGGCGGCAGAGTAACCGGGTAACAGACTCAGTAGCAAGACCTTACAAACAACGCCATGGATAACGGCTACAATCCGTTTTCCCGCGTGGCGGTGCACCACCCCTTGCCAGACCGGCAGGACACGTTCACGGATGCTGGCAAAGCTTTCCATTCCAGGCCAGGCATAGTTGAGGTCACCGTTCTGCCAGGCTTGCATCGTTTGTTGCCAGGCCTGCTCGACCGCTGGTCCGCATTGCTGGCTGAACGGTCCGACCCGTCGTTCGTGCCATTGCGGCTCGATTTCATGAGGGATCCGGCAACGGCGGGCAATTACCTGAGCGGTTTCCACGGCCCGACGCATCCCCGAAGAAACAACTACGTCGGGGGTCTGTGTGGCAAACCACTCGGCTGCGGCCGCTGCTTGTCGCCAGCCATGCTCCCCTAGGGGCACGTCTGATTCTGCACCGTGCAACAGGTGGGGCGTCGCCGTTTCTGCGTGCCGCACCAGCCACACCCGCGTTGTCACCTCTCCGTTCCCCGCCTGTCCTTCTGATCCTGTTGCCAACATCCTACAACCCACTGCAAACCGTCGTGCGAACGGCTAGATCCGGTGGCTCACCAAACCGCCATTCCGCCGACCTATCCAACAACCCCGTATGGAGCTTACCAACAACCCCGTATGGAGCTTAATCTTTATCCTGTCCTCATACTGCCCAATCTCGATGAACTTCATCCCTAATTTATAGTTCCTCGCGGTGATACCCATCGTCCTTGGACTATGTTGACGATGCCTACACCACTTCATTACCGCAGTCAATTATCACCAATATCACATTATTGCCCGGATGGATGCCCCCTTACTCGAGGTGGCAGCGTCTGCGACCTCCCCTCTTCGAGCGGTCTCGTATGCAAGCTTTGCGACGAGCAAAGCAAACCAAGGCTGATGAAAAGAAGCGTCAACTGAGGTTCTGAGAAGAAAAGGGGTACATGAGCCGACGCTGCAATGGGATAGTGGAGTTTCTATAACCAGATAGAACCTGGTGATCCGAGGTAGCGAAAATTGGTCGCCGAGGGATAAGCAGGAGCCAGTGGGAGACCTTTACGGCCGCTTGGTACCGAGGGAACAGGCTATTACTTTTTCGGCGATGCTGGGTGAAAGGGAAACCAGGTTGTTTCGGAGTCATTAGGGGTTCGTGTAGGCCTGGGCGCTGGCGAGGCACTCGGTGAGGGTGGGTTGGTAACGGTTCCCGTGGGCGGCTGCGACAGAGCTACCGGTAGAGCGGTCTCCAGTCGCGCTAGTTTTTCCCGGGCCAATTGCAGTTCCTTTTGCAGTTCCTTGAGGGTCTGATCAATTTGCTTGTATTGTTCGTCGCGGAGCATTTTCCGTTCGTGATCTGCGGCTTTGTTACGCTCGATTTCCTGCTGCAAACGGGCCAGCTCCTCTCGCAGGGTTTTGTTTTCAGTGGTCAGGTTGGTGAGTCGTTCGCGGAGCAGTTCCACAATGGCTACGTCCTTTTTGAGGCCTTCCACGGCCGTCAGGCGTTCCCGCAACGACTCGAGAGCGGCCACATCTTTTTTGAGGGCATCCACGGCTGTTTGCAGTTCCTTGCGGGTAGACTCGGCCGCGGCAGCCGCCTCACGTTTGTTCGTTTCCGCTGTCTGAGTCAGGTCCCGCCGGAGGGCGTCCAGTTCCTTACGCAGCAGATCGACAGCTTGGGCTTGTTCTTTTTTGATCCCTTCCGCGATGGCGGACTGGGCCGTCAGCCGCTCCTTCAGCCCTTCCACTTCCGCCTTGAGTGCTTCCAGCAGACGCAGCCGCTCGGCTTGTTGAGTAAGCAAGGTGTGGAAATCCTGTTTGCGGACCAGCTCGGCACGTGCCTCCCGTTCCTGGTTCAAGTCCCGGCGCAATTCCGAAATGTTACCAGAAATGTTGTTGAACATGGTCAACGCCCCTAAGGCGACCATGCTGAGGATGGTACCGCCGAAAATCCGCCAGAACAGGGAAATTTTTTCCTCCTCTTTGGCCGGTGGCGTGTTTTCCGGACAGGTCGTGCTCGCTGCTCGCAGCGTTTCGGTTCCCAGAGCCAAGCCGGCACCTTGCTGCTCTTGTTCCTGGTCTTGCGGATAACGACGTGCAAACACGGTTAGTTTCCCCCTTGGCCCAGCTACCGCCTGGCCATATTCCTTGAATCGGCTTGCTCCCTGTATGTCGGTTATTGAAAGCATGGGTGTATACTTAGTTATTCCGACAACTGCAATGCAATTCCGCTTTTGACATCGCTATCCCCACACTAGCTGAATACTCAGCGCCAGATGGAACGGTGGTCCCGCTTCGCGCTTGCGCCATCAGGCCGAAAATACGGTAGGACAATCGTTCCCAGCCACTTTGCGCGGGCTGAATGACCGCTCCGTATGGAACCCGCTTGTCAAAAGCGCCAACTCGGCCCCACGGTCCGAGCATCGACGGCCGGGGACAGGGGTGGAATCAGGAATACCCCAAAGAAGACGGATGGGCGGAGCGGGAATCGGACGGCGCCAAGGCCGCCTGACGGGACAATTCCTCGACAAGGGCCCAAAACAGATGCAGGTTGGGGATGTTTTCGATGGGCTGGCTGGTCCAGGCAAGCCAGCGCTGTCTCTGTTGAATGAAGACTTTATCGATTTTCAGCCGCAGGTCCAGGAAGTTGGCCCAGGTCAACGTCTCGTCCGCGGTGTGTACACCCTGGCGACTGACCTTCCAGGGGCCGAAAGCCACTGTGCCTTCTTGTTGAAGTTGCTGCCACAAAAGGGGCCATTGGGCCGCGAAGGTCCAGCGTTGTACCTGCGCAACCAGGTCGTCACAGCGGGCCACAACGGCCGTAAAATCCGCTTCGACGCCATCCTGACGCACCAGCGTGAGCCTAACGTTCCACACCCGTACCAGCGGTATGATCGGACGGATCACGCACCCGGTTATTTCACCAGCCTCATTGCGTTCGACTACGGGTTTTCTGGCCGCTTTGATCCCAAGCCGCACCTGCGTTACTTCCGACCATGGAAAGATAACAGCATGATGCCGCTGGATCCGTACCAGACCCACCGGATAGACCAGGACCGTCAGTCCTCGCTGGCGGTACAGATGATACAGCAAAGAGACACCGGACAAGGGAAGTAACAACAAAATGACCATTTGCAGGTGGCCGATGCGTCGAGGCCCCTGCACCCACCAGTAGTAATTCAGGGCAATCCCCCCCACGAGCAGACCCACTCCTAGCAGTAAGAGGGCGGCAAAACGCCCACGGCTGAAGCGGAAGATCGCTTCGGGTTCGCCCAGCTCTGTTAGGGTCAGTTGTACAGGATCGTTCAGCGGATGCATGCCTTCCTCAAACCGGTGTCCGTCTGCGCCTCCTCCCCCCTTGCATATACTACCAGCGTTACGATGGTTAGCCTGGATAACGGAAAGCGGCACATTTCCCTCCGGATTCCGACTTTGTTGATCGCACTACGAAGGTTTTTCGCATGCTTGTAGTGATGCATCGTCAGGCCACAGCGGCCGACATTGAGCGGGTGGTTGCCGTGATTCGGGCTCAGGGTCTGACACCCCACGTGTTGCCCGGAGCCACGCGGACAGCCATCGGGATGACTGGCAACACCGCGGCTATCGACCCCGCCTTATTTGAAGGGCTGCCCGGCGTCGTCGAGGCCATCCGGGTCACCCGACCTTTTAAACTAGCCAGCCGGGAAATGAAACCGGATGATACGGTCATCTCCCTGCCCCAAGGGACCATCGGCCCGAAAACCTTTACCGTGATCGCCGGGCCCTGCTCCGTCGAAAACGAAACCATGCTGTTCCGCACCGCGGCCTTCCTGCAAGAGCAGGGAATCCGCTTCCTACGGGCAGGCGCCTACAAGCCCCGCACCAGTCCCTACGCTTTCCAGGGTTTGGGACGAGAAGGACTCCGCATCCTGGAGCGGGCCCGGGAACGCTTCGGCCTGGCCATTGTGACCGAACTGCTGGACACGGAAGAGGCCGACGCTGTCGCAGCTGTGGCCGACATCATCCAGATCGGTGCCCGCAACATGCAGAACTTTGCCCTGCTCCGGCGAGTCGGCCGCTGCTCCCAACCGGTGCTGCTCAAACGCGGCCTGTGCGCCACCCTGGAAGAATGGCTGATGGCCGCTGAATATGTTCTGTCCGAGGGCAACTATCAGGTCATCTTGTGCGAACGGGGTGTACGCACCTTTTCCGATCATAGTCGTAATACCCTGGATCTGTCAGTGATTCCCCCCGCCAAGGCCTGGTCACACCTGCCGGTGCTGGTAGACCCCAGCCATGGCACGGGCCGAAGGGCCTACGTACCGCCGATGGCCCTGGCTGCACTCGCCGCTGGTGCTGATGGCCTGCTCATCGAAATCCATCCCGAACCGGACAAAGCCCTCTCCGACGGACCGCAATCACTGGACTTTGCCGCCTTCGAACAACTGTTGCATCAACTCCGGCGCCTGGCCCCCATCTTCCATCGGACTCTCTAAGGCTTGCTATACAGCATAAACTAACATGCCCTGCAGTCCGGCCCAGTCCGAATGCCGCGACGCCTCTCACTTGTTTCCCCATCAGCGGCGACGCTGTCCCTAGGGCAACCCAAAGCCTGAGTGACACTCTACAAACTCCGCTTTGGGAAAAAACTGTTTGCGGCGGTAGGTTGCTGGACACCTGGTTTTGAGCCAATTGCGGTCCAGGGATCAGCCGATGGCTCAAAACAGCCACAAGCAATCAAAAAGACAGCAAATATCAGAGCTTTCAGGAGCAACAACGGAGATTGCACAACAAAGAGGTGCCCGGTTAAGGTAGGGAGCATGACCGGTTTGTTTGATACACCGCGGCGAAAACGTCGAAGCAGTACCGCTGGAGCCGGGCCAACGGCTGTTCCGCTTTCAGCGGGCGAAAGTGGGGAACAGGCACCATCCAAGCCGTTGTATGCGGAGGTAGTTTTCGACCGCCCGCTCGATCAGGCATGGACTTATGCCATACCGCCACCTCTGGTGGGACTGGTACAGCCCGGCAAGCGTGTTGCGGTTCCTCTGGGCAAGAGGGGCAAGGAAACGGTCGGCTTTTGCGTCCGGGTCAGCGAGATGGGGCCACCGCCCGGCGTAGCCGTCAAACCGATATGGCGGGTGCTGGACGAGGAAGCGTTAGTCGATGACCACCTTCTGCAACTGACCCGCTGGATGGCGGACTACTATTTGTGCGGCTGGGGACAAGTGCTGCACGCGGTGGTTCCAGCAGGTGTTCGGGACCAGGCAGGTCTGCGGGAAATTGTCCAGGTCGAAGCCGTCCCCCCAGCGGAGCTACCCGATCCGCTGCCTACCGTCACGCCTGCGCAAAAAGCGGTCTGGGAGACGGTTCAGCAGCACAAGGGAACGATGGAACTGCGGGAATTGCTCCGGCAGACCCGCTGTTCGGCTAGTGTCGTGCGTGGGCTGGTCCACAAAGGCCTACTGCGGCTACATCGAGAACGAGTCGAGGGCACGGCCGCTGCTGTGGTGGGTATCGAGTCCTCGCTGGCCCAAGCCGGCGAGGAAGAAAAGGAAGCAGACAACCGGGGAATTGTACTTAATGCAGACCAGCAACGCGTATGGGGGCAACTGGAAGCAGCCCTGCAAACAGGCGGCTTCCGACCGTTTTTGCTCCATGGGGTCACCGGGAGCGGCAAAACAGAAATCTACCTGCGGGCCATGGAGGCGGTGGTCCGACAGGGGCGACAGGTTGTCGTGCTGGTGCCGGAAATCGCTCTGACACCGCAGACGATAGCCCGCTTCCGTCAACGGGGCAATCGGGTAGCCGTGTTGCATAGTCATCTGACGGACGCCGAACGCGGAGGCCACTGGCGACGGATCGCAGCGGGGGAAGTGGAAGTGGTCGTGGGGGCCCGCAGTGCGGTCTTCGCACCGGTGCGTAAACTGGGATTGATTGTTATCGATGAAGAGCATGAGCACACCTTTAAGCAGGAGGCGACGCCCCGTTATCATGCCCGGGACGTGGCCGTGATGCGGGCCCGCTTAGCGGGGGTACCAGTCGTCCTCGGCTCCGCCACCCCCAGTCTGGAAAGCTGGTGGAACGCCGCCCGCGGACAGTATACCCTGCTGAGCCTGCCCAAACGGGTAGAATCCCGTCCTTTGCCGGCTGTACGCCTGATCGACCTGCGCCACGAAGTCTTGAAAAATGGTGCACTCAGCCCCACTCTGGTCGGTGCCATGGATCGGGCCCTGCATAGCGGCGGCCAGGTCCTTTTGCTGCTCAACCGCCGGGGCTACAGCACCTACGTGCACTGCCATGCTTGCGGCTATGTGGCCCAGTGCAGCCATTGCGATATCGCCTTGACCTTCCACCGCAGCCGGGCCGCTCTTTTGTGTCATTACTGCGGCTGGCAAACGGCTCCCTACCAGCGGTGCCCTGCTTGCGACCAGCCCACTATCCGATATCAGGGGTTAGGCACGGAAAAACTCCAGGCGGAGATCGAAGACAAATTCCCGGGTTACGTCTGCCGCCGCATGGACTCTGATACCACGGTCCGGCGGGGCAGCCACGAGAGCATCCTTAAAGCATTCCGCGATGGCAAAATTCATATCTTGCTTGGAACACAAATGATTGCTAAGGGACTTGATTTTCCAAATGTCACACTAGTAGGTGTCATTAATGCGGACGTTGGTCTGCACGTACCGGACTTCCGCAGTGCGGAGCGCACGTTTCAGTTACTGGCTCAAGTGGCTGGCCGGGCCGGCCGGGGAGCCAAGGGGGGCGTGGTTTACATTCAAACCTACACGCCGGACCACCCCTGTATAGCGTTGGCTGCACGGCATGACTACGTGGGCTTTGCCAGTCAGGAGCTGGCTCATCGGCGTCAGCATCGCTATCCACCGTTTGAGCGTCTGGCTCGGCTCATTATCCGTAGCCAGGACGAAGGGGCGGCGGCGGCATTCGCTGAAACGCTCGGCGGAGCATTGCATCGCGCCGTGGCTGCAGTCGAGTCATCGGCTTGTCGTGCAGCGGCTACCACGGCACAGGCAGTCGAATCGTCGGTCAGTCCGGTCCGCATCCTCGGTCCGGCGGAGTGCCCTGTGTACCGTCTCCACAATTACTACCGCTTCCACTTTCAGGTCCAGTCGGCGGATAGTGCCCGGCTGCACGCCGTGTTGCGCCGGGTAGTGGCGACGGTTCGACCTCCGGCTGCGGTCGAATTCCAGGTTGACATCGACCCTTACTCGATGCTGTAGTGAAAGTAAGGGCGAAAAAATAAGACAATAGTGGATGACGCCCGGAGCAATTCCGATAGGTTGACTATAGGCCGCCCGAGGCCAGTGAGAAGGTCCCAGGGCACCCAACGATCCGAGACGGAGGTTTCGCCGTACCATGGCACACGTCGTTACCGCCAATTGCTACGATTGCAAGTATACCGACTGCTGCGTGGTCTGCCCGGTAGAGTGCTTCTACCAGGACGAGATGATGCTTTATATCGATCCGGAGGATTGCATCGACTGCGAGGCCTGCGTCCCGGAGTGCCCCGTCGAAGCGATCTATGCGGAGGGTAACGTGCCCGATCAGTGGAAAAACTATATCGAGCTGAATCGGGAAAGGGCGGCGGCCCTGAAAGCGTCGGGCACAGCCCACATCACCGAAAAACAGGAACCGAAGGAAGGACCTGAGTGCAAGAAGAAGTAACAGGGACAACGACCTCCGCCCAGCCGACGTTCACCGCTGTCGCAACTTCCTCAAATTCGCTGGCCCGTAACTCATCTCTGCTGACGCCTTCGCGGGCCAGTGTCGGTGTTATCTTGTTGCAACTCGGCACCCCTCAACAGCCGAGTTATGGTAGCGTTTTTGCCTATCTGAGGCAGTTCCTTTCCGACCGACGTGTGATCGAGGCGCCCCGTTGGCTGTGGCTTCCCTTGCTCTACTTGCGGATTCTACCGTGGCGTTCGGGAGCTTCAGCGGCTAAGTACCGGCGGATCTGGGATCCCCAACGCGGCTCCCCGCTGCTGTATTACACCCAACGTCAGGCGGAGCAACTGCAACAGCGTCTGGCTCCTGTTCCGGTCCGCGTAGGCATGACCTACGGCCAGCCTGGTGTGGCCGCGGCAGTCGAGGGGTTGATCCAAGCCGGTGTGGATCGGCTGCTCGCCGTTCCCATGTATCCGCAATATTCGGCAACGACCACGGCCGCGGCCACGGATGCCCTGTTTCGCGCTTTGTTACGGCAACGGCGGGTGCCCGCCGTGCGCATCGTTCCGCCCTACTACGATCATCCGGCCTATCTCGACGCCGTCACCACGGTCATTCGGGAGGATTGGCAGCGTCTGAGTTGGGAGCCGGAACACGTCGTGTTCAGTTACCACGGCATTCCCCAGAAATATGCCCGCCGGGGTGATCCCTATGCCCGTCAGGTGGTCTACACCACCTGGGCACTGGCCCAACGATTGCAATTGCCACGCCGCCGCTGGACACTGGCGTATCAGTCCCGCTTCGGACGATCACCCTGGTTGAAACCATACACCGACGACGTTTTGCAGGGGCTGGCCCGGCGGGGTATCCGCCGTGTGTACGTGGCCCTGCCCGGATTCACCGCCGACTGCCTGGAAACCATCGACGAAATCGGACGAGAAAGCCGAGAGCTATTCGAACAAGCGGGTGGCGAACAGCTGTGCAACGGCACCTGTCTGAACGACCATCCCCGTTGGCTTTCCGCGCTCGAACAGATTATCCGCCAAGAAGGGTGCGGTTGGCTTTAACTGGACGTCTTTCAGCGGCTCGATGGTGCAAGTAGTTGTTCGGCCTGGTCCGGGTGGTTCTGGACGTAAACTGCTATTCCTGAAAAGAATTCGATCAACTGGGCGGCTGCCTGATCTGCAATGTCGGACACGGAGGGGCCGAGAATTTTGAGAACCAGATGGGCGGCCCGACTATCACTGTGCAGGTAGCACTCGATGCGGGGAACGTAGCGGGCAACACCATCCTTTTCGGCCACGATGGGATAGTGCAAGACCACGACCCCTTCCACGGGAATGGGCGCAGTCAGCCGGGAGGGCTTGACGCTACCCCGTGCGTACCAGATCCGTCCCTGCGGCAGACGTCCGACCGTCCGCCAAATGACTTGGCTTCCCCATTCGTCTGTCCAGCCGAAACTACCATCAGGGCGGGCATGAATGGGCAAGCAAGGAATGTTGCGACGTTGCCAAGCTAAAGCTACCCGATCCGGATGATCAAGTAGCCATTCGTATACCGCCCTGGTACAGATAAAAGGCTCGCCTTGGGCCCGGGCGGTCACTGTCGGTTGACGTAAACACCGAGCGACCCCTTCCCGGTAAGGCGAAATCACGTTACCCAGCAAATCGGACAGGGACTTGTCCGCAGATGTCATTCCTAGTGAGCGGGCCCGCCCGGCAGACAGTCCCTCATTAGCTCCTCCCATTCCCGGACACAACAGCAAAACAGCCGATACGATCACGGTAACACGGGTCAAAGGCCCGGTTCGCAAACCCGGCGTCGTCGATACCCCAGCTGTCCACTGGGGTAATGCGACCGCCCGTGTTAAGCTCCGCTGCTTTCTGCCGACGCCCGGTTGCATCGCCGCAGCCCCCTCCTACTCCTCCTTTAGCGGAGGTATCCCGTTCGGCATCGCGTATGTTTACCTTCGTTCCGGCAATACAGCGGAGATAAGGAAATTGGGTAATCAACCCAGCTAACCGGCCTGGATGCGGCAAACTGTAACGACCAGCGGCTGCCAGATACCCGCACAGCAGAGCTACCAGCACGCCAAGGGGCACAACACCTCCAATCGAATGCGGTCGGTTTCGCATACTTGGGCCAATTCGACGGAGCCGGCGATTATCTACTACTGTGTGTGTTCACCGATAATTATGAGTGCCTAGGAGAAAAACCAAATACTGAATATTGCTTGATAGATGCCCAATTTTATTCAATAATTTATAAGGAACGAAGGTTATTGAGATGTGACTTAGACTGACAATAAAATTCAATTATTACTCTATTGGTAGCAGCAACTAAGCTGGACTATTGATAAATGAAGGAAACCAGGAGCATTAACGCTACCTGTTACATCATTCAGCCCGGGTCAAAAGTGTGAAACACATGAGAGGATGGGTAGAAACTAGCGGGCAACAAACCGTCAGCGGTGTAGGACGATTACCTGGAGTATCCAAGCCGTTGGTCGCTCACCAGCGGGTCTCGGCAATACCGCTGTCGGCCCGGTAATCCAGATGGTACTGGGCAATCTCGACGGCCAGACGTTCCAGGAAAGCCTTGCGGAAGGTACCTACAGGTATTGAGCTGGCATCGCGGAACCCCGTCTTGGGAAAGGCGAACGGATGCACGTAGTGCTCGGGAGCTCCACCGGCATTGACGTCGTAGAGGAAGACGTGAACCTCAGCACGCCCCTCATACAACTGGTTTTGACTCCCCGGCTGGAACAGACTCATCTTCATTAGATGAATATCCAGCACGTAATCGGCTCCCAGGGCCTTACCCCAAGCAATCGGACTCATGCCGTTTTTCCAATTGGGGTTTTTCCGTTTGAACTCATTCACTTTTGCCGGTGGAACTACTTCGAGGTTTTTCTTGTTCTCCTTGGCCATTTCCGGCATTTTCTTAGCCAGTTCCGAAGCGACGACGTCCTCGGCCCCGGCAAATTCATAACCGAGGCTGACCCCTGGATTGACGAAAATGGCCACTACGACCTTGTCCTTCTTCGGTCCGTCCTTAGGAAACAACGGATAGCGTGCAGGTACAGGCACGTCGCGATGTGTCAGAAATGCAATGGTTGCCAAAGGGTTGCAACCCAGCGCCGCGATAATTCCCAAAGCCGACCATGTGCCAATACGCCACCAGCGATAGGCCCGGTTCATCCTTGAACCCCCCGTTGACCAGTCATTTTCCCCCATCTGCCACACTTGACATTCGCGTGGCCTCAAGTGGATTAACATTATGTTTGTGCTAATGTCGCCCCATAATCTTTGCTTCTCGTTTGATGATTCTGATTCCCCTATTGTTTGTTGCTTATGCGCTACCTTATGTCCATTGTCTGAGTAACCATAGAGGTTAGCCGGGCACATTATTACTGAGTAAGAGTACTCCGATCCAACGTCCGAGCATGAGAATCAGTAATAAGGTTAAGCCAATGGTCAGGAAAAGTTCGCCTTTACCGGGCGGCACCAAAAGCAATCGTCCCCGCCAGGCAGAAAGTACGGACCACGGCAGTGCTACCGCAGCCACGCAGGCCAGACAAGTGCCGACCCAATTGGCCTGCAGGGAAGCTCGGACGTCGCCATGAACCAGCAGTGCGAAACTGGTAGTCATCCCGCATGAAGGACAGGGCTTCCCCGTGAGCACTGCGAAGTTGCACGGAGGCAAGCCCAGTTGCCGATGCGTGGCCATCCGACGAGGGGTACCGTCCGGATTGTACGGCTGCAGCCACGCAGCTATCCCAAAGACCGATACAAGGCTCGCCGCGATCAGCAGTAACCAAATGCGTACCTTCCAGGTCAAGCGGTCGGGTCGTGATGCCGGACAACGTCGCCCTGTTGGCAATCGGGCATAGCCCGCCTCGCGGCAGACAGTTACGGATTGGACCGGGGGTACCGACACGCCTGCCATTGTTTGTCCTTGGCACGCTGATGCAGAAACGGACGACTCCACGGCCCCATACCCTCCCGACACCACTCCGGCAAGAGCAACATCCTTCGTGCACCGAGCGTTCTGACCGCTCGCCGAATTTTTGTATCTGTTTTCGCTGATGCTGCGATTATTGTAAGCGATAAACTCCCGTTCCTCTCCCCTCATAGCGGGTTATAACGATACCATACGCTCATTCAAACGCGAGTATAATCCAGATACATTAACGTTCCCTGTAGCCATCCCGATGCAGCTATCCTTAACTCGGGAACACTTTTGAGGAATCGGACCCGGTTACAGATGTATGGACGCGAAAGACCTGGTCTGGCAGCGTCTTCAAGTAAATAGCTTCCGAGGGTTTGCTTAAAAAGACGTCTCAGACAGCAAGCACCGGGGCCGATGCCAATCGGCCCCAACATTTGATAACGCAACAAACTCATGACGTATGCCGGAGGCACAGCAGGTAGAGACGGTGGTGAAGCACTTTCTTGACCCCTATCCCGGGGAAGGCGTGCTGGGGGTGTCCGGCGGCGCCGATAGCGTAGCGTTGGTGCGAGCGGTGGTGGCTGCCGGGCGAAGTGTAACGGCCGTCCACGTGCATCACGGTCTTCGCGGGCGTGAAGCCGATGTCGATGCTGCTTTTGTCGAGTCCCTCTGTCGGCAGTTGGGCATAAGGTATGAATGTCAGCGGGTGGAGCTGTCGGGCAGAGGCAGCGGCCTCGAAGCAGCCGGTCGGCAGGCTCGGTACCGTATATTTGCTACAGTAGCCCAACAGCGGCAGGCCCGTTGGGTAGCCGTCGCGCATACCGCTGACGACCAGGCGGAAACGATCCTGCACCGGTTGATCCGGGGTACCGGACTAAGTGGTTTGCGAGGCATGGCCCCGGTTCGGCCCTTGCCCTTGCCGTCGGGCGAAGTGACCATTCCGTTGTTGCGTCCTCTGTTGACCCTCCGTCGCCAGCAACTGCGGGACTATCTTCAGAGCCTACAGCAGCCCTTCCGGGAAGATGCCAGCAACCAGGACCTGCGTTTTACCCGCAACCGCCTGCGTCATCAGCTGCTTCCATTGCTGGAATCATTCAATTCCCGTTTTGTGGAAGCCCTACAACGACTCAGCCACCAGGTGACGGAAGCGGAAGAATTGCTGGAAAAGCTCGGGCAAGCCCTGCTACACCAGGCAGAAAAGCCCCGGGCCGGTCCCAAAGTAATCCTGGATGCCGACGTCCTGCAAACGGCCGAACCACTCGTGCGACGCTATGCCTTGCGCTGTCTATGGCAACGGGAAGGCTGGCCGCAGGCCGACATGGATTACAACGCCTGGTGTATAGCGGCACAAATGTGCTGCCGCACTAAAGGGGCCTGGAATTTCCCTGGCGGCGTCCGCTTGCATCGCCGGGGACGGGTGGTGCAACTGTGGCGGCAGGTCTAAACCAAACGATGGAATAGCCATCCCGACCGGTCCTCTTTCCACACACTGTAAAAAATCAAGAGTGGGAAGGTTCGGTACGCCCACCGGTATGTTCCCCGGCATCAATCCGGGATCGATACTAAATCACAAGATGAGGTGACCACGTCGATGGAGCCAGCGATACGCCACGCTTTACTGAGTGTAACGGACAAGACCGGTCTGGTGGAACTGGCCCAGGCCTTACAGCAACGTTACGGGGTGGAACTATGGGCCAGTGGCGGCACCCGACGCCATCTGGAACAGGCTGGCGTGAATGTCCGCGACATCACCTCACTAACGCAATTCCCGGAAATTCTCGATGGACGGGTCAAAACCCTGCATCCAGCCATTTATGGCGGTCTGCTGGCCCGACGGGACAACCCGGAACACCTGGCCCAGCTGCAACAACATGGTCTGTTTCCCATCGACCTGGTGGTCTGCAACCTGTATCCGTTCGAACAAGTAGTAGCCCGCAGCGGCGTTCCAAGTGCTGAAGTCATCGAGAACATCGACATCGGTGGTCCCTGTCTGATCCGGGCAGCGGCGAAAAATTACGATAGCGTGGCTGTGCTTATCGATCCCGTTCAGTATGGCGAGTTCCTGCAAGTGCTGGGTGCCCATGGCGGTCGCACGCCGCGGGATTATCGCTTGCTTCTGGCCACAGCAGCCTTCCAGCGTGTGCTGCAATACGACGCGGCCATCGCCCGGTGGTTTGTCGAACAGCAGACGGGCCATCACCCCTCAAGCGGTGCGGTTACCCAGAAAAAAAGCGAGCAGAACTCCCCTGCCCCGCCAACAATTTTCCCTGAATGGTTCGTCTGGCAGGGTCAACTGGTCCAACGGCTCCGCTACGGAGAAAATCCTCACCAGCAAGCAGCTTTGTATCAGGCAGTGGGTCCGAATAAGGGCCTGGTGCATGCCGAACAATTGCATGGCAAGGAATTAAGTTACAACAACTGGCTGGATCTGGACGCAGCGTGGCAGGCCGTTGAGGAATTCGACCGGCCCGCATGTGTGATCATCAAACATACCAACCCGTGCGGAGCTGCGGTGGCTGGGACTTTGGAAGTGGCGTTTCGCCGAGCCTGGGAAGGGGATCCGCTGTCGGCCTTTGGCGGCATTGTCGCGTGCAATTGTCGGGTAGACGCCGCCACCGCCGCGGCTATTACCGAGCCAGCTGCCCGCCGCTTCATCGAATGCCTGATCGCCCCCGACTACGAACCTGATGCTTTGGAAATGCTCCGCCGCTGGAAAGAAAACGTACGGCTGCTGCGTCTGCCCACCCCGTTAGCTGCGGCTGTCACCGCCTCAGTAGCCGGAAATCCCACTCCTTTGACTTTGCGGAGCATCCGGGGTGGCCTGCTAGTACAAACTACCGATACTACGGCGGACGATCCGCTCACCTGGCGAGTGGTCACTCAACGGACGCCTACAACTTCAGAACGTGAGGCCTTGCTTTTTGCCTGGCGTGTTTGTAAACACGTTAAATCCAACGCGATCGTTTTGGCTCGACCGATCAGTGACACTGAGGGGTGGGAAGTGGTTGGTGTCGGTGCTGGCCATACCAGTCGCGTTGATGCCGTTCATCAGGCAGTACGCAAGGCCGGCACACGAGCAACTGGAGCCGTTTTGGCTTCCGATGCCTTCTTTCCGTTTGCTGACAATGTGGAGGTCGCTGCGGCTGCGGGTATTACCGCCATTGTCCAGCCGGGCGGTTCGGTCCGAGACGCCGACAGCATCGCCGCTGCAGACCGCTACGGGCTAGCCATGCTCTTTACAGGCGTCCGTCATTTCCGGCATTGAATAGATCTTTGGCAACAAACCGGGGGAAGACAGTCGCCGCTATCCATGCAAGGCATCAACCAATGACGATCTTTGGAATAAAAGTAACTCAGTTATATTAGATGTAAATGAGCAAATAAAAGCAAACTTGATTCGGACAGAATGGGATGGGACTAAAGGAACGAGCGTCGGCTATAGAAATATGGACCCAGCGCCGCAGACTAGCGGAGAGAGGAACGGGGCAATGACACCGGACATCCCAGGTTGTGCAAGTCCCGAACGTTCCATGGCGGACGCCTCCGATTCGTTGCATCATCTTCTGGGGCTGGAGGGCCTCAGTGCCGCTGTGCTGACACGGTTACTCGACCGGGCGGAACAGTATCTGGGCGTAGGTGTCGGCGACGTACCCAAGCGTACCGAGCTGCAGGGCAAGGTGGTGGTCAATCTGTTTTATGAGCCATCCACGCGGACGCGTATGAGTTTTGCTCTAGCGGCACGCCGCTTGGGTGCCGACGTCCTGGATTTCTCCCCGGCTGGCTCCAGCACAGCCAAAGGCGAAAGTTTTATAGATACGGCGAAAAACATCGAAGCGATGGGGGTGGACGTGATGGTGGTCCGGCATTCGTCGCCGGGGGCCCCCCACATTCTGACCCGTCACCTGCGACCTCACGTTCACGTTATCAATGCTGGTGACGGCGCCCACGAGCATCCTACCCAGGCCCTGCTCGACCTGTTTACCATTCGGCGTCGCCGGGGCTGCATCGCTGGCTTGACTGTTGGTTTGATCGGAGACATCGCTCACAGCCGCGTCGCCCGCAGTAACATTCACGCCTTGAAGGCCCTTGGGGCCCATGTGATTGTCTGCGGCCCCACCACCCTTATTCCACCCCAAGTGGCGGAATGGGGTGTCGAAATCGCCCACAATCTGGACGCCATTCTTCCCCGCTGCGACGTCTTGAACCTGTTGCGGATCCAGTTTGAACGGCAGCGAGGGGGACTGTTCCCTTCCATCCGCGAGTACCGTTTGCTTTTTGGCATGGATGGCGCCCGCATGCGCAAGGCCAAGCCCGACGTTCTGCTGCTGGCACCGGGACCAATCAACCGCGGCGTCGAGATTACCCCCGAAGTCGCTGACGGACCCAACTCCGCCATTCTTGACCAGGTAACGTATGGCCTGGCAGTTCGCATGGCCGTCCTGGTCGAGGTCTGCCGCTCGGCTACGGCTTGCTCCGTTCCCGACTCAGTAAAAACGACACACCAACGCTGAGTAATCGTTGTTTTTCACCTATGTTGCTGATTTCCTGCTCCAGGTTTTACAACTGTCAGGGGATTCAGGCGGCCAAGCAACGACTTGATCTGGCTTTTCCACTGTTGGACGTTCTGCTGCAGACGCAACCGCAGCGCTTGGCGGATCATCCACAAGCCCCGTCGCACGGACGGTTGGCTCAATTGCTGCACAATCTGTTCACGCTCGCGGCAAATGGCTTCGAGACGTTGAATTAGTTCCAAACGTTCCTGACAAGCCGCTTGGAGGAAAACGTTTTGACCCAGCAAAGTCTGCGGATCCTCGCAGACGTACCGTTCCAATCGTCGCGGCGGTACCAACCGCTGGTGCATTTCCACGGGCACGAACAAACCATCGGCGTAGGCGAGTAAGCCCTCAGGAGTGGAATGAGTGTTGTACCAACCGGCCAAGCGATAACCCTGCTGTTGCAAAAACTGCCATATTTCGCCACAATCATCCTGTTGCTCGTACATCGGGATAAACGTTATTTCGACTAAAATAACAGGACGATCTTGCTTTAAAATATGACAGGCTCCTTGCAGAATACGTAAATCGTGACCTTGTGCATCAATTTTAATCAATT
>JANWVV010000260.1 GCA_025055795.1 Gemmataceae bacterium
TCCTTTTTCATCCCTGAAATGCCCTGTCAATTGTGCTCAACGCCTTTCGGCATCACTGCATTCAACACGGTGTATAAATGAGCGACGCAAGACATAAGCTACTATCTGGTGCTCAACGCCTTTCGGCATCACTGCATTCAACACATACGGCCGGCCCACTTGCCCAGGCCGCTAGTCCGGTGCTCAACGCCTTTCGGCATCACTGCATTCAACACCAGGGGTTCGTTCGTCGTCGCATGATGGCGCGCGCGAACGTGCTCAACGCCTTTCGGCATCACTGCATTCAACACATTTGCGCACAATTCCCCTTTCCCTCTTTCCTTTATGTGCTCAACGCCTTTCGGCATCACTGCATTCAACACTGCACGGACCGTCACGGCCCGGCGCGTACCACGAACCGTACGTGCTCAACGCCTTTCGGCATCACTGCATTCAACACCTTAAGGCTTTCTCCTTATGGTTGTGCAATCGGGCGCGTGCTCAACGCCTTTCGGCATCACTGCATTC
>JANWVV010000261.1 GCA_025055795.1 Gemmataceae bacterium
CTGTCCTCCTGTTGAAAGGATAGAGTTAGTGCTCAACGCCTTTCGGCATCACTGCATTCAACACCGGATTGCATTCAGCTGTGGATTGGCCAAATTCTTGACACGTGCTCAACGCCTTTCGGCATCACTGCATTCAACACTTTGGTGGAGACTTGAATTTTTCCTTAAGGTACGGGGGAGTGCTCAACGCCTTTCGGCATCACTGCATTCAACACCCACTGGCGATGTTTTAGGGCTCATTAATAAAGCTTTAAGTGCTCAACGCCTTTCGGCATCACTGCATTCAACACATTTGGTCCAGGGTGCGTTGGACCAGTGGTACCACGTGCTCAACGCCTTTCGGCATCACTGCATTCAACACCATGCGAAAACGTCCGTACCATGTTTGCGACATTGTGTGCTCAACGCCTTTCGGCATCACTGCATTCAACACAGTATAAAGTCGGTACGGAAGAGCGTCGTGTAGGGGGAGAGGGGTCCGCGTTGCGGCTTCAGTGCTGTCAGC
>JANWVV010000262.1 GCA_025055795.1 Gemmataceae bacterium
TGCATTGGCACAACTGACTGGCATAATCGGGTAACGGCCAGGAGCCGGCAACAACCAGACGCGCCTTGTCATCATACAGTTGGCGATATGCTGCCAGTGTCTGCACCGCCAGCGGTATGTTTTTGTTTGGCACTACTCGCCCGACTACCAGAAAAGTGGTAGTCCAATCGTCGAAACCAACTACCGCCCGCGCGTCCGCTTCGTGGCGAAACAGATCATCCACTTGATGAAAGGGGGGCAGGGCAGTTACCTCGAGGTGTGGTGCCAATTGGCGGATGTCCAAGGCGTTGAACTCGGAGTCGGCCCAGAAGTGCGCACCTGTTTGGATCAGTCTGGCTAGTTGTTCCTGACCCTCCCGGCAACCATCGGCGACCTGCCGGTTCAACGAAACAAAAAACTGCGGCGGCGTTACGTTATGATATTTGACCACCTTACGCCGCAACGATAAGCGCTCCATTGCCCGCACGACAGCTTCGCAGCCGATGGAGTGATGGTATATAAGTA
>JANWVV010000263.1 GCA_025055795.1 Gemmataceae bacterium
CTGGCACGTAACCAGCCCCCCGCTGTGCTCAACGCCTTTCGGCATCACTGCATTCAACACCCATCGTGGATGCACAGATGGATTTTGCGCGGCATGGATAGTGCTCAACGCCTTTCGGCATCACTGCATTCAACACTAGTTCTTTCAATTTGATATTGATGACAGGTTTGATGTGCTCAACGCCTTTCGGCATCACTGCATTCAACACTATCAGAGGCTATACCGTATAATCTACCAGTATTCGACGTGCTCAACGCCTTTCGGCATCACTGCATTCAACACCCGGCACAGACGGCGTCTGAGACCATCCCCGTGTAGTGCTCAACGCCTTTCGGCATCACTGCATTCAACACCATCTGCGAGCAGTTTATGGAGCAGATAGATGCCTATGCGTGCTCAACGCCTTTCGGCATCACTGCATTCAACACACCGAGGTGCATCTGTTGAAGCTCTTGTAAAGGTTGGTGCTCAACGCCTTTCGGCATCACTGCATTCAACACTGGG
>JANWVV010000264.1 GCA_025055795.1 Gemmataceae bacterium
TTGAATGCAGTGATGCCGAAAGGCGTTGAGCACATTTCAAACTGGATGCATGCGAACGCTGAGCCCACGCCGTGTGTTGAATGCAGTGATGCCGAAAGGCGTTGAGCACTCTTACCGGGAGGCGATCCAGGCGCTCACTGTGAACCGTGTTGAATGCAGTGATGCCGAAAGGCGTTGAGCACGTCAAGGACCTAAAGTAACACTTGTAGAAGACTGGGTGTTGAATGCAGTGATGCCGAAAGGCGTTGAGCACATCCGAGCGACAGCCTCGTCCAGGGCCGCTTCGGGTGTTGAATGCAGTGATGCCGAAAGGCGTTGAGCACTATCTCGCACCCTACCGGGTGCGGGTTACACTGATGTGTTGAATGCAGTGATGCCGAAAGGCGTTGAGCACATTTTGGATGCCTCCAAGTATTCACTTCGTCCCAGGGTGTTGAATGCAGTGATGCCGAAAGGCGGTGAGCACACCACCCTTTTCTCACGCTCCGGGAGCCCATGCCGG
>JANWVV010000265.1 GCA_025055795.1 Gemmataceae bacterium
GTGCAGGAGTACGCGGAGGTGGCGGGTGCTCAACGCCTTTCGGCATCACTGCATTCAACACTGGGCAATGATATGTCTGACCTAGATATCTTTAATCGAGTGCTCAACGCCTTTCGGCATCACTGCATTCAACACCAGTCATCTGGTACTATCCACGTCTCCTTACATTCACGTGCTCAACGCCTTTCGGCATCACTGCATTCAACACCCGGCCGATGTGTTCGAAGATATTGGTCGCGGACCCGGTGCTCAACGCCTTTCGGCATCACTGCATTCAACACAGAAGAGTGAGCTTGTTGAAAGGATCCGCGCTACACCCGTGCTCAACGCCTTTCGGCATCACTGCATTCAACACATCGGCACGTGGGGCCGTGAGAGCAACGACTGGGTCGGAGTGCTCAACGCCTTTCGGCATCACTGCATTCAACACGTCTCTGAGGCAACAATAATTGTAGTGGGTGGTTAAAGTGCTCAACGCCTTGCGGCAGCACTGCATTAAAC
>JANWVV010000266.1 GCA_025055795.1 Gemmataceae bacterium
CAGTGATGCCGAAAGGCGTTGAGCACGCCACCTCCTCCACCTCCTCCACCACCACCTCCTCGGGTTGAATGCAGTGATGCCGAAAGGCGTTGAGCACTTTCCGCCCGTCGCTGTTCGCCTGTGACCCGCCAGTGTTGAATGCAGTGATGCCGAAAGGCGTTGAGCACACGAACTGGTTCCATCTTACCAAGCGACAACGTCCACAGAGCGTGTTGAATGCAGTGATGCCGAAAGGCGTTGAGCACATACCCGGGGACCCCCGGGACGTATGCTACCCCCTGGGGTGTTGAATGCAGTGATGCCGAAAGGCGTTGAGCACTCGGCGCCGTCATCGCCGATAACTACCACCACATCATGTGTTGAATGCAGTGATGCCGAAAGGCGTTGAGCACCTGCACGAAGGCGCTTTACACACCGTTACCGAGACGTGTTGAATGCAGTGATGCCGAAAGGCGTTGAGCACTGGTCTTGATATTTGTGGCTTTGTTAGCCAACGCGGTGT
>JANWVV010000267.1 GCA_025055795.1 Gemmataceae bacterium
AGCACCTGGTGCAGATAACACTCAACTCAATGCGATAACCGTGTTGAATGCAGTGATGCCGAAAGGCGTTGAGCACGATTCTGTCTCCACAGCTCGTTCGCCGGCGGAGACGTGTTGAATGCAGTGATGCCGAAAGGCGTTGAGCACGGGGTACCTCTCCGCCAAAATGCGACAGACTTCTCCCGTGTTGAATGCAGTGATGCCGAAAGGCGTTGAGCACACCGTCCTGCGATCGCGGTCTTCGACGGTCTCTCTCTTGTGTTGAATGCAGTGATGCCGAAAGGCGTTGAGCACATACCTTTTTCCCTCCCCCGGCTACCCTGGTTCCGCGTGTTGAATGCAGTGATGCCGAAAGGCGTTGAGCACTCGTCCTGCACGTCCTCTCCGGATTCGAGTCTCTCTTTGATGTGTTGAATGCAGTGATGCCGAAAGGCGTTGAGCACGTGATCTCTTGGTCGCCGAGGGGCAAGAAGAGCTGGGTGTTGAATGCAGTGATGCCGAA
>JANWVV010000268.1 GCA_025055795.1 Gemmataceae bacterium
CCTGGGCGACGCACTGGTCGATGATGTTGACGCTGAGCTGAGCCAGACGGTAGACGTTGGCCTCGCGCGAGCGATAGTCGCCACCCTTAATCGTGTCGTAGAACAGACGCTCGACGGAGTCCCCGTCGTTGCGGTAGTTTTTGGCGGCGTTGATACCGCCCTGGGCGGCGATGGAGTGGGCACGGCGGGGTGAGTCCTGGAAGCAGAAAGCCTTGACGTTGTAGCCCAATTCACCCAGCGTGGCCGCAGCTGACGCCCCAGCCAGGCCGGTGCCCACGACGATGATGTCGAACCGCCGCCGGTTGTTGGGGGCGACCAGTCGCATGCTGAAGCGGTGGTTGTCCCACTTGTCGGCGATCGGGCCGGGGGGAATGCGTGCGTTCAGCTCCATGTGCGTCACCCCGTTGTAGAGAGAAGGACGGAAGAACACTGAGTGGAGCCTACATGGCCTCTTTCGCCCTTCCCGCTTCTCTTTATCCCACTACCCCCGAGGCGATCAGG
>JANWVV010000026.1 GCA_025055795.1 Gemmataceae bacterium
AAACCCAGCATGGTCTCCGACTCGGACAGCGAATTTGAGCTAACCTTAGACGACTCATCGTCTGATGCCGCTAGCATGGAACACGCAGCTCTGGAGGAACTGCAGGAAGAAAAAGATGTATCCCGTGGGGACATCTTCGAAACAGACTTTGAGGTTCCACCGCTTGAGGACAGCAGTTCTGCCTCGGAAGCCGTAGCCCTGGAAACCGACACCGAACTGAGTGGCGAAGATTACTCTGAAGTCGTTGTAGAGGAAACCAGTGAAGCGGACCTAGGTGAGGAAGGAAGCGTCGACGTAGATCTGGCCGAGGAAGATCTCGTTGCTGCCCCTTCAGCCTCACAAGCCCTGCGGGGAGTACCAACGGCATATGCAGAAGAGGAGGAGCTAGCCGCTGTCCCTGCCGGTGAGTACCGTCCTGCTCCTTGGGGCCCGGTGCCTGCAATACTGTTGCTTTTGGCCTTCCCTTTCATGTTCCTCGGAGTACTAATTGGCTACCAGACCGTAGAAACGATGGTTGGCTACCAGCAACCGCAAAAACCCGTTGCCCCACTCATCCGTTCCATTGCATCCACCCTGGACATGGAACTGAAAGACCAGTAGGGATCAGAGGTTTACCTCCTACGAGCGATCTCGTCCCTACAAAATTCCTGCAAGTTAACCCAAAAAACACATTTCATTTTATCCTCTTGGCAGGGTAAGCCTTACACCCTCCCATTTCAGATTGCCAACACGATGTTTCAGAAGTAGCACTCGGCCATCTACCCAATGGTGCCACATCCATATTTGAGGCAACCATTTCTCCAGAAGCTACGTCAAGCAAAGCTCGTCATCACAAGTGGCGTTGACGGGGAATAATTCGGTGCCGTAACTTAAGTTGCCTAGCGCCGCTACCGGGAAGGATGGCAGAAAATCATGATACAGCAGGGAAGCGCCATATCGTGTGGAGGGATGCTTACCGCTGCGGAGGTCGGTGGGCGTTTAGAGTCCGTTTGGCGTCGGCCATTACTGCAGGGTCGGGATTATGGTTTGTTGGCACTTCTTCTGGTCGTAGGGCTAGTAACGCATCTGTGGCTGGTTACACACACAGCGGTGCCTGCACGCGACAGCCTGGGGTACGCCCGCATTGCCCTCAACTGGTCCGACCCGCAGGCCGGCTGGAGCGGCGAGGGCCGACGGAGCCGCATCGACGTCATACGCTCGGCCGAGCAACCGCCGGGCTATCCTCTCATGATCTGGCTGATGGACAAGGGGCTCCGCGTGTGGGTGTCGCTGCCGTTGACTGAACGGGTATTGCTGGCAGCTCAAAGTGTCAATGCTTTGTCTGCAGTGCTGTTGGTCATTCCCATGTACTTGCTGGGCCGCATGTTATTCGGCTGGCAAGCCGCCGCAGCAGGGACCCTTCTGTTTCAGATACTGCCTACGCCCACGCGTGTTACAAGTGACGGGGTGTCGGAGGGATTGTTTCTGTTACTCATGGGCATCGCTTTGGCCCTAGGGGTGTGGGCCGTGCGTCGGCCTCTGGTCAGTCGCTTTTTGCTGTGTGGTTGGATGATCGGTGCCGCTTATCTGGTCCGACCAGAGGGTTTGCTGCTCGCGGCAACCCTTGCCGGAGTAGTCCTAATTACCGGGTCTGGTCGTCCATTAAAGGCACGCTTAGGGTGGATTACCGCCTTGGGAGTGGGCGTGACCCTGATCGGTCTACCGTATATGCTTTTGATTGGCAAGTTGACAAATAAGCCGACTGGTAAACATTTGACCAATCCATTTAATGATCAATTACCCCCCATCTGGCGAGGACAGCCATTATCACACTTGTCGCCTTTCCGATGGGGTGGCCCGGGTCTGTGGGCGGAGTGGTGGAACCCGCAACAGGACGCCCATCGCAACCGCACTGCCTGGGCTTTGCAAGCAGTCAGTAAGGAACTGATCAAGAGCTTGCACTACGGTGTCGCTGGGTTTGCCGCGATAGGGCTTGCCGTGCTTTGGCGCCGTCTCCGACGCGGGGAGCCGGGAACCTTCCTCTTAGTGGCTACAGGTGCTTGTTATTTTGGCTTACTACTCTATTTAGCTGCGCGAATAGGGTATGTATCCGAACGTCATACGCTGTTGCTGAACATGCTGGGCTGTTTGTGGGCCGCAGTGGCCATACGTCCCGTCGCCGACTGGTTGAGTACAGCACCTCTGATTCATCATCTGGTGATATGGCCGCAATGGATGCCCTTGGGCTTGCTGAGTTCGCTAGTGGTTACGGCGGTGCCGCCAACGGTTCAACCATTGCATAACCATCGGGAGGGCCACAAACAGGCTGGTCGCTGGTTAGCCAGCCAGTTACAGGAACAGGATTGGGTAGTGGATCCGTTTTGTTGGGCGGAGTGGTATGCAGGCCGAACGCTGTATCGAACCACCGAGTACCGTGGACGCCCTCAGCGGGCCTGGGTGGTTGTAGAGGAAGGTAAGGCCTCGCCCCATTCCCGCTTGCCTCAATGGGAACAAGCCCAACAACTGGCCCGTCATGGACAAGCTGTGTTTCGGTGGCCGCCGCATGCCAACACCGACCAGCCCCGGGTTGTCGTGTATCGTGTCGACGACGTGCAAGCTATCCAACGAATACTGGTTACAGGCCGAGACTAAACTAATTCCTACCTAGCTGAACGTTCCCCTTTGACTTACCGGGCCAACGCCGCTCTCCATATCCCCTTCTCTCCTTTGCATATGCACAAGTATTACGTTGCTGGGTAAATAATTTGCCCCGTTACATGCATACTCGCGGGGTAGGTAGGTCCAACAACCGCATGAGCTGGTGGACATGATCGAGTTGATCGAGGCTCCAGCAACACGAAAGGATAGCCTGTGTCCGTTCTTCTCCATAATGGGGGGTGACCAGGCGACGAAACTTGGCCTCTACCTCGGCATCACTCATGGGGTTGAAAGCATGCCCGCGGGGGAACTCTACCTCACGAACCAGTTGGGTGCCGTCGTCCAAAGTGAGAGTGAGCCGATTGGGAATGCCTCGTGGATAACGGGCATCTAAACCCGGATCATGAACGACTTGCACTTTTTGCGTAAAGCGGATGAGCTCGGGATCGGTAAAGCGACGTTCGTCGAAGGTGGCGAGGGTAATGTCACCGTCGAACAGTGCAGCGGCTGTGCAGTACGGCAGACTATGGTCAGCGGTTTCACGGGTTTGAGGAGCCCATGCCTGAGGGTATTTGCCTATGATGTTGTAACAGGCTTCAAAGGTATCGATGCGAATGGTCTGGATACGCTGAATCTGACCACGTAGTTGTTGACGCAACTGGAGTGCAGCATCGATGGCACTTTGAGAGTGGTATTCGGCCGGCCAGTATTTGATGTAGGTCTTGGTAATCATGAAACCATCCTGGTTCTCCGGCTCGGCTCCAAAAGGAGCAGGATTGAAGGACTGACGGGTAACCAGGCGGAAAAATCCCAAATCACCTTCAAAGATAGGGGCTGGTCCGGTTAGACCTTCAGCCGCCAGCAGAGCGGCAAAAACACCATTACGGGCCGCGTTGGCGAAAGCACAACCTTTCCACTCACTCAGTTCACCCGAGCGGGTCTGACGCAGAGCAATGTTGCTGACTGCAGCGATGCCCACCGCGTGCGTCAAGCGTTCGACATCCAGACGCAACAAACGACCTGCAGCAAGCGTTGAGGAAATAGCACCATAAGTAACATGGTCTATACCCTGGCGACGCAAACTGGCCGCATCGCACAAGCGGCATTGGACCTCGTAGGCCAGTACCACCGCGGTGATAACTTCCTGACCACTCGCCCCACATGCTTCGCCAACGGCCAGCACGGCAGACCAGTTATCGCTCGGGTGCGCCGGCTCCAGACTTAAATACGTATCATTATAATCGAGATAACGAATGAGCAAGCCATTGACGAAAGTGGCCCATTCAACGCTGCTGCTACCACCACCGATGAGGCTAGCCGGCGTCTGACTGGTGACTCTTTCAGCACATCGACGGGCCTTGGCGTATGCCGGAGCCGATAGGGCTCCCACGGCCGTGGCCAGCGAATCGATCAACCGCCGTTTCGCTTCATGGACTACATCCGGCGGTAGCTGCTCATAGCGCAATTGGCTCGCATAACGTGCCAGTCGTTGGGCGAGAGTCGGAGCTGATCCGGTTACTTCAGCCATTGTTTTTCCTCGTAGAAAAGCGCCCCAATGACGTGGAACGTGCCATTCCGACATGTCCCCCAGCCAGTGACTGAGGTTATGGTATTCTCGCTACGAAAAATGCGATAGTGTCAAGTCAAGCCGCCTGACGAAGGCCAATGCCAGGCGTCCTGTCTTGATGGTTGCGGCTAGTTGGCCCAATCGTATAGGTCTCCCGTAATGCTTGTTCCAGTGTTCGGCGGGGCCGCCAACCCCACGGATGAGAAGGAATCGCGTGTATTTCAGGAACATGCCATTGGCCAGCGGCAGCCATCGTGTGCAGCGAGGACCATTGCTGGCGGGTGAAACGCCATCCGCTGCGAAAAGGCAAGCAGAGCGAACGCTTCTGCTGGCGAACCTGTTGGGCCATCAAAATCAAGGCGTCGGCCAGATCAGCTACGTACACATAATCGTGCTGCGTTTGTTCATCGGCGGACAAGGAGGGCTGATTCGTAAGCCCCGGGGCCAGCTCCGTTTGCTGAACCGAAATTGGGGGATCAGGGCATGGAGTTTGCGTCGAGGGCACCAGCCCTGGCCCGAAGATTTCCTCCACCTGGACAATTCCCAGCCGTAACGGCATCCTCTGCCAGCGGCGTAAGGCCTCCTGCCCGTCTGCCTGACGGTGGCAGACGATCACGGGTAGATCCGTCGTATACCGCCCCACCGCCTGGTGTAATGTGCGCAAACAGTTTGGTTCCGACGTCCCAAAATAGAACAGGGCCGTAACTTCATGAATAACCAACAAGGAATGAAGACGCATCAGATTGTCCATCCGCCCCCACACCACCTTCAGGCGTCCCTGATGCACCGCTTGCGCATAAGCAGCGGCCGTCTCCCTGCATGAAAACAGGGCAACCCCAAAAATGCCGGCATCCAGGAAGGCTGGCAGGACAGACCTCCCAACGTCCGTCTCACCGCCGATGATCGCTACTGGTGACACTTTTTCCAGTCGGGTCGTTTCCGCCATGATTGTTCCGAGATCGTGCAAAAAAGTACATAGCCCACACGCAACGGCCCAAGCACCCCTAACTTAGACCACCGCCTTGACCCGCGTCAATACAGCATCACTGCCGACTGTTGTAACCCGGCTACTGCCTGTGCGATGCAGCGATCACCTCGCAACATACCACTGGGACATTCCCTCACGCGATCCAAGAGGCTATGCTATTACGGAAACATCCATAAGTACGTCGCGCATCGCTCAGGCCAGTCCCTGAAGAGTCGAGGAAACGCTGCCATGACCCGTTACCCCGCTGCGGTGTTACTAACCTCACTCCTTAGTGTCCTGGTTTATTGGGGTTCGCCCCAAGTACCCCTGCTCAGGAGTCAGCCCCCGGCGACCAAATCTGCGACGGCTGCTGCCAAACTTGATCACTGCAACGTATTGTTGCAAGGAGTGCCGGCCCGTTGCATCGGCCCTGCCAACATGGGCGGACGGATTTGCGACTTGGCGGTCGACGAAACAAATCCCGATGTGTTCTACGTGGCCAGTGCTGGTGGCGGCGTCTGGAAAACCCAAGATGGAGGCCGTTCTTTTACCCCTGTTTTTGATGAACAACCAACTCAGTGCATAGGTGCAGTGGCCCTGTGTGCTTCGCGGCCGGAAGTGGTCTACGTGGGAACCGGTGAGGCCAACCCACGCAATTCGGTCAGTTGGGGTTGTGGGGTTTTTCGCTCGCAGGATGGTGGCAAAACCTGGACTCATTGCGGCCTGGACGACACCCATCACATCGGTCGCATCGTCGTTCATCCGAGCAATCCGGACATCGCCTACGTTGCAGCCTTAGGCCACATCTGGGGACCAAACCGAGCCCGTGGACTGTACAAAACCACTGATGGCGGACAAACCTGGCAACACGTCTTGTTCATCGACGAAGACACGGGCTGCATCGACGTGCAGATGGATCCCCTTCATCCGGAAGTGCTCTACGCTGCCTTCTGGCCCGTCCGGCGAGACGCATTCTCTGGCGGCAGCCCCATCCGACAAACCGGACCTTCCGGCGGGTTATTTAAAACCACAGACGCAGGCAAAACCTGGAAAAAACTGACCATTGGCTTGCCCGAAAATGTGGGTTATGGCCGCTGCGGCATCAGCATCTATCGGAAGGATCCGCGCATCATCTACGCCGTTGTCCACACCAGCGAAACAAGTGGACAAAACAGCAATCTGGGTCAACCACCGACGCCTGTCGGCAAGGATGGTAAGCCACAAAGCCCAGGCCCCGTTGCGCGCGGCGGTATTTTCCGCTCTGATGATGGCGGTGAGTCCTGGCGTAAAGTCAACGACCTGGTTCCACGCCCCTTTTACTACGGCCAGATTCGCGTCGACCCCAACGACCCGAATATCGTTTACGTATTGGGCGTGTCGTTCCATGTTTCCACTGATGGCGGACGCACCTTCCCTCCGTTCCGCCATACGATGCATGCCGATCATCACGCCTTGTGGATCAACCCTAAGGACTCCAAACACCTTATCGTGGGTAACGACGGCGGCTTATACATCAGCAAGGACGGCAAGAATTTCGAACCCAAACGGGGTCTGGTCATTAGTCAGTTCTACGGCGTCGCTGTGGATAACCGGACTCCATATCGCGTTTTTGGCGGCTTGCAGGATAATGGCTCCTGGATGGGGCCGAGTGCCACTTTGTACCATGATGGAATTACACTGGCCGATTGGCGTCGCCTCCTTGGCGGTGACGGTTTTCAGGCGGCAGTTGACCCCGAAGACAACAACATCGTCTACGTCGAAAGTCAGTATGGAAACCTGGTACGGGTACGATTGGATGTGCCCCCCACTGCCAAAGGTAAAGGGGCCAATAAAAGCATCCGTCCCCCTGGTGTAAAGCAGGACAAAACTGGCAAAGGTCCCGGACCCTATCGTTTCAACTGGAATGCTCCGATCCTGATTTCACCGCACAATGCCAAGACAATCTACTACGGGGCGCAATATTTGTTCCGATCGACAGACCGGGGTGATAGTTGGCAAAAGATCAGCCCCGATTTGACCGCTTATCCACGCGATGGCACTCCGCCAGCTCCCTCCGGTCACACTATTTTGAGCCTAGCCGCCTCGCCCGTGCAGCCGGGCATCCTGTGGGTAGGAACCGACGACGGTAAGCTGTGGCTTAGCCGCGACGACGGACA
Organism: Gemmataceae bacterium; assembly: GCA_025055795.1. GTDB lineage: Bacteria > Planctomycetota > Planctomycetia > Gemmatales > Gemmataceae > Thermogemmata. The sequence continues at coordinate 7,328 of JANWVV010000026.1, forward strand.
AAGCTGGACCGATCTGACCGATCGGCTCCCGGGCATCCCCCGCCAACGAGCTATCCCGAAAATCGAATGCTCACACTTCGCTGCTGGTACCGCTTACGTCGCGGTGGATCGGCACCGGAACGATGACTTCCGCCCCTATATCTACAAAACCACGGACTTTGGTCAGACCTGGGTACCTATCGCTTCGAACCTGCCCCTCCATGCCGTGGTGGGGGTCGTGCGCGAGTCCTCGCGACGACGCGGGCTTCTCTTTGCAGGCACAGAACGCGGTCTGTATGTCAGTTGCGACGATGGACGACAATGGCACCATCTGCATGCCTCAGGCATGCCCCGCGCTGTACGGGTGGATGATCTGGTCATCCATCCGCGGGAACGCGAATTGGTCGTTGCCACACACGGACGAGGCATCTGGATTATCCCGATCGGACCATTAGAGGCTCTGCAGGATACCCAACTCACCGGCGAGGTGGTCCTCTTTCCCTTCCCTGTCGTCACTCATCTGCAACGACAGGAGCGGCCAACCGCTAAAGACAAAGCGGATCCGCTACCTCGTGATGCTTATGTGGCACCCAACCCGCCGCTGGGACCCGTGGCCGCCTTTTACCTGGCTAAAGGCCAAATGGAACGCGTTCGATTCAGTTGGCAATCACCACAACACAGTGGAACTACCGAGTTTGTGGTTCCTGGCCCCGGCCTGCATTTCCGCCCCTTGGGGAACTTACCACCAGGGGAATATCAGGTGACGATGGAGGCCCGCGGTGTCACCGTCCAGCAACGCCTCCGCATCGTACCAGCTACAGCGACGGCACCATGATCCTTCCCCAGGGCATACCCAAGGGGATCACTGCAGAGATAGGCTTCTGCCATCGTCAGGGGATAGCAACCCCGACACGTCCGGCTGCACTACGGTTTCTGATCGACAATAACAACCTCGTAAGTCCAGCTGCTGCCCGATTGAGGGGTATCGGGAGGCTCTGGCAGAGCCGTTAACTTGAAGCCATTGGCAGTCCGTTGGTACAAGAAGGCTTTACCGGTCCAGGGATCCTGGGGGACGTCCACAGTGGTTATCTGTTCCAGATTTTCCGGCAATAGTCCCTTATGGTGGAAGGCGTAGAGCCGGATGGCCTCCACTGCTTGCAACAAGGCCCGCAGCCGCTCCAAACGATGAAACGCATGATAGGTTTTCAGAATTGACTTGACAGACTGGCTATACAGAGTCAGAACCAAATCCTGACGTTGCGTCAGTTCTGTCAGCTTGCGTTCCAACCGCAGGACAACAGGTTGGGTACGATAATATGGAAGCTGGAAGAGCTGGACGACTTCGTTCCACAAGCCGCGCATCAGCAAGACGTTTCGCAGGGCAACGACTTGGGCATCGGGTAGGCGTTCGACCCGCTTGGGATCCAAACCCAATTGCATCAACTCGGTGCGGGCAGCAGGAGCCTGCTGGGCTGCGTAGCCCGCCAGAGCAACTCCGACCAGGGGACCCGTAGACTGTGTACGGGACACACTGCCGTAACATACCGTCAGTAAACGCAGGGCTTCCGGGGGAGAAAGGACTTTCTGTTCCAGCTCTGGCGGTTGGGGTAGGCTGCGGCGGATGAAAGCGGCTTCACCTTCAAGGGCTATGGCCGGGTCAAACAGTGGTCGTGGTAAACTGATGAAAGCAGGGTACAGATTGAAACATTTGGGATGCTGCATCCAGTCATGGGCTACATGGAGCATCTGCGTTTGTAAAGCGATGCCAGTCAGCATTCGAATGACAGTCGGGCTCTGGGCCACGTCCCGGCTGAATTGCAAGCCGGTCTGCCAGTCTTGCCAGGCGGCCTCCAAGTCACCTCGGGCCAGGTGACTCCGCAATCGCAACCGCACAATATGTAACAGATGTCGGTAGTTGGCCGAACTTTCCAACAGAAAGGCAGTCTGCTCCGGATCCAGATATTCGTCAAGCTGCCAGTCGCAATAACGACGTCGGGCCCCTGTTTGCAGGGCAAACACAGCAGCAGCGTATTCCTCACAGCGGGCCTGCACCTGTTTTAACGGCAAGCGAGCTAAGGGAACGGTCAACCACTCGTCCAATTCACGTTGTCGTTTTTCAACTTCAGCGGCCTCTCTTGGTAGCTGCGGTAATACTGTTAACGCACGCAGATAGTCCACAGCGGCATTTCCAGCGCGTCGTTCATTGAAAGGAATCACTAGCGAACGCTGCTGATGAACAGGAGGCGGAGGTGGCAAAGTCACCTTCAGTTGGATTGTGGGGACATCAGGAGCTCCGGCAACATGTATGTGTTCTGACGCAACGGTCGTAGCAGACCAACGGATTATTCGCGGTAGCGTGCTCGGTCCCCTTCCTTGGGCAATACCAGCTTTTACCGTCGCAACGCCCGAGGCTATGATCATGCCGATTGTCATACTCCAGAGCAGAGCACGTCCAGTGACTGCTTTCGGCACATGGACTCGACTTGGCTGCAACTGTCCATATTCGTCAGGTTTGATCTGTGTCATATAGATTGTCCCCTTCTAGTCCCGCCACCCGTTAGAACGACCCTTGTCACGGCATCAAATGCCTATCAAAGACATTCGTCCTCCCGTACGGAGGATTGTCTGCCCACGATGTTTAGGCAATGGTCTTGTTACATTTAAAATCAGGGGTGAATAGTGACTGAGGAACCCAAATCCAGCTCGGCTTGTCATTTTTACTCTTCAGGGGTATGGAGTGGTCGTCTAGTGAAGGCAACAGATCGCCGGAACAGACGCAGAGCTGGAGCTTTTGTCGTTTGAGGAAGCCGGATCGATGAAAGCAGGCTGGGAACAGGTAGGAACCATAGGACTAGCGCTGATACTGTCAGCGTCAGGCTGTTCCTACAATCCCAGTTACTTTCCGTATCTGTTGCCCGGTGGTCCTGTAGTTCAGCACCATGCCAAGCCTGCTGGGCGTGGGTACTTCCATAATTATGATCCGAAAGCTTACAAGGTCGAAATCAGCCCTGGTGATCAGATCCAGGCCCCCCTCGGTGCAGCCATCGTTCTGGTGGGCACAGTGTTCGACAAGGATGGCCAGCCGCGACGTTCCCGCCGCATCGAATGGATTCTGGAAGGTGTTGGGACTATCGTGGAAGCCGACGAATCGGGCTTTTACCCCGGTCGTGGCTATAAAGTGAACAACCATTATGCCGTTACGTACACCAACTATCGCACGCACACGATCACACGCGGCAATGATGATCCGGCAGATGATGTCGTGATTGCTCCTGGTCAGACTTTTTGTGTGGTCAGCTCGTCGGTACCTGGCGAAACCATAGTCACAGCTTATGCCCCGGAGGTTTTTTCCTGGTCCAACAGCCGGGCTAGTGTACGGATCATTTGGGGAGAAGGGCGTATTCAGTTTCCGCCGCCGGCCGTGGTGCGATGGGGCGGAGAATGGATTCTGACCACACGCTTCATACCGACGGACGAGCGAGACAGTGCCGCCCACTATCGAGTCCGATACCGATTATTGGATGGTCCCGCCGCGGAACTGATACCGCGGGGCGGTAGCGGAACGGCGGCCAGTCGCAGCGGACAAGGAGGCCGGGAAGCCGAAGTATATGTCGATGCCGAGGGACAAGCGGCCGTACGATTGATCCAGACACAACCTCAACCGGGGAAAAATCGTATTGCGATTGAAATTGTGCAACTGCCCAACGTTAGCGGTGGCGAAGGCCAAGTTATCGCTCGACGGGAAACAACAGTGGAATGGGCCGCTCCTGACGTTGGCTTGACCGTTCAGCTTCCCCGGACTGCAGGTGTAGAGGCACCCTTCCCCGCCAAAGTTGTACTGGACAACGCCGGTGCCGTCGACAGCCAGGAGATCGATGTCCGGGTCCGGTTGTCTGGCGAATTGTCCCTAGCGTGGAGTGAACCACCCCCCCGCCGGATCGAAGCGGATAATACTCTGGTTTTTGTCTTACCCCCGGTTCCGGCCCGTGGACGCCAGGAGTTGCAACTCCGCCTCATCGGCAAACAGAAAGGCACGGCTCAACTGCACGTACAGGCACGCAGTGCGGACGGCTTGCAGGCCGTGCAGCACAAAACGGTGGAACTGGAGGCGGGCCGCCTGCACGCTGTATTAGAAGCACCGTCGCTGGTATTCCAGGGTGAGCGGTTCCAGATGCGCCTGGCGGCAACAAATGCGGGCGCGGCACCCATCGATAACGCCACCGCATGGATCGATACCGACGCCGGCTTGATCTCGACTTCTGCAACCCGACCCCTGGAACTCACTATTGGCCGTCTGGAACCCGGTCAGACCCGGACACTCGACGTTTCCTTGCAGGCGCAGCAGACAGGTCAATGGCAGATCCGCGCAACTGTCACCGCCGACGGCCAGCTAAGTGTGACAGCGCCAGCGGCAATGGTGGAAGTGCGTTCGGCTCGAGCCATGGTTTCCATCCAGCTACCACCGATGATTTACTTGCAGCAGGAATGTGTTGCTGCGGTTACCGTCAGTAACCGAGGGGAGTTACCCCTGACCAACGGCTTGCTGAGGCTGCTAGTACCAGCAGAGCTGGGCGTGGTAACTGCCGACAATGGTGGTCGGGTAGTCGCCTCCGGTGTGGAATGGGAACTAACCGAGCTGGCACCCAGCGCGCAGCGCACCTTCAGTCTGCGCTTGCGGGGTGAACGCCTGAGCGAACGGGCAACTCTGACTGCCTTGTTCCTGGCGGATGCTGGTCCAGGACGGCGACTGGCTTCTGCTCCGCTCCAGGCCCGCACCGATGCTAATATAGCTATCATCGGCGTCCCTGCCTTGGTGTTGGAACTGGCGGCTCCCACCGGCGTTCTGCCGTTGGGTCAACGACTAAGCTATCAGATACGTGTGAAAAACGTCGGGACACTGGCTGCACGGGACGTCGCCCCGCGACTAGTTCTATCCGATCACTTCCGCTTGCTGCAGGGGGTGGGCCCTGGGGGATCCGTAGCTTCCAACGACACGCCAGGGCAGATTATCTTTCCTCCTGTGGCCGAATTATCCCCTGGGGCAACCGCGGTTTTCCGCCTCGACGTGGAAACAACCCGACCGGGTACTGGTCGCATTCGTGCCGAAGTCCGAGCCCAACACCTGCAACGTCCGCTGGTCGAAGAGCAACCCGCTACCATCACCGCCCGTTAACCATAACGTCATCCCCATTACAGGAAACTCAACTTGCCTGAGGCTTCGATCACGACACATATTTTGTTTCCCCACCTACCTTGCAACGTTCACTCAATCCTGCTCGTCATTCGTTGCTGAACGCTCTTTAGCCGCTTGTTCCTGAACGTATTCCTTAAACTGAGCCATGTGATAGGAAATGAACATGAAGGCGTGATGCAGTGCCTGATATGTCTCGTCTTCGGGATCATCGGCATATTCCTTGCGCAGAGCGTACAACCGTGCCAACAGTTGATCTGCGTTCAGCATGAAGGCTACTCCCGTAACGAAACAGTTACTCTAACTGGCTCCAGGACAACACTACCAACATTCTACTCATAGAGAGGTAATCCGCTTCAGAGCCAGTGAACGCCCTACTTGGGCTCTGCTTCCAGCAATACCCACATATCCGAGTTTCAATTTCCAACCTTACACAGCGGCAACCCAGCGCACACTTCCTGCACCAAGGTCAGATGTTGTGTAAGTCCAAACATCAACCCTCCTACCAACTCCTCCCACCAGTACGTTCCTCTGTTTGTCGGTCAACCCAAGACGTCTTCCCCTGACAGGAGCGTACCGACGAAATGACACCACCCTGCGGGTAGAAACAAACCAGTAGAATCGCGACAATAATGACACAATTCGGCGGGCCTGCTAGGGTCGATGCCGAGAGTAACCAGCATTGTAATAAATACTGACGGAAAGCAGTGATCAAAAGCGGCGTCAAAATTGCGGCAATAACTACCACACCCAGCGACACAAGGCAGGGGGGGGTATAACTAAGCCGCGTCCCATGCAAATCATGATCAATAAGCCATCGACCTATCGCCGGACGCATGGCTAGTGTGCGTTCCTTGCCAGGCTGTGCCAAGCAGCTTGGATCATTGCGACCAGGGACCAATTCAGCTAGTACAATTTGCGGCCTTCCAGCGTGTCTGCATTCGATCTGCAGGTGCCCTTGACGATTCGTCTGCCCGAGTGCTACTGTCCGGCTCCCTCAGCACATAAATAGACACGCGGCCGGCGGGATTACTTGGCCTATGATACGGCGAACACGGCAGGAACTGGCATTGTGGTTCGGACTGGCAGATCTGGCAGCAACCGCGCTGGCCTGGGTGTGTTCCTATTGGCTGCGGTTCAGTAGTGGTTGGTTTCCGTCAAACGCCTGTGCTCAGCCCGAGGCCATCCTGTATTGGCAGTCATTGCCGGCCATTGTTCTGATGGCGGCGTTGGCATATTACTTTGCGGGAATGTACGAAGTCCACCGGCTGTGGCGTTTCCGCGAGGAGTTATTGGCCGTAGGCCGGGGGGTGGTCCTGATGGCTCTGGCAGTGATGGCAGCGAGTTTTGCCCAACGCCATCACTATGAGTCCCGTCTGGCCATGGCACTATTTGTAGCGTTGACAGCGGGCTCTATCGTTGGCTCCCGACGCCTGATGTGGTGGGCCCTCCATCGCCTGCGGAGCCACGGTATCAATCAAAGTCATGCTTTGATCGTCGGCGGCGGCAGACTGGCCCGACGGACGGCAGCCACTTTGCGGGCCGTCCCCTGGACGGGCATCCAGCCTGTCGGTTATGTCGAGGATGAACCCTGGCGACGTATCAGCGACCTGCCTGTCCTGGGCTCGATTGCTCAGCTCCCCGAACTGGTACAACGGCACCACATTGAACACGTCTTCGTAGCGTTACCCTTGAACCGTTATGCGGACGCTCGTCGTGTGTTCGCACTACTAGGGCAAACCACCGTGGACATCCAACTCATGGCCGACATACCCGAGTTTGCCAGTCTCGCGTTCCACACCACCCATCTGCACGGGATGACCATCATCAGTCTGCGAGAAAATCCCCATTACGGACTTAACGTTGTCATCAAGCGGGCCATGGACATCATTTTATCGCTCGTCGCGATTATTTTGCTGGCCCCCCTGATGGCGATCATCGCTCTGTTGATCAAGCTGACTAGTCCTGGCCCAGTCTTATATCGTCAGGAGCGTTGTGGGCTGAATGGCCGACCCTTTCAGATGCTCAAGTTCCGGACGATGCACGTGGACGCCGAAAAAGATGGTCCCCAGATGACCCGTCCCAATGATCCTCGCCGGACACGGCTTGGGGCCTTGCTGCGCGCGACCAATCTGGACGAATTACCGCAACTATTCAACGTACTCAAGGGTGATATGAGCCTGGTAGGGCCCCGCCCAGAGCGTCCCGTATTTGTCCAGCAATTTCAAAAAACCATCCCAAACTATATGGCACGTCATGCTGTCAAAGCTGGCATGACCGGCTGGGCCCAAGTCAACGGCTGGCGGGGCAATTCCTCTCTGCGGCGACGCGTCCAGTTTGATCTTTACTACATCACCCACTGGAATCCGCTTTTTGATCTCCGCATCCTGGTCCTGACGGTTTGGCGAATGCTCTTTGGTAAGCAAAAAAACGCATACTGAGTGCCTAGAGAGCAAAGTAGACTTCTAAATCACATCATTCCATGCCTAATAGCACTGCTTGTGGCGTCACTCTTCCAAGTGCCAACCGTGTGCCCGGAAATGGGGCAGCAGATGCCCGCGCAGGTGGCCGAATACAACTTCGATATCGCCATCGGCGGGGATCAGAAAGATGCGTTCGGGCTGACGGTGACATTCGTAGCGATAGCCGTCACGGACGCGGCGGTGAAATTCGGCATCTCGCTGCTCCACACGGTCCGGTTGTACCTGCTTACGTCGTGCTGTCAGGGATAAGTCGTCCAGATCCAGGACCACAGTCAGGTCGGGCTCTAATCCTTGTGTGGCCCAACGACCAATCTGCCATAGCTGCTCGGGGTCCAGGCCACCGGCATGCCCCTGATAGACCACATTGGCCAGCAGGAAGCGGTCACACAGGACGCAGCTCCCCCGCTGCAAGGCTGGACGGATAACCTCAGTCACCATCTGGGCCCGAGCGGCCATAAATAGCAATGCCTCGGCATGCGTCTCTATGGCTAGTTCGGCCCGCTCCAGCAATAAGTGCCGCAGTTGATCCCCCAGGGGAGTGCAGCCTGGATCCCGACATACTACCACGGGGACCTGGTGCTGGGTAAGCCATTGAGCCAGCAACCGGCATTGCGTGGTCTTACCCGAACCATCTACGCCGTCGATCGCGATAAATAGCGGCTGGCCCATAGAAACAACCACAGGTCCTGGACTAGGTGATTTCTCCGCTGTGGACTCGCTAGCCTTGCGCCGCTCTTGACAAAGATCAATCCTTGCAGCACAGGGTCAGAAAAATAAGCGGCTCTTCCCAAACATACCAGGGCAATTCTTCAACCCCCTAGGGCTAGGCAGAAGGGAGGGTAACCCAAGGTGGCAGCCGCTTTTCGAAAAAAGCGGCTAATCCCTGTCGGCACTCTTCGCCCAGCCGCGGTTCGGCACTACCACGCGCCAGCTCGTCAATCGACAAGACATGGGGAGTGGCACGAGCCAGTAATTCCTTGGTCCGTGCCAGCGCCTGGGGTCCACCCTGAAGCAAACAATACAGCCATTGTTCAACGGTATGGTACAACTGCTGCTGATCCTCCACCACGGCGTTGATAAGACCAATCTGCCAGGCCTGCCGTGCATCGATCAGCTCGCCGGTAAGGAGCAACCAGCGTGCCGCCCGCTCACCTACGTGGCGTAATAAATGGGGCAGAACCATGGCGGCAACCAGGCCCCGCCGGACCTCCGGGTAACCAAAACGGGCAGTGGCGACTGCCACCGCCAGGTCGCAAACACTCACCAAACCCGCTCCACCAGCCACCGCCGGACCATTTACCGCCGCTATTGTTGGTTTAGACAACCGGTATAAAAAGTCGTAAAGCTCGGCCAGACGGTGAGCATCTTCCCAGATCAACTCCGCTTGGGCAGAGAGTGATTGCCGCAGCTCTTCCAGATCCATACCGGCACAAAAGGCGTTCCCCGCCCCGGTCAGCACCAGACAACGAACAGATGCATCAGCGGCGGCTATCCGGCAAGCCTGAGCCAGACGTTGAATTAATCCCCGTGATAAGGCATTGCGCTTGTCGGGACGGTTCAAAGTGATCCAAGCCGTGTTGCCCCGTTGCTCATAGAGTACCTCGTCAGACATCACCCTCCCCTCCACTGTTTGCTTTATTCCATGGACGCCATCGATAAACTTCAGCACTGAACTGATCAACAAATCAGGTTCGAGAAAAATTATGAATTAGCCCACATTTAGTTCCTCTTGGTTAGGATCCCGACAATTTGTTTGTCGTTGACGACATCGGGCGTGGACCAATAAGTCCCCCACCCTCTCGGACGATGTGCCTGATTATGTAGTAGGTTTTTCAAAGGCTCAACTTCTAGGCGAGGTCACTGGCTTGAGGTATTGTTCACTTGCTCCGGAAGCGGAATCGGCATGCGCAGGAGTGCCATAGCCAAAGCCTTACCTTGGCTATCCGATCGTAATGAGCCACTCGCGCCACCGCCGAGGACATCGTACAGCACGAAGTTGAGGCCACGGACGTTGGGAGCTTCATAGCGCTCGACACGACTCGGCCGCAACGCGGCAAAGTATTGGGCCACCCGCTCTGCAGTCAAATAATCGCACAAAAAAGTGTAGCCCGCCTCTGTGTAGGCCAAAATGGCGATGTTGGCATGATTGCCTTTGTCACCACTGCGGCCGTGGGCCAATGCCGACAAGGGGACCACCCGTCGTTCCGATAGGGTCGTCGTTGAGGTTGTATCGGCTGATGCTGCAGTTGCGGTTGTTGGAACCATAACCATCCTCCAAATCCTTCCGTAACACCGTTGCTTGATTACTCTATGCGTATGATCAGATCGAATGAGACATGTATTCGCTAGGGTAAGTCCGAAATTTTCAATCAGGCAAGCAATTCTACCGTAGGTGAGACGGCAGATTTAGCGATGAGAGCGGGCCAAAACGCGAAGACCTCGCGGACCGGAGGTCGCCCCGTAGTATAGCCCGTGGTGCCGGCAAATCCTGAGGTGACTAACGGCGCTAACTCGCGGGTAAATCGCTCAACCGCTTCGCGACGGTGATCGTGCACAGCCACACGAAGCACGACCTCCGGCGGGTCCACGGCCCGAGGTAAAACTCCCGCCACAGCATCCCCCGCACCCAGTACCTCAACGTAGCTTCGCTCGAATACCCAACCCGCCTGGCGCAACCGCTCCAGAATGATCTGTCCCGATAGTTGGGCTTTTGCTACCGCATCAGGGCCAACAATCACCAGTGTGCCGGCAGCCGTGTAGCCGTCGCGATATGCGGCGGACACCTTGTACGTCTCGGTGGTAGCAATACCACAAGCCCCCCGAACGGCCACTACGTCCTCGGCTTGTTGCTCTAAGGTTACAGCAGTGAAATCGACGACCACATCCGGCGTGTAGTAGGCCCGTGGATCGGCCACTTCATAGAGAAGTTGTTCACTGACCGTCTCCAGGTTAACCACACCTCCACTACCAGGAGGCTTGGTAACGACAAACTGGCCATCCTCGGTCATTTCAACGATGGGATAGCCGACATCGGCCAGGCGGGTGTGTGCCGAGGCGTTCGTCCACAGTCCGCCGGTAACCTGGGCCCCACATTCGATGAGATGTCCGGCCACGGTGGCCGCAGCCAGACGATCAAGATCAGCGTCACCGAAGCCCCAACCGAATGCAAAAGCGGCCGGTGCCACTGTCAAGGAGGCATCCGCCACGCGGCCGGTGATCACCACCCGTGCCCCTTGCCGCAACGCCTCCACAATCGGACGGGCACCCAAATAGGCATTGGCACTGACTACACGTTCCCGCCGGGCCGCCAACGGTTCGCCCGTGTCCATGTGATGCAGCAAATGCCCACGGGCAAACAATTCATCCAGATAAGGCAGCAGATCGTCGCCACCTACTACCGCGATCGGAACATCAGCCAGATTTTCCTGCCGAAACAGCTCCCGGACTGCCAAAGCACACCCCTTTGGATTCAAACCACCCGCGTTCGTGATAATTTTCAACTGCGGCTGCGAGCGGAGGTACGGAATCAACGATCGCGCCACCTCCAGAAAGTCCGTGGCGTAACCCAATGCAGGATTTTTCTGTTTCTGAACGGCCAGAATCGACATGGTCAGCTCGGCCAGATAATCTAACGTCAGATAATCCAGCCGGCCCTCCCGTACCAGACGAACGGGAGCATCCAGGCTATCTCCCCAAAAGCCGCCACCGTTCCCGATCCGCACTCGTTTCATGGTCTCCTCGAATTTTCCGACTCGGTTTGCCGACCTCAACTTACACTGGGTGGTCGCCGTAAATCATCAACCATACGTGCTCGCCCGGTTTTTAACTTTTTCCATGTGGAATGTATTTGGCCCTTGACTTTTAGCCTCGAGGAGATTTCAAGGTGACCATCGACCTCGTCTTCGACGAGTTATCATAGCAATAAACAACTCCTGAACGAATGAGGAGTGCCACTTGCGTCCGTTTTTCTGATACACTCAGCAACGACTCGGATGATAGTGGATACTCGCCGATAGCTTTGGCCTTTCTTGTTGGAGCTTTGGTACCATGAGCGATACTCTTGTGCGTATCCAACGGTCCAGGAATGTGCCGATTCGTGAAGGGCTAACGTGGGAGCAACTGTGGCTAGGGCCAGACGGTGGGTTGATCTGGTGCTGGGAGCGTGGTCGCCAAAAACGCATCGATGAACCGGACCTGGCAGCCGCGGCGGAGCGGGGTGAACTCCCCGTTTTGGCCTGGAAAGGCGGGGTGGAAAAACGTCGACAAGACCAAAAGCCGATCACCGGCACCTTGGAATATTTGGCCGTCTGGCAAGGCCTTCGCGGCGAAGATCTGGATATCGACCGTAGTCGAACGATCACTCTGGTGTGCACAGCGACAAGTCAGGCCGTTGAATTTGGCGAATTCCCGCCTCCGACCGCAGCGACACATCGCCGCAAGCGATAAATATTTCCTCTCTCTGAAACCGTCTTTGCAAATATGCAAAAGCAATAATGTATTACGGTTGGGTCAGACTGGCACACCTAGCCCTTGGTGTGACAATGATCGTTATCGAACAGCTCGGGTCAGGGTGACCCGGTTCCCCTGTTGAGTAATTCAAACTCCATCTGAACAGATTGTTTGACAATCAGCGATGGTCTTCAGGAGTTAGCGAGTCAGGCCGGAACTCCGGTAGCGAACTGCCGGTCGCCGGCATCGCCTAGTCCAGGAACGATGTAACCGCGTGCATCGAGGTGATCATCGACGGCCAGCAGGTAGATGGGCACGTCCGGGTGGGCGGCTTGTAAAGCGCGGATCCCTTCAGGGGCCGCAATGAGGCCCAAAAAGCGAATGCGACGTACCTGATGACGTTTAAGAATGTCGATGGCAGCAACGGCGCTGCCCCCGGTGGCCAGCATCGGATCGAGGACAAACGCCAGGTCAGCGTCCAGGTGAGGGGGCAGTTTGTTGTAATAGGTAATAGGTCGCAACGTATCGTGGTCGCGGTACAGTCCAAGATGCCAAACGCTGGCTGCTGGCCAGAAGGCGAGCATGGCCTCAGCCATACCTAGCCCCGCTCGCAGCACCGGCACGAAGGCGATCCTTTCCTGAATCTGTCCGCCACGGGCAATGGCCAGAGGTGTCGTTACTTCAATCGGCAGCAGGGTCAGATCCCGCGTGGCTTCCAGAAACAACCCTTGCGACAGAATGGTTACTAGTGTCCGGAACTCCGGTGCTGGCGTTGCCTGAGACCTCAAACGTCCCAGGTGATGCAACATCAGGGGGTGGTCCAACACGTAAACGGGTGCAGCCATGGAAGCCCTCACGACGACTCGGACACCAGTATGGCCAATCAAGTCGCACGTTGCGTATTTCCAGCCTCAGAGCCCGTTTTGCCCAGGAGATGTCCACGGTCGAAGGCCAAGGGCAAAAGTTCCGCGGTGGTCGATCGCCGCCATTCACCTTGACGATTGAGCAAAATCACTTCGGCAGCGGGCGCCAGCTCCCATAACCACTGGCGGCAAGCACCACAGGGAGCTAGCGGTTGAGTTGTATCTGCCACCACCACCACACGACAGATGCCCCGCTGTCCTCGCGCAACGGCCTGAGCCAATGCATTGCGCTCTGCACACAAAGTAAGACCATAGCTGGCATTTTCGACATTGCAACCTGCAAAAATCTGACCATCCGCCGTTTCCACCGCCGCACCAACTGCCAGTCCCGAATATGGCGCATAGGCGTTGGCCCAAGCCTGCCACGCTGCCTGCACTAATGCATCATCACGCAGCATAATTTTTCACCATAGGTGCTTTGATATTAGTGCACTTTCGCTCCTACATCTTACTGCCAATACTAAACTGTTAAATACAAATTGCGAACGAACGTTGAAAACATGCGTGGATCGAAGTAAGTCGCTTTTTAGCTTAGTTCATTGCGGAGAGCACCCGAGACAGGGATAACACGGCCGCTCCGCACCGAGTCACATTCGCGATAGCACAACATCAAGGCATCGCGAGCCAGTTGGCCTGCGAGCACGGAAGGTTCCTGGCCGGTCCGCACGCCATCGGCTGCTGCCTGCAGCTCTTCAGCAAAGGCCGTGAGGGGGTCACTGCCGCCCGGTAGTTCAGGCTGATGTGCTTGCCCGTCTGCTGTCAAGACCGTCAGCGGTGGGCCGCTGGAGGAATACACCAAGGTGGCTTGCTCCAGATATATCTCGTACCCGTGGATGAACGGCCGCCCCTTCATACACAATGCACCGCTGGAGCAAGTGATGGCTGGACCACCTTCGCCGTAAAGGTAGGAGGTCGTCAAATAGGTGACAGTGCCATTGTCTTGGGTGCCCACGGCGAAAACCGCTTGGGGCACGCCGCAGACCCAGCAGATGAAATGAGTATCATGGATATGCAGATCGACGGCTGGTCCACCAGTTTTGGCTGCATCGCCGATGTCGGCCGACCAGTCCGGCTTGGAGATGACACGTTGGAAGTGAGCCGCCCGTAGTCGGCCATAACGGCCCGAACGGATCACCTCAGCGGCGTAACGAAACTCGGGAAAAAACGGCAGCACGTGTGCCACCATCAGCAGCCGGCCCGCCTGGCGGGCGGTCGCAACCATTCGGTCTGCTTCCTGGGGGGTCAGAGCAATCGCTTTCTCCACTATGACATGCTTTCCTGCTTCCAGCGCAGCGATGGCCATTGGTGCATGCTGATCGGTCACGGTGCAAATATCGATCAGATCGATCTCCGGATCTGCTAACATGTCGGTGTATTGGGCATACGTCTTAATACCGCTCAGGTCGACCATGCCCGGTTCCGGACCGAAATTGCCACGGGTCGAACGCCAGTCCCCTGCTCTTTTGGCTGGATCGCGGCTACAAATGGCCGTTACCCGTGCTTCCCGCAAACGCTGCGCGGCCAAATAGTGAATACGCCCCATAAACCCAATGCCAACAATCCCTATGCGGATCATGACAACTCCTCAGCGAGGAAAATACTCGGCAACTACACCGCGGACATAAGCACGATCTGTCATTTGATCTAGTCTGATCAAAATAGATCGGCCGTAGTGCGTCCACAGGCCGCCCATGATCACTTATTCGATATCCTGGTATCTATCAGCTCACCTCTTTTGAGGCCTCACCAAATCCTCTAGCGGTACCGTTGAGGATCCCAGAACAACATTTACTATAATTATGAACAATAAATAGTGAATTGTCAACTAACATGTTCATTTTTTCACAAAAACAGCATTTGTCCAATCGCAGTGTGGTTAATCATCGTCGGAAAGGGTGTCAGAGCGTCATGCCGGATCTTAACACCCCAAGCAAGATGTTGCAACCACCATGGAGGGGATTAATCTGGATAAAGTGAGCTGATACCCCGACGATTTTGCACGATGAATGCAGGTGAACCATGGGAAGAATATCGGTTTTTCTGATCGTTTGGTACGTTGCTACCATAGCAGTCCTCACTGGCTGGATCAACAACCTTGGTCCGAGCCATGCCGGAGATACGGCGGTCCGTACCGGTCATCTCGTACATAATCCTAAACAGCTGCGACAATTGTTGCAGCGGGGCAACTACGCCGAAGCAGAAGAGGGTTACCGCCAGGCTGCTCAACAGCGTGGAGCTATCGAGGATTATCTCGGTTGGTGTCGCGTGTTACGCGAAACTGGACGATACGACGACGCTTTGAAGGTACTGGACGAAGGCCTTAAGAAACACAAAAATCAGGCCGACTTGCTCGCCGAACGGGCCGAGGTGCTGTACGTTACTGGTCGTTGGGAGCAGGCGCATCAGGACGTGGCCGCCGCCTTGCGGACCGATGCTAATCATTTCCGCGCCCGCTGGGTGCAAGCTTGTCTTTTGCGAGATCAGGGGGATTTGGAGGCGGCGGATCAACAAGTCCGTTGGCTGGTTCGGACTTATACCCAGCTCAGTGGTACCGCCCAGGAAATTCGCGATGCCGAACGTCTGCTCATTGTGGGGTTGGCTGGAGCGGAAAACGCACGTCGGCACCGCCGTCCCCAACAATTTGCCTTCATTTTGAATGAAATTTACAAGGATGCTTTGCGGGATGATCCTGACTGCTGGCAGGCGGAATATCAAGCCGCCCAACTTCTTCTCGAAAAGCACAATCAAGCGGAAGGGGAAGCGGCCCTGGACAAGGCCCTAGCGATCAACCCGCGAGCAGCCGACGCGCTGGCTCTCAAAGGCCGGGTAGCTTTAGATCAGAGGCAAGCAGGGCAGGCGGTTCGCTTGGCAGACAAAGCGTTGAAAATCCATCCTAATCATCTCGAAGCCTTGCGACTACTCGCGGACGTCAGGCTACTGACGGGGGATCTAGCCGGCGCAGAAAATCTGATTAAGTTGGCCCGCGATATTCATCCTCGTGCCGAGGCGACCTGGGCTCGTCAGGCCGTCCTGGCGTATCTCAAAGGTAGTGCCGCTAGCGTGCAGAAAGTGGAGCAGGAGGTCCTTAGCTTTTGTCGCACCCCCGGTCTGTGGCATCTGGAAACGGCGGAACTGCTCCTGTTATTTAAACGGTACCCTGAAGCGGAACACCATTACAAGCAAGCGGTCAAATTACGACCGGATCTGCCCGCTGCCACTGCCGGACTAGGTTTTTTGTACTGGCAATTGGGGAGGGAGGAAGAAGCCCAACAGGTTCTGAAAGAGGCGTTCCAGGCCGATCCGTTCCACGTACGCGTTGCCAATGCCTTGAAGGTGCTTGAACATCTCTCCAAGTATCAGAAACGCGAAACGGATCATTTTGTAATCAAGTTCAGCGAACGGGACAAAGTACTGGCCGCCTGGCTGGCAGACTACCTGGAGCTGTGGTACGCCGAATATCAGCAACGGTATGGTTTCACGCCGGCGGGCAAAGTGCTGGTCGAAATATTAGCTAGCCGGGAAATGTTCAGTGGTCGCATCCTGGCCTTACCCGACTTGCCCGGGACTGTCCAAGGGGCAAGTACGGGACCACTCCTGCTTCTTCCCTCGCCGCGGGCTGATAACCGAGTCCGACTGTATAACTGGGTCAGCGTGGCACGCCACGAGTTGACCCATGTGTTTAATCTGCAGCAAACCCACTACCGTGTGCCGACCTGGCTCACGGAGGGGCTGGCAGTCCACGCCGAGCAAGATCAACGGTTCCTGGCTTATCAGGAACTCCTCAAAGAACGCCTCGTAGCGGGCACCATCTACAACCTCAACACGATTGCCCGGGGTTACCAAAATTTCGCCCATTCGGAGGACGTTATCACTGCCTATTACCAAGGCTGGCTCTACGTGCAGTATTTGACCGAACAGTATGGGCAAAAGGCGATTCGCGAATTGCTCGAGGCCTACCAGCAGGGTTTATCAACGCAGCAAGCCATCCTGAAGGTGTGCGGTGTCAGTCTGGACCAACTGGAGCAAGGGTACCGCCGGTACTTGGACAAGCATTTGCGTGCCGTCCCGCCACGGGAAATCCTGCCTCCACTGGAGGAATTGGAAGCCAGCTGGAATAAACATCCAGATAACGCCGAGGTGGGGGCTCAGCTAGCAGCAGCATATCTGCAGCGGCAACGCTGGGACGACGCACGTCGCATAGCGGAAAAAGTCTGGCGGCAGCATCAGGGACATCCCGCAACCGCCTTGGTACTAGCCCGTTTACATCATCGCAATAAGGACGTCGTCGCAGCTGCCGTGCTGCTGGAAGAAACACTCCAGCGCAACCCGGGGAACGTACGGTTGCTGCGGGCGCTTGCCCGTTATCTTGTCCTGTGCGAGCGGAACGAACGGGCGATTGCGGTCCTGGAACAACTACGGAGCTTGCAGGTAGCTGGTGAAGAGCAACTTGAAGTTCTGGCCGAGTTATATGCCCTTGGTCAGCAACGTCAGCAACAGGCCGCGGTGCTAGCCGACCTGGCGGCCCGTCAGCCGGACAACGTCGACGTACGCCGTCGCCTGGCCCGACTCTGGCAGCAAATGGGTAACTGGGAGCAGGTGGCACGCTGGGCAGAAAGTATTCTCTGGATCGATGTTGAGGACTCTGAAGCCAAGGAATTGCTCCTGTCCGCCTGGCAACATCTGGGTATGCATGATCAGATCCGACGCCTGTCAGCTCGTTACCGTTAACCGAGCGAGATATACCCCTTCGGGTGAAGAGGGAATGTCCCCCATATAATGGTCAGGGGGCAATCATTGTGCAACCATGTGAAGGGACTTGAGCGATCCATCGGGAGGACATCGTGCATACCATCGCATTGCCGCGCCAGAACATGACGCTAGCTTACAACGATCATGGTCACGGCTCGCCCCTGATTTTGCTGCATGCCTTCCCGCTGGACCACGAAATGTGGGAGCCACAACTAGCCGCACTCGTAGGAGCCGGTTATCGCGTCATCGTAATTGATCTGCCCGGCTTCGGCGCTTCCCCTCGGCAACCGGGGTGGACGATCGACTCGGCAGCCGACGCCGTGGCGGAACTGCTCGAGCAGTTGCGTGTTCCCACAGCCGTTGTCGGTGGTGTTTCCATGGGCGGATATGTGGCTTTGGCCTTCGCCCGCCGCCATCCTCGGCAACTAGCTGGCTTGATTCTGGCCGATACCCGTGCCGGGGCCGATGACGAAGTCGCTCGAGCCCGACGTCACGAGATGATTACCGCTATCCGACAGCGTGGCATCGATGCCATCTCGTCCACACTTCTGCCTCAACTGCTCGGCGAAACGACACGCCAGCGTCATCCTCACCTGCTTGATACAGTACAAGCCATCGCGTCGCGCCAAACTCCGGAGGCGCTTGTCGATGCGTTGATTGCCCTGCGTGATCGTCCGGATGCTACGCCCTATCTGGGCAATATTTGTGTTCCCACCCTGGTACTTGTCGGCGAGGAAGACACGATCACACCACCTTTGTACGCCGCACGCTTGGCTGGACTGATCAACACGGCACAACTGCAATATGTTCCCCGTGCCGGCCACCTGAGCAACCTGGAAAACCCAGAGGCATTTAATCAGGCCGTGCTCGAATTTTTGCCCCGCGTTCGCTGAACGATGCAACCGTTCCACAACCGGAGGGCACTGAAATCGACTAACGGCATACCTGTCGCGACAAGAACGCAACCAACGCTCACACCAGCACACTTTGATAATTCACTAACTCACCAAGCGGTGCTAACAGAAAGACTTATTAAACGGCAACGCTCGGGATAATCTGATACTTGCTCGCTAGGCGTGGTGTGGGGCATCCCGCCTGCTTGAAGTGTACGAAAAAGATGGTACGGTCTACGTCCTAGCAATCAGGTTATCGAGTACGGTTCTAGTTATTAAGGCGAAGGGACGGTGCTTATGACGCCCCGTCGCGTTTCAGTTGTTTTGGACCTTCGCCGACTACCTTTTCATAAGTGCCTTTATCCGTTTTGACGTATTTGGTGAACCCTTTGGAGGCCAGGTTTTTATCAGATACAGCCGCTCGGGCGTGTAGATCGGTCCAAGTTCGCGGAGCGTTCGGCTCGGCGTACACTCGCCGGATGGGCTGTCCTGTCTCGGGATGATGGGTCAATGGCGGATCACTCATCTTCTGGAAAATTTCCAGTTGTTCGCCACCACTTCCATCTTCGCGGATCACCTCGTAAAGATACAGCGGCATGGCGAGCCTCCCCGTATACGATCGCGTTGGCAGAAGCGCGGCTGGCGAAAACAATGCATCGCGATGTCAATGTACCCATCAGTAACATCTGTTCCTATGGACACGCCAACCTCTGACACCTTCTTCATTATAAAGGCGACAATTCGAAACCAAAAACCGACGAGCCTGCGCTCGGGTTTTATCGAAAGCTATGGCCTCCAGAGGATCAGACGCCGGTCTGGAAAAGGCTTTATCCGGTCGCCGGCGTTCAACCCCGGCTCATTTCCTCGCGGATGGTTTCCAACAGCTTTTTGGTCAGGCGGATGCCATCGGCTTCGCTGTGTTTGCTTCCTTCATACTCGATGCCGATGTAACCATGGTACTTGTGTTTACGGACCACAATGTCCAGCATCTTGCGGTAATCGGTAAATACTTCGTTGCCTTGGTCATCGAATTGATGACTTTTCGCCGAGACCCCCTTGGCAAATGGCATTAGCTCATCCACACCCTTGTACCGGTCGTAAGTGGTTTCGGCGATACCTGGGATCTTGCCGATATTGAAGTTGCCGAAGTCAGGCAGGGTACCACAACGGGGGTGATCGACCAGTTTGATCACGCCAGCCAGCCATGCTCCGTGGCTCGACAGGCCGCCGTGATTTTCCACAATGGTGTTGATACCTAGCGTAGCGGTAAACTCCGTCAGTTGGCGCAAACCATCAGCGGCCAGCTTCTGGGTTTCGGCAAACCCCAGTTTCCAGTCGCTCGCCGCATTTACACGAATGGAATGGCAGCCGAGAAACCTAGCCCATTCTGCCCAGCGTTTATGATTGTCAACAGCCTGACGGCGTCGCTTCTCGTCTGGATCGCCAAGACTTCCCTCACCATCGCACATGATGAGAACGCTGACCACACGATGATCATCCGCCACCTTTTTGAGGTCTTTCAGATAATTATCATCGTGCTTTTTATCGCGATAAAATTGATTGACGTATTCGACAGCCTCGATGCCGTAATCTTTGCTAGCGATTTCGGCAAAGCGAAGAGGATCTTTTTTGTCACCAGCCCGTCCAAAAAAGGCCCGATGATGGGACCATTGGGCCAGCGAAATTTTAAACAGCGGTTCGCGGCTTGCTTGTGCCGGTGTAAGCGAAGCTCCCAACACGCCAGCAACTCCGGCTGACGTATAACGCAGAAATTCGCGACGGCTCCACGACATCATGAGGCGGCCTCCTGGAAACGGAAATCACCACGCACGGTCAGGGTTAACATCGAACAACCAGCAGTGGTATCCGCGATTGTAGGCGGTCCGCCGCTGGATGCCAGAGCCAAAATTGTTAAACAATCTGCCTGAGGAACTCGGGCAACCGACCCCCGACAAGGTGATTGGCAGCCGTTGCCGGCCACAACCGCTAAAACAAACCGTAAGTGAACAAAACCAGGTCAATACCCGCTCTGATGACTGATGCTGCCAGTTCGGCCGGTGGCAGAGGCGGAGATACCTGAAAAAGCGACAATTGCGATTGAGGATTGAGATATGACTGCCAATGTAGCGGTACATCATCGGCAACTTTTTATCAACGGGGAATGGGTAGAATCCGTTTCTGGGAAACGGATCGGTGTGGAGAACCCTGCGACCGAAGAGATCATAGCGGAGGTGAGCTTTGGCGGTCGCGAAGATTGCCGTCGGGCCATAGAGGCGGCGGCCGAGGCCATGAAGACCTGGATGCGGTTGACCCCCTACGACCGGGGCAAGGTGTTAAAGAAGACCGCGGAGTTAATGCGGGCACGAGCGGATGAGTTGGCCCGGACCATGACTCTGGAGCAAGGTAAGCCGGTGGCCGAGGCCAAAGCCGAGGTCCTGCATTCAGCCGACACCTTCGAGTGGTTTGCCGAGGAGGGGAAACGGGCCTATGGCCAGGTTATTCCGCCATCCAACCCGCAGAAGCGTCACTTGACGATCAAGCATCCCGTGGGGGTAGTCGGGGCAATCGGTCCATGGAATTTCCCCATCACGCTGCAAGCCCGCAAGATTGCCCCGGCCTTGGCAGCCGGATGTACAATCGTGTGCAAGCCGGCCACGCAAACCCCTCTGTCGCTCATTGGCGTGTTCGAATGCCTGGTTGAAGCCGGGCTGCCGAAGGGCGTGGCCAACCTTGTGATCGGCCCGGCCGAGGAAATCGCCGATGAGTTCCTCACCCATCCTGCGGTCCGCAAGATCAGCTTTACCGGGTCGACCGAAGTCGGTAAACAACTGATGCGTCGGGCCGCCGACCAGCTAAAGCGTCTAAGCCTCGAATTAGGTGGTCACGCGCCCTTCATCGTCTTCCCTGACGCGGACCCGGAAGTGGTTGCCAAGGCAGCCGTCATTGGCAAGTTCCGCAACAACGGTCAGGTTTGTATCAGCCCGAGCCGCTTCTACGTCCATAAAGACATCGAGAAGAAGTTCACCGAGGCCGCAGTGGCCGAAGCAAAAAGCCTTAAACTGGGCAACGGCTTGGAAGAAGGTGTGCAGGTCGGGCCAATGTTCGAACGCAAAGCCCTGGAAAATACCCTGGCTCTTATCGACGACGCCCGCCGCAAAGGAGCCGAGATCCTCACCGGCGGCAAACGTTCCGACAAATTCCCCCGCGGCTACTTCTTCGAGCCAACCGTGCTGACCCACTTGTCGCCGGACGCCCGCATCCTGAGTGAAGAGCCCTTTGCACCCGTCATGCCCATCCTGGATTTCTCCAAGCTGGATGAAGTTATCGCGGCGGCCAATAATACGCGCTACGGCCTGGCGGCATACGTATTTACTAACGACATTACCGTCATGTGGCGGATGGCGGAAGGACTGGAGGCTGGCATCATCGGTATCAATGACCCAGTACCCGCCACGCCTCAATGCCCCTTCGGCGGCATGAAAGAGTCCGGGCTGGGACGCGAGCTTGCTCACGAAGGCCTGGAAGCCTACCTGGAAACCAAATACGTGTCCCTGACCCTGCGGGGCTGACCAAGTTACTGTCGCTCACACCACAGACAAGCTGCCAAACACCGCCCACGCTGCTTTGGCTTGCACGGCTGATGGAGTCGCTGTTGCTTGCAGCAGCCGTTTGCCGGGTTAGTGGGCAAAACGAACCGTTATTGCTGTTGTTCCGCCCGACGCACTTCGACCAGATTATCGAAGAAAGTGGCCCCGCCCCCTAAATCCGCCAAAGCTGTGCTAGTGGTCGCGTTGCTATTAACTCCGTCTGGCGTGTAGCGTCTCCACCAGTTTCCCAGGGAAACCACCACACCTGGTCGCACCGTCGGCCCCACCCGAGCCCGCGCATGAAACCGTCCACGGTCATTGAAAACCACGACCCAGTCCCCACTTCGGATCTGCCGAGGTTCGGCGTCGGCCGGATGGATCTCCAGGGTAGGTTCCAAAGCAAGCTGACGAAGGGAGTCGACGTTGACAAACGTGGAATTGAGGAAACTGGGAGCTGGCGGCGAGAGCAGTTGCAACGGGAAGCGGGCCGCTAGCTCGGGACGGGTCTGCGGGTCTTCGTGTGGGGGAACGTAGTGAGGAAGGGGGTCCCGACCAGCGCGTGCTTCACGTTCCGAGTACAACTCACACTTACCCGATGGGGTGGGGAAATTCCCACACGCGAAAGGTACCCACGGGCGGGGCAGGTTCAAACGCACTGGTCCTGCACGCACAGCGGTCAGGGTGATTCCCTTCAATGGTCCGCGACCATGCAGGCATTGGGCCGCTAGTTGCTCGTCGCTATCGGCCCACAATGACTCCTCCATGCCTAAAGCACGCCCCAGTAGTCGGAAGACCTCCGTGTTGGGCTTGGCCTCCCCCAACGGCGCTATCGCTGGATTGTTGGCTTGTATGTACAGGTGGCCATAACTGGTGTGCAGATCGAAGTGCTCCAGTTGAGATGTTGCCGGCAGGACAACGTCGGCATAAAGGGCCGTATCGGTCAGGAACAGGTCGTGAACGACGGTGAACAGATCCTCGCGAGCCAGGCCGGCCCGTACCCGGTTCTGGTCCGGGCAAACTGTCGCCGGATTGGCGTTATAGACAAACAGGGCGCGGATAGGGGGACCAGGTAGCTCCCCGAGTAGAGCCTCAGCCAGTTGCACCATGTTGATGACCCGCGTGCCGGAGGGAATCAGATCAGGCCGGGTAAGCCCTGTATCGTCGAAGCCATAGGCTTTGCTGGTGCTAAGGAAAGCCCCAGCACCGGGGTAGCGCCAATCGCCGGTGAGGGCAGGCAAACAGGTGATGGTCCGCACGGCCATACCGCCACCGCCGTGGCGTTGCACGCCGTAGTTGAGCCGGATCAATGCTGGGCCACCGAACAACTGGCGTGCGCAGGCGTATTCCCGGGCTAATTGCTCGATAGTGTCCGGCGGCAAGCCGGTGATGGTAGCTACCCGTTCGACAGGGTATTCGTTGATAACACGCTGACGCAGGGCTTCGGCACCAACACAGTAGTGGTCCAGATACTCCTGATCCTGCCAGTTGTGGCGAAAAATGACGTGCATGATGCCGAGTGCCAAAGCAGCATCGGTGCCGGGTCGGATCGGGATCCACCAGTCGGAGCGGGCTGCTGTCGGGGAGCGATACGGATCGATGGTGACGATCTTAGCTCCCTGCCGCCGGGCTTCATGCTCGATCCGCCAGAAATGAACGTTAGTAACCGCGGTATTGGATCCCCAATTGATGATGTAGCGGCAGTGCACCGCTGCCTCAGGGTCAACCACCGCTCGTGTTCCCAGAGTGATGTTGCATCCCTCTTCCCCCGCCGTCGAACAGATGGTTCGTGCAAGCAGGCTTGCCCCCAGACGGTGGAAGAAACGCCGGTCCAGGCTTCCATACATCAGTTTGCCCATGGTCCCAGCATAACTGTAGGGCAGGATAGCCTGCGGTCCTTCTGTGGCGATGATGTGACGGAAGCGATCGGCGATGATGGCGATGGCTTCATCCCAGGAAATCCGACGGAACTGACCACTGCCTTTGGGCCCGACGCGTAGCTGGGGATACAGCAGCCGTTCAGGGTGATAGACCCGCTCCAGGTACCGTGCCACTTTCTGACACAGGAATCCCCGAGTAAAAGGATGTTCCGGATCACCGCGGAGATCCAGGGCCCGACCACTGTGACGATCGACCGTTACCACCCAGCCGCAGGTATCAGGGCAATCGTGGGGACAAACCCCCTTGATCTGCACCAGTTCGCGTTGCAGATGGTGCTGCCGGGACATTGCTGGACCTCAAAGTTGGCGTCCGTCACGAGGGCGTTTCAGACTTCATGCCCTTGATGTTATTATGACGACGACTCACCATGTGGGCAGACGATGCTGGATCGGCCCCAAAATTGCGACTCGTCGTTTCTCTCGAGTCCTGCTAGGCTATGATGAATCAATATAAAGCAGAGCTGCCCAAGCACAAACCGTTCGTGGCCTAGTGTTGGCACACTTATGCCGCCTCCCACAAACGTTGCTGAATTTCTGGACTTGCTGCGCCGCAGTCAACTGGTCGCGGAAACGCGATTGGACGCCGTCCTGCAGCGGCACCGTCAAAATGGCACGCTCCCTCAACAAATCGATCCCCTGGCCAATCTGCTTATCCGCGAAGGTTTACTCACCTATTTCCAAGCCCGACAGCTTAAATTGGGACGGTACAAGCGATTCACCATAGCAGGCAAATACAAACTTCTTGAGCTGATTGGTGTGGGTGGTATGGGGGCGGTGTACCTTTGTGAACACGTACTCATGCATCGATTGGTGGCCCTGAAAGTCCTGCCATTAGAGAAACTAACAGACCCCTCCCACGAAGAACGGTTCTACCGGGAAGCCCGAGCAGTAGCCGCTTTGGACCATCCGAACATCGTTCGGGCTTATGACATTGACCGCTATGAACAATTGCATTTCCTCGTCATGGAATATGTCGATGGCACAAGTTTGCAGGAGATTGTCAGCCGCTATGTGCTGGAGAAACGGTGGTTCGATCCAATCCGTGCTGCTCACTACATAGCCCAGGCCGCCTTGGGCTTGCAACATGGCCATGAGTTAGGAATGGTCCATCGCGATATCAAGCCTGGCAACCTGCTGCTTGACCGCCATGGCGTCATCAAAGTGCTGGATATGGGTTTAGCACGCTTTTTCAACAAGCAGCAGGATTGCGTAACGGAAAAGTATGACGACAAATGTGTGTTGGGCACCGCTGATTATCTGGCACCCGAACAAGCCGTCAGCAACATAGTCGATATCCGTGCCGACATTTATGCTTTAGGATGCACCTTTTATTTTTTGTTGACAGGGCAATCGCCGTTCCCAGAAGGCACCGTAGCAGCGAAGCTAGTAGCCCACCAGACGCGTCAACCCCAACCAGTCGAATCGTTTCGTAAGGACGTACCTCCGGATATGCTCAAGGTCCTGCGGGTCATGATGGCCAAAAACCCAGCAGATCGCTTCCAGCAACCGATCGAGGTAGCTGAGGCCTTGGCGGAATGGGCCCAACAACGGATTGATCCACCACCAGCTAGTGAGATGCCCGTGCACTGTCCTTTGGTTCGGGCTCTAGCCACACCACCGACCACTAGTAGTACCCCCTTGGCACGTCTCTTGTTTAATCACTTTGGCCGCTCGGTTCGTGCACACAGCCAACAGACTACAGCCACTGTCCAGCTAGCTTCGACTGCTTGCTCCTCAAGTATGGTTACTCTAAACCCCGCTAAAGGCGTCACAGACAGTTCTGGCAGAGAAATCGGCATTTCCCTAGGACTAGGTTCTACGACACAAACCAGTATCGCGCCAACCTTACCAATAAATTCTCCTGATCCTTTTATCGGTATCATCCCTCAGCAAAATATGAAGTTCTCACCCTACTGCAGCTCTACTTGTGTTATGTGGCTTTTGCTAGCTGCAATTCTTGCGCTAATCATCGCTGCTGTCATCGCGGCTTTCTTTCTTGGTCGGCTGTATACCAAATAAATTACTTTCACACATTACTCTATCTGAAATATGATGAATAAATAAAACTAACTATATGATTCAAGATTGTCTTTCTTAGAGTTATTTACAATATATATGAATCATTCATGAACTTTACTGTATTACAACTTGATATCGATCAGATGTAGTATGTAATTCGGATCAGCTTAGTATTAGATTTATCCCTAAATCTATCGATTTTGACCAGGACTCCAATTCTTCACATCCATTTTTGTGATATAGCAATATAACTATTAAAATATAATAATTTAAGCTGTAAGATTTAAACAAATAATTTATTTAGTTCTAGTGCATATTACTATAGGTAGATAAAATTTAACAATAGAAAGTATATTTATTGATAACTAAAATTTTATTCATTATACTTTTATTAATACACCATAATAGATTATGAGCTAGATATCTAGCTAATTAATTTTCTCATAGGAACTACTCTGTATTCTACTTTGTAAAAAGTTACCCTATTGCAGTAATGCAAGCGACAAAGATATTACGCTCAGATATAATATTTATCATCGATTCTTAGATTAGCTGGATCATCTCGGTGTTACTTTTTACATGTCTGCAATTTTGGTCGTGCCATCCTCTCTGCTGCTTGCCTGTGTAAAGTATGGTTTATACTAGAAAATGAGCTAATTCATAGTACACAGCCTGCTGATGCGACTCTATAAAAAAGTACATGTATGGACAAAGGAAATAAGGAACCGGTAAGCAGGCTTGTGGAGTTTAGTATATAGGTTCAGGCCTCATAACTCCTTTCACAAATCGCGATTACGAGGAAGGACAAACCATGCCGGCCCCTACTTCTGCTAGCGAATTTGTGCATCTGGTACTTAAAAGTGGTGTCGTCGAAGAAGAACGGGTCCGGAAGTATTTGAAGAACTTGGCCGAAAGTGGAACGGGCATCCCCCCCGAGCCGGCCCGATTGGCAGGGTTGATGGTGCACGACGGCTTACTCACTTACTTTCAAGCTGAACAAATACTTCAAGGCAAATATAAACGTTTCATGCTAGGCAAATATAAGGTATTGGAGAAATTGGGTTCGGGTGGTATGGGCCAAGTGTTTTTGTGCGAGCACACTTTGATGCGTCGGCGAGTAGCTATTAAGGTTCTACCAACCTCTAAGGCGCAAGACCCAGCTGGCTTAGAACGCTTCTACCGAGAGGCTCGAGCAATCGCCGCCGTTGACCACCCTAACCTAGTTCGTGCTTACGATATTGATCAAGCTGACAACTTGCACTTTCTTGTTATGGAGTATGTAGACGGTATCAGTCTACAGGACTTGGTAGCAAAGATAGGCCCCCTGCCGGTATTGCGGGCATGCCACTATATCTACGGTGCCGCTGTTGGTCTTAAGCATGTGCATCAAATCGGTTTGGTACACCGCGACATAAAGCCTGGTAATATCTTGGTCGATCGCCATGGAATGGTCAAAATCCTCGACTTAGGTTTGGCCCGTTTTTTTCACGATAATGATGAGTTAACACGAAAATATGATGAGAATATCCTGGGTACGGCCGACTACCTATCGCCTGAACAAGCGGTGGATAGTCATACCGTAGACATACGGGCTGACATATACTCATTAGGTGCTACTTTTTACTTCCTGCTCACAGGCCAACCACCGTTTCCTGAAGGTACCGTCACCCAAAAGCTAATCTGGCACCAAACGAAGGAACCCAAGCCAATTACGGCCTTCCGTTCGGATGTACCACCCGAGATTATTGCCATTATTAACAAGATGATGAAGAAAGATCCTGAGCAACGCTATCAAACACCAGCAGAACTAATGCAGGATTTAGCACCTTTTGTAACTGTGCCCATCCCACCTCCTAGTGAACAGGAACTACCTGTTTTGTCACGCGCAGCGACTTCATCCTATCGTCCATCGCCAGGCCCTATTACCTCCCTTATCCCCAAACCCTCGACTGCTCCCGAGATCGACGCCAATCCTTCAGTATCCCCTGTACAACCACCAATATCTCTTGGCGCTGCAACTGTAGCTGAAGAACAAACTTCACCACCTGTAACAGTAGGGCCAACCTCACCTCCCATTCCAATTGCTTCGAATACTTCTGCTACTGGTACTTCACCATCCATACCTGAGGGATATAGTTTAAAACAGGAGTATGCTTCGGAACCTGCAGCATTTAACGCACTTGCAGCTACTCCACTTCTTGCAGCCGATGAATCCCTCACTGAATCAGACCCTTCCGGCGCAGTTTGGGATAACCTTGCCTCGGAAACCTCTCCTATAGCGACGGCGAAAACCTCTGCAAAAGGGAGCCTTAGTCCACGGTTGCGTGCGACAAGACGGACACGCATAACTGATTCTTCTAGTCGTTATCGGATTTTCGGGATAGTACTGCTTGTGCTAGTGGTGCTAGGGGTCACCGCAGGGCTAGCAGCCATTCTACTTTTACCGCTGTTCAATGGCACGCAGCAGCAGGAACATCGCAACAAAAACGTTACTGCTTCTAGTGCTCCACGAACTTGGATCGTCGCGCCGAGTGGGGGAACTAATACAGCAAAAACTCTGCGTGAAGCGTTGGCTAGAGCCGGACCTGGCGATACCATTCTCATCCGTAAACAGAAAATCAGCGAACCTACCATACGCCTAGAACGCGAGCAGCACAAAAATTTGACGATTCGCGGTGACCTCTCTCCTGACGATGGTCTGCCTGTTTGGGAAGCCGCTAGTCGAGGCATAGCTATGCTTGAGTTAATAGGCACTGAGGGGGTACGCATACAGAATATCACCCTCGACGGCGCTGATCAGGTAGGTAATGCCGTTCTACTTTCCAGTTACATACCTGGGGTCGTGGTGGAAAACGTTGTTATCCAACGATGCTCCTTGGCTGCAATTCATTGTCAAAATGTTGCAGGTACCGCCGAACGACCGGTTGTATTGCATCAGATCCGTCTCTTATTGAACCAACCATCCCAAATTGGCGTCCACTTGGCTGCCATCAATGTTGATAATCAGCACATCCACGTGACGGACATGCGCGTAGAGGGTAGCAATTCTGCGGTGGGTGTGCGAATCGAAGGAAAAAGTTCCGGAATAAGAATCAGTCAGGGGCGATTCTTTCAACTAGAAGCAGCCGTGCATGTGGGTCCCGTACCCGAAGGAGGCACGTGTCAGGGTGTTTTCGAAAACAACGTTATAGTCCGCAGCGGCCATG
This sequence comes from Gemmataceae bacterium, assembly GCA_025055795.1. Classification (GTDB taxonomy): domain Bacteria; phylum Planctomycetota; class Planctomycetia; order Gemmatales; family Gemmataceae; genus Thermogemmata. The sequence continues at coordinate 36,744 of JANWVV010000026.1, forward strand.
GACTACTATTTCACCGCCCCATTGTTCCCAAAGGCTCCGCGGGCAAGCCCGGCAAGTACGATTGGCACATCGTGGGTAATTACTTCGCCGAAGTACGTGAGATCGGCAAAGGCGAAGGCGGTGATGGACCACTGGAAGGTTTACGCCAGGACAAAAACAGTCGTGCCCCGGGTTGCGGATTAGGAAATCTCGGCTGGAATGTTCCGGAACGGAACCCACCGCCCGCGATTGCCCTCGATCCTTCCGATGATGCGACCTTCCTCCGACTCCCCAATTAGCTTAAGAATTTCCGCAACGTCTGCGGTCCTGGATTTTCTTGTGAAATCCCTAGCCAACCAACCGGTTGCGCGACCATCCCTTTAGCTATGCTCTGTTGGGGTAGAATTGTACACCTGGCTTATAATAGAGCTGTAGTTTCCTCAAAGCCGAACATGCGGTTGAAGTTCTGAACGGCTACACCACTGGCACCTCGAACCAGATTGTCTTCCGCCGTGACAATGATGAGCCGTCCCCCCCGCACGGCTTGCACATATATATCCAGAAAATTGCTGTGCAGGGTATCCTTAGTCGCGGGCGGCCGTGAGCGTAAACGCACAAAGGGCTGGCGCTGATAATAGCGCTGGTACAACTCTTGCAACTCGAGCGGTTCAAGGGGCCTTGTGGGTGTGACGTATATCGTGCTTAGGATGCCACGGTCCATAGGAATCAGATGCGGCGTAAAAATCACTTCTACCTTCTGGCCAGCCACATCGCTGAGGACCTGTTCGATCTCCGGAGTGTGCCGGTGCACGCCGATACCATAAGCCGAGACACTCTCGTTGCATTCGGGAAAGTGAAAGGTAAGCTTGGGCGTCCGTCCGCCTCCACTTACCCCGCTTTTACTATCTATGATGATGTCGGTCCGATGGATACATCCGGCGGCAATCAGAGGGGCCAGGCCCAGAATGGCCGTCTGCGGGTAACAGCCAGGGTTGGCCACCAACCGGGCCTGAGCGATGCGTTCACCATAAATTTCGGGTAGACCGTACACGGCCTCCGCCAGATGGTGCGGATCCTGATGAGGCTCGTGATACCACTGCTCGTAGATAACAGGATCACGCAAGCGGTAGTCAGCACTCAGGTCGATCACGCGAATGCCGCGTTGCAACAATGGCGGAATACAGCTGCTACTGGCCCCATGAGGCAAACAACTGAACACGGCCGCTACACCGCGGCGCTGCAGATGATCCGGATCAAACGGCTCACAGTCCATGTTCAGTCGGCAATGCAAAAAGGGGTGCAGATCCGCGATCGATTCTTTCTGCCGGGAGGTGATCATGGCTATTTCAACTCCTGGATGTCGCAGCAGGATCTTCAGGAGTTCTGCAGCGGTGTAGCCCGATCCGCCTAAGATGGCTACAGGTACTTTGGTCATGGCTTACCTCGTTTTTATGGTTTGTCTGGTGTCACAAATTCAGCAGTTATGGTAGTCGTCGCATCGCTGAGCGTCGCAGCCGAACAGCAACGGCGGGGCGAACTGAGCGCCGTCGAGCTGGTGGAGCAATGTCTGCAACGGTGGCAAGCCGTGGAAGAGAAGCTACAGGCTTGGACGTTTGTGGATGCCGACGGCGCCAGGCTGCAGGCCCAGCTAAGAGCGCAGGAGGGTGAGCGAGGAGAGTGGCGGGGGCCTTTGCATGGCATTGTGGTCGGGATCAAGGACATCATCGATGTGTTCGATTGGCCCACCGGCTGCGGCTCCGCACGATGGGCTAACAGCTACGCCCGCCAGGATGCGCCGATAATCCGGCGACTCCGTCAGGCCGGGGCCGTTTTACTCGGCAAGACCGTCACGACCCCCTATGCCTATCTGGACCCCGCAGCAACCCGCAATCCCTGGCATCAGGACCGGACACCGGGCGGCAGTTCCAGTGGATCCGCCGTCGCCGTGGCTGCTGGTATGGTCCCTCTGGCACTTGGAACACAGACCGGTGGCTCCATCATCCGGCCCGCGGCCTACTGCGGCATTTGCGGCTTTAAACCCACTTACGGCCGACTGCCCAAGGGGGGCATCTTGCCCTTGGCGCCATCCCTTGACCATGTTGGCCTACTGGCCGCTACAGTGTCCGATCTGCAGACCGCTTTCATCGCCCTACGCCCCCGTCCTGCCTGGTGCCGTATCTCTGCTCTCACCGTGCCGGAGCTACGCCTGTTGGCTATTCCAGAGTTTTTGGACGATGCACGTTTCACAGCGGATGTGCACCAGCACTACCACGCCTGGCGGCAGCGGACATTGGCACTCGGCCGGCAGTGGTCGGAAGTATCCCTGCCCGTGCCGTTATCCGAACTACGACGTTACCATGGAACGATTCTGGCCGTGGAAGCGGCCGCTTTCCATGGCCCGCGTTGGCAACGTTACCCCGATGACTATCCTCCGCAAATCAGCCGTTTGATCCGCGAGGGATTGCGTATGCCGGCATTGGAATATCATCAGGCTAAACGTCATCTGCGCTCTGTCCGTCGTTGCATCGACGACTGGTTTGCACGAGCGGGAGGAATTTTAGCCTTGCCAGCTACTTTTAGTCCACCGCCCCCGCCGGATACCACCGGTGACCCTGCCTGCCAGTCCCCTTGGAGTTACCTTGGCTTGCCGGTTGTCTCATTCCCCATTGCCTGGAATGCCGACGGCTTGCCCTTAGCCGTCCAACTGGTCGGCCCCCGCAATAGTGACGAGCTCCTACTGACTCTAGCTATCCAATTAACCAAGGCGGTTCCGTGGGAACAACGCCCCCTTCCCATCTGATACCAACCTTTGCATCGTCTTCCCGCTCAGCCCGAAAGCCGCTGAATGCGTGGAATTATACAGCTCGCGATAGCGGTCAACGACACGTCACACCGTCGAGAAATGGCGGGGAACAACGCCACAGCTAGCAAGGCCGTCTCATAAAATAAAGGCGTGAGGAAGATGTCACCATGAGCTTTTCTGAACATCTAGACATTATTTACGAAGACAATCATTGCCTAGGGTTAAACAAACCCGCCGGCTGGCCCACAACACATTTCCAGGGCACAGAGGAAACCGTTGACCGCTTGGCTAAAAGCTACCTGAAGGAAAAGTACCGCAAAGCGGGTAACGTCTTTCTGGGAGTCGTTCACCGCCTCGACAAACCAGTCAGTGGTGCCTTACTGTTTGCCCGCACCAGTAAAGCAGCCGCCCGGCTCAGTGAACAGTTTCGCCTAGGGGTAGTCGAGAAGGTTTATTGGGCTGTCGTAGAGGTACCAAACGGCCAACGCAACGCCGAGGCAATCGCACGGTTATGGCTGCAACAAGACACGGGCGTGCTGGATGATTGGCTGATCAAAGACGACAGCCGGCAATGCATAACCGTAGTATCACGCTACACACCGGGCGCTCTGTTGGCCCGTGTTGTTTATCAGGTCAAGGCTCGGCACGGAGGTCTAGTTTGGCTGGAGCTCCGCCCACACACGGGTCGCAAGCATCAGCTTCGTGTCCAATTGGCCCATCGGGGCTGCCCTGTTTATGGCGACACCAAGTATGGCAGCCTGTATCGTTTCGGCCACGCCATTGCTTTGCACGCCCGTAGCCTGACTTTTCTCCATCCTGTCTCCCAAGCGCCGATTACCCTGACTGCTGATTTACCTCGTTACTGGTACGGTCGCTTTGCCTATTTGCTCAAGGGCCGATTCTGAAAGCAATGTTCGCTCCATCGGACAATTTACCATGCAGCTACGATCCTTTGCGTCGATGCAGCCAGTCGTCTGGTTGGGTGAGATGTCGACCAGTTGCGTTCCCCTGCTCTACGAGGCCACCTGTCCAAATCGATAAAAACCACCTTTGTGGTCGGTTTGAGTACCACTACAGCGACAAACGGATCGTGCTGTCTGTAAAATTCGCGATGATAGCTGCATTTTCAGCACCGTACTTTCTCAGACTACCCTTCAGCTTGGTCTGCCAGATCGGAGAGGCATACATCCAAGCGAGTGCGGAGTCTGATGGGCTAGTTGGACCCGGTCAATCATGCACAACAGTAACGTTAACGGATTACTGGCAGCTATACAGAATCTCGTGCAGGTCGACGTGGGTCAACGTGGTCTGGCCCATCATCCGACGGATAATTTATTTACGGCCACGCAGGGTGATTTTGTTGCCGCCTGCCAGAGTGTGGCCTGTAACGAGTCTCCCTGCCTGCTGATCGTCACGGGCTTTTTCATTCCGACCGCCACTCCCCCGGCCTGCGAAACCGATGGGCCCCTAGGTAGTTTATTTTTGGCTCGTGCTTGTCAGGCTCTTGGAATCCCTTGGCACCTTGCTAGTCCCCATTGTGGAATAACTGCCTTGCAAACAGGCCTTCAGCAGGCATCACTGCCGCTTCAGCCTCTCCGAACGTTACCTGTCGACAATAATCCTGGTACATATCGGGATTTTTACGCTGCTTTGGTGCCGGCTCCGAGTCATGTAGTATTCATCGAGTATCCGGGCCCCAATGCCGAAGGACGCTGCCTAACCATGCGTGGCAAGGACATCACCGAGCACACACCGCCGGCCCACCACTTGCTCCCAATGGCTAAGTCCTTGTCACGTTCCGGTCAACCACCTGCTAGCATTGGTATCGGCGATGGAGGCAACGAAATCGGCATGGGCCGGATTGCCGCTGCGACGATCGCCGCCAACATCCCTTTCGGATCACGTATCCACTGCACCGTGATCACCGATCATTTGATCGTAGCGGGTGTAAGTAACTGGGGAGCGTATGCCTTAGCTGCGGGACTTTTTTTGGTGCAAGGACGGCTCCCCCCAGCCGATTTGTTTGATCCAGTAACTGAACAGCGGCTTTTAACCGCAATGGTGGAAGCTGGTCCGCTGGTGGACGGAGTTACGGGTCGGCAAAGCGCTACGGTCGACGGCCTGTCGTGGGAACGCTACGTTGAGCCTCTGCAACGGATGCGGGAGATTTGTCGATGGTGACCCCTCACGAGCTACGTCACAGCAGTGCAGCAGCGGTCCGTCAGGCTTGTCGACGCGGTCTTTGGCGGGCACCTACCGCCGGCCTGGCCCTGGGTTACGTGCAGGCCAATCTGGTTATCGTCCCCGCTGATTGGGCTTTTGAGTTTTTGCTGTTTTGTCAACGCAATCCGCAGGCCTGCCCCTTGCTGGAGGTAACCGAACCGGGTCAAACGGAAGCCCGTCTGACCGCCCCAGGTAGCGACCTGCGTACAGACTTGCCGGCCTATCGCCTCTGGCAGCACGGCGAGTGTGTCGAGGAAGTGACGGATGTCAGCTCTTACTGGCGGGAGGATCTGGTGGCCTTTCTGCTTGGCTGCTCCTTCACCTTTGAAGCAGCCTTACTCCAAGCGGGCCTGCCCGTCCGTCACCTGGAGCAGGGCCGTAACGTCCCTATGTACCGTACCTGTCTGCAATGTCATGCGGCGGGACGTTTCCATGGGCCAATGGTGGTGTCCATGCGCCCTTTCACGCCTGCGCAGGCCATTCGGGCCATCCAGATCACCAGTCGCTACCCGCGTGCCCACGGTGCCCCGGTCCATCTGGGTGACCCGCAGGCCATCGGCATCGCAGACCTGCAACGCCCGGACTATGGCGAGCCCGTCGACATTCATACCGGCGAGCTACCCGTGTTCTGGGCCTGCGGCGTTACACCTCAAGCCGTGCTGCTGCAGGCACGACCGCCATTTGCCATCACGCACAAGCCAGGTCACATGTTTCTGACCGATTTGCGTGACTATGACCTGCAGGACTGCTTCACCCCTGTCATCGCCAGCTCGGTGTGAGGGTCGCGATTGGCAAACCGACCCAGGAACCAAACTGCCTCCAGGGCAGGCGTATTGATCCTGCTAGCTGAAACTCAGAAAACTCCTAGTTCACGACTTACAACGGGTTGAGGAGATCAAGCAATTGGCCGTACATCATCGCGTTCTGATTTCCTGGAGCAGTGGCAAGGATTCTGCCTGGCTCCTGCATGTACTGCGCCAGCGAGCCGACGTCGACGTGGTCGGATTGCTTACTACGGTTAACGAAAAGTTCGGTCGGGTGGCCATGCACGGGGTGCGACGAGAAGTACTTCAGGCGCAAGCCCAGGCAACCGGTCTTCCCCTGTGGGAAATCCCCCTGCCCTGGCCCTGTAGCAATGCCGACTACGAACAACGCATGAACCAGTGGCTCACTCGGGCCCAACAGGCCGGTATTACTGCCGTTGCCTTTGGCGATTTGTTTCTGGAAGACGTGCGTGCTTACCGCGAAAAACAACTGGCCGCAACCGGCATCATCCCCATGTTTCCCCTGTGGGGAAAAGCAAGCGCCACGGCCCAACTAGCCCATGACATGCTGGCGGCGGGTCTCCAAGCCGTTGTTGTGTGCGTTGACCCTTCACAACTACAGCCACCGCTCGCCTGGATTGGTCGCCGCTACGACACCGATTTTCTCCGTGAGTTACCCCCACACGTCGACCCTTGTGGGGAACGAGGTGAGTTCCACACCCTGTGCGTGGCCGGCCCGATGTTCCGCTATCCACTGGACATCACCCTCGGCAGCGTAGTGCAACGTGATGGCTTTTACTTTGTCGACGTCCAACTAGCCTCTCCTCTGAACAATCCCGTTTTTGACCGATCCGCTACGGAATGTGATAATTTGACTCGATAATCGGGGGTAAGAGTTTTTTGCTGCCAGAAAGTATGTGCGAGTGTCAGGTGATAGCGTGGGCCCCTGGCGATCACTCGGAGTTGGTTCGGGAAGGATGTCGGCGACGTTCTCGCCAGAGGAGGTTATTGAAGCATCGGCGGATGGCCGTGGTATGGCGGCGCCAGTCGTCCCAGAAAGGCTCAGGACGTGGGTAGCCCAGGCGGCGAGCCAGGTGTGCCACGTCAGGAGGAGCCGTGGGTAGTTCCGTCAGGGGTCGGTCGGTGACGATACGCAGGCGAGCCTCCACTAGCCGCAAAAACGAATAGCCGGCACGCAAAATGGCTACTTCTGCCGGGTCGAGTAATCGAAGGGCCTCGATGGCCTCCAGGGCATCCCAGAGGTTCGGTTGGAGTAACGACGGATATTGCTCTCCATGTTTCAGTTGCAACAGTTGGACCAGGAACTCCACGTCGGCCAGGCCACCCGGAGCCCGTTTCAGGCAGCCGGAGGCGGCCTTGGCTTCCTGTTTGCGACGCATGGCTTCCCACGCATCAAGGCTATCCGGTGTCCAGGGACGAGCGAACATAGCCTGACGCAGAGCGGCTTCGACAGCCGGCCGGAATTCATTCGTTGTACGCACAATACGCGCACGCGTCAGGCTTTGTCGTTCCCACCATTGGCAATCAGGTTGGGTAAAATAGCGACGGAACTCCTGGAGCGGCAGCACCAAGGAGCCCGACTTGCCCGTCGGCCGCAACCGCATGTCCACGGCGTACAGGCGCCCCAATGGTCCCATGTGACTTGCCTTGCGGATAATCGCTCGTGCCAACTCCGTAAAATAAACGGCGTTGGCGTACCCCATGCTGGTCTGGCCGTCCGACTCGTACAGCAGCAGTAAATCCAGATCACTGTGGTAGCTGATTTCCCGTCCGCCAAGCTTGCCCAGACCAAGCAGAACATAGGCACACGGTGCATCCGCCGTACGCTCCGGATGTAAGGGGACACCCCATCGCTGCTGCACCTGTGGCTCTACCAGATCGACAATCTGCAATAAGATGGTTTCGGCCAGATCCGAGAGCGCAGCCGTGGTCTGGCGAATTGTCGATTGCCCGAGCAAGTCGCTGACGCCGATGCGTAACAATTCCTTGTCTTGAAAGCTATGAAGAATGGGATCGGTATCATCGGCCCCATAACAGAGGGCAGCCAGCTCGCTTCGCAACTCTGCTGCAGTACGGGGTTGATTCAACACCAGACTGTCTAACAACTCGTCGATCATACCGGGGTTATTGATCAACAGACTGGACAGAAAAGGGCTGCCGGAGCACAGTTCGACATACAACTGCAAGCACGGGGGATGCTGGCTGAACAGTTCCCACAAGACGGCCTTGGCCCCTAACGAGGCAGAGACGCGTTCCAACCGGGTCAGGGCCTCATCGGGATCCGCAGTTTCCGCCACAGCGGCCAGCAGGCGGGGAGCAATACTAGCCAGGAAATGACGGCACCGCCGCGAGGAAAGAAACGGCACCGATTCCCGCGCCAGTTGACTGAGATTTTGATATGCCCGGGGAATATCGCGGAAGCGATAACGGCTTAGCACCGCCTGGATCGTCGCAGGTTCTGGCTCGGGATCCAGGATCAGATCGCTTTCCGGCTCGCTTTGGCCGCCCGTGTCGGTAAATGTCTGATGCAACAGGTGATTAAGTATGGTACGGGTCAGGGCCGTTTTATCTTGCAGGTCCTTCAAGAAGCGATCGAGCGGATCAACGAGAAGGACGGTGGCGTCCAAGCGGGAAGCCGTGGGTTCCTCATCGATGGGCGATCGCCGTTGCGGAGCTGCGGGAACGTCCGGAGGGAGACTCGTTTTACCGATGGCAGGAACTTCGGGACGGTGCCGCCCAGCACCACTGGAGTAACCCAAGCGCTGGGCCAATAACCGGAGCCGTTCCGGATCGGCCGGTAAACTGTGGGTTTGCAGATCACACAGGAGCTGGAGACGATGTTCAACGGTACGCAAAAACCGGTAGGCGTCAGCTAGAAGCCATGTCTCCTGTGGGGTCAGGCAGCCGGCAATCTCCAAGGCCTCCAGGGCGAGCAAGGTGTTACGCTGTCGGACTGCCGGCAGGTCCCCTCCGTTTAGTAGTTGCAGAAACTGGACCGTGTACTCGATGTCACGGATACCGCCCGGCCCGTGTTTGAGGTCCTGGGGAAAGTCGGCTTCCCCTCGGCGGCGGGCCCGTTGCTCCATGCGACGCTTCAACGCTTTCAACTCATTGATCTCCGCGAAACTGAGATATTGCCGGTATACGAATGGCTCCAGCGCGGCCTGGACCTCTTTGCCTAGGGTCATATCCCCTGCAATAGGGCGCATTTTGATCAACGCTTGACGTTCCCAAGTGCGGCCCATCGTGTCGTAGTAATGCAAGGTGCTCCGCAGACTGCGGGCTAGCGGTCCGCGCTGCCCTTCCGGGCGTAACCGCAGATCCACCCGATAGGCAATCCCCTGCTCCGTGTGACTGGACAACAAGCGCACCACCTCCGTCACGATGCGGGCAAAACATTCCCCATTGGTAACAGGTAGGCGACGCCCTGCTGTCTCTCCTTCATGGTCGTAAAGGAACAGCAAATCGATGTCACTCGAGTAATTCAGTTCCTCGCCGCCCAGTTTACCCAAAGCCAGCACCGCCAGCCGTGCTGGTCGACCATCAGGTCCTTGCGGGACACCAAACCGATGGGTCACACTACGATAGGCCTGTTGCAAGGCCGCTTCCACCACGGCGTCCGCCAGGCGGGATAGCTCCCGCGTTACTTCCTCCAGCGACCGTTGACGGATGATATCGTTGATGCCAATGCGCAACAGATGGCGAAAGCGAAAACGGCGGATGCATTGCACCACAGCGGCATCCGTCGTCTGGCTGCTCAACTCCCGCCGCAATTCCTCGACCAACTCAGCGACCGACGGAGAAACCCGCGGGGTTTGCCGTATTACCTCGAGCAACTCGGGATACTGCACCAGCACGTCCGCAAAAAACTGGGAGACGCTCAGGAGCTGGAGCAGCACTTCCAAGCCCCGTCCCCGTCCCTCCAAGAGCGGTTCCCAGTAGGAACGCCCGTGGGGACGGCTCAATATTCGCTCCAGTTGGTTCAAAGCCAGATCAGCATCGGGAGTCCGGGGTAACAACCGTTGCAATAACGATAGAAGCGTCGGCCACAGATCAGAGCCAGCGTGCCGAGCCAGAGCTGTCAGATTACGTTGTCCTGCCGGCGGATCGCGTAAACCGGCAAGAATGGCCGCTTCTGCGCTCTCTCGCATGCGCGTTTCCCCTTAGGCGGCGTTAGCATCTCTGCGAACAACCTAGGCGAACATCCCAGAACGATGAGACTGTCTTGCTCCTGCAAACAGTATCACCGTATCTGGATCAGTTCTGGCGGGTCAATTCCAGGGAATAAAGCTGGTAATCACGCTCACTGAAGGTGCAAAAGATCAGGCGATCGCAGGCGTTGTGAGTTAGCAGTTGTTCCCGGACCGTTCGAACGGCGATGGGACAGGCTTCCTCCGGAGGATAGCCATAAGCGCCTGTGCTGATACCCGGAAAGGCAATCGAACGCAGCCCCTGTTGACGCAGTAATGCCAGACTGTTGCGATAGCAGGCGGCCAGACGTTCGGCTGCCTGCTGAGGTGTCCATTCCCGGTACACGGGTCCCACGGTATGGATGACGTATCGGGCGGGTAACTGTCCCCCAGTGGTAATGACGGCTTCTCCCGCCTCTAGTGGTTTGTTTCCGCGTTGCCGGATGATCGCCTGGCATTCCTGCAAGATGACAGGTCCGCCGCGACGATGAATCGCCCCATCAACCCCTCCGCCACCAGCTAGCCAAGGATTGGCGGCATTTACGATGGCGTCTACAGCCAAAGTGGTAATGTCGCCCTGCCAAACTTCTACCGTGCAATTGTTCCACTGGACTTGCGTGGATGGCATCGCTCCGCCTCCCAGGTCTTCCTTGCATCCTTAGGGGACACATCCTTAAAACATCCTATCCCGCCCAGACATCTTGCAGGAAGACCTTAAAGATGAGGAGCTGCCTGCCGGCACATGTCCCACCACTTTAGTACACACGTTATGCAAAGTTCATCTTACCGTGGAAATGCTTTTCTGCAGGGACAGTTGAGGCGATAAACTGGCCACCGCAGAGAAGAAGGGGAAGCCAGTCTGTAGGCATCATGAGAGCAGCCAAACGTATATTCATCAGGGGGATATCGGCAGCCAGCCCTCCCGTAGGCGGCCGTCGCGGATTACGTAATACTTCAGGGGCAAGAAGGAAGCGAAGTCTTTGTGCTGCAGCACGAAGGCGACGTTGTCGTGGTTCAATGTTTCCCACGTATGCAGACCAACAAGGATGTCGCCTCGTTGCAATCCCGCCACGGCAGCGACGCTGTTGGCGGCGACTTCCGTTATCAACATGCCGCCCCGCAGTTGGGAATTCACACGACTGACTCCCTCAGCACCGACGGGCACCAGACGCATGCCCAGTTTACGCCAGATCAGCTCGGCTGCCGTGGAGGCAGCTTTGGGCGGAGCCAACTCCAGTGTAAGGTTCTGAATCTCGACTCCGCGGCGCACTTTGAAGGGGATCGACGCTCCTGCCCCTCGTTCCAGCAGACTCCGTTCCAAGTCGATTGAGGTAAATAACGTTATCTCGCCGGACTGGAGGACAACGTCGCCGGCCTTGAAACCGGCCTGCGCGGCGGGTGAACCCACCTCGACGGCTTCGACGACTACAGAGCGACGGACTGGGCCTTCCAGCTCGTCCCGTTGGGCCACATCGCGCACCACCAGGCCATGACGCAAGCCCCCTCGTCGTCGGGCCAGCAGTTCCGCAGCACGCGGAATAACACTATCTACAGGCAAGGCAAAACCGATGTTTTGGGCCCCGGCACGAATCGCCACATTAACCCCTACCACCTCCCCTAACAAATTCAAGAGCGGCCCCCCCGAGTTGCCCGGATTGATCGGTGCACTCGTTTGAATCAGGCCCCGATAGCCCATCTCCTTGTTCAAAGTTACGTCCCGCCCTTTGTATGAAACCCGGCCATCGGTGATCGAGTGCTCGTAGCCATATGCATTTCCGATGGCAATCACGGCCTCGCCTACCATCAGATCAGCAGAGGTTCCCCATACCAGCAAAGGCAAAGGGTACTGCGGATCGATCTTGATGACGGCCAGATCCCCCTCTTTGTCGGTCGCGACAATGCGGGCGGGGTAACCACTTCCGTCACATAAGCGGACGCGTAAGGTCTGAACGTCGTCCACCACATGAAAATTTGTCAGAATATAGCCCCGCGGATCCAGGACTATGCCCGTCCCCATTCCATTGACCCGCTGCGGCTGCAAAGGTAACCGGAAAGGGTCATCAGCAGCCGGTACAACTGTTCGCTCGCTATGGATATTGACAATGCCCCCCTTGACTTTCTCATAAACGGCGACCACCGGGTCACGTCGCTGTCCTGCCAAGGGCGAACTACCCCGCCGGGCGGTCACCCTATCCGCAGTGTCACTCCCCCGGAGAACCGATAACTCCCCAACAAACACTACAATCCCTACAATCGCAACGATTGCGCTACTATGCCACCGCAATATTGTCACCTGGGCAATCCGTGCTCGGCTGATGATCACGGCTGGTCTCCCACACCTGGGCTTACGTCTGAACGGTTCCGCAACAGTGAAGTCGGCCACTTGCTGCACATGCCTCTACAAACCAGCCGGATTGACTCGCCTTATCCCCTTCGCCGATACCCAGTTGCTCCGACAACGCCTGCAGCAACGTCTGCTCCGATTGGCCATCTCGACCAGACATATCAGTCGTGCCGAAGGTACTAACAAAAACACAAATGCGACGGGAAACTTATTCCTCCTCTTGACAGCTGTAATGTTCAAGTGTACATATATAGTATATGATCAAATGAACAAAAATCAAGTATCTTGAGAGGCGTTCTGGGTGGTTAATGATCGCAGCCCGAGGGGTGATCAGTGATAGCCTTGCTAATTCCTAAGCGCAATGATGCGACGACGCGGGTTGCTGAATAGGGCTAGTGGGTTCTATGTTTCGATCATGGTGGTCCCGATACTTGCGTCGCGGTGTTATGGTGAAGAAAGACGGTTCACAGTGGAGGAAGGAAGATGCTGCACTTTATTTCGCTACACTGCCGAATGACGGGTTTGATCAGTGTTTTGGTTGGGATAGTGAGTATTACGGCAAGCACATCAGCTCGTGGTCAGGAAAGAGGAGCGACATCAGGTGGAGCTGTCGTGGTGAAGGTCGGCAAATTGTCCGCTCCAGCACCGCTGGAATGGAAAAACGAGAAACCCAATAACCGTTTACGGTCGTATCAGTTCCGTCTTCTGGGGGAGGCTGGATTGGCCGATGCAGAAATTGCCATCTATCCGGAAAGTCATCCGAATCCGGACGTTACCTTTCCCCGCTGGCAAGCTCAGTTTATTGTTCCGGAGGGGAAAACGATTGACGATATCAGCCGCAAAGGTACATGGGACTTACCGGGAGCCAAGGCTCACTACTTGGACATTCAGGGGACCTGGAAGTACCGGGAGCGGCCCAAGGATCCCACGTCCAAGGAGATGATTCTGGAAAATTATCGGGTCATCTGGGTGATTGTCGCCGAGAAGGAGGAAGCTACCCACATCCGTTTCAGCGGTCCTGCCGCCGTCGTGGACCGCTATTACAAAGGCTTCGAGCAGTGGCTGAAGTCGCTCAAGTGATGCGGCGGTCTACGAGGACTGGAATGGATGATGGATACTCCATCCTGCCAGCACGAAAGGTGAATTAACTGAATCTGAAAGATTCGTCTGCATTAACAAGGCTTAAGTCAAAATTATGGGCGTTGACGAACAGGTTTACGATAAGCCTGGCGGGCAACGCACAACAACGAGGCTTTGCCGCCCGATCGATCACAATGTACAGCCGCTTAAAATATAAGGTCATACGGGGATCAAGCGTGGATGAGTAACGTGGTGCGTTCCGGGAGGTATTGCGCCACCTGTTGGATGACATCGCCTTTCATAAGCCGCCAGAAGCGACCGCGTTGGGAAATGCCCATGATCAGAAGATCTACTCCATAGGTAACGGTGAGTTCTAAGATGATTTCTGCAACGTCATTACCCACAGCATAGAGGGGGCGGAGGGGAACTTGGATTTCAGCTGCAGCCTGGAGGGCCTGTTGGAAGATGAGCCGAGCTTCTTCGTCGTCTTTGATATTGGCTACAGTTACTGAGCCCATGGGTATAACAGCTAGCTGTCGCACAAATAGGACGAACAATTCGGCTTGTCGATTTCTGGCCTCTTCAAGGGCAAACTGCAGCAGGCGGCTTCCTCCCCGAGTGGCGACAAGGATGCGAAGCATCGGGCCACCCTTTAGCGATTTAGCGGCAAGACCTGACGCTGGATGAACGGAGGGCAGCTTCAACTCAGGAGGTATGGCATGAGGTAACAGCACGTGTCGATACCGTTGCCACCACTGGTGGAGGTACCGGGCTTTACCGACCGCACGGAGGGCGAAACCTCCAAGGGTAATGACCCCGGCGAAAACCAGCGCATGCGGTTTTTCCCAGGCAATGGTTGCGGCAATCAAGGCCATCAAGACTCCCAACAGCATCAGCCCTGCGCGCTCGCGTCGGCTGATGATGAGATGGAAGTTGGTTGCGGTGGTCAGCAGATTGATGGTCACTGCCCCGACCACGCCCATGGCATACAAGTCTGCTAGCCCGGCCATGTCAGGCACCAGCAGGACGATAACCATCGGTAACAGAGTGGCTAACAGCAGCGCGACAACCGGGACACCGAAGGCGTTGAGCCCGGCAAACACAGGGGGCAACTCGCGATCACGAGCCATCATGTACTGTATGCTGATCAAGCCCGCTACGGCTGTATTGCCTGCGGAAATGAGCACAAATGCGAACACGGTAGAAGCCACGAAGGCAAAAATGGGACCAACATAATATTCTGCCAGCAATCGCAGCATGTCGTCACGATGGGCCAGGTAGGCTTGGGAGGGGTCACCATTTCCTAGCACCTCCAGAGGCACAGCCTGCATGGCAACACAGAGGATGACATTCAGAAGAGCAATTTCCAGCAGGACGGGAAGGATGGCACGTCGTGCGGTCCGTTCCACCGGCGCCACCATGATGCCGGTCAGATTAGCGATGGTTTCTACGCCAGAAATGGCCAGAATGATAGAGGTAAAATGCATCCACCACTGCACCGGTCCTTCTTCGGGTGGCTGGACATGCACCTGTGCAAAGGCGGGTAACGCCGCCAAGGTTATGATCAGGGTCAACACAATGGCTCCCACCGCCACACCAACTGCCCCGTTTCCCGATTTGCGGGGACCAAACAGATTGAGCAGGCCCAACAATACCAGGCAACCAACCGCCCACCAATGTGGCGGTGACAATTGCAGATAATGGAAGGCGTCCACCAGGGAAACCGCCGCTGTTACCGTGTAATCGGCGAACAACAGCAAGCCCCCAAGCATGCCTAGTAACGGATGTCGTTGACGGGCAGAACTGTACACGCCGCCGCCATCTGGATGCAGTCGACAAATCACTTGATATGCCCAACCGATTCCTAGCAGCAGCGCCGACATCGCCAACATGTACCAAACCGAGGCATGTCGGGCATAAAAAAAGCACAGGCCCAAAACGTATAGTCGGCTAGTGCCCCAATCCCCAAACAGCATGGCGCCGGCGTGGTACCAGCGTAACTCGCGTGGCCGACGCCCTTCTATCAACTCCATGGCTGGTTACTCGGATGCATACTGGAACTGCTTCGTGTGGGCATATGACGCGCTGCACGCACCATCTGAACAGTGAACGCCAACGCGCTTATTGAGAAATTCGAGTCAGCTACTGCGCGCGATACAAACCCTGAGACAAGAATGCTTTCTCCCTTGACCTACTGCGCTTAGGTGCCTTTATGGTTGGTCTAGTATATCCTCTTCCTTAAACAAGTCCCCTTCAGCTTGTACGTCTTCAAGCCTGACAACCAAGTACCGCAAATCGGATTGATGACCAGATTACCCGATTTGGAGACACACTGACGCCCAGAGCAGCCGTGTACCAACCGAAGTACTGAAGGCCTATAACCTGTTCTGCAAAATGAAACTGGATGAAGATAAAAGTGGGTTTCCCTGCTGCTCGACAAGGTCAGTGGGCAGCAATCGGCTCTACATACATTAGCTGGTAAGCAATAAGGGGGTGTATCTTGCAAAGCCATGGGGGGGAGGGACTAGTTTCGAAAATAGAAGATGTCTCGTGGTGTTTTCCCTTTGTCAGCTGGTCAATCTTCCGGCGGCGACCGCTGGGTAGACATGTTGGCATTCCTTGGTACAGGCTATGAAAAAACATTTTATCCATCTTCCGTCACTGTTTGCCGACGTGCCAGCGTGGCATCCAACGCTGAGCCGCCAACAGGCGGGGCATCTGCTGACCGATCTGCAACAAGGCGGGCAGGAAGACCAAAGCAGCGAACAGGCACCAGCCCACCCCTACAGTCATCACCCATCCCAGACTGGCGATGCCACGATGTCGGGCCACCGTAAGCGTGGCAAATCCTATCAGCGTGGTCATCCCGGCCACAACAATCCCCCGAGCAACGGCCCGACCCAGACGCCAGGGGATATTTGACTTTATCCCTTGCAAATAATCGTGCAGGACATGTACGCCGTTGTCGATACCAATCCCGATCAGCAAGGGCAGTGCGACCACATTGGCCGGATTCCATGACACTCCACACCACCCCATCGTTCCCACTGTCATCACTAGACCCACAAACAGCGGAAACAACGCCGCCAACCAATAGCGCCCGCAGCGAAAATCCAGCCATAGTACCCCAGCGACCACCCCTAAAGCGTACAACGAAGCCCACAGAAAGCCGCGATGCATCTGGCGTAAGCCTTCGTAGGTGCGGAAGGTCTTGCCGGTCGCCTCCGGGTCAACCGCATTGACGGCCCGCAGGAACCGCTCCAGCGCTGTGTAATCCCACAGGTCATCTTTGGCCCAGACCTGAACTAGAAAAGCTCCGTCCCGACTGACATAACGTTCGCGAAGCGGCTCGGGAATGTCCGTTAGCGTAATCGGCAAAGGCTGGCTGACCACTTGCCATTGATGCAGTGCCTTGGCCAATTGGCTGCTCAACCAACGGTCTAACTCTCGCAGAATCTGCGCTGCCTGGGGCAACTCCGTCAGCAATTGATTTAACTGTAGCGCCCCTTGTCGGATCGCTGGCGATGCAGCGGGTGACGTAGCTAGCCGGGCGGTCAGCCGGGCGATTCGTTCGGGATCAACCGCAACCGCTGGCGGGGGAATTGACGTGGGCAACCGAAGCAACTGCCGATGAATTTCCTGGACTATCGGCAGCTTCCGTTCCATATCAGCCGGCAACAACGAGGCTACCTCGAGCACACGCCCCACCTGAGGCAATCCTTCATATCGTTGCCGGAGGAGCCGTGCCTCCTCAGCGGTCTCTGCGATGCTGAGGGCATCCCAGGTCATACCGGCTGCGTGCTGCGTCAAGCGTAGTTCCCACTGTACCGATTCCAGTGCGGTCGATTGCAAATGAAGCAAATTATGATCATACCGGACATTCCACATGCCCCCGCCGAGAATCATTACCAATGCAGCGGCTACTAAGGCAATCATCCAAGGGCTTAACTTAATGTTGAACGGTCGCATCCCCCCAAGTGCTCCTGAGGGTTGAACCATCCGTTCGGTACGCTGAGTCAGCACTAATAAAGCAGGGAGCAGGGTAAAACAGCTCAGGGCGCACAGCAGAATGCCCCAACCGGCGATCCACCCCAATTCGGCGACAGCGCGGAAGTCCACCGCCAGCAAAGCTCCGAAAGCCGCTGCCGTTGTCGCCGCTGCGGTCAGAATGCCAGGACCCGCTGTGCGTGCGGCGTATGCGATGGCTTCCCCAGGTATCAGACCGGCACGCCGTGCCTCGTCGTAACGGGCCACCCATAATACGCCGTAGTCACCGACGCCGATCATCATCACCGCGAAGGCAGCCGACAGAATATTCAGGTGACCGATCGTCAGCGTGGCCCAGCCCAAAGCCCACAGGATACCCACCAGCAATGTAGCAAGCGTCAACAAGGGATAGCGTAGACCGCGATAAACCACCCCATACAGAACTGCTACGCCGAGCAAGGCTACAAGTGCCGCCCAGCGTGTATCGCGATCGGCCTGGGCCATTTCATCGCTTTCCAGCACGGGCAAGCCAGTGACGCCGAATTCGAGATCGGCGAAGTTACTGGCCACATCCTGAACCATAGCCCGCAGGAGAGCGATAGTCTGTCGTACCGCGACCGGCGAACGCCCGGCTTCGACAGGCCGGCACAGTAACACGGTCATTGTGCCGTCAGGGGTGTGCAGGTACTGAGGCTGCTCCAGGGCCAGTGCCCAGTGTTGTTGCCGAGCAGACGTCTCGTAAAGTTGCCCCCACGGATCGGGCGGTGTCTGCCCCTGAAGAAATGCCACTGCGGCCTGTAGGAGCTTGGGCAGGCTGGTCAGCAACGCCACCTCATAAGGCGAAGGGCTGTTGTGCTGCATGGCCGCCTCTGCCCGTGCCAGGAGCGTCTGGAGTGACAACAGCCGCCAGCTCCAGGAGGCCTGTTCGCCCAAAAGAGGCTGCAGATGATGGAGCATCTGCCGTAATCGTTCCAGTTCCTCCAGTGATAAATAGAGCAAGGCCCGGGACCGCAACGGCCGCAAATCCACCTTGTAGAAAAGGCGATCGAACACCTGCGGCTGAGCCGCGATGCGGGTGGCCACTGCTTCCACCGCAGCGGCACGTCGGGCGACGTCCGCCCCACTGATCACGACGACTATCTCTTCCTCAGGACCAAAGCGGTCGATATAACGCTGCCACCGCTGCTGACATGGCTTGTCGGCACTGAGCAGATCGTCGCGTTGCGGACGGTATTCCAGGTATTGCCAGGCGACTCCTAATGCACCAGCCGCTAGACCTATCGTCCATAAAAGCGTCCAGTACGGATGGCGGGCTGACCACGCCACCATTGCAACAAGCAGACACTTCCAACCCTGCAAACGAGCCATCTTTGTGCCTCACCCGGTTCAGCGGCACCAGCACGGCGTTTGCAAACACCGCGGCAAACGCACGGCTCGTTGAACCGCCAGACCGTCCACACTACCGTGGCGGCCAGACACACTGGCTTTTCTTCATACGACAGCAAAGCGAACCGACACAAGACCAGAACTTCCTGTGCACCAGCATGTGCCTACCAAATCCGGCACCCAGCCAAGGCGTGGCCGCTGCCTCCAGGTATTACTTGGCACAGCGTCAGGAGAAAAAGAGCACAGAAAACCCGGCAACTAAAACGACAAAACGGGCATGGCCTGGTCAGCGATTGGTGTATTTTCCCCAGGTTCGCTACAATCTAAGGCATGGTGGCACATCCGGGCGAACCGCTGCAGGTCCGCTGGCCGCTGCTGCTGTCGGTAGGAGCGGCGCTGCTCACTTTGTGCCTGAAAGGAATTGCTGCCTGGCAAACCGGATCAGTAGGTCTGCTCTCCGATGCCCTGGAAAGTCTTGTGAATTTGACTGCAGCGGCAGTGGCCTATGCAGTCATCTGGTATGCCTCCCGACCGGCAGACCGCACTCATGCCTTTGGCCATGAGAAAATCGAATATTTCGCTAGCGGTCTGGAAGGTGTGTTGATTATCCTGGCCGGCGTGGGAACGGCCCTTTATGCCGTGCAGCGGTGGCGTCAGCCCCTCCCCCTCTATCAACTGGAAATCGGGTTGCTGATCAGTATTGCAGCAGCCGTCATCAACTGGTTGGCGGCTCGCATTTTGCTGGCCGAGGCCCGGCGGATCGGCTCTATCGTCCTGGAATCGGATGGTCAGCACCTGATGACAGACGTCTGGACTACTGCCGCAGTGGTGACAGGGCTGCTGCTAGTACTGACGACGGAACTGACTTGGATTGATCCGTTGCTGGCCTTAGGGGTTAGCACCCACATCATCTGGACCGGTGGTCACTTGCTGGTGCGTTCGTTTCACGGCCTGATGGATCGGGCTTTGCCCGAGGCAGAACAAGAACGGATTCGTCAGGTGCTGTTGCAGCACCTCCCTTCGCAGGCCGCTTTTCACATGTTGCGGACCCGTCGTGCGGGCCAACGCCGCTTTGTCGAATTCCACTTGCTCCTGCCCGGCGAAACGTCCATCCGTACCGGTCATCAGCTTGTGCACACCTTGGAAGAAGCGTTGCAACGGCAATTCCCAGGTACGCAAGTAATGGCTCATTTGGAACCGATCGAGGAATCCTGCTCGTGGGAAACGGAGGAACTGGCCCGCTTAGGAGAAGTGGCGGCAGCGTGGTCCCCCCGCAGCGTAAAACCGCAAAGTTCCGATGCGAGCCCTGATTGGTCCGACCTCAAAACGAGCTAAACTTGCGGCCAGCAAGTGATTGTTGCGGTTGAGGACACGCTGAGCGTACGTAGCGGAATATCGAGATGGCAGGTGGTTGGGACACGGGCTTGTGGACGGTAGCAACGGGCACGGCCTTTTTGGGAGCCAGTGCGGGTCTGGCGGGCAGCTTTGCCGTGCTGCGTCGGCAAAGTTTGCAAGGGGACGTAGTGGCCCATGCGGCCCTGGCCGGAGTTGCCGTAGCCTTCCTGGCAGGCGGACGCGGACCACTCCCCTTGCTCGTAGGCGGCGCCTTGGCCGGTTGGTTAACACTGCGGTTGGCCGACGCCATCCATCGACAAACCCGCCTCCCTCTCGATGCCCTGCAAGGGGGTATTATGGCGGTCGGCTTTGGCTTAGGCCTAGCACTACTTAAACACATCACCAGTCACGTTGCCGATGCCGGCCGACACCCCTTGGACCGTTACTTGCTCGGACAAGCGGCCCAGTTGCGGGAAAGCGACGTTTACCTGATTGCTCTGGTCCTGGCCCTGAGTATTTTCCTTTTGGCTGCTCTGTGGAAGTACTGGAAGCTGTTAGCATTTGACGGCGAATTCGCCGCTGCTTTGGGTCTGCCAGTACGCTGGCTGGAAATGAGTTTGACCGCTTGGACGGTAACGGTAGTCGTCGTTGGTCTGAAGGCAGCAGGCGTCGTCTTGATCACCGCGTTGTTAGTGGCACCGGCCGTCGCTGCCCGGCAATGGACCGACCGTTTGGGCCTTATGGTTTGTCTGGCCGGGTTGTTTGGTGCTCTGGCCGGTGGAGGGGGCACCCTCCTGGCCCATTACCTCGAACAGCAAAAGGCGATACCAACGGGACCGGCCATCGTATTGTGTGCCAGCGGCTGGGTGGCCGTATCGCTGCTTTGGGCTAGAGCACGGCTAGGTGGACGACTCCGCCGGACACTTGCCACCTGGCCAGGCGATCGGAACCAACATCCATGACCGAAGTAGAATTAGCCGCAGTACTGGCCGCAGCGGCTGTAGCCTGTGTCTGGCCAGGAACTTTCCTGGTTCTACGGCGGATGGCCCTGACGGCCGATGCCATTGGCCATACCCTCCTTTTCGGGATCGTGGTCGCCTTCTTTCTAGTTGGAGATCTCGATTCCCCCTTTTTGCTGGTCGGTGCCGCTTTAACGGGGCTGGCTACCGTCTTGATAGTCGAAACCCTCCAACGCGGACCACGGATGCGGGCGGATGCTGCCATCGGTCTGACTTTTCCCTTTTTATTCGCCTTGGCCGTCATTCTGGTATCTGTGGGGGCACGCAACATCCACTTGGACATCGACGCTGTTCTGGTCGGCCAGCCCGAATACGCCCTGCTACCCCGCTGG
>JANWVV010000027.1 GCA_025055795.1 Gemmataceae bacterium
TGGCCGCTTTCCTCTACTCCCCTCATCGCGGTTGGCTGATCCATTTGTGGCAGCATCGTCAGCAGCAACGATTGCTGGAAGAAACCATGGTTCTGGTACACCTTTACCAGCACGAGGGGACCGCCGCTGAGGTGACCGAAGCAGCGGTGAGCGACCTGCCTCAGCATCTGGACTGGTCGCCCCGCCGCCTGGAGCGTGTGTTGGAACGTTTGTATCGCAAACAATGGGTAGTGTTGCACCAGGCCAACCTTCTCCGTCTCACTTCTGCCGGTCGCCGCCAGGCTCAAAGTGTTTATGGAACCATACGGGCCGAGGCCTCTACGCCTGCTTTTTAGTAATTACGAGTTTAGTCCTTGTCACTTGTAAGTGGATTGAAAATTTACCACTTTTTGCCGCTATTTTCCGAGACTCCCCTCCAGACGTAACTCCGAAAGTCAGGATGTGGCGCTGCAATATGAGGACGGCGGCACCGAGCAGGTGGCACGTTGTGCTCCGCAGACTACTTGCAGGGAAGGTCGCAGCTTATCAGGATGACGGGGTAACAGCGGACGCGGAGGATATGCTCGGTGGCGTTGTGGCCGAATTCTGGTGAATGAGCAACCATTCCAGCAGGGCCTTTTGGGTATGGAGACGATTGGCAGCCTGCTGGAAGACCGCGCTAGCGGGACCGTCGATGACGTCGTCGGTAACTTCCTCACCCCGGTGTGCGGGCAGGCAATGCAGGAAGCGGCAATGAGCCGGGGCGGCAGCTAGCAGGGCGTTATTGACCTGATAAGGAGCAAAACGCTGCAAGCGGATATCTCGCTCCGCTTCCTGTCCCATGCTCGTCCAGACATCGGTGTAGATAACGTCGGCCGTTCGCACCGCCTGGTAGGGATCCGGCACTTCCTCAGGCAGCTCGGCAGAAACTTTGGCACGATAGAGATTTTTGAAATGTTCATCGAAGCCGTATCCCGGCGGACTGCTCAGAATGAAGCGAATACCGAGCTTGCCGCAACCAACGGCCAACGAACGGGCTACGTTGTTGCCGTCCCCGACAAAGGCCACAGTGCGTCCCTGTTCGTTGCCAAATAGCTCGCGAATGGTCAATAGATCCGCAAGAGCCTGACAGGGGTGGGCTTTATCAGACAATGCGTTTATTAAAGGGACGGAGGCATGGGCAGCCAAGGCCGTAAGTGTCTGGTGGTGGTACACGCGCAACACCAGGGCATCCACGTAATGACCGATGGTACGCGCAAAGTCGGCAAGCGACTCACGCCAACCCAAGCCGACTTCGTTGCCAGGCAGATACAGACTGATGCCGCCGAGCTGAGCGATGCCACTTTCGAAGCTGACGCGGGTTCGTAAGGAGGGTTTCTCAAAAACCAATCCAATGATTCGCCCCTGGAGGGTCCGGCGAGGAATCCCCCGTTGGTGGGCCGCTTTTATCCGTTGCGACTCGTCGAGCAGATGTAACAGTTCCTCCCGGCTCACATCCACCAGGTTGAGAAAGTGTCTCATAGCGTCGTTGTGTCCTCCACTTCCCCTACGACCGGGCAACGCCGCGGGAAAATGTCAGCCGGTCTGATGTCCCTGATGCTGGTTATCTGCCCAAAAATGTCTGGTCAACTCCCGGCAGCCTGAGGGGACCTTGTTCGTTTGTAACTGCCAAGTGATCCTTGGCCTGAAGGCATGCTCGATTTTGTCACGGACGATAGCTCGTGAGCACCTCTTCGAGAATGTCGCAGCCTTGATCAATTTCGGCATCGCTAATGGTCAAGGCGGGCAGGAGACGGATGACGTTCCGTTGCGTGCAATTGATTAGCAGGCGCCGCTGGAGGCAAGCATCGACTATGGGCTCACCCTCGGCATGCAACGCCAGGCCAATCATGGCTCCATGGATCCGCAATTCGGCGATCAGGGGCAGCCGTTGCTGCAGGGTGTGCAGGCGCTGACGGAATCGCTGGCCGATGGCCACAGCTCGCTCCAGGAGTCCATCCCGCTCGATCGTATCGATGACGGCCAGTGCCGCCCGGGCTGCCACGGGATTGCCGCCGAAGGTAGCTGCATGTGTCCCTGGCTGGAGTAACTCGGCCAACGCGGCGCGGGCAATCATCCCTCCCATGGCGATGCCACCGGCCAGAGCTTTGGCCAACGTCACAATGTCCGGCTGGATCCCCCAGTTCTGGAAGGCATACCAGCGTCCGGTACGACCCATGCCCGATTGGACTTCGTCGAGAATCAACAGCAGGCCGTGACGATCGCACAACTGACGCAGCCCTTCCAGGAAACCAGCTGGTGGTAACTGAATGCCACCTTCCCCTTGAATCGGTTCCACCATGATGGCACAAGTCTCGTTGTCTATCAGTCGCGCGGTAGCTTCCAGATCACCAAAGGGTGCATAACGGAAGCCGGGCAGAAGTGGTTCGAACCCGGCGTGGTATTTGGGCTGCGCCGTGGCCGTCAGGGCTCCGAAGGTCCGACCATGGAAACTCCCGGTAAAAGAAATAATTTTGTAGCGTCCCTGACTGCGACCAAACAACCGGGCCAGTTTGATAGCCGCTTCGTTTGCTTCGGCCCCACTGTTACAGAAAAAGCAGCGGGCATCAAAACCCAGCCGTTCGACCAGGGCCTGACCCAACCAGGCTTGGGGGGCCGTATACCAAGTGTTGGGAACGTGGATCAGTTCGGCCACCTGCTGCTGCACGGCTTGTACAACCCGTGGCGGACAATGCCCCAGTAAACCGCACCCCCAGCCGGGAAACAGATCCAGATATCGATTTCCCTCGGCATCCCATACCCACGAACCTTCCCCCCGTATCAGACATACAGGAAACCGACGATAGTTTGGGGTCAGATAGCGCTGGGCCAGGTCCATCACTGCCGCGGTCGAAGGCAACGGCTGAACCTGTGGTTTGTCTGCCGAAATTCTTGCATCAATTGTTGCCACCATGGTCCACAACCTGCGTTACCAAGTCAGAGCTAATCGAAAAGAGCAACTAACAAACTTCAAACGGCTACCAAAATCAGTTGCATGACTTTTCAGGATCGGAAGCGTGTTCCCGATGCGGGGATGTCAAGAAACAGCTCCAGCAATGCAAATGGACGACGTCCGTCAAGAATAACCGCAGTCGGAACCCCTGCAGCCAGGGCCTCTAAACAAGCTTCCACTTTAGGGATCATCCCACCACTGATGACGCCTTGGGTAATAAGTTCCTGAGCTGCCTTCACCGTGAGTTCACTGATCAGACTAGTCGGTTGCTGCGGGTCCCGCAGTACCCCCGGAGTATCGGTCAGAAAAATCGCACGTTGTACCGCTAGGGCACCACCCAGACAGGCAGCCAGGGTGTCGGCATTCACGTTCAACCACCCATTCGGACTAGCCGTATACGCAGCCAGACACGGAAATACCGGCAGTTGTTTCCGCTCCCAGATCGTTTTTTCCAGTAGTGGGCGATCAACAGTGGCTACCGTTCCGACCCAGCCGAGGTCGTGGCTTGTACCATCCGCTCCCGTTAGTCGAAGCAACTCTCCTTGAACCGGATAAGGTTGCAAGTCCAAGGCAGAGACTGCTGCTACGCCTTTTTGCTGAAGCTGCTGGGTTAAGGTGCGGTTGATTTGCTCAAGCACCTGCACGACAAGAAGCAGCGTTTGCGTGTCCGTGTAGCGTCGTCCTGCCACTTTGCGCGGAGTCAATCCGGCGTCCGCCATGGCCCGGTCGATTGCTTTGCCGCCCCCATGCAACAATACCATGGGCAGTCCCATCTGATGCAAAATAGACACATTCCGAACGCAATTCGCGGCGGCCTGTGGATCATCCAGGGCGCTACCACCCACCTTGATCAGCGTCATTCCATGGCGTTGGCTCGCCAGTTTCTCGACTGCACTAGCGAAAAAGCCGACCGCCTCTAACCCAGGTATCATTGGAAAACGTTGACCCTCGGTCTAATCTCGCGGGAAGCATTCGGAAAATTGTAATCTAGTCACGGCTGGTTTCATCGTCAATTCGAACAACGGCCCAGTTTTATCTCCAACCTCCTCCTCCATCACGTCATCCTTTGGGCACTCCAACTGGATGCCCAACAATCTCCATAGTGAACTCAATAAGCTAATCTTCCCGATCTCGAAAAGATCTAACAGATGTAACAGTTGCACCAGAAGGTACTGAAGAGCGATGCTGAATTTGAATCCAAAGGGTCGAGGTTTGTAAACCTGGCATGGCATGAGAAACTTGAAATTTTTCATGGGGAACGTTTCAGTAGCTCCTGGATGGTGCGCAGGAGTAGCTCTTCGGTTTCAGGAGCGGCCAAGGCTACAGTGGGTTCATAACCGCCTTCCAGGAATGCCTTGGCCGTTGGAATATAGCCCATCCCATCATCCCCATAGGCGACGGTAAAGACGAAAGCGTCTGGCCGGAACTGCTGGGCGGCCAATTGATATTCCACAAAAGCCTCGCCGGGCAAAAACAAGGCCAGCACCTGATTGTCAAAATCGAGACAGTTAATTTCCACAGGCACCTGGAGGCGGCGTAACCAGGACAGTTGGAAGGCGGCGTTGTTGCGCCGGGCGGCTGGGGCTTGCGGATTTTCCAGAACCTTGCGACTTTCCGCCTCCCCAAAGTAAGGTTCACGTCGGGGGGGAAAGCGAATTGCTTTGTAACGCCATTGCCAGCCGTGCAGCGGTTTCCTTTCCGTCGCTTTCCAAGCAGCTACCATGGCAGCATGAATACGATCACGCAAAACTGCTCGATTCTCCTTAGCGCCATCGTTGTATTTACCGGCAGTAACATTCCCGCCACAGCCGTTGAAGTATACCTGAAATACACCAGTCTCCTGGCGTCGTTTCTCTCGTGCCAGACCACAGAAATCGGCACTCACGCGACCATCACCATAGTAGCTCATCGGGTGGCAGGCATACGTGTGCAGGGCAGCCAAAGGCCGATCGTTTTGCCAGAAGCTAAGGGTGCGTAGCAAGGGATCGATTAATCCCTCGGGAGCAGCACGAGCGTCCGGATTTTTGGTGGCGCTGGTACGCACGTATTTAACTTTACCATCTGGTCCGAGCACACGCCGGTTGGAAGCGACCTTCTCCACACGTGCTAACCCGGTGCCAATATGGGTAATTTTCTGGGCCCGTGGCAGGGATGACTTGACAGCCTCGGCACAACGGCGGACGCAGTCGTCGAAAAATTTCAGATCCAGCGAGGACGGGGCACCCGCGGCTTCGATCAATTTTTGTGCTTCGACGTCGGCAAACGGCGTGTTGTGGGGATGCACACAATGAACAGAAACATACTCGGGAAGAGTATGGGCTGCTTCAGCCAAAGCTGCTCGCCATTGCCGAAACGCCTGGTTCCGCAAGCCTGTCCAGTCAATGGCACAAAGGACAATCGGACGGTCGCACCCGAGCAGTACCACTCCGAGTGCTCGTAGAGGATCATCCACTCCACGCACCGGTTCGATCCATCCGCCACACAGAGGGTGCCCGAGCGGTGGCGTTACATCACACTCGAATGAGGCCAGATAAAACACAGTCATAGCCTAGTTTCCCCTCATTTTAATTCCGGCCGTCATGAACAAGCAGGACGCGGGCGGCTGCAAACTTGATCTTATGGTGTGCTTTTTGCTTGCCATCCTGTCGTGCTGGTCTGGTTGCCGCATCCCCTATCAGGGTTTTTACAATACGTAGGAGTAATTGACCCACTGTTATATTGCCTTGATCTGTTGAGTTGGCTTAAATCCTGTTGTTGGTATCTCGGCGTCCTAGAGCACCCTGGAGCACATCTGCTTTGCAAACAAAAAAGTGCCTGGATTTTCTCTTCATACGTAGAACATCATTCTGTCTGATCGGATTGATGTAGGGGCGCATATGGGGACCACATTGATGAGCTGAAGCCGGTGTTTAGCTAGGGTTGTTTCGTGGTAGGCACCTAGGGGCGTAGTTTATTGTTTTTGCGTCTGCTGGCGGTACCAGGTGTGGTATTGTTGCCGTTGTTGGGGCGTAGTGGCCAGTTGCAAGGCCCGTTCCAAAGCTTGCTGCGCAGCCATCGCGTCACCGAGCTGAAAGCGGCTAACAGCCAAGTATAGGTGCACCTGTGGATGCCAGGGATGGATTGTCAAGGCACGCTGACAGGCCCGTTCCGCCAGTTGTCCCTGCTTTTGGGCCAGGCGTAAGGCGGCCAGAAGGAGAAAATAGTCCGCTGAGGAGGGATTCAGGCGGATCAATTGCTCAATAGCCGGTTCGGCGCGATCCCAGCGACGAAGGGCCAAGGCGATTTCTGCCAGCAAACGCAGAGCTTGTTCCTGATTTGACCGCAGTTGCAGAGCATTTTCAACGGCTTGCCAGGCCAGGCTGAGTTGCCCTAGGGCCAAGCGTGCTTCGCACAATGCTATCCAGGCCTCTACATCTCCACAATGAAGGGCAATGGCATTCTCGAGTCGCTGGACAGCCCACTCGACCCAAGGCGTATTTTGAGGTACAGCCGGCACCTGACTACTTAAGCGAGCCAAGGCGATGGCCAAAGCCCGCAATTGATCAGGCTCCGCTGGTGGTTGGGACTGGCGATATACAATCAGAGGCAGCGTTGCTGGGACGCCTTGCTGTGATGAAGTGTCTTCGGACCCTGTCGCTGCCGGACGACGAAGGATGCGATGATCCGTTATGCTTGCATGCGCGATGTTGCCGCTGGGTCTTGCCGGCATGTGGCACGCCACACAATTATCCTGCCGGACCTGGCGTTGTTGTGAGGGTAACGAACAACCCTGGGATTGATGGCACTGCAGGCAACGCTGGCGGTAATGGGCCAACCGCTGAGCGGGCGGAGGTACACTGTGCGGATCGTGGCAACTGGTACACAGTAGCCGCCCCCTGCTCCCACGGTAACACCGACTTTGCTCCATCTGTTCAAATTGTCCCACCGAGCGCAACTCCGAAGTCCAGTCGGGATGGCGGAGGCACACAACAACGAACTGATCCCACGGCAAGCTCGGTCGGTATTCCCAGATGTGTCGACCTCGTTGTGGGACACGCGCCTGGCCCTGCAGATGACACTGCCGACACACATCCTGCTGGCGTTCTGCCTCCAGATGTCGCGGATTGACTATCGAGGTATCCATCCCCTCCAGTGTTAGGCCGGCCAGTCGCTCTTGAACATGTAATTCCCCCGGACCGTGGCACCGTTCACAGCCGATGGCGGCTTGCTGTAAGGAAAACAGCGGCTCCTGATAACGGTTGATAGCCCCCGGCACCGGGTCGACATAGTGCACGTGACAAAAGAGGCAATCCGGACCAACAGGCCGACGTCCACCTCGCCCCAAATCAAAACCTGGTGAAACATCCCAACAAGCTGTATTGCTGAACCAACTGAGTGGCGATTGCCACAAGGCGTTTTGTTCGAAGGTCAAATACGACCGCCCTCGCGTTCCCGAACCGATACCCACATCCAAACGGGCAGCATAAACCGGCTCCACGGGCGTGGCTGAACCAGCTAGTGTCAGGGTATGCCACCACTGTTTCTGGCGATAAACTATTCCCAACCGGTACGGCCCTTGCTCCACTTTCAGATCTTGCTGCCAGCGTTCCAGCGGGGAGTCGTTCAAGTCCATCGTCGCAGAACGCCCCATCGGATGCTGCCGGTATGTTGCCGCGATATCCGCATGGCACTCAGCACAGGCAGCATCGCCGACATAACGTATTTCGGGACGGACGTTACGAAACGGCACTGCTGTTTGCAGGCGTGGATCCACCGGCACGGGGTCCGGCGTCGTAGTCAGATAAACCGATTCTTCTTCTTGCGGAACTTGTTCCTGATGAGACCAGATCAGATACGTCGTCACCATCACTGCTAACAGAAAGCCAAGAGCGACTTTCCAGTACCTGATCAGCTTAGAACGGATCATCGCCCGGCCCCCCTGCCACGATGTGAGGCCTAGGGTCACGAGGGAATTCCCGTTTATTCTAGAGGTTCAAAGCCGCCGTTTCAGTCTCACCCGGCGCTCGGGCGGAAGCTGGCCAGGATCCGTTCGATGAACGGCCGGCTGACGTTGTGATATCGTCGGAACACTTCGCGTCGAACAAGGTAGGTTTCCACGTCATCCTTGGCACGCACCGTGGCATTGCGTGGTTGGTTCAACAACAGGGCGACTTCGCCGAAGGATTGACCCGGTCCCAACTCGGCGACTTTTTCTTCGCTGCCGTCGGCCCGGCGACGGAACACTTCCACTGTGCCACGCCGGATAAGGTAAAATTTGCTCTGGTCATCGACCGGCTCCCCTTCGCGAATAATGGTGCTTCCCGCAGGAAATGCAGCTAGACGATCGCTTACCATAGCCAACTGGTCAGGCCGCAAGGGTATGTCCGGATGTACACCCACCAGCAGTTCGTCCGCCAATTTCGCCTGTTCTTCCGGCAGGATAACCGCAAAAGGCGGACTTTGTCGCAAGCCGTTACGCACAAATAGCCTTTCGGCGACCACCACGTTAGCCACAATCCGGCCGCGCTCCATGTGCACAATCCGGTCGGCCTGATGCATGATGCGTGGATCGTGAGTTACGATCAAACTGGTAGCCCCTCCTTGACCGGCCAGGCGTTGTAGCAGCGGCACTTGCCATTCGGCCAGGCGACCTTGTTCTCCCCCCTCTTCTCCCGGGCGTAGCAATTGGAGCAATTCCGCTTCCGGCCGGGGGCGGGCCAGAAACCGCAGCAGGGTAATCACCGCTAGCCCCGAATGAGCATCCAAGGCGGCCGTCGGTTCGTCGGCCAGGATCAAGTGCGGCCGGTTGATCAAGGCTCGGGCAATGGCCACACGTTGCCGTTGCCCGCCCGACAAGCGTGCCGGGGTGTAGTGAAATCGGGGAGGTTGGGGCCTTCCGTAAACGTCCCGATCCCCCAGCAGCAGATACTGCAACAGGTCGCGGGTTTGGGCAGCCGCTTCGGGGCGGGGACGCAAAGCAACGGCCATCTGCACGTTTTGCCAGGCTGTCAAAGACTCCAACAAATTGTGCCGCTGGAAGATAAAGCCGAGCCGCCGCCGAACGTTGATCAAAGCCTGCTCGCTCAGCCCCCGCAACGAAATCGTCTCCCCCCTTACGCTGTCCCACAGGCGGATGTCCCCTTCCTGCAAAGTTCGCAAACCGCCAATGAGCGTCAACAACGTGGTTTTGCCCGAACCGGAGGGACCACTTAGTATCACCAATTCCCCCGGCATCACTTCCAGGTGATTGTCGAATAGCACTTGGGTTCGAGTTTCGCCGCGACCGAAATAGTGCTGAACGCCGATTACCTGCAATAACGGCCGGCCAGCTGGTGGCCCAATGGAGAGCGTTGTTGGGCGCACTTGTGCCACTTGATCTTGTACGGTGGGAACTTCGGCGGGTTGGCAAGGTTCAGAAGACATCGGCCGGGTCCACTTTTTCCACGTGGCGGGCGGCGAGTCGCGCCGACAACCAACACATGGTTGTCGTTACGCCTGCCAATGCCAAGACACGTTGAAGGGGTAAGCGGAACGGCATAGCGGTCCAGTCGGTTAGTACACTTTGCACCGCCGCAACGACAGCTATCCCTACCGTCAAACCTAGGCCAGCCAATAACAAAGCTTCGGCACCCACAATGGCGCGCAGGAACGCTGGACCATGCCCAATCGCTCGCAAAGTCGCATATTGGCCCACATGATCCGCTATGTTTCCGGTTAAAATCTGATAGCAAATAACTAAGCCTACAATAAAGCCTAATATCATTCCAGCACCAAAGGCAAAGCCGATCGGTGTATTCATCAACCAGAAACGCTTTTCGCGCTGAATCAACTCGGACAATGTGAGAACTTCAACATCGGGCATTGCCGCGAACATCTTTTTGAGAGTAATTTGAACTGTCGCTACAGATGAGTCTGCGGCACAACGTATAACACCTAAATCGATGTCATCCAAAGGATCCTTTGCAGTAAATGCCATATTAGCACGCAGATACCGGGCAAATGTACGGTCACTAACGATGAGGGTACCATCAGCGGCAAAATCGAATCCAAGTTCGAAGCCATCGCCCACTAAAGTCAGTTTTTGTCCGGTCAATTCGCCTTGGATACCCTCATGGAGGGGACCATATACAGTCGGCGCAAACGGAGGTGGTGCAGGCCGAGCCCAGCGGTCGTACAAGGCCGTACCTGGCAACTGTAGTCGCTGCCAATCCTGGAAGGGTATGTTCAACGTCCGCAGCGGATTACGCTGCAGGTCGACACCGACGACGCGAATGCGTCGGGCCGGCCCCCGCTGTGGCCGAGCCACACCGGTCGCTAGCCATTCTCCCGCCTGGTAATCGAGATATAAGGGCATGACACAGTGCACGCCATCAACGCTGCGAGCCTGCTCCAGCCGCTGCCGCGGGAAGGCGGCCCGGAACATCACTGAGGCCCGCTGCGGATGAATCAATACCAGGTCGCCATCCAGACACTCCAATAGTCGGACGTTGCTTTCCAACATCGCCTGGAGAATACCATACTGAACCCCTATCAAGACTACCGCAAAGGTGATCCCCCCCACGTACAGCCCAAACCGGACCGGATCGTGGATTAAATTCCGCCAGGCTACTAGAAGGGGCAAAGACATCCGTTCTAGCCAATGCTACGATTTTGCTACCTTTCCGCAGGCAACTAAAAAGACTGCGGCATGGCCGATACCCGGGCCGACCTATCATTTATCCAATCCATGTCGGAAAGATGCACCATTTATCTAATCCACGTCGGGAAGACGTACCGACCAAACCACAACCACTTCATGAGATTCTGCCATATGGTAAAGTAGCGATCCCCCTAAACGACTGGCAGATGCCATACTCTGCTGGTGACCGCTCTTTACCTTACGGCATCCGCGATAGATACTACGCGACAAACGCCTGGAACAACTAGCCATGGATACCCAGTAGCACTACCCTATTTGCCATACCATTACGCTTGTTTAGACAACAATCGTTCTAACGCTTATCACCGTAATGGTACTTTCACTTGGCCACGGGCAAGCCGCGACACGATCCAACGAAATACCGTCAAGAAACAGGCAAACACCGGAGACCGCCAATCATTTGAGCTAAAAAATCAATGAAATACCCTATTGACTTTCACCCAGTCATGGTAAAATATGTTCAGATATCCGTTCCTAGTTATACTATGCAGTGACTATTTGCACAATAGTGACAATTGTTGACTAGATTTGGGAACTTGTACAAAGGGTCAACTAAAAGGTGACGTAGCCACGCTACCGCGATATCTTTGAGCGAGGAGTGCTTTACGAAATCACAGTGGGTGCGACGGTAGATAGCAATGAAAACTCAGAATAAATCGGCGGGATCGGCACGGTGCACTTTGCGTAGGGCTAGCAGGCCCGAAAGCAAGCACATGCCGATAGTCAAACATGCAACCATTGCCAAAATGGGAAGGGTCATGGAAGCCGGGATGCCACCATAATCACGGGCCAATGCGTATAGCAGCAGGGCACATCCCCATGCGGGAACAAAGCCCAACACGGCCAGGAACACTGCCTGCCACAAAACTACAGCAGCGGCAAATGCCGGTGAATGCCCGATCGCCTTGATGGTGGCATATTCCGGCAACATGGCACGAATATCAGCCGCCATCAGTTGGTAGACAAAAATGATACCGACCACCACTACCAGAAGTACGGCCACAGTGAGAAACTGACCTACCGAGGTCAGACGAACCCAGTAATTACGCTCGGAAGTTGTAATAGCGGCACGGGTCCACACGTGCACATCAGGTGGCAGTGCGGCCTGAAGTTGCTGTTGGACGGCTTCAATGTCAGCCGTCGACTCCAACTGAATTAGTGCGAAATGTATCGTCTCTGGTGGCGGGAACAAGTATTCCGAGAAGGTGGACTCGCTCGTCAGGAGCAAGGCGTTCCAGCAAAAACCCGTACCCAAGGTGAATGAACCGGCAATAAGGGCCGAGCGGTCATTGAACACAACAGGGTCTGCAGGGTCTGAACGACGGCATTGTTCCAACCAGTAGTCGACCGAGCCGTATTCCGGTTTGGAGCGCTGATCCATGAGGAACGTCTGGCGACGACTCAGTAAGCGGGCCGCCTGTTCCGCCGCTTGCAGCGAGGGAAAAACGCCATCTGGACCAATCCGGAACACAAAAGGAATGTGCTCCGGGGGTACCGCCAGTACGGCGATGCTGCCAATGTCGCCTCCGGATGTCGGGGAGGTCAGCCAGCCGGAGCGTCGAGGCATCCGCCATTGGGCAAAACCCATAGACAATGGATAAACAGCTACTACTCCCTCTGCCGCCGCTGCTTGGATCATACGTTGCCGCGGAAAAGCTGCCGTTCGACTGAGATCCTGATACTCGGAGGAAGTCACCAGAAGATCAAACCGAAGTTGATCGAAAAGTAGGGTGGCCGTACGGTTTACACCTTCCAGGAAACCGATCTCGAGAAAGATCAGGACAGCAGCAAAGGCAATACCGGCTACAGCAGTAAGCGTACGGCGGCCGCGATGCTGCAAGTGTCGGACAGCCCAGATGGCAGCATACATCATCGTCTAAAAAGGTGAGACGCTCTAGACAGCCCCTGATCCCGAATACGGCGGGGCAATCTGTCGGGTTCTAGAGAAGCCAACAAAGCCAATGGCCAATCCACTGTGGTCGATTGTAGCGGTCATTCAGCGGTCATCTGCCGCTGAATCCAGATGGTTCTTTCCAGCAAGCGGAGTACCGGAAAGATCAAACAGGACGCTAACTTGCAGACCGACATACAATCCCGCTAGTGGTGCGTCGCCGTCATCCAGCGTAATCAAGACCTCCGCGACACGGGTATCACGTGCTGCCCGTGGATCCAGAGGCAACACCCGGTTAGAAGCGATAAGGCGTGCCAGCGCCGTTTCCTCGCTGATGGTACCGCGTAAAGGTCGGGGCAATGCGGATGCCTGAATGACGGCAGTGACTGAACCTTGGCGTAAGGCCTGGCGTAATCGTTCCAAGTCCCCCTCGTAAACTTCAGCACGGACGGCCATGCGGGAGACATCCGCCATGGTCAATAACGGTTCTTGACCAATGGTCTGGCCGGGAACCGCCTGGACATGGAGTACTTGTCCGCGTACAGGGGCACGAATGGTAGCGTGATGCTGCAGTTGCCAGTGTGCCAGGTCGTATCGGGCCTGAGCAGAGTCGAGCGGGAACTGGGCCAAGGCCTGCTGCAGCTCTGCTTCAGCAGCCGCCCGCCGGGCTTGGCCCACTTTGTCCGCATGTTGATACGATTGCAGGGTCTTGCGACGCAAAGCTTCGGCGGCTTTGCGCTCGGCCGTCGCTTGGGCCACGGCCAGGCGAGCCTTGTCGTATTCTTCAGCAGCTACGGGTACCTTGTCACGACGAAGCTTTTCCAGCCGGGCGAGTTGTGCTTCGGCCAAACGTTGCTGCTCGGCCAGAAACTCCAGGCGTGCGTCCAGGGCTGCCAGGTCGTCGGCTTGTTGGGCCAGAGTTTGCTGCCAGTCGGCTTCCGCAGCGCGGATCCGTGCCAGCCCCGCTTGCTCTGCCATTTGACGCCGATGCCGCACCTCTTGCAACTCCAACTCGGCAATTGTCAGTTGTCGTCGCCGCTCCTCAGCGCTAGCCAGTTCAGCGATGATCTGCCCCGCCTCCAGCTGCTGGCCCGGCGCCAGCGGATGCAAACGAGCAATACGGTCGCCGGGCGGACCATAGACGGCGACAATTCCCGTTACCGGCTCCAGACGGCCCAAAGCGGCTATACGCTGTGGCGTCACTCTCATCAAGGGTGTATCAGCCCTGCGCTCGGCAGATGCTCCGAATCGCGCCACAGAGTAACCGAGTACACCTCCGACCGTCAGCAATGCCACCGCTGCCAGAGCACGTGCCACTAGTTGGCCTGTCCGTCTGCAAGAGGGACGAGATTGCGAGCATATCAACACGCTATAGCCCTCCTTGCAGTGCGGGACCACCTAGCCCCAGGCTGCACCACACGCACTTACAGAGCAAATGTAATCCCTGATCGATGTGGATTCCGTACCAACCTTGGCATTTGCCCCAATCAATCAGCGCATGGGCACCGCTTTCCAACAAAAACAGCAGCGTCACCCACGTCCAGCCCGCACCGAACATGTGGAACACCAGCCCCACAACCGCTCCATGCACCAAAGCGTGGGCAGCCAACCAGTAGTACCAAGGCACTTGGTGGGTCGCCGGATGGGTGCTGTGCGGGCATTTACCGGAGGCCATTGCTTCATTCTGCAGACAAAAATCTGCCAAGGCATGGCCTGCCAATAAATACAGCAGCACAACAGCGGCTATCCCGCCTTCCATGCCCGCACCCCCATGGTTAAACCAGTTACTGCCTTATCCCACCCCTGTACGGACCATGCATACTCATCACATTAGAAACAATAAGCTTCGTTGAATAAAGTACGACAAAGGTCCTCAACGGCATGCAAATAGCCACCAGCTTCACCCCTCAAGAGCAATCGCCTGATAGAACGTGTCACCCTGCAATAACTCTCGCACAGCACCTTCTTCCCGATGAATCGACAAATCCGTGCAAGGTCAGGCGCTCCGAAGTGACATTATTGTTCTTTCGTCTCCGTAAAAGGATTCTGGTTCATAACCCCCTGAACGGCTGGAAAATTGTATCGCCGTTTGAACTCTGGTCGGGAAAGCCCGCGGCAGCGCAGATCATTCATCGCGTGCCGATTCCGAATAATACCACCGGCAGGTGTCAGTCCGGCTCTTGTAGGCGACGCCCGGTTATGAACCCTGCTTTAGGGCTCTACCGGAGCGACGGTTTGAGGAAGTGATGCTGTCGTTTGCAAGTCACTGGTATCCAACCGCCCTTGCTGCCACAGTTGGCGGAACAGATCCACTGTCTGTTGGATGCCTTGCAGCAGGGAAGTTTTAGGCATGGGTCCCAGATCACGTTGAAGGGCATCGTCACTCAGGTCATAAGCGATGGCAATCTGGGTGGAGCCGACGGTGACCAGGCGTTCGGCCTGGGGCAATACCTGACAGAGAGTCTGGTGAAATTCCTGGAGCGTGGTGACCGTGCCGCGGAGATTGTAGCAGCGCGCGCCGTGAAATGGACGCTGCAAGCACAGGATGAAGGTCTGGGCCACGTCATCGACGTATTGGAAGTCAGTCCAGCCACCAAAACTGATG
This sequence comes from Gemmataceae bacterium, assembly GCA_025055795.1. Taxonomy (GTDB): domain Bacteria; phylum Planctomycetota; class Planctomycetia; order Gemmatales; family Gemmataceae; genus Thermogemmata. The sequence goes on from JANWVV010000027.1 coordinate 15,146, forward strand.
TGCCAAGGGCGGCCCAACAAGGCGGCCTTGATGGCCTTGGTTGGCTCGCTGGTCAGTCCCAGGTCCCGGCCGACACCGTAAACAGTCCAGGGACGCAGCCCAATGCTGACCAGACCATGCTCCAGAAAGTAAACGCGGGCATTCCCCTCGTTGCAAGCCTTGAAGACGCCATAGTGAGTACTCGGGGCCAGCGGCACATCTTCGGGTAATGGTCCGGCGGGATAGCGGTCGGGTGGACCATACACGGCGGCGCTGCTGGCATAGACAATCCGCTGCACTTGTCCAAGCATCCGGCGGGCGGCTTCGAACACCGCTAAGGTGCCCAGCACGTTGACCCGCGCCCCGGTCAACGGATCCGCTCGACAAGCAGGCACCTGCAACCCTGCCAGGTGGATGATGTGGGTTATCCCATGGCTCTCGAGTGCCTGACACAACACTGCCAAATCCGTGATGTCGCCGGGAATGAAGCGGGCCTGCGCTACCTGATCGGCGGTCATTATCTGCAGCAAGCGACGCGGGTCCTCACGTAGATCCAAAATCCATACTTGATGCCCCTGCTGGAGCAAGTTACGGACGATCCAAGCTCCGATAAATCCGTACCCGCCGGTCAGCAACACACGCATACAATCAGTACTCCAGGCGTTTGGCGATTCCGATACTCAGCCCCGCAAGCAGGTGGGGATGCATCCTCACAGCGTTGTGGCTCTGAAAGGGGGGCATTTTGATACTCGAGCAGCAATCACGCTGCAAAACATCGTCATCCAACGGTAGGTGCGGGTTCGGCAATCTCTTCGCGTGCCACCTTGGCCAGAGTCACCACTACGTCCCCTTCCTTGAGATTGATCAAGCGTACCCCCTGCGTATTGCGGCCGGCAATGCGGATGTCACTGACGCGGCAACGCACGACCATCCCTTCCTTGCTAATCAGCATGATTTCGTCACCATCGCGAACACTGGCAATCCCGACGACCGGGCCGTTTTTGGCTGTGATACGAACATCCTTGATGCCTTTGCCCCCCCGGCGTTGCAAGCGGTAACGCATGCTGCCGGAATCACTGTCTTCATTAGCCTCGCCCCTATCTCCTGACTCATTCGGCTCGTCAGCTTCCGCCTCCTCGACTGACTCGGCCACAGGACCGTTGTCACTTCCGTGGTCTGGGCCCTCTGGTTCCATCACATCGGTGACAGGGAGGGCCTCGGGACTGTTGGGACCGAAGGGGGTCCGTTTGCCGTAACCCCTCTCAGTGACGGTAAGCAACTGGCCTTCGGGGTCAGCCACCACCATACCGACGACGTAATCATGTGGTGCCAGACGGATGCCACGCACCCCACGGGCCGCCCGCCCCATCGGACGGACATCGGCCTCACTGAAGCGGATGGCCATGCCCCGGTGCGTGGACAAAACCACTTCATCACCCGTACGCGTCAGACAAACATCAATCAATTCGTCACCTGCATCCAGAGTTATACCGATGATGCCTCCGCTGCGAGGTCGGCTGTACTCCATCAGATCAGTCTTTTTGACCGTTCCACGGCGGGTGGCCATCATCAGGTAGTAACCGTCAACAAACTCGCGTACTGGCACAATACTGGTGATTTTTTCATCGGGGGGCAATGCCAAAACGTTGGCCATCGCCCGGCCGGGGGAGGTCCGCGACGCCGCTGGTATACGGTACACCTTCAACCAGTAGCAGCGGCCGGAGGTGGTGAAGCACAACAAGGACGCCTTGGTCGACGCGACGAAGAAATGTTCGACAAAGTCATTGTCACGCAGGCCGCCTTGGACCCCCTTACCGCCGCGCCCCTGAACACGATATTCGTGCAGCGGCATGCGCTTGATGAACCCCTCGTGGGTAATGCTAACTACGTTCTGTTCATCCTCGATCAGGTCCTCATCGTCCAGCTCGGCTTCGGCGTCGGTGATCTCTGTGCGGCGGTCATCACCATATCGAGCCGCCAGTTGCTGCAACTCGTCGCGGATAACCGCACGGATGTTGGCCTCATCTGACAGTAACGTCTCGTAATTACGGATCTGTTCCCGCAGTTGCAGATATTCCTTGAGGATTTCCTCGCTTTCCAGAGCGGCCAGTTGTCCCAATTGCAGACGGACGACCGCCTCCGCTTGTTGTTCGGTCATCTGGTATTGCGGCAACTTTCCCAGCTCCCGCTGCAAAGCGGCAAACGCTTCCGCCCCAATCGCCCGTTCCATCAAGGCTGCGGGCACGGCCAACTCCATCAACCGCTTTTTAGCCTCCTGGCGATTCGGAGAGGTGCGACAAATGCGAATCACCTCCTCAATGTCGGCAATAGCAATCAACTGCCCCTCCAGGACGTGCCCGCGGCTTTTGGCTTCCCGCAACAGATATTCAGTCCGCCGGCGAATAACCTGGATGCGATGCTCCAGGAACCGCTGCATCATCTCTTTCAGCCCCAGCACACGCGGTTGACCATCAACCAAGGCCAACAGAATGATGCTCACAGTCTTCTGGAGCTTGCTCAGACGATAGAGCTGATTAAGCACCAGGTGCGCATCGGCCTTGGGATGCAGTTCCAGCACCAGGCGGACCGGTTCGCCCCCGCGTTTGCTGGATTCGTCGCGGATTCCTTTGATACCGCTGATCCGCTCTTCTTTGACCAGTTCGCCGATTTCTTCGGCCAGGGCGTTGCGTGTCACCTGGAAGGGCACCTCGCGGATGACAATGGCCGGAGTTTTATTCCGCCCCTCCTCGATGATGTCGACACGCGCCCGCAGGGTTATGTTGCCATGTCCAGTGGCATATCCGCGGAGGATGCCCTGCCGCCCCATGATGATCCCGCCGGTAGGAAAATCAGGGCCAGGCACCAGCTCCAGCAACTCCTGCAACGACAAGGCGGGATTATCCAGCAATCGAATCAGTCCGTTGCAGATTTCCCGCAGATTGTGGGGCGGAATGTGCGTGGCCATGCCCACGGCGATGCCATCGGCACCATTGACCAGCAAATTGGGAAAACGGGCGGGCAGTACTAATGGTTCCTGGTATTTGCCGTCGTAGTTATCGATGAAGTCGACCGTATCTTTGTCCAGATCGTCGAGCATTTCCGCCGCCACAGGGCTGAGCCGGGCCTCGGTGTAGCGATGGGCGGCTGGTGGCAGACCGGCAATCGATCCGAAGTTTCCCTGTCCTTCGATCAGGGGATACCGCATGACCCATTCCTGGGTCATGCGCACCAAGGCGTCGTAAATCGAGGCATCCCCGTGGGGATGGTACCGCTTCATCGTTTCGCCGATGATACCGGCACACTTACTGGTGGACGCCGTCGGACCCAGCCCCAGGTCCCGCATGGCTACCAGGATACGCCGCTGCACCGGCTTCAGACCATCACGCACGTCCGGTAGCGCCCGGCTGACAATCACCGATTGAGCGTAAGTCAGATAACTACTCTGTAGCTCATCGATGATGTCCAATTCCGGAATCGGTGGCTCCCCCCCCACCAGATCGGGAGCTTCCGGCACTACTGGAGGATTCGCAGCATCTGCCAAACGTTCACTCCTCAGACGGCATTTGTCTCCTTCCGCTCCTGACCCGCCCCTTGCAATCTCAGCGCAAGTAGAGCCAGGAAAAAAATGCTCAGAGAATCAATATTGTAGGTATGGAAGCACCTACTTACCAGTTGGTCCGCTCACTGCACCGCCCACTTCCGAACCGACCCGACTACTTTTGGCTACGAGGAAATGTACGGCTATGCTATGATACTTTGGGCCACCCAAACGATTGTACGAAGGACCGCAACCATGATTGCTTTCGGTTTCAGATGGATAACGGCTACACTGAGCCAAAATCCCTTAACCTGGTAGCCCTTTTACTAGTTGAACCACACAAAAGACGCGCGACACGCCATGACCAAACAACCCTATGAACTGCTGCGAGAGATACGCCATCACGGCTAGGGAGCTATCAGGAGTTGGTTTAAGGACAAGTGGTGATCAGGGAGCTTTGTCGCCAACAACCATCTACTAGACCGGACGACGGACAACTTGGACTGTAAATAAATGAATCAGGTAAAGGTGGCTATGATGGTTTTTGCATTTGTGGCCAGCACATGGGGGTTGCTCGTGCCCTTGACCGAACTTGGGAAGATGCTTCCCTTGCTTGGGTCAATGGCACTGCTACCGTCCCCCTGTGTTCAAGCATCCGATCAAGCCAATCGTAAGGATACAGCCGCAGCGGAACGCACCCGACGGACGTTAGCCACTGTCAAAGTGAGTGGCCGTTTCACGGAAGCCCGCCTGGGTGACATTCTCAAGGAATTTGCCCAACAAGTAGAAGAACGAATAGGGGAGCCGGTATTATGGACTTACGGTCCGGGCTTTCCGGCCGGCTTACGCCTGAGCCTGGAAATCAAAGAACAACCGCTAGAACAAGCATTGGATGTGGTTTTGAACGCTGCAAGTAAACTTAGCCGGCAAGAACTTGGTTACATTGTGCTATCGCTGCCTGATGACAAGTACGATGGTTGGATCCGACTGACCACGTCAGGGGAACGTGGCCGGGAACATCCCCCCGCGACACCAGAGGAACAGCACCAAGCGCAAGAGCGGTTGGAACTGGCACGCAAGTTGCTTGCGGAGGGTAAGACCACCGCCGCCCGTCTCCATTTGCAAGTAATTCTGAAGAAATATCCTTCAACAGCCGCGGCCCGGGAAGCCCGTATCTTGTTGGAGAAATTGGGGTCATGAATTACCCGTTGTCTCAACGTGACGTCCCGTGGGTCCCCCCCGAACTTGCCGATGCCGATGGTTTTGTCGGAGTGGGCGGTGACCTGTCGCCCCGGACCCTGCTGCGGGCCTATGCCGAAGGCGTTTTTCCGTGGTTTGGCGAAGACGATCCTATCCTGTGGTGGTCGCCCGACCCCCGCGCCATTATCGAACTGAAGGGACCGGAGCCCTATGGCGGACTCCATGTTTCACGCCGCCTTGCCCGCACTCTCCGTTCCGGCAAGTTCCGTATCACCTACAATCACTGCTTCGCTCAAGTCATCCGCTGCTGCGGGGAGAACCGCCCTGAAGGGACCTGGATCACCCCAGCCATGATCGAGGCGTACCTGGAGTTGCACCGGCTGGGCTTTGCCCATAGCGTCGAAAGTTGGGTGGGTGATACCCTGGCCGGGGGCGTCTACGGCGTCGCACTGGGTGGGTTTTTCGCGGCCGAATCCATGTTTTACCGCGTCAGTGATGGCTCGAAAGTAGCTCTAGCAGCTTTGGTACAACACCTGCGGCAACGCGGCTTTGTGCTATTGGACGTGCAGATGACCACTCCCCACACCGAACGGATGGGAGCGATTAACATCCCTCGCTCGGAATTTCTCCAGCGGCTCCGACTAGCCGTCCGACTCAATGATGTTCAGTTTGTATAACACGCTCGCCTCAACCTCGGTTGATCTACTTTTGCGATGTGAATTGACAAAAAAACCATCGAAATTTGAACAATTAGCAAAAGCACTGTCCGCCACGGTTTGGTCGCACACTATGTCCTAGTCTAGCTGTGATTGTGTGTTACCGAATCGATCTTGGTTCAACCCATTTTTTAGTTCTGCCCTCAGCGACACTGCCATAGTTATCCTGAGCTCTAGTTGGTATCAAACTGGTCTCGCATCCACCTCGACAGCTGTGTCTGATGTTTGCCCTTTTACAGCCATGAGCCGCATGGCCCCTAAAGCACAAGCAATACACCAGCTTGGGCCATGGCCATTATCATGTCCCTTCGCTTGGGACTATTGATGCCCCCTTGGCTTTCCAGTCATACAACGGGAAGTAAATATCCTGTCCCCCTGATACAGGCTGTCTGACGGCCGAAGGGGAAAACGGTATGGAAGTACTGATTCCCGCCGAAGCTATTGCCGCCCGCCTCGATGAACTGGCAGCAGAAATTACCAACTGCTACCGCGAGACCCCTGTGACTGTCGTCGGGATTCTCAACGGCTCGCTCATGTTTGTTGCTGACCTGATCCGGCGAATCCGCCTGCCGTTGCGTGTGGGATTCATTACAGCGTCCAGTTATCGGGGCAACTCCACCCAGCCCGGAAAGCTGATCATCCGTGATGAGGCCCTGCCGGACGTGTATGACCGGCATGTCCTTCTGCTGGACGACATCCTTGATACCGGCAAAACGTTGACGCGTGTCGTAGCTCATCTGCTTGATCGCGGTGCCCGATCGGTCAAAGTGGGCGTCTTGTTACGCAAAATTGGTCGGCAGGAAGTGCCCTTCGAACCCGATTTTGTGGCTTTCACTATTCCCAATCGCTTTGTCGTCGGGTATGGTCTGGATCACGACAACGATTACCGTCATTTGCCCTACATTGCCGCTTTGGAAGTGGAGAAACCAAGGGATGGTCTCCCTCTGGACAGGAGTAACTCGCCCTCCTGCACACGGCAGAGTGCCTGACGGAGTAGTGGTTTAACCTAATCATCGGCTTAAGCTAGGCGGCAAAGGAGGTTACTGCGGGAGCCGTCCAGCCCGCCTGGGAGCCGGCTACTCCCTGCTTGAAGACCTGGTATGACAACGAAAGCGCAAAAGATTTTGGAGGGGGCAACCAGTTATTACTTACGCAAAGGACTGTCCGAGTCACGGTAGCGGCACTTGGTGAGTTACACGAGAGGGTCCAGGACGCCCCTGTCGACTGCATTTCGTAGCACTTGTTATGCCAGCGGAGCTGGCAGGAGTGGAGGATATGACCAGCGCACCTTCGCAAGGATGTGGGCCAGTGGCGGTGCTGGTACCTGCATGGACCGTTGTCGAGTGGCTTTGGGGCTCCGGCCCGATGCTCCGCGCCCTTCAACAAGCGGGCTGGTCGGTAATCGTGATGAATACAGGTCAGGCCGAGCCTGCTGCGGTCCAGGGTGCGAGCCTGGCGGCAATCCCCCTATGCCACTGTCCTTTGCGAAGCATGTGGGACTGGTCCACTTTGCTCCAGCTCCTGCGTAGGTTGCGGGAGCATTCGGTAGCGATGATTGTGAGTGTGGGGCCGAAGTTGACCGCCGGTGGACTAGTGCTTCGGGTCATGGAAAAACAGAGGCACCGGCCATTCCTCGTGGCGATGGAAGCCTGTCCTACGGGGACCGGCTTGTCCGATTGGTTACTATGCCGTGCATTACGCTCGGTAGACCGTATCCTGCTGCCCACACGGGAAAGTGGCCAGGCCTATCGACGTCTAGGAGTGCCGGCTGATCGCTTAAGCTGGCTGGCACCCCCCGTGGAAACTTTCCAGCCGCCCCCGGTGCCGATTGCACCTTTACCCCCGCTCCCAGCGACGGCCTGTGTCTTAACGCACGTATCCACCAGTGAAGACGATAAGGGAGCACGCGCTGCCATCATCACTCACGAGATCCTCCGCTACCACCGTCCGCATCTGCACTTGCTCGTGGCGGCGTATTCACCTGCTCAGGCCCATCGACTGCGTGATTTCGCCCAGCGATTGGCTTTCGACGATCCGCGCATTCACATCGTATCAGCGGAGCAGGTAAACCCTGCCTGGTTTATCGACCGGGTGGTTCTAGTAACGGCCATGGCTCACTCCGTCAGCGTCGCGCTTGCTGCCATGTATCAAGGCGGAGTCATCGCAGGGTGGGACACACCCGAGCTACGCGGGCTTGTTTCGGACGGTGTCCACGGCTGGCTAGTCCCAGCCGGAAACACGACCGAACTGGCCGAACGAGTACGCCGACTGATCGATCATCCGCAGCAACGGTTACTTTTGGCGGAAGCTGCGCGCCAGCAAGCTCGACAATGGTCCCGGACACGTTTTCAACAACAGTTTGCCCGTTTGTTTCAGGACCTGCAAAGTTCCCGACAACCGCAGGACTACCCAAGTATCCGTTCCCTTGCGACAATGTCCCCACCAAGATGAGAGGCATCTCTTGATCACAAAGGAACGCTTGAGGCAGACATGGGTGGGGTGCTGACGGTCATTCTGGCAGGGGGAAAAGGAACCCGTCTGGAACCATTAACGCGGGACCGTGCCAAGCCGGCTGTCCCTTTTGGCGGACTGTATCGGATCATCGATTTTACCTTGTCTAATTGTATCAACAGCGGTTTACGGCAGATCCTGGTGGTCACTCAATTCAAATCACGCAGTCTGGACCGGCATATCCGTGCAGGGTGGGGCTTTCTTAACCGTGAATTAGGGGAATTCATCGAGGTTTTGCCACCGCAACAACGGATCGATGAGACCTGGTACAAAGGAACGGCCGATGCCGTTTATCAGAACATCTACTCGATAGAACGGGAGGAGGCGGATTACACGCTGATCCTGGCCGGGGATCACATTTACAAGATGAACTACCGGCACATGATCGAAGCTCACATCCAGCGTCACGCCGACGTGACCATCGGGTGTATCCCGGTACCGCTGAGCGAGGTGCGTCATTTTGGCATCATGGAAGTTGGAGACAATGACCGGGTGGTATCGTTTGTGGAAAAGCCAGCGCAAGCACCGCCCATGCCGGGAGATCCGCACCATGCTTTGGCTTCCATGGGCATTTATGTGTTCAACACCCGGTTGATGTTCGAGTTACTCTGCGAAGACGCTGCCTGCCCTACCAGCCAGCACGATTTCGGTCGCGACGTCATCCCTGCGATGATCGAAGCCGGGCAGCGTGTCTTCGCCTACCGCTTCCGCGACGAAAACCGCAAGGCTGTCCCCTACTGGCGTGACGTCGGCACCCTGGATGCCTACTATCAGGCGAATATGGACCTGATCGCGGTCGATCCCGTCTTGAATCTGTACGACATGTCGTGGCCCATTCGCACCTATCAGCCGCAATTACCGCCGCCCAAGTTCGTTTTCAGCGGAGAAGGCCCTCCGGGTCAGGCACGACGCGGCGAAGCCCTCGACAGTATTGTCTGCGCCGGCTGCATCATTTCCGGTGGCCACGTCCGCCACAGTATTCTTTCTCCCCGCGTTCGCGTCAATAGCTATGCCATGGTGGAAGACTCGATCCTGCTGGATGGCGTTGACGTGGGGCGCTACTGCCGCATACGCCGTGCCATCATCGACAAGGAAGTCAAACTGCCTCCTTATACGGTCATCGGTTACGATCTGGAATTCGACCGCCGGCGGGGTTTCACCATCACGGAAGGGGGGATCGTCGTCGTGCCCAAGGCTGAACCGGCAGAGACATTCCAGGCTCCCAACGTGTTGCCGCCCCAATAACCCACCCTCCCTGGCTGCCCCAGCGTACTGACTTTTGTGACCATTTTTTCTGGGGAATAAACACATACAGTACGAGCAGGGATGAAACGGTCTGTGGCATAGCCAATTGCCGCTGTTAGTTTGCACCATCCTCTGAAGTCCTCCAGTTCACCTTGTAGGACTATCAGGAGAGCAGCAGCATGCCGCCTGTCGTTTTGGTCAATGCAGTGGGTCTGACTCGTCGTTTGCTGGTCCATGCCCCCCGGCTGCAAGCTTTGGCCCAGCAGGGATGGTTAGCCGACATGCCGGAGGTCATCCCCGCTGTCACTTGCACCGCACAAGCTACGCTCCTGACCGGCACCTTGCCCGAGGTACACGGCGTGGTCGCCAACGGCTGGCTCTACCGCGAGACTCAGGAAGTCCGCTTCTGGCAACAGTGTAATCGGCTGATCCAAGCTGAGCCGCTCTACGTCACTTTCCGCCGGTTCGCTCGTCAGCAGGGGCGAACTGCCACTGTGGCCAAACTTTTCTGGTGGTTCAATCAAGGGGCAGCCGTCGACATTTCGGTGACCCCAAAGCCCCACTACGGCATCGACGGCGACAAGGTCTTTGGCATCACGGGCACCCCTAAGGGACTACCCGAGGAACTGGAACAACTGCTAGGGCCTTTCCCCTTTGCCCAGTTCTGGGGACCGTTGGCCGGACTGGCCAGCACAGCTTGGATTGCCCAGGCTGCAGCAATAGTACTGGAGCGATATCGTCCCATACTGACTCTGGTCTATCTGCCGCATCTGGATTACGACCCGCAGCGGTTCGGCCCCTCCGGTTGCGATATAGTCCGTTGTGTCCGCGAGCTGGATGATGCCTGCGCTCCGCTTCTGGACGCCGCTAGCCGTGTAGGAGCCCAGGTTTGGGTAGTCAGCGAATATGGCCACGTGGACGTCCGCCAACCGGTTTATCCGAATCGTCTGTTGCGCCAGGCGGGCCTGCTGGAGGTCCGCCATGGGCCTTTTGGCGAACAACTGGATTTATATGCTTCCCGGGCCTTTGCCGTGGTGGATCATCAGATAGCTCACATATACGTCCGGGATCCCGAAGACGTTCCCCGCGTGTGCGAGCTTTTCGCTAGCTGCCCTGACGTAGCTGAGATCCTCAACGGAGAGGAACGCGCGCGCTATCACCTGCAGCATAGCCGCAGTGGCGAAGTGATCCTACTGGCCCAGCCCCATGCCTGGTTTGCCTATCCCTTCTGGCTGGACGAGGCTAACGCTCCGGATTATGCCCGCTGCGTTGCAATTCACCACAAACCGGGTTTTGACCCGTGCGAGTTGTTCTTCGACCCGAAGCTTCGCTGGCCCAAGCTGGTGATGGCCCGCAAATTGCTGGCCAAAAAGCTTGGCTGGCGTGTCCGCTTCGACGTGATCCCTCTGAACGCGGAGGTGGTGCACGGCAGCCACGGGTTACCCGCCGCCGACCCAATCGATCGACCGATTCTGATCGGGCATGGCCCCTGTCCCGGTTCTTCCGTGGCGATGACGGCCGTCCGGTCTCTGATTTTACAAGCTCTGGACTGCACGTTGAGCTGATTCAACGATCCCATGCTGTACGACGACACCGACTATTATGGCGACTACCCGGCCGAGGCGGACGCGAAACCAAACCAGGCGGCGACCCCTGCATCGACGCCGGCACATTCGGCAGGCTTGAGGGTACTGGTATTTGCCGATTCGAAGTTAGATTGGGCGAAGGAGGGGTATGGACTTGCAATCCTTCTGTGCTGGCAGGCTGCTGAGGTGTGATCTGATGCAGGGGAAGATACTCTGCCGGGGTCCAACTGGTCCAGCGGGCAGGTGGAGCCCAGTCGGGGGCTAGCTTGAAGTGCCGGTTCAGGTAGAGGTTAATGGAACGATCAAGGAACAAGTCCCGGGGGTAAGTAGCTGCGGGCCGGGCCACTTCGGGGTCGATCAGTCCGGCGTACACACAGGCCTCAACTACCAGTTCACTGCAGAAGAAATCTTTTTTGGCTAGTCCTTGGGGTTTGCCCATCCAGTAGGTACGCACAGGTCCGCGGCTGCGCAGAGGAGTAAGTTGGCCAGCCAAACGAATCAGAGCAAAGTCCCGACCGTCGACAGCCAGGGCGAATTCAGTCAGTCGGGCCGATTGCTCCGGCGTCAAGGGTCGGGTACGCTGTCGCACCCACACCCGTCCTTCCCGTTCGTAACTCCACAGATGGGGCAGTGCCTCCAGAACACGAACTTTCAGGGTATCATGTGGACCGGCCTCTAAGATCCCCGGCCGCCCATCGGGAAAGGCAAACACGATCATCGAATGTGTCGGATGACTAGTACCAGCCAGATTATGCATGGTTAACCAGAATAGGGAGCCATCGGTCGACATGATGATGTCACCCGGCTGGGGCACATAAGGTTTTGTGGGACCACGCAAGCGAAAGTCCAGTTCATAGCTTGGTTGCCAAAGATAAGACCCTGCAGGAGGGGGTACTACTCGTCCCGGTATGGCCAAGCGGGCCTCTTTATAACGAAACCGGTCAGGCAACCACAGTGGAAGCCTTTCCCTTGCCGCTACCACTGGAATCGCCGAATTCAAGTTCACTCGCTCAGAAGTTGGGGCATTCGCTAGCTTAGTCTCAGCCGCTGTTGAGTCAGCAATCGTTTCTCCTTCTGCCCCGACTGCTAATGCGAGGGTAATCAAAACGGGCGTCATAGGCTCGATTTTCCCGTTGTTCCCGGACGGTCACGCACCAACCGTACCACACGAGCCGACATCTGCCACTATCTGTGCTGCTTATCGGCCAACCATTTCGCCAAAATTGACCAGTACCCCATCCATACCGGACTAGCACGTTTTATCAAAAGTAGCAAACTTGCCAGCAACTTACCCGATTTTCCTATTCCTATTCTTCGCTACAACCTCACATCTTGCTAAGATATAAGTAAAATTTTCCCTATGATTTTTCGTTTCAGACTTCCCATCCCGAGGAACTGCCATGCGTGTTACCTATGGTCTACTCATCGCCGTTATCACTGGCCTGGCGATACTCGCCGGCCCCGCACTGTCCCAACCTCCGAGCAAAAAGGGGGATTTGTCAAAAGTACCTGGCAAAGCCACATCGGCTACCAAATCAGGGGAATTGAAAAAGTATGACGACGTTATCACCAAAGATTTTGTGACCCAAGCCGGGGTGTTCGCCGTCCATCGCCACGAAGACAAGGTTTACTTTGAGATACCTCAAGACGCGCTGGGACGTTTGTTTTTGTGGTACGCGGAAGTGGCCCGCGGACCCGGTGGCAGTAGCTGGGGCGGGGCTGCCATTGGCGAGGCCGTGGTGAAATTCGAACGCCGGGGCAACAAGATCTATATGTACCGGCTTGGCTTTGCCAAACGGACACGCGGCGATAATGCCCTGCAACGGGCGGTAGAAGCGGCCGGTACGGATACCATTATTGCGGCCTTCAATGTCGAAGCGGAAGGCAAGGACCGCTCGGCTGTCATTAACGTTACCGACGTAATGATCAACGGTTTCCCGGAACTACCTCTAACCCGGGCAGCGGGAAGCAGCGGTGCCACCATTGATCCCAACCGCTCGTATCTGGTTGAAATCAAAGCCTTTCCTACCAACATCGGTTTCCGGTCCATGTTAACCTTCCGAGGGGGTTCCGGCGGTTCTGCTTTCGGTGGACCTGGTGGTCCTGCAGCCAACCTTGGCAGTGGGCGCACGACCTCAGCCCTGGTCCATCAGAACCTGGTTATCCTGCCCGAAACCCCGATGATGGGTCGTTTGTTTGATCCGCGAGTCGGCTACTTCACTGAGGAGTTCACCGATTATTCCCACCCGCGGCAATGGGCGGTCAAGCGCGAATATATCACCCGCTATCGTTTGGAAAAGAAGGATCCCAACGCTGAGGTCAGTGAACCTGTCAAGCCGATCGTCTTCTACCTGGCCCCAGAAGTACCGGAAAAGTGGCGTCCCTACCTGAAAAAGGGGGTAGAGGATTGGCAACCGGCCTTTGAAAAGGCGGGGTTCAAAAATGCCATTATTTGCCGGGAGGCCCCTTCCCGTGCGGAAGATCCCCATTTCGACCCGGAAGACGCCCGCTACTCGGTTATTCGTTGGGTGGCCGAACCGGTCGAAAATGCTATGGGGCCTCATGTACATGATCCCCGTTCCGGGGAGATTATTTCGGCTCACATTATCTTCTGGCACGATGTGGTCAAGCTGGCCCAGATGTGGTATTTCGTCCAATGCTCCGCGCAGGACCCCCGGGCCCGTAAACTGCCCTTACCCGACGACTTGACGGGCGAACTTTTACGATACATTTGTGCCCATGAGGTCGGACACACCTTGGGGCTGCGGCACAACCATCGAGCTAGCCAGGCCTACAGCATTAGTCAGTTACGGGATCCGGAATTTTGCAAAAAACATGGCAGTGTCGCCTCGATTATGTCGTATGGACGTTTCAATTACGTCGCCCAGCCCGAAGACAAAGTGCAGCAACTGATTCCGGTGATTGGACCATACGATTACTTTGCCATCGAGTGGGGTTACAAGCCCATTCCGGGAGCCAAGACACCGGAAGACGAGAAAAAAACGCTCGACGAATGGGCCGCGCGGCAGATCGACAACCCCTTCCTGCGTTTCGGCGGCGAAGATGAAGTAGCGGTGGTCGATCCCACGGTACTCACCGAAAACATCGGCAATGACCCTATTCAAGCAACGGCTCTGGGCTTGAAAAACCTGGACCGTGTCCTGAACCACCTGATTCCTGCTACGACCGAAAAGGGCGAAGATTACTCATTGCTTGCCGAAGCATACAATCAAATTCTGGCTCATCGTTCCCGCTGGTTTGCCGCAGTCGTCAAACAGGTTGGTGGCGTGATCGAAAACCGGACTTTGGCGGGCCGCGGCAACGAGACTTTCGTCCGTGTTAGTAAGGAGAAACAAAAAGAAGCGGTCAAATTCCTGCTGGAGCATGCCTTTACTACTCCCCAACGCCTGCTCGATCCACGCATTCTCAATCAAATCAAATTCGCCGATGCCGGCTCAGCTATCATCAGTCAGCAACGGACCCTGTTGCGAAGTTTGCTGTCATCCGACAGGATGGGTCGTCTGTTTGATGCCGAACTGCTGCAAGGCAGTCAGGCTTACACGCCGGCAGAATTGCTGGAGGATTTGCAAAAGGGTCTGTTTAGCGAGTTGCAAGCGGCTGAGCCGAAGATCGATCCGATCCGGCGGCAGTTGCAACGCAATTATGTGGAAATATTAGCCAACGAGTTCCATCCACCTGCGGAGCCGGCTGCCTCGGCCCCCCCTCCGGTCCCCCCCCGCCGCCGCAGTGCGGATATTTCCTCATCCACACGGGTCAGTGAACTCCGAGCCGTGGCTCGGGTCGCGTTGGCTCAGCTTTTGCAGGACATATCCGTAGCCAAAAGCAAAGCCAAAGACCCGCTTACCCGTGCCCATCTAGTCGACTTGGAGGCAACTATAAAGGCCCTCCTCGACGAACCGGAAACCAAAAAGAAGTAGATTTGATGTCTGATTTACGCTGCGATAACAACATTTCCTGTGCCTACACGAACGACCCAATAAGTTTAACGTCCTGACACCTGGCTAGTGCTGGTCGGGCAACAGCGACGCTTGCTAGCCAGGCGGCTTATTTTTTGCTTTACCGCTGCATGTCTGGCAAAAGGGATGGCTACCACCATTCAAATGCGATGCCAAGCATGCGTACTCGCCTCGCTCATGGCTAATTCTGTGCAATTTCTTTCCTGACGCGATGAATACGCACCATACCTAACGGATGGAAGTCCGCCCACCTCGTTTCGATCGGATAGACAGCCTGATTCCAATACCACTTTTTCGACACTCCTTCATTGCCCAACTACCATGTCACAATTGGAATCCAGACAAACCAATTCTAAGTGATAAAGTGATTGTGCATTTCCGCCTTAAATCATTCTAACTACTAATGCGGTTTCAAGGTATGTTCCTGGGCTGTTTTTGCCCAATTATGCACTCAAAGAATAACAGCTACTGACATTTGCAGACAACAGTGAGACATTATAATGTGACACGTTCTAAGGAAAAAAGGAGGCTTTGCCCATGCAGATCTGTTACCCCACTAGCAATAGTACTTGTCCGGCCCAATATACTGTATGGGGCACTTACGATACTAGCAATCCGGCATCCAATGGCACAGCGGTGATGACCAATGTCAATAACAGTAATGACATCATCTCCGCTGAGAACTTCCAGTTCCGTAGTGATGGGATCTGGATAGCTCAATTTGCTGGTTTGACGGCAGGATGTACTTATCATGTAGATGCTAGCTATGTAAGCAACGGCACTACGATCGCTGCACCGCAAGTGACCAATGTTTTGGTCAGCGATGACGTTGTGATACCTGTGCCGCCACCCCCCGAGGGTGCCTGAAAGCACGGCCTTGCAAACAAAAATAAAAGACTCGATATAAATCACCCCGGGGTGATTACCCCGGATCTTCAAGGTCGTCCAAACTGACGTGGATGCGGCTTTCTGCCGGTTGGGACGCGATCGCTGTTTGCTCCTCCATCTTGTTCCTTTCACTGATACACCTGCTCTGATACCATTTACGTGTCTTGATCAGGGTCAGCAGCCCTTGACGACAAAAACTGAAAAAAACCAGGCGAGCCATGTGCCCTTGCCCACAGCTCGCTTCAATGTTCCTTTAGTTTCGCCGCTTTCTGGGCCATAATGGGAAAAAGACAACACGTTCAAAACCGACCTGACCTGGACACTGCCAAAATGAAATACGCCGGAGCCGACCATTTTCCGATTCATCCCGAGGCCTCAACTGCTTGGGGGCAATCTAAAAAACAGAGAACGAATGCCAGAATCTGCGACCAGCAGGAATTGGACGTTTCCTGACCATCTATGAGATCTGACCATGTTTTTGGAAGCTTTCATTTTCGTCCCTGCGCTTGTGGGTAGCATCATAGCTGGACTGGTGTTTGTCAGCTATGCCGCCCATCACTATCTGACCATTCTGGAAGGCTCAGCTTCTGGCCAGCAAGAGGTGGCATGGTTACCCGAAACGTTGATTGAGTTTTTCTGGAAAGCAGGTTACCTGGCCTGGCTGCTAGGAATGTGTTATGCTCCTGCCTACCTTCTGGCGTGCCTGTTGGTACCCATGCAACAGGGACGATGGATCGTTATCATCCTGGTCGTAGCACTTTTGTTTCCTATTGTGCAACTATCTTCGATGGCGGCTTCTTCCCCGTGGTTCCCCTTCAGTGCAGGCATTATCAACCGTCTGATCCGTCACCCCCATCTCCTCCTGACTTTCTACGCCTGTAGTTTGCCTTTAGTGGCCGTTATCGCCGCCGCGGTTTACGGGTTGATTGGAAACAAGGTGGCGTTCCCGGTTGCAGTGTTTTCGAGCTTTGCTTGCGTGCTGAGTCTATTCCTGTATGCACGTCTTATGGGACGTCTGGCTTGTGCCCTCCGCGTGGCGGAGCCGCTGATCAAACCGCGGCGACGTAGAAAACGACGCAAGCCCATCATCGATCTGCCTGCCGCCGCCAGCGCGGCTCTGCATCTGGCTCCACCCCCTCCACGGATCGCGGATCTTCCCCCAATCCACACGCCCCTCGACGGACCTGTTCACGGTTACGAATTGCAACAGGAATCCCAACCCAAACCTTCCCAAGAACTCTTGTGGGCCGAGTTGATCGAACCCGAACAGAAACACAAATCCCCTGATCCTGCTGACCGTACCTCCTCGTCTTCGCAAAATCGGGCTTCGAGTCTTCGAGATACCGATCTAATTACACTCACTGAAACGGTAATGACATCAGAAGGCTGGCGGACGTACGCATGTCCTTCAGCACAGGGAAAAGACGGTCCGGTTCCTTCAATCGTTGCGGATCAAAGCGACAGGACCACCCCCTACCCTCTCGATTCCTCTGAGGTGCCAGCGGTTCAAGCAACACCGCTGCAACTTCTCTGTGCCACTGAAAATGAGAGACGTCTCCTGAAGCGTGAGCGACAGCCCGAGGGGTTAAGCGTTTTTGTTGAGTCGTTGTTCACCTTTCTGGCACAGCCGCAAACGTTGAAAGCCTGGCTCACATCCTCTCTTTGGGGCGTTGTTGTGGCTATCATGGTGCATCTAGCCCGGACGTTTTACCCCTCGAGTGGAGGCTGAACCGCCGCTTGGTCATTAAATGCGGTTTTGCCTGGCCTCGGTGTCCATCAGGCACACACCGCTCCATAGCCAGACCGTTGACTTGTCGACCGGTCACACTTATAAAACAATATCCCGCAAGAGTAAAAAGAGCCAAGCAAACAGGGCAGATAGCTCAGTTGGTAGAGCGAGCGACTGAAAATCGCTAGGTCGCCGGTTCGATCCCGGCTCTGCCCACTTTATACCTTTCAATTCTACAGGGCTTTTTACAACGATCTTTTTAACGGCCCTTAAATCGCGGAACGAACTCCAAACGCGATACGGACAAACAGTGGTGCGTAAATAACCATCCCTTGCTAGCTCGGACGTCAGCAGTAATTGTACGACATTCAATTCCCGTACATTTGAATCATTACACATGAGGGATTTGCTTGTAATTGCACGAGGAAACGAGTAAATTTTTGATAGATACTAAGCTTTCCTCCGCGACAGAGGTTTGGCCCATGATGCCGACTCCCTCATCGTCTCCGGCCGGTCCAGTGGCGATGCCGCAAACCATCGACAAAAAGCCCTCTCCGAATACTCCACCTGCGGGCCGGGATCCATTTTCGGAATTGGTCTTGCCTCAGCGTCCGGAGGAGGATTTCTGGGAAAAGTACAACAAGCGGCTGGAATTTCCTTTGTCACTCGTATCAGCTGTGCTGCTTCATCTGGCGGTGATGGCTCTGTTGATTTACATTTTGGTGGGGCTGATGAATCGGGAGGATCGATCAAGCGTACCCGTCCAGCCTGTTTACGTTTCCGGGTTGAATGAAGGCGGCGGGTCAGGATCCCCCGGCTCGGGTGGCATAGAAGATCCGTTTGTTCGTGCGGACGCTGAGCCGGACAAAGCTCTCGTTCAATCCCTGCCTAATCCCAATCAGATACCAGAAATCCGCGAGGAAATTCGACAGACGATCAAATATTTTGATGATCAGGGCCGGTTGCCGATCTCGGACTCCAATGCCGCTGCCTACGCAAGTCTGGAAGAGAGCATCCGCAAAAAGCTTCTGGGTGCCCGACAAGGAACCGGCGATGGCCCCGGTTCCGGCATTGACGGTAGCGGCAAAGGCCCGGGCGGCAGCGGGGCCGACTCCACCTTGGGCCGGAACCTCCGCTGGGTCCTGCGGTTCCGGGTCTCTAGCGGCAGGGATTACCTCGAGCAACTTAAGGCCATGCAAGCCAAAATTCTCGTTCCTATCCCCAATACCGACAAATGTGTCTTCTATCCCGATTTGAATGACTTGTCCCGTCACCGCATGGCAACCGATGACGACCTGCGTGTGCTAGCCAATCAGATCAAATTCTGCGATACCCGTCGGGAGGCCGTTATTCAGGTAGCCACCACCTTGGGCCTCGATTTTCGTCCGAACACCTTTTGGGCCTTTTTCCCCAAAAATCTCGAAGACGAACTGGCTCGACTCGAACGCAACTATCGCAACCGCCGGCCTGAAGATATTGAAGAAACCGTCTTCCGAGTAACGTTCCGGGGGGGCAAACCGGAAGTTGTCGTGGAGGAGCAACGCCTGAAACGTTAAAAAACCTCTCACCCCTACACAGCAGCCACTCGATTAGCGGTCCTCCAATGTCCTACCTGCACCCACTGTATTCGTTTATCTCCACCTTGAGCAATACTCTCAGCGTTAAGATTTGACATTGCGTACGCTTACCGCAGCCAACCCATCTCCCGCGCGAATAGCGTTTGTTTATTATCGTTGGCGACCGAATGTTATGGGTAACCTCTGCCGGAAATAACAGCAACCGGCGTCTTGGGTTGCTTTCCACAGGCACTGCGATGGCAGACAGCTCGTGGTCATTTGACGTTAACGCCCACTTCGCGATGACGGGCAGTGCAAGAGAAAGGGTTATAGTAATTGCATAGTCAAGGGGGCCTAAGTCGAGACGGCAAGGGGTATGTCCAGCAATAGCGTCTCCACCGCCAATGCCGATGGTTAAGCTGCGGTATCGGTGGGTGCATCCTGCAAGCAGTCCCTGGCAACCCGTAACATGGCGGAGAAGTGTGGAACATGGCCGTATTTTACGTTGTTCCCCCTCGGCCTTGCCTGGAGGAGACGGTCGTTCAGGTCGTCCAACGGTTCCTGCCTGGTTTGCCCACGCCCGAGGGAATCTGGGATGTGCTGGTCGAGCAACTGATGCGTACTGCCCAATGGCCCACAGACGTTTATCTTGTGCCACGGGATGAGCTTCCGGAAGACTTACCCGTGCCGATTGCTCTCCGCGAGCTGTACGGTGCCGAGCCTGGGGACGAAGTCATCGAAGTCCCGTGGCACACCGGCTCTTGCCGCCGTTGGATGATTCCCGCTGCCAGCAGCACATCCTCTGCACCTTCCGTCCCAGCAATGCTATAATTAAATACAATGGTTTTTATGAGCGGTCAGGTCGCTGCTATGCCGCAGCGGGTCTGACATACCAATAGTCGCTCTTAGAAATCCGCGGAACAGTTTATCGATACTTGCCATCAAACCGACGGAAGCGATGATGCTACCAGAAAGTGCTCACCCGGACGATTGGTGGACCGAAGAAGATGAGTGGCGCAAGTTGGCCGAAGAGGTAGGGGCCATTCCCACCGCCTCAAAGGCTACACGCCCCGAAAATGGGAGTGCCGACACGCCCCAGATGACAGCAGTGGCCAGCGGAGCCGAGCCGTCAGTGCGGCAAGGGGATACCACTGAGCACCACATGACAACCGCCGAACCGTTAGCCGCCACTCGTACCGACGAGGAGAATGGTGGAGGAGCCGGACCGGCTCCCGTAGAGGAGTTAGAAACATCTGAGGCGGAAGGAACGCTTGTTGGGGAGACCGAAAGCGAGCATACCGACTCCGAAGCTGAGGAAGAAGTGGGAGCAGGTCGTAGGCGTCGTCGCCGCCGGCGCCGGCGGCGCAACAAGGGGGGGAACCATGCCGGTGGCGAAAGTGTAGAAGAAAATGGGGGGGACGCAGCAGTGTCCTCTCAAGAAGAGATAGCCGATTCCTTGGCAGAACAAGCCACAAGCGAGGCCGGCGCACAGGAAGGAGAACAGAGCCACTCGCACTGGCAGGATAGCACCGACCCGGACCAGGCAGCAGAGGTCTTGCGGGAAATCCTGGCTCATTGGAACGTTCCGTCCTGGGACGAAATCGTCGCCGGCTTGCACCGCCCGGAACGCTAAACCAGCCCCAGGTGCGTGTGTCAACCGTTAACACACACCAACCCCTACGCAGTGAGGGTAAAAACTCCTCATGGCGGACGCGGTTATAGAAATCGTTGGCCCGGACGAATTGCCACTGATTGTTGACTTGTACAACCGGATCTTCCGGCCCATCAAAGACGTTGCCGCTTTCCGCCGCCGCTATCTAGGGCGCCACAACGTCCTGCAAATGATTGCCCGTGTCCGTGATGAGCCCGTGGGTTTCTTCCTCGGCTTCGAATTGAAGCCGGATACCTTTTTCGCCTGGTATTACGGCGTATTGCCCGAGTACCGTCGCCTGGGAATCGGCCAACAACTCCTGGAAGCGGTCCATGCCTGGGCCCGCCAGCACGACTACGAGTGGGTCCGCTTCGAGTGCCAAAACGCCCACCGAGCACTGATGCATCTAGCCCTACAGCATGGCTACGATATCGTCGGACTACGCTGGGATTCGGGTATTGGTGACAATTTGATCATTTTCGAGAAAAATCTGACCGACGACACAAACTGATTCCACTTATTTAGCTCATGCAACAACGGTGTACTTCCAGGGCTATCCTTGTGCGTCAGCCACAAAATCCATGCGTTCGTGGAACCTTTAGCAAACTCGTGTACCAGACCGCTTGGTTCCGCTAAATCAGGTTTTGCAGGTTTTGTATGTATATATCCCACGGTGTTTCATCATTAAGGCCCCTCGCGTGCTGTGGTCAGGCGGCTCTCCGTGCATTCAGGGAGTCGTTTTGGGGGGTTGGAACAGCTCCTCCGGCCACTTGTCCGGGAATTCCCAACGCTCAATGGTCCAATCCATTTTTACATCGCGGATGCGGGGGCTTTCCAGGATCTCGGCGTAGACTAGGCGTGTCGGCAGAAGCAGGCCGTCGAAGGGCTTGTACTGGTCGAATGTCCACTCACGGGTGAGGGGCCGGCCCGTGCCGAGGGGCAAATACCGGTACTCTACATGGCGAAGCAAGCGGGACTGGGTATCGAACGCCAGCTGATAGAGCGGGCGGTGGGGAAATTTGACACGCATCAGGTCGCGGGAGGGCTGACCTTGATTAGTCCGCAGATCAAAGCAGACCACCCCCGGTTCAGTCAGAGGAAACAACAATGGTAGCCAATGCTGGGCCAGCGTGTCGGTCGGGGCCTCGTCGATCATTGCTGGTTCGGTTGCCTGAGTGGGAAACTGATTGCGGGTCAACCAGAGTTGCCCCTGGATGTAAAGAAAGGTCAATTGCAGGTTCAGCGGTGGTAGAGTCTGATAATGGAGGCGGATGCGATCCGGCCAGTCCGCCGCTAGTTCACGCCGGGTTTCCCGCCGGGCAATCTGCCCATTATCATCCGGCAGCAGCATAAAGCCTTTGCCTGTCGCACGGCTGCGACGGGCTTTCAGCAGACGCTGAGGCTGCTCCTGGGTCATGGCCGCAATCGTTCGTTCCAGATAACTACGGACGTCGGGAGGAGTCGCAGCCGGCACGGAAATCTCTTCTTCCAACGGCGTGCGGGGCCGGTCTACCTCCACCTTGGTCGGCAAAACCTTACGACCATCAGACGGCTGGCAGCCATTGGAAATACCCAGCACTACTAGGCCCAGACAACAACACCCTGCAAAAACCCCAACAGGGCTGATGATCGTAACAGGGGGCATAATGGACTTCCTCCGATGCCCTTTTGTATCGCCTCTATTAACGATAAAAGCAAGGGGAAAATGAAGACCCATAAGTCCGGTTCACCCTCAGCCGTTGGGTATTCCCAAGAATTAACGCCAGCAACCAGGCTATATGCATAGCAGTCACGCTTGCAAAATGCAGGGGTCGCCCTTGGTTTAGTACCCTAAACTTAAGGCTAATGGGCGACCAACGCTCTGGAAATGCGACAGGAGAGAGCGTGTCAGGGACGAACTCCGGGGAAGAGTTTTGAGGGGCAGACACCCGCGTCAGGGGGCTGTTATCAGGGTGCAATTGCCGCAGAGACATTCTCAGGTATAATTGGCCGCACATCCACGACCGCAGTGGGCAGGGAACGCCCGCCTCGTGGCGAGGCCCGCCGCAGGCCGGCGACCCGCTGGAAACGCAGGTATCAACCAAGGAGCAGGCATGGCCGACGGTCGCAACACCACCACAACGTCTCCAACAACGCCGCTATGGCGCGAGATTTTCCGCTGCTTCCAGATCGCCATCGACCCACGCAAACTGCTGGTGGCCGCTGCCGGCATCATCACCATGTCGGCCGTGTGGTATCTGCTGTCGCTCCTGTTTTACAATCTGTCCACCCGTCCCGATCGCAACGCTGACCTTTATAGTAACCAACGTATCCAGCAGGAACTTGGCGACCGGACCAAACCGGGAACCAACGAACCATACCGCGAAGAGGACCTCAAGCGGATCGGGGATGAGCGTTTCCAGGCCGATCTGGCACGTTGGCTTGTCTTGGAAGAGCTGGCCGGGCCTGGTGGACGCCTGCGGACCATGCCCTGGTACGAATTCCGCGGCGAAAATCCCTTTTCCTTCCTCACCCGCTTGCTCAATTCCTCACCGGCCACTTGGGGCGGACAGATCGCCCAGTACACCCAGACCGTGTTACCTGTCCTGTTGGAACCGCTTGCCAAGCTGTTGCTGCCAGTAGCTCGCCTGGCCTCACCTGGTGTCAGCCCACTGACCCGTTTGTATCTGATACTGGTGCTGGTTAGCAGCATTTTGATTTGGGCCTTTTTCGCGGGGGTTATTACCCGCATTGCCGCCATGCAGTATACCCGTAAAGGGCCGGTTAGTCTCAAGCAGGCGGTCTTGTTTGTGTACCGACGCTACCTGGGGTATGCTGGCGGACCATTGCTACCCTTGGGGTTGATTGCCTTCGCCGTTTTGGGACTGATCGTCTACGGCCTGTTGGGACTGATCCCCTTGATCGGTGACGTAGTCATCTACGGCTTGGGATTACCCTTGATCCTGTTGGCCGGCATCGTCATGGCCTTTTTCGCCGTGGGTCTGATCGCCTATCCTCTGATGTTTGTCACGCTCAGTGTAGAAGGGGATCAGAGCGATGCTTTGGATGCCGTCAGCCGGTCGATGAACTATCTGTACCAAACGCCATGGCGATACATGGGCTACTGGGCGGTGGCATTGGTTTACGGGGCGGCGGTAACGTTTTTCGTCCTCTTCTTTGTCTCCTTGGCAGTCTACCTGGGCAAGTGGGCGGTCAGTCAAGCCGCAGCGGGCCTGTGGAGCAGCCGCAATCCAGCCTATCTATTCATCTACGCTCCTGAGTCGTTCGGCTGGCGCGAACTACTTACCGCCGACTCTCCGTATGCCATCCGCTTGCAGGAACAGACGATCGAGGCCAGCCAACGCGTCGTTTTCAATTACGTGCCTGTCAACGAATCAACCTATAAAGAGGCCATGGCCAGTTTCTATGGCTACAACACGTTGGGTGCTGGCCTGGTAGGCCTGTGGTTGACCGCCGTCTTCCTCCTGATGGTCGGCTTCAGCTATAGCTTCTTCTGGTCAGCCTCGACCATCATCTACTTCCTGTTGCGTAAGGTCAACGACGAGGCCGAGCTCGACGAAATTTACGAAGAGGAACAGGAAGAACCCTTTGCAACCAGCAAACCTCAGACACCTTCCGGTGCTGCGGAGACAATTCCGCTACCGGTAACAACCAGCAGCCAGCCACCTGCCGAAGCTGTTAGTTCCACCCCGACATCGGCAACTGGCCCATCTTTCACCGGCCTTGCGGGAGGAGCGTCTGTTTCATCGTCCTCAACAGCAGTGGAGTCGCCGCCTTCGACCAGCGTTACTACTCCGCCTCCGACCGAGACCACTCCGATGTCCTCGCCACCCTCTAACATTGAAAGCGGCACGTCCGGAAGTGTGAGTGGTCTGCATTCCACTACCTCCCCATCCGTTGCTACCTCCAGCGTGCCTGTTAATCCCGCAACTGACGGTGGTACGGAAGCCTCAGTTCCATCGTCTAGTGCTCCGCCCACAGCAGGTGGTCATCCGTCAGGAGCAACGCCCGCTTCGCCGACGGATTCCGACACACCGACCCATCCAGCCGTCACCAGTCCCCCGACCAGTGGCTCGATGATAGTACCTCCAAGCGGTGACCACACACCGGCCAGGGACAACGGCTCAACGGGTGCAACTCCCCCATCTTCGACTTCCGGACGGGAAGACAAGCCGGCTGGCGAAGCACAACCCTGAAGGATTTACAAGCTCCAGATACAGTGGGTAAGGTACACACTTCAGGTACACCAACACTACACGGGCAGGCTCTGCCGGTAATCGTCAGCAAGGACGCTGCCGATGCCACGATCCTTCGTATTGTTTACTGGACCCTGGGCGGACGTCCCCCTGGAAACACTGGCCTCCCAGGCAGCAGGCTGGGGATATGTTGGCCTGGAGCTGTGTTGTTGGGGGGGGCATTTGGAGGTGCAACGGGCCCTGGGAGAAGATGACTATTGCGCCCGCCGGCTCGACCTGCTTGCCCGACATCAGCTCCAGCTAGCCGTGCTGGCCGCACATAAGGTCGGGCAGGCGGTTTGCGACGTCATTGACCATCGTCATCAGGGGCTGTTGCCCGATTACGTCTGGGGCGATGGTGACCCCCAGGCGGTCCGGCAACGAGCCGCCGCCGAGATGATGGCCACCTTCCGTGTGGCCGAACGACTGGGTGTTGCCGTTGTCAGTGGCTTTACCGGCTCGCCCATCTGGAGTTACGTGGCGGGCTACCCCGCCTTGACCCCGCAGCAGCTCGATGATGCCCTGCGGTCGTTTGCCCAGACCTGGCATCCCATTCTGGACGTGGCCCGCGAGTGTGGGGTTCGCTTTGCCTGTGAAGTACACCCGGGCCAGTTGGCCTTTGATCTGTATTCGGCCGAACTGGTTTTGGAAGCCATCGAGGGCCGGGAAGAATTCGGCTTCACCTTCGACCCCAGCCACCTGCACTGGCAAGGCGTTGATCCGATCGAATTCCTCCGCCGCTTTGCCGACCGTATCTATCACGTTCATGTCAAGGACGCCGTGCTGACTCTGGACGGACGAACGGGCATCCTGAACGGCTACTGGCCGAGTGGCGATCGCCGCGCCGGCTGGCAGTTCCGTTCCCCCGGTCATGGAGGCATTGATTGGCCCAACATCATACGAGCTCTCAACGAGATCGGTTACGACGGTCCCCTCTCCGTTGACTGGCACGACCCGGGGATGGATCGGGATTTTGGTGCCGCGGATGCCGTTCGCTTCCTGCAATCGATCGACATTGAGCCTCCCCCGCGTGCCCCCCGTCTCCACCGTTTCTGACCGCCCTTTCGTCTACAAGACTCTTTTCAGCTTGCCAATTACTTCCGCCGATGAAGACTGCTGCTCGGCTGCTACTGTTCCCCACCCATCTCCGCTGGCTTCTCAGTCACATCGCCTGCAGGCAATTGTCAGCTTTGCAGAAGCGTATAACACATCCGGTAGGATCTTTCCCCGAGATCTGAAGAATTTGCAGAGTGCTCCCAAATTCGTCAGCCGAGGTGTTTTCCTTCATGATCCCTGCGAATGTTCCGGAGTTGCGACAACATTGGACGGATAAGTTTGTCCGCATTCGTGGCGACTGGCCCGAGTACCAACGCTTTGCCGGTAAAATTGGTCGCGTGGTCACGGTGAATTGGAGTGGCAAGGCACTTGTCGATTTCTGCGATGGTGCCTGGTACGACATTCCCGCTTCAGAACAATATCTGGAGATCGTACCACCAGAGGAGGCTAAAGGCCGATACGATCCGAGCATCAACAGTGCCCAACGGTTCCCCAGCCGACAATCATGAACACAAACAGGGGGCAGTATCGAGCAATACGAGCAAAACCGGTAAGCCGAGGCGCCTATGATCCTGTTGATCGACAACTACGACTCGTTCACGTATAACCTGGTGCAGCGTTTGGGCGAAATCGACCCGCAACTGAACATGCAGGTGGTCCGGAACGACAAGATCACTCTGGAGGAGATAGCCCGCTTACAGCCCAGCCACATTATTTTGTCGCCTGGGCCATGCACACCCCGGGAGGCCGGCGTGTGTAACGATGTCCTGCGCCGCTTTGCTCCGCATATTCCCATCCTCGGTGTCTGCTTGGGTCATCAGTGCATTGGCTACGTCTTCGGTGGAGAAATCGTCCGCAACTGGCGGATCATGCACGGTAAGACGTCGCCCATCTACCACGATGGCCGGGGCGTTTTCCGCGGCCTATCCAATCCGTTTGAAGCCACCCGCTACCACTCCCTGGTTATTCGTCGGGAAAGCTGGAACCATCCGGATTTTGAAATCGCCGCATGGACGGCCGAGGGGGAAATCATGGGTGTGCGTCATAAGCATTGGCCCTTGCATGGCGTCCAGTTCCACCCGGAAAGCTTCCTGACCACGGAGGGGCCGCTGCTGCTACGTAATTTCCTGCAAGAGCGGCCCCGGCTTGCCGACCCGCCCTCCCCAAATGATGCTCATCCCGTATTGACCCGTCACAATGGGGCATGATCCTTCCGATCGCAATCAGCCACCCGTTAAACGTCGAGCTCCTCAGCAATAGCCTGATCCGCTTTTTCCATGATGAAGCGGTAACGAGGTGTGGAGTCCTTACCCAAAAGCTCCTGGAAGGCCTCGTGGGCTTCTCGCGGATTATCGATCTCGACCCGCAACAGGGTACGGGTGCGGGGATCAAGGGTAGTTCGCCATAAGACATCGGCATTCATCTCGCCCAACCCTTTGAAGCGGGTGATTTCCGGTTTGGCATTTCCCTTGAGGGAAGCCAGGATCTCTTCTTTATGCTCGTCATCGCGTGCCCAATAGGTTTCCTTGCCGACGTCGATGCGATACAGAGGCGGCTGCGCAATGTAAACGTGCCCTTTGCGGATCAACTCGGGCATGTGCCGCAGAAAAAAGTCCAGCAGTAAGGTGCAGATGTGACAACCATCCGCATCGGCGTCCATCAGCAGGATGATTTTACCGTAGCGCAGACCTTCGTAGCGGAATTTGTCCCCTGCCCCAGTGCCGATAGCCTTGACCAGATCAGCTAGTTCCTGATTGGCCAGCACTTTGGCCGTGGGCAGATCCTCACTATTGAGGATTTTTCCGCGTAAAGGCAGGATGGCCTGAATCAGGTTATTACGCCCCTGCTTGGCCGAGCCACCGGCCGAGTCACCTTCGACGATGAACAATTCGGTGCTGTCGCGGTCCGTGGATTTGCAATCGGCCAGTTTGCCTGGCAAGCTGGTGCGACGACTCCCCGGCGAACGGCGGGTGACTTCTGCAGCTGCGGCCCGACTGGCCTCCCGGGCCTTGGCCGCTAAGATGATCCGGCCGATGATCGCATCAGCGGCCGTCTTGTTATTGTTCAACCAGGCCTCCAGAGCCGGCCGGACAAAATTATCCACCGCATTTTCGACTTCCGGATTGTTCAGTCGTTGCTTGGTTTGCCCCTCGAACTGAGGCTCCCGTACAAAAACCGACAACACCGCCACAATCCCTTCGCGGATGTCCTCAGCTGTGATTTTCAGCCCTTTGATCTTGATGTCGTGTGTTTCGATGTAATTGTTGACGGCTTTACGGATCGCACTTTTCAGACCGTTTTCGTGAGTTCCCCCACTGGGGGTACGAATGCCGTTGACATAAGAGCGGTAGGTTTCTTCAGTGGATTCCGTCCATTGCAGGGCCACTTCGATTTTCGGTTCGCCGTCGCGGGCGGCGGTGAAAGCGCTATCGGTGACCGCGGGCTTTTGGCCATCAGCGACCAGACGGGCCAAGAAGGCGGGCAGTCCACCGGGATTGGCAAACTCATACGTGTGTCCCCCATGCTCATCAATGAAGGTCAAACGTAAGCCACGGTGGATGAATGACATGTCTTCCAACCGCGCTTTGATGGTATCCGCATCAAAGCGGGTGGTTTTGAAGATGGCATCGTCCGGTTCGAAATAGATGGTGGTGCCGTGACCCCGCGCCGGTCCGACCTTTTCCAGCTTGCTGGTCGGCACTCCCCGGGCAAAGCTTTGACGGTACTCGAAGCCATCCCGCCGTACCGTGGCCACCAGTCTTTTGGACAGGGCGTTGACTACCGACGCCCCCACACCGTGCAGACCACCGGAATGGAAATAGCCACTATCCGTGTCGCCAAACTTGCCACCGGCATGCAATACCGTCAGCACTAACTCCAGGCCGCTTTTCTTGTAACGCGGATGGATGTCAACCGGTATGCCCCGGCCATTGTCACTAATGGTCAAGGCTGTTCCGGATTTGTGCAAAATGACAGTAATGGCGTCGGCATAGCCATTGATGTACTCGTCAACAGCGTTGTCCAGAATTTCCCACGCCAGGTGGTGCAGCCCCTTGCTGTCCACGCCGCCGATGTACATCGCCGGACGTTTCCGGACAGGCTCCAGCCCTTCGAGTACCTGAATGTCTTCACTACGATAAGTCGCTGCAGCTTTGCTAACCGTAATCGCGTTCATACTCCATCCGAAACCTGCTTGTGATCAGGAACCCCAATACTTCTAGTGCTAGATACTCGCGGACTACAAATCTCAGCGGTATTTCCTTGTGTACGAACCGGATTTTCAGTACTTCCTTGATCATCCGGTGCGGGAAGTAGCACCCTGCTGAGCCCCGTCGGCCTGGCCTTCGTGGAAGCGAACCGATCAGTCATCCGTGAAAGAATACAGGCCATCGGGGCCCGCCGCGGAACGCTCCTTATGTCGGCCGTTGGTATTCTGCTGGCTGCCAACACCGGCGGTTTCCGGAGCAAAAAGCAGTTTACCCTCTCCCTCTTTGCCACGATTTTCGATCTCTTCCCAGTTGACCAGAGTGATTTCGGGCGGAACCATGGCGGTGAAGCGAGTTCGCAACCCGGGCTTGATGCCCGATCCCCCGCGTCGCTGCAACTTGACGTTGTCCGGACCGAATTGTTGCGTTTTACCGCTTTCGGTGATGACAGTCAGTTTCTGAGGCGTCGAGTCTGCCTCGGGCGGTCCCGCCAATACACCCCCCAGGCAGCTATCCCCTTGTCCGAGTTTGATGCCGATAACTCCTTTGCCCACGCCGGATAGGACGGGCACCTCGTCCACAGGAAAATGGATCAGGTAACCCAGGCGAGTGGCCAGCAGAACGCTTCGATGTTCGGGTCGGACCAGGTGGACCGCAACAACTTTGTGTCCCTCTTCCAGTTTCACGTAGCGTCGACCCACTCGGGTAGATGCTGTGCGGAAGGGGGCCAAAGGTAAACGAAGGACCATTCCTGCGGTGGTAATAATTAGTAAATGTGGACCCGCTGGCTGACCATCGGGCGCAGGCACAGTGTCAGGGACAATGCGGGAATCGGTCGGCAACGCCGCGATGACCCGTGCCCCATCGGCAAGTCGAAAATATTTGGTGATAGGTTCGCCGTAACCAGAACTCGAGGGCACGTCGTGAATCCGCATGGTGAACGCGGTGCCATCATCTGTAAAAAACACCGCGTGATCCAAGGTACTGCCCGGAACAACGGCAATCACCTGATCGCCTTCGCGTACACGGGTCGATTCCACGGAACTCAGACGGGCCACTCGCTTGATCCATCCATCCCGTGTCAACACAACGTGCGTGTTTTCCCGAACAATGTAAGCCTCTTCGTCGAAGGTGAGTACGTCCTCGTCCGAGGCCATGCGGGTTAGCCGACGTTGTCCGAACTTCTCGATAAGTTTTTCCATTTCCTGCTTGATTACACCCCACAACTTCTTGTCGGAAGCGAGTAACGCCTCGATCCGTGCGGCCTCGGCCTGTTTTTCCTCTAACTCGTCGAGAATTTTGCGTATTTCCAGTTGGGCTAGTTTATACAACTGGGCATCTAATACCGCAGTGGCTTGTTCATCGTCCAGGGCGAACGCCTTTTTGAGCTTGTCGGCCGCTTCGGCTTTCCCGCTCGATTCACGGATCAATCGGATGGCTTTATCCAGGGCGTTGAAAATCAGGCGGAACCCCTCCAGAATATGGATGCGTCGCCGTAGCAGACGCAACTGGTATTCGTAACGCCGCCGGACTGTTGCCAGACGGAAATCGAGAAAATAGCGGAGCAGGTCTTTAAGGCTCAGGCCGTCCCGCGGAACCAGAGTCTGCCCGTCCTCGGAAGGGACCAGGGCCGTCATGTTGTACGAAAAATTCTTCTGCAACTCCGTGTGTTTGAACAAATAAGCCATGACCAGCTGCGGGTCGGCATCACTTTTGATTTCCAGAACCAGACGTAAGCCATCTTTTTCGTTTGATTCGTTGGATAGACCAACCAGTTGAGGCAATTTACGTTCTTCGATGATGGCACCGATGGTCCGTTCCAGTTCCCCCTTGTCCACACCATAGGGGATGGATGTGACGACGATCTGTTTTTTCCCCCGGGGCAGAGGCTCTTCTTTCCATTCCGCCTGCACTTTGATGGTCCCGGTTCCCGTCTCGTAGATTTTGCGTAAGGTAGCTCGATCGGTCAGGATTTTGCCGCCGAGCGGAAAGTCTGGTCCTTTGATTTTGTCGAGCAATTGGGCAACCGTGGCCTCGGGATGGTCAATCAGGTAGATGCAGGCACGGAGAACTTCTGCCAGATTATGCGGGGGAATGCTGGTGGCCATGCCCACCGCGATCCCTTGGGTACCGTTGACCAGGAGATTGGGAAATTGAGCTGGTAAGACGACGGGTTCCTGTTTGGAGCCGGTGTAGTTGTCCCGCATCGGCACCGTTTCCTGGTCCAGCTCACTAAGCAGGGCCTGGGCCGCCTCCGTCAGTTTGGCTTCGGTGTAGCGGTAGGCCGCCGGTGGATCACCATCCACGGAGCCGAAATTCCCTTCTCCATGCACCAACGGCACACGCATGACCCAATCCTGGGCCAGCCGCACCATGGCCTCGTAAATTGCCTGGTCGCCGTGGGGATGGTAATCCCCCATGACTTTGCCGATGATCTGGGCTGATTTGACCGCCTTACGGTCGAAGGTCAGGTGCATGTCCTGGTACATCGCATACAAAATGCGACGCTGCACCGGCTTAAGGCCGTCACGCACATCGGGCAAGGCCCGCCCTGTCACCACCGACAAGGCGTACCGTAAAAACCGCGACCGTGCCTCCGATGCAATCGATACCGTCTGCAACTCGGCCACCGTTTTTTACCTCCTGCAATCGTCTCTGCGAGCACTTCAATGCAATCATTCACTTTCCTGAAAACAAAGTTTGTGCATCACCAATGTGATCTTTAGTCGCTATGCCCACTCATAATTTGGCATTACAAGCAACTCTCCATCAAAGTGACCCCTTACTCCATGCTCCATGCAGCCCCTTTGGGGCCTAACATAATTCATGGCCCGACAGGACCCGTCTCTCCTTTCGACCAAGTGTCCTAGCTTCCATGTTTTCGCCTTCGCTTTGCCGGATTCCGCGACCGCCCTAGCGACGGTTGTAGACCCTAAAAGCCAAGTAAACGAACAAAATAGATCACAATGCGCTCATTTCCCGGCATCCAAGCCAATCGCTAACACCACCCACCTGCTCCGTTACGAACAACCCGAGTCCTAGCGTGGGTATTCGATCCGTTTGTACCATTTGTACACTAAAACAACCACCCAGACAAGGTACGTTGAGTCGAAGCGGTAAAAATTCAGCATGGGGCATGCCCATGGGTCCTATCAAGCTTGTAATGCAAGTGTGTAGTCATCCCTTGATCCCAGAAGGATATAGTTAGGGAGAGGAAAAGTTATGCAGCGTGTTCGGATTGTGCAAGTCAGGATTAGGGATACGGAACCACTGTTACTTGATTAGCCCGATTAAGAATTCCACAAGTCCCTAGTGGCAGAGTAAAATTCTCCCCTATCGCCTTCGCTGCATCTGGAGTGCCTTAGGCTTGGCTTCACTCAATGTCTCACCATTCAAAGAAACACCCCTCGGGCCTTTTCCTTCGAGGGATCTGAGCAGTTTTCCACCGGGGAGGGTGGAATCATCAGATTGCTGACAGGTAAAGTCATTTAGCGGGCGGGTAATGTTTCGCGCATTCCTCGACCAACGCCAGATATTCGGGCGTGACTTCCTTGAAACATTCGAGTTGCCAGAAGTTCGTGAAGGTGCGACCGATGGGTGTTTTGTGACAGGAAAGCAGTCCGTCGCGGATTTTGGCAAGTTGCTCGGGGCTAAGGGCTCCCTTTCGCCAGACAATCACGGCCGGGGGGAGGGGCTTGGATTGAACCAGGATTTTCAGGCGTTGGGCTGGGCCGGGTTTTAACTCCTGATATGCAAGCAGGGCAGCGATGTCGACCATGGCGGCGGTACAGGTCCCGGCCACCACTGCATCCAGGACCTCCTCGGTCGATTGGGTATTGAAAGCTTTGATGGGGCAGCAGTCACCGGGGCTGATGGTCGGGTCACTGCGGAGGCGTTCGAGAAACATCAGGCAATGAGCTTTGGTGCCGCGAGGTAAAGCGATACAGGCTCCTTTGAGGTGGTGGGGGCCTTGGGCTGGACAATCGTCCCGGACCACCAGGCAAGCCTGAACACGTCCGCAACAAGGCTGAGTAACGACCAGGGGCACAATCCCCGGCGTGTCCTTGATCCAGGCGTACTCAAATCCATGGAAGACCCCCATCTCCAGTTTGCCATCCCGAAGCTGTTCGGCCAAAGTCTTGTAGTCGGGGACCACAACCATGTCACCGTGGATCCCCAGTTCTTTGTACAATGTTTTTTTGAACGGGGTGGCGGCTGCCTGGATGAGAACCTCGGGCACATCACGGAACAAAGGGGCCGGAAAACCCACTCGGATGAATCGAGCAGTGGTATTTTCGGCTGGTCGGTTTGCTGTGGCCACAGGGGTATCGGCGGCTCGACAATACCGCTGGGCCGATTGTTCCTTTGCACACCACAAGCTGAGCCCCGCTACAACCAACACAAAGCCACGGACCACGGCACATGCTCCCGGCTAGCGCCATGCTGGAAGAGGCGGAGCAACGGCACACTTCAGGCGTCAGCCCCGCTGCCGCGCCCGGCTGCTGCCCCTGCCTCTTACGCCTTTGGTTCATCGTGAGTAAGGGAGACTTGATTCAGGATCGGCTCGAACCAGAGTGGACCGCCGTCTTTTTGTCTCCGCCTACCCCATTATTTGCGGGCAGACGGTGCTACAAAGAGGGCACCGTCTCAGTTTTTCGTTTTTTCGGGAGATGCGGGCGGAGAGGCGGAAGCATCCTTGCTCGCAGACGGAGCATGTTCGGAGGGGGTCGGAGTGGCTACGGACCGACTACGGCCCGGAAAGGCCGGCGTGATCCCTCCAGCGGTGATCCGTTCCAAGGCCGCCAAGGTCAGCAGGTGCTGATATACCGCTTCGACGTAATCCGCCTGGGCTTTTGCCGCTAGCACCTCCACTTGATAAATTTGTTCTCGTCCCGTTTTGGCCAAGGGTATGTTCTTGCGAGCCAGTTTCAGCAATTCCTGGGCCAGATCGTTTTTCTCTTTGGTCAGACGCAACTTTTCGTTGGCCAGCTCCAGTTCCAGATAGGCATTTTCTGCCTCCAGGGTGATCAGACTGCGAACATTTTCGTACATCGCCTCCGCCTTATGGCTGAAATTGAGGGCGCGGGCCACACGGTCGTATTTGCTGCCGACCAGTTGGCTCGGCATTTCCGGAATGATGCCGCCAGGGCGGTATTCCTTACCGCGTTGGGCTTGGGGAACATCCCGCGCGTGCAGATCAGCACCGGAGGCGAAGGTGGGCACCACCCGCCGGAAAGGGATGCGGCTTTGGGCATACACTTCCAGCCGGAAAACGTCAACGCCTGCTGCCGCTAGGGCCAGTTCAGGCCGGCGGTTCAAGGCCATTTCCACCACCTTTTCACGTGTCACCTCGGCCATTTGGGCCATTACGGGTAGTTCCCTGTCCTTCAGTCGGAAGGCAAAATCGGGCTCCACGTGCATCAACTGCCGCAAGGCGGCCCGGGCCCGCTTGCGGCCTACGATGGCCGTTGCTTGTAACTGCCGGGCTTCCCGCAAGCCGATTTTGACTGTCAGAACTTTTTCTGTCGTCAAGCCGCCCAGTTCGTCCGGCGTCGTAGCCTTCTTGATTATGTTTTCGAGGATCTCGATCAAATCCTGCAGTTGTTCCACCACGTCATCGGCAATTGCTTTCTGCTGCTGGGCGTAAACCGCGGTGTAATACAACCGAATGGTATCTTCCACCAACTCGTTATGGACTCTCTGGTATTCACCCCAGGCTCCTTGCAGGCCGCGTTGGGCTTGTTGCTTACGAACTTCCAGGTCAGGGCTCAACAGCGTGCCCACGGTGCCAAAGCGTAGCAGCGCTTTGTATCCCCCTTCCGTAGCGGCTATGCTGGCCTGTACCGCTTTCAGATGGGGGTGTCGTTCTAACACTAAAGCGATGCAATCCCCCAGGGACAGCTCCGGGCCATTTTCGTCCTCTTCCTTGACTGGCTGCTGGAAACTGACCGTTTGCAGTTGCGTACTTACGGGTCCGACGGGCGGCAGGAGCTTGTCCCAGCGTTCCAGATGCGGCCAAGTGATGGAAAAAGGCTTTTCCGTAGAGGAACGCAGGGGGGCTAGCCATGATTGTTGCCCTTCAGGGGGATCCCCCCGTCCCGGCGGTGTAGTCAGGAACCCTATCAATAGTCCTAGCCCCGTCATTCCCAGGAAGCGGCGCGTACTAGTCCTTGACATGGGCTTCTCCCGCAGAATCCTTCCCCGCGCAGCCGTCCCCTGCGTCGAGGCATAACATCGGCCGGAAACTCCCAGCAACTGGACGGTGATACTGACGAAAACCGTACAATCGGAATACAGACGTACCGATCCTACGGCCTGCACCGAACACACCTGAGACACAGGCACACGCTATGGAGTTTCTGACCAGTCCCGGCGTTGAGCGGGCCTTGACCGCTGCCTCTCAGTGGGCGGCACGTCTGGGCTCCGAAGTTGTACAGCTTACCCACTTTATCTTAGCCCTGCTCGATGAGGAAGAGGGAAGAGTCATTGACTTACTTGGTCGCCTGGGTGTCCAGCCCACCGAGGTGCGTCAACAGTTGCTGACGACGACCCTGACCACGCCGGCACCACCCGTGGAAGTGCTTTTAGCTGCCGCTCGTGATTGGGCGATTGCCCATCGCCAGGATCCCCAGTTGCTGACCGATGATCTGCTCCTGGCAATTCTCCATGCCGACCCTCAATTGGCGGCCTTCATGGCCCCCCTCGGATTGGACATTCATCGCCTGCAGGCCCTTCGCGGTAACCACCGCGACTTGGACAATCCCCCACCTTCTTCCCTGGAAAGCGTCTTCACTTCCCAAACCGAAAGTCCTATTTTCGATCCTTCCGCTGCTTCCGGAAAGGCGTTCTCACGTGATGCCATGTCACCGGCCCTTCACGAGCAAGGCCACTTCCGTCCGGTCCCACCGATGGCCGCCACCCCCGGGCAAACAACTACTACTACATCTCAGGTATCGGCACGATCCTCCACCAACGACGTGGATCCCCCTTCCTCCGCTGCCCCACAGGATAGCCCATCCCTTTTGCCAATCTCTGCGGGCCGAACCCCGGCAAGCTTCACGACCCACCAGGACTCTCAACGATCACCCACTTCCCCTCAGACCACCCTGTGCCCCAATCCCGGCAAGGGAGACAACGATACGGCTGCCATGGGGAGTTCCCAGCCCGGCCTGCCGCTTAGCCATCCGGGCAAAGCAGCCATTAAACTGGAAGATTGCTCAGCGACGTCAGCCATTTCCAGTTGGCTCCGCATACTCGACGTCAATTGCAATCGCTGCCGCGAGGCATTGCGTGTTCTGGACGATTACTGCCGTTTTGTCCGCAATGATCCCGTTTTAACCGCGGCGGTTAAAGAGCTACGGCACGCCTTCGCTGCTTGGGAACAGCGGTTACCCTTGACGCTCCGCCTGACGGCTCGCAACACCCCAGGCGACGTGGGAACGCGACTGATGGGTTCTGGCGAATACCTACGCCGCTCGGTATCGGAAGTCGCCTTAGCTAATCTGAAACGCCTTCAGGAAGCCTTGCGCAGCCTGGAAGAATACGGGAAGCTGCACGACCCTGCATGGGCAGCCCAGGCCGAACAGCTCCGCTATCAGGTTTACAATCTGGAAGCCCAATTATTACGGCCGGCCACCCGCACTGTTCGATTGGCTCAAGCCCGGCTGTACTGGTTATTTAGCACACACACAATCGGTGACCGTTGGCGCTGGCAGTTGGAACGAGCGATTGCCGGGGGAGTGCAAATCGTTCAATTACGCGAAAAAAATCTGCCGGACCGCCAATGGTTCCAGGTAGCCCAACAGGTAGCCGATTGTTGCCGGCAGGCGGGTGTGCTGTTCATCGTCAATGATCGTGCGGACTTGGCTTGTGGCGTGGAAGCCGACGGTGTCCATTTGGGGCAGGAAGATTTGCCCATCGAGTTGGCACGTCGACTATTGGGACCGGACACCCTGGTGGGCTGTAGCACCCATGCACCGCATCAGGTGGAGGAGGCGATCCGAGCAGGAGCGGACTACCTCGGTGTTGGACCGGTGTTTCCCTCGCCCACTAAGCCGTTTGATCATTTTCCAGGGTTGGAGTTTGTCCGTCAGGCAACGACGCTGACCCGGCACGTACCCGCGTTCGCGTTGGGCGGCATTACCCTGGACAATCTATCCCAGGTCCTGGCAGCGGGCGCCCGTCGCATCGCGGTCTCGTCCCTATTGTCCCACGCAGAAGACCCCGCGCCCATCGCCCGGCAGCTTCGGACCGCTCTGGATGCGGTGCCGCTCCCCTGAAACTAATAACATACACACATGTTTGGTAGTCACATGATCGCCATCTCGAAGCTATCAAATGGACGATCCAGCGTAACGATGCACTGAACTTATTCGCCTGCAATATCTTAGCAACTGTTTGCGTTGGGGGATGTCGAGGGGGTTATACAACCGTTAAACCACTAGTCAGATGCTCTTTACAAAAATCTCCGCTTTCGCCATTTTTCCTGCTAGCAGCCTGGGGTTGAACGGGTAAAGGGCGAGCCATTGCGAGAATAGGAGATTTATGTGAATCCCAGGCACTTGGTAAAATGGGACGAGTACATAAGGTAACGATGGCGATGGGCCGAGAGTATGCATCCGTGCATGTTCTTCCCCCACACGGGGCAGCGGCGACCGTCCCAAGTGAGGAAGCACGGGCCTGGAGCGAGAGAATGGACGCCATCCGTGAATTTCTCACCACCGTCCGCCAGGCAAACCTGATCCAGGGGCATTTACGGGGACTGCTGCACATTCTAATTGGTCGCAAAATCACCCGCAGTGACGGTACGCTGGTCTCCCAAGGTTTGACTTGGCGTGAAACCGCCGCTTGGTTACGCCAACTCCGGTGGGACCCGCAATGGGCACGCGAGTTGAATGTAGACGCCGCTACGATGAACATCCGGGATCGGGACCGTTTCTGGTATGCGGTGATTGCCCAAGCCCGGCTGGATTCCCCCGAGGCTATCGCCGAAGCGGACAAGTTAGCTGCCTTGCTACAACCACACGGTTACGTGGTGGGCCCGCCACCGTCGGCCTTGGCAACTAAAACCACACGCCCCTCCAGCCCGCCCTCTTCCCCCTCAGGCTCGACGACTCCTTCCCAGCCGGATACTCCCGCAACGTCCGCCTCTCGCAAGCGCAAAAAAAAGGACCAGTAAACGCTTGTACAACAAACCTCTCTACAACGAGCTCGTCATCTTCCCACCTGTGCTAACAATCTCAGATTACCATTACACGTAAGACGAGGGAGAGGCTTGTTGTCCTCTCAATTGTGCCGGCACTTAAAACTAAAACCGCTTGAGAGCTACGGCAAGACCAATGACAGAATCCTTTCTTCATCGATACGGTAGTACCTCGGGTACTTTCTCCGCTAGGAAGTTACGTAACTCGGTCAGGTCGATGTTACCGCTGACCTGACGTTCATCGATATTGAAAAACGAGACAACGCCAACAACTTCAACGCGGTCGTTAACAACTGGTCCACCACTATCGCCCGGATTTATAGGGGCATCCGTTTCCAAAACCATGCAGTTGATCATAAATGGGGATTTCTTATTACCTCTGCCACTACCTAATTTAGCTAGATATTCGGTACGCCCTCGTACAATACCCTTCGTTAAACGCCATAGTAGAGGTTTTTCAACAATCAATCCTTCTTCAACTTGCCTTTGTTGCAAGCCAGAATTACCTACTGAATATACATTACTCCCTGTAACGGCGGGGTTATTGGCCAAACGCACTTCCTCAACCTTATCGGGCATGCGATCGACACGCACCAATGCTAAGTCACGACGAGGATCTTGGAAAAGCACATCACCTACGACTCCCGCTTCTCGGATACGCGACATATACTTGCGTAGATCAGTAATTACTTCTCCTTGATCATCATACAAAGGAAATAGGAGACCGACACGACGTGATCCCCTCACTACGTGATAGTTAGTCACGATGAGTCGTTGCTGCCGACTAATTACAAAACCACTACCATGTCCAGTATTATCTTCCACCATTACTACACTACGCACAAGGCGGCGATATATATCTTCGCCAGCTAAAGGTCGGTCGGCCTCTCCTAGCCGGAGTATTGAACTTGCAAAACCGTCGCCACCCTTATTTTTGCCAGTCTCCCATCCCCCGCTGCCAACAGCAAATACCATTACGCCTATCAAAGCCGTAAGTAACACACTTGTGAATACTCCGGTCACGATACCCCAGAAAAGGTATCGCGGTCGGCCTGGCGGCAGACTCGGATAATTCGGTCCGCCTGGCAGACCGGGGTAGTAAGGGGACACAGGAATGCCCATGGGAACCGGCAACACGATCGGGGATACCGCGACCATGGGTGCGGGTCCACTCGGGGGGACGGAGGGAGGCACCTCAGCACCAACCCATACCGGCGGCGCTGGAGGTTCTACTACCGGCGTGATCGGTGCGAGGGTACTTCCCTGCACGGCAGACTCCTGCACAGGAAGTTGCTCGCTAATCCCTCCAGTTGTGCCGCGGGCCAACTCCTCCTTTGGTGCAGGCGATACAACTGCGGCAACGCGGTCAGAGCATACTGCCGCGTCGCCTGCTTTATGGGCATTTGTGAGCGAGCCGGTTGGTGTTTGCGTGGCTGTTATCTCGGTTTGCCCGTCAAAAAGGTGCACAACAAAAGTATTCCGGCACACGCGACACCGGACCAACTGGCCCAAATATTCCGGTGGCAGCTTCACTTTTTTGCCACACTTGGGACACCGCGTGCGGATCTTTTCGGAGTCGTTCATGGTCCGTTCCTCGGTGCGTCGTTCCACGCGCCTGATGGATCTTACAACGGCCGCCCTCCCTGTAACCTTTGCCGTAACCCCGATGATCAGCCTCAATTGTTATGTGTGTATGATGATCCATCGCTAATGACTTATTCGCTGAACTAATGCCATTATAATCTAACTTTGAAATGACCGACTCGCAAGGGGTTACCCAGAAAGACGCCGATTTCAACAAACCATTTCTGGCTTGGCAGAATATCGCCAGGCAGCTTGCCAATCTCCATCACATACGAGGTTCTGACGATTAGTTGTGGTTTTCTGCGTCGTGATGTGACGGTTGATTTTTAAGTTTCCGGCGACGTTCGACGTAATCGAAATATCGCGGCAAATACTGCCAGACAAAGAGCCAGGTAAACAATCCAAACGGAAAAAGAGCCAGGTAGATGGTGGCCGTTATGTAAATCAACCGGGCAGAGGCGTGATTGCCCAGCAGAATGGCCCCACCGCAAAGGACACCGGCCAGACCCACCAACGCAAATGCCGCTGCCAGCAGGGGAGGCATGAGACTGGGGGCCTTGGCATCGTTTCGCGGCCCCTCCAGACCGTAGAGTTGTAGATTCAACAGACCCGCCATCAAAAAAATACCCCCAGGTAACAACGCCATCAACACGGCCATTTCCATGCCATCGCGAACCAGGCGTTCCTCTTCCAGGTTATAATCCTCGTTAACGGTTTGCCGAGACATACATCAGGCCCTCTCGGGTCGCTTCAACAACTAACAGCAAACCTCACGACATTTTAACTCTCCTTAACCCAATGAGGATCATGGTAGATGATTAGGTGACTCACATTCAGGTGAATGAGCGGTAGGATGGACGTGACTCGGTTCTGGACATGTTTCACCGCTGAGTGACGGGAACGCTGGGTTTCTTGCGATGACTCAGGGACCAGCGCCAGCCGGTCAGCAATGCCAGGAGGATCAGACCCACAACACCGACAACAGTCCAATTGACTGAGCGGGCCGCGGCTACAGCTAATTCCTTAGGCATCTCTGCCATGGGCTTGGCGACGTTTTCCGCTGCCAGTTTGCTGATGTCTACCACACCGTTAATAAACGGTTCGGGGTCGGCCAGGAATGCTGCCAGTACGCTGGCAACGGCCAAGGAGCCCTTGTGCTTCCAGATGAAATCTGCGGCACGATCGCCATAGCGGCCGATTACCTCTAATAGCTCCGAGGTCCGACCGATCCGAGCCAATTCACCGCTTTGTTGCATCATGCTTAAGCGCCGGGCGTTCTGACCGCTCACGGCATTCAGGGCACGGGCAGCCGATTTCCCAAAGGCTTCCAACAGCGGTTCCGCGATCTCTCCATGCTTGATCATACTCTCCGCCGCATCATCCCCGTATTTGACAAACAGGGCCATGCGGTTGTTTTTGGCCACTATCCATACAGCATCCCCCCCACGGCGTGCCATCAATTTGATCGCGGCAGGGGCATGGGAACCAGCCTGCTCCACCAGCTCAAATGCTTGGGGACCCACCTTCTTCAAGGCAATGAAGGCATCGTCGCCATAACGTGTGGCCAATTGCTCGATTTCTCGCGTCAGAGCAGGCAAGCTCTTTTGCAGTCCCTTTTTGCCGTACTTGCCCAGCAGGTACTCGGCCAGCTCCCGGGCCAAGGCGGTCTTACTTTGCGCCTGCCCCGAGGCTGCTGCCAATCCAACAACGAGTAATGCCAGCATCCACAGCCGAATATGGATAATCATCGTTGATCCTCCCGTTGGGGTCGCAACAAGCTCTGCACAGCGGCATGTCGCACAGCCGCTCGCTCCTGAGCAAATTTGGTCAATTGATTGCGCAATTCTTTCACCAGCTCCGCATGCAATTTATCCAGATGCCCATTCAACTCCTGGGTCAAATTCCCTTTCGGATCCGTCCACCATTCCCAAATCTGATCAATGATGAAGGCAACTACCAATCCGACTCCAAAGGTAGCCCAGCCCGAGGTAGCTCCGAAACCCAGAATCCCCGCCGACACCCCCAAGCGAGTCACCACCTTGCTCAGTGCTTCTGCAGCAATCACACTGACCACCTCACGTGTCAGATCCAGCTTCAAATGAGTGCTCGTTGACTTTCGAATCTGATTTAACATTTCTTCCTCAAATTTCTGCCACAATTGCTGGTGATTGTACTGGGTCAATGGAGATTCGCTCGACAGATCGGCCAGCTCTGCCTGCAGTTCTACTAACATCTTGTTCTCGATGCTGCGGATCTCTTGCAGGTACAAGTGGATCACTTGTTCGATGCATTGCTCTAGTTGCTGACGCGAAAACACGTGCTCCTCGAATTTGCTCTGCAAAAACTTCTTATGGCCATCTCTGTCCGTAAATGGCATATGGTCCCAAATCAACCGGAACTTGCTATAAAAGCCCAAGGCTGCCGCTGCAAAATCCGGAACACCGTCCTTGGCGTGCTTGAAAAAGCGATCAAGATGCTGCAACTGCTGATCGATCGCTTGTTGCGATCGTTCCTCTGCTTTTTTGAGATGCCGCTCAGCTATTTTTTCTGCAGCGCTTTGGCCCCACGCTCCAAACACGAGCACAACAATAATCATCCCCAAAACGCTGCCGAGCGCCGTAAGCCACAATATCGTACGCCGCGAACCCTGACCCAACGCTGTTGGTGTCGCTTCAGACATATGCGGTCTCCTTGCTATGGCCCGAATCGTT
>JANWVV010000028.1 GCA_025055795.1 Gemmataceae bacterium
TGGTCTAATGATTTGATTAGTGTTCCGGTCTAATGTAGCTGCTGAGGACATATTACCACTGTCGGTATGACAGGCAGAGCCAGTATCTTTGGGAAACGGCGTGGTGCTGAGTGTTAGGGGCTCGACCCCGGAAGTCAACGAGTTGCCAGCCTAACAAGCTCGCTGAGCAGTTTTGAGGAGGCGAGTCAGAAAGGGGCTGACAAAACTGGCGAGCAATCATTTGTCCCAATCGACGGCTAAACGGACAACCGAGGCAGCCGGTGCTCGCGTGGGTGAGACGTGAGCGTGTATGCCACCTTTGGCCACATCTTGTAAGTGGGGGTCGATCACTCAGAGTTGGCAGCATGCTTAATTGAATGCGGAGTTAATCAGCATGGGTTAGCTAGGTCCACATAAGAAGAAAGTGGGCGATTCCCTGATCACCGTCGACGCGATCTTCAATGCCGACGACCAT
Organism: Gemmataceae bacterium; assembly: GCA_025055795.1. Taxonomy (GTDB): domain Bacteria; phylum Planctomycetota; class Planctomycetia; order Gemmatales; family Gemmataceae; genus Thermogemmata. The sequence goes on from JANWVV010000028.1 coordinate 455, forward strand.
AGTTCATGTCACTCGTTGTTTTAAGCGAAGTTATGTTTTCCAAAAGTATGGCGGGTCTTGATGGAGGAGAGGCTTGTGGAGGATTTGGTGCGAGCCAACATTTTGCAAGGGGAGGTCTACTTTGGACTTTTTCCATGCAGCTAGCATGTTAGTTTGTTGACAAATGGCCTCAGCACACAATGATTGCAAACTAGCCTGACCATTTTGTTAATAATGATATTACATGTTTCGATACTCTGATAGTCAAGTGTTATACTCTAAGACTCTAGATTTATGTGATTTTCACTATACCAAATAATAGCCTTATTATTTATTATTACATACGATAAATTATCATATATCCGACAGATTAGCGCAGTATCTAGCCAACCGCTAAATGATCGGTTTTTGAGCACATGGATTTGCCTTGTAAAACGGTGGATCCTCATTTTACACAGATTGTTTGTCCCTCTGCTACTACTGTTTGCAACTTGAATCATATAGGCAGTCTGACACGGTTACGACACGGTGCAAGTCTTAAGGGGGGGAGAACATCTCTGACTGTGTTAAGATTTTAATGGGTAGAACCAAAAATGAATCTTACTAATTACCTAAGCACTGAGTAGTATGTTAAAAATTAGATTAATACTTCTATGTAATGCGATATAATTAATAATTATTATCATATTATGGAATGTTAAATATAAGTTTAATTTCTAAATATCCAGATAGTAACATCTTAGCAGAGAATTTTCTAGTAATTTGTCATCTCGTTCCCAGTGTTGTTGACATGGACTTCTGCGCGGTGAGTAGCGGCATCAGAGTGATAAGTCTCAAGCATATCAGATTATCGTTGGTAGAATTGTTCGGACAGGAATAAGTCTAGGTAAGCTGATTTTATATTGAAAAATGAACACGGTGTGACGGTTACGCCATTCGACATACAATGATTTACTTGTTAACATGAGTGAGACTTTGTTGCAAGGAACGATTGCGTGCAGCACTACAGCTGGGTGTTGTCTTAGGGAAACTGATTGGCACGCTACAAAAAGATCCACACCTATTGGAGCTGAGCGGTAAACCGCGGTTCAAACAGAATCATTTCTACGACGACAGGACACGGTTTGAGGGGGGACAACCATGAAACTGAAGCTCGGCGCGTGGGTTGTTGCTGCTTGGTGCGGTCTTGTGGTGTGGGGCGTAGAAGGCCAACGGGCCCATGCGACAGAGTGGGGCCCAGGCGAACGCATGAGTCAAGCGGTGGGCCGCATCATGGCAGCTGTGCGCATACTAAGTGATATTAGCACTTATGGTTATGACGATGGAATTAGCTTTTTGGCATTTTTTTTAAAATATAGAGCAACTGTGTCTTTCGAACGCACTTTCAATCAGGGTAGCAAGTACGTTATCCTTGGCAGCGGTGACGAAAACGTCGAAGATCTCGACATCGAAATACTTGACTCGAATGGCAGAACAGTCGCTTTGGACACAAAGGATGACGCCATGCCAATTGTCGAATTCAGCCCGCGACAGACGGGTGCGTACACCATTCGGTTGAATTTATTCAAAGCGAGTCGCAGCTCGTTTTGTGCGGCCGCTATTCTGCGAAAAGGGGGATTCGACGTTCCGATTCGCAATTTAGTAGTCGCGACAACACGCTTGATCGCTCTTTGTAACGTGATTGACAGATATACATCTGACCAAGTCACTTTCTTTGATGGTAATAATCAATGGGCCCTTTATGGAGCAGTCTTGCGACGAGGCGAAGATACCACTATCACGAATATTCATTTGGGGAATGGCAAACGGATCTTCTTAGCTGCGGCCGATGAAAACGCCCGCGATATCGACTTGTTTTGTCCTCGACAAAGATGGAAAAGTTATAGCAGAAGATATTGATGATGATGCTACACCTTGGGTATCTATTATGGCTCGCGGTAATGTACCGACAGGATTGCGATTAAAAACGTCACCGCACGAGGGCCCGCTTTAGTATTGGCAGCAATCCTACAGATTGAATGAGGGGGATAACTACGGTATTATGTCTTGTTATTTAAGACATCATATAAATAACTGAGTTGTGAAATGAAAATAACTGAGTCTTAGATGATCTGACTTTAGCCCCGGTACACCCAGAAGAGGACATTTTCTCAGCCTAATGCTGCTGGCAAAGCACGGCCGATTCTGGCCGGTGTAGCAGCTATATTGTTGCTAGTGCGTTACTCCTAGCCATCGGGAAACCGATCCCATTCGTGTTTTTGACAAAACAGCGGTTACAGTTCAAATGATCATATTAAAACCTTTATAAAACTCCACTGTTGCCTCACTTCCCGCGGGTCAGCTGTTGGCACCATCCAGCACTGCACTGGTACTAGCCCATCTTGTTGCCATCCTGTTACGTACCGTTGATCGGTATTAAGGAGTTCAGGAGTTGTTTGCGGAACGGAAAACGGGTCTTCAGGGTGGGCCAGGAAATACCCGCCGAAGGTCAGGAGGCTGCGATTGCGATATAATCAGTCGGGCGGTTAAGGAGGCTTGCAGCCGTGGCGAGTATATACCAGCCAACTAGTGATGAGTCCGTAAGCCATCGCCAATGTTCGGCAGGTGGCCTGGACTATGAAGGTGGGTGGACATGGGACATCCTCGTAAGAACCAGTCGACAGGTGAATCAAGCAATTGTTGGGCAGCTAAAGGGAGGGTGGAGATGGGTCATCTTGGTGATGGCCGGAGTCGCTCTCAGCAGCGTGATTGCTGTCGGAGACGCTTGGTCGGAACAAGATGACCGGGTGGAGGAATCATTTGTCCTTCGGGAGCTACTGAGAGAGGGGGCGGGGTACCGTGTGGAAATAACCGTGCGGCTGCGTGGCCGGTTACAGCTTCCGCCAGAGGTTGGCGAGGAACGCCGCGAAATCCCCCTGCACGGTGAGGGACGACTGGTTTACGTTGAACGGTTGCTGACCCCTGGGGTCAAGGATGGGGAATACCGGAGCGTCCGTTGGTATGAGCAGGTGGAGTTGCGCCGGCAAGCAGGAGAGAACGTACAGGTGGCGACGCTGCGCCCGGAGGTTCGCCGACTAGTCTTGCTAGCACAGCAAGGAAAGCGGGCCCCGTTCTCCCCCGATGGCCCATTGACCTGGGCAGAACTCGATCTGATCCGAACCGATCCGTTCATCCCCTATCTAGTCAGCGGTCTGCTGCCAGGACAGCCGGTGAAGGTGCAGCAGACGTGGAAAGCCACACTGTCCGCTGTACGAGAACTGACGGATCTGGACGAGGTCGATGAAGGGGAGATACGTTTGCGCCTGGTAGGGCCTGTGGAGCTTCAGGGCCGTCGGTTGCTCCGTTTACAGCTCAGCGGGCAGGTACGCGGCCGTAATGCCGATGGCCAGCACGTCCATCAGCTGGAGGGCACCGTTTATCACGACCCAGCCTGGCCGGGCCTGACTTATATGTCTGTGCGAGGTAGCCACCAGTTGCTGGACGAAAAAGGGCAGCCCGCGGGTCGGATCGAAGGGGCGTTCACTCTGAGCCGGGGTCCGGTCCGCGACTGGCCCCCGCCACTGCAAGAAAGTGCCCTAGCCCGCCTGAAGCTTTGGCCGGATGCAGACAACACCCTATTGCTGTTCAGTGACGAACTGTTGGGGCTTCGCTTTTTGTATCCTCGGGGCTGGCGGGTAAGCATGGTTCGCGGTGGACAAGTTACCCTCGATCACGTCCGCGGAGCAGGTTTGCTATTAACCGTTGAGCCCGCCGGTAAAATGCCCACTCCCCAAGGGTATCTACAAGAGGTAGAGGCCTTCCTGCGGCAGCAACAGGCCCGTTGGCACACCCGGCAGGGTCCTCGCCAGGTGCAAACGGAACCGACGGAGGTAGTCCGCTTCGGCCTAACCGCAACGGTCGGCAACCGCCAGGAACAACTGGAGTACGCGATTATTCAGCAGAAAGGAGGAGGGGTAACAGTGGCGGCCCGCCTACCCCTCGACCAGGCCGAGGCCCTTCTGCCCGAAGTGGAACGAATCATCCGCAGCATACGCCTAACCCCGCCCAGGCCGAAGCGTTGACCATGGGCACCGTTATTCCAGGAGGCACCCAATAGCTGCAATGGACTGGCGGGAAGCGTCTGCAAAGGTGACCGGCAAACAAAACACCGATACCCACGGGAAACGGAATTTCACCTTCATAGGCACTATTAACGGTCCTGAGAGTTACTTCCGTGCAAATGGAGTGAAATCCCTGGACGGGTGAGCCAGCAGGATTGTTTTTGTCAGCGGTGCCGTCATAGAAAGGGGGGGACAACGATCTCCCAGAAGCGGGAAGTATTCTTTGCTGATGGTCAATCGGTGTTTTTGGGGCGGCATTTCTGGAAGCCCAACAATACGAAGTAGAATGGTGCACTGGTCCGGACAAACAGCGTAATGGCATGGTGAGACCGAAAGGTCCGGCTCATTCCCCTGGAGGAAGGCGGGAGGTTGAACGATAAGTAAGACAAGTAAGTTTTTCCAGTATATCAGTGGCGGGGCCGGAGAAAGGGCAGCAGGCATGCGTGTGGTGTTTGCGTCACCAGAGGTGGCAGGGTTTGCCAAGACAGGGGGGCTGGCCGATGTATCCGCGGCGTTACCGCGGGCCTTGGCCCAATTAGGGGTACAGGTGGCGGTGGTTATGCCGTATTACAATGCGGTCCGTCGCAGCGGTCAGCCGGTAGAACGGACGTCGATCGTCCTGCCCGTGCCACTGGGAGACCGTGTGCTGGCGTGCCGGGTCTATCGCGCGTTGCTTCCCGGCACGCAGGTGCCCATCTACTTCGTGGAACATTCCCCGTTTTTTGAACGGGATGACCCAGGCTATGGGCGAGGGCTGTACCAGCAAACCATGCTAGGAGGATATCGTGCCGATTACCCGGACAACGCCGAACGCTTCATTTTTTTCAGTCGGGCAGTGCTGGAACTGATCCCCCATCTGGACTTTGCTCCTCAACTGGTCCATGTGAACGACTGGCAGACCGCCTTGGTGCCAGTCATGCTGGCGGAACTGTACCGTTCTCGTCCGCCCTATACCTGCCTGCGGAGCTTGCTGACCATTCACAACCTCGCCTATCAGGGTATCTTCGGTCGGGATGTCCTTCCCCTGACTGGTCTGCCCGGCTGGCTGTTCAATCCATCGCAACTGGAGTACCACGGCTTTTTCAACTTCCTGAAGGCCGGTATCGTCTATGCAGATGCCATCAACACGGTTAGTCCCACCTATGCCCGGGAAATCCAGACCCCTGAATACGGTTATGGCCTGGAAGGATTACTAACCAGTGTGCGGCACAAGCTTAGCGGCATCGTTAATGGGTGCGACTATGAGCAATGGGACCCTGCCCACGATCCACACATTGCGGCCCCATATACGCTCGAAACTCTGGCAGAACGCAAGCCGTTGTGCAAGGCTGATCTGCAACGGCGTTTTGGTTTGCCTGTACGGCCGGACGTTCCAGTTCTGGGCATGATCGCCCGGCTGGTGCATCAGAAAGGGATCGATCTGGTCCTCAGCGCTGCCCCCGGATTTTTGGATCTGAATTGTCAAATGGTCTTTCTTGGGGAAGGTGACCGCGAATACCACGATCAGTTACAGGCCTTCCGGAATCGTCACGCGGAGCGTGTCGGTCTGTATCTGGGCTTCCACGAAGGGCTGGCCCACGTAATCGAAGCAGGAGCCGACCTGTTCCTGATGCCCAGCCGCTACGAACCATGCGGCCTGAATCAGCTTTACAGTTTGAAATACGGGACACCGCCCGTGGTCCGCGTTACCGGTGGCCTGGCTGACACGGTAGTCAACGCCACCGAGGAGAACATCGCCGCGGGCACGGCCACCGGCTTCGCTTTCCACGACTATACGGCTCACGCCCTGTACGAAACGGTCAAATGGGCCCTGACCCTTTATCGTCACCGTCCGCAGCATTTCCGCCAGATTCAGCTCACCGCCATGCGCCAGGACTGGAGCTGGAGCCGCAGTGCTCGCGAGTATCTAGCTTTGTACGAGCGGATCTGCCAGCAACGGTAGCACGCCGTCAGGGCCCGACGTGTCTCTGCCTGCTGTGTGCCGTCAGGGCACGCGACCCAGGCCGCTGCCACAGGGAAGTGAAGCTTCTGGGTAAAGGGCCACCGGCACGGTTTACCAGTCGTTACCGATGATTTCACCTCCGGCCCGAGTGGCAACGGCCATCCAGGTGGACGGGCTGATCGAATTGCTGACGAAGCGAACGCTGCCGTCACCCAGCAGCACGTTCACGCCGTTGGGATGGAAACTGCGGGCCGCTTTGCGACCAGGGTTGCTGTGGCGGATGCAGTCAGGAGTAGTGCTATTGGGAGGCAGGAGGTGGTTATACAACCCTGTGGGCAGGGCCCCGTCGGCCCAGGTGGAATTACGGGTGGGCCGCCACGGACCTGCAGTGGCACAGGCAGTATCCGAATACGTATCGGCCGTGCCTAACATCCGGTACCAGGTCCGGTAGTCGGGCGGCGTGGCACCGCTGATGTCTGCTCCCCCGGGACCTAGCGACGATTCGGAAAAGGCCGCGGTATTGCTCAGTCCATCGGTAACGTCCGTCGGCTTGACCTTGGAGTTGGCGTAGAACAGGCCGTTACCGACCGTGGCATCCGGCACGTTGCCGGCACAAGCGACATAATTGGCCGGCCCCCGTCCCTGGACTACAGGAACATTGGCCGGATCACTAGGGCAAAGGAAGGTAGGCACAATCGCGGCCACGGCCGCCCGATTCTGGGGAAAAACACTGTACGGCGGATTGGATAGCGGCCCACCAAACAGGGGTACCGTCAGATCCAAAGCGTTGTACACGTTGGTTTGTTCCAGAAAAGGGGTTAACTGGGCCAAAGCGGACCAACGGAAATGACCAGCTGGGACCGTTCCTCCCTCTCCCGGCCACTGCTGGATCAGGTAAGCGGCCGGAAAGCACTGCCGGGCACTCTCGTAGTTATGCAAGGCCAGACCGATCTGCTTGAGATTGTTCTGACATTTGATCCGCGCAGCAGCCTCGCGGACTTTTTGCACCGCCGGGAGCAACAGCCCGATCAGGATGGCGATGATCGCGATCACCACGAGCAGTTCTATGAGCGTGAAGCCACGGCCGAAGCCGGCTGGTGGCCCGTCGGTGTCACTACGCGTCGTGTTCTGCAGTGGGGCCACGCATGGCCCCATTATCCGCTGGCCGCCAGGGGCTGCCTGGTTCCGTGCATCCTTCCAGCCAGGACGGCGGACCTGAATCGCTGCACCCTTTGACATAGCTATACCTCCGTGGTATGAAAAAACACAAAATTGTATTACTACGGCCAGCCAGCGCTGTCCAGTAACTCTTCTGTGTCGACGGGCCGCCCCCAGGCAAAGCGAACCACCAAGCTTAACTGCCCCAGCAGTTGCCTGTCTGGTCGCCACCGGCAGACAACCACCACATGCTTATAACAGAGGGCTTTATTCGCGATTGGCGAAACCCATCAATTTTGTGACAATTGGCAAAATAGGATCCATTCCGCATGCACTTGACGCATGAAGTAACAGAATGCACGTTCACGGTACGTTTACTCGTTGCTCCGCAACCAAACGGGAACATCCATGTGAATTTGGTAACACTGAAGAGGCAGGTTAGTATCTCGGCACACTCCCGAGGTGCTGGGCCTTCCACCCCTGACGCGTACTCGGTCAGAAAACCATAACGTCGGGAAAACATCAAGGGATACGACTCAATTCCGGGACGGGACGTAAAGACCTTTTTCAAACGATAGTGGTGGAAAGACGGTGATAAGAGGGAAAATTACGGGTTAATGTCGAGGAGGAGGGGGTGACCTCATGTCTGAATTGGCGCGATTTTCGGTATCGTTGGAAGCGGATTTGTTGCAAGCGTTCGACCGTTACGTGCGTGCTGGGGCCTTCGCTACACGCAGTGAGGCCATCCGACAACTGCTGCACGAATCCCTGACCCGCCAGAGCTTCCTGACTGATCAGACGCCGGTTCTGGCCAGTCTGACGTTGGTGTATGAGCATCATCGGCCTCACCTGGTGGAAAAGCTTCTGGCCTTGCAGCACGAACATGCCGATCAGGTAATTGCCTCGTTGCACGTGCACATCGACCATGATCGCTGTCTGGAAGTACTAGTGCTCCGTGGTCGGGGCCAGCAGTTACAGCAACTGGCCGAGTCGTTACGCGGTCTGAAAGGGGTACACCGCGGTGAACTGACGCTGGCCGAAACGACCATCCCGACGACGGCCCTGAGGCTGGAGGGGGCTCCGGTGGCGTCTGGGGCTTCGTCTCCGGCGACCGCGACGGGGCAGCCCCCGGCTGCAAGTGCCCACACTCATCCCCCCACAACAGAGACCAGTACTTCTACGGGCAGATCCGCTGCCCGGTCAGGCCCGCCTCGCCCCCACCGTTCCTCCCGTTCACCGTCGCGGCGTACCTAAACATTCGCTTCGGCCAGCTTGAATTGGTCTAGTCGTTCTGCTCCACTGGTCCGCTCAATCACAACAAACGACCCTGCCAGGCAAGCGGTACGATGTAGTTCGATCCACCGCCGCCCTGGCCATCGTGTCAGGGGCGGCTACTAAAGATGAAGATTTGGTGCAGTAGGTTCGGTCAGTAGTGGAACTGGGTGGTGCAGGCCGCTGCTTCCGGGCAGATTGGCTGTCAGCGTGCCAGGCCGATGCAGATCGTTTTTAGAACCCAACGCAAAAAACACTAGTTTTGGTGAAAACGCAGGCGGATGACCGGTTCGCGACGCAAGGGATCCTGGAGGAAGCGGCGGTAGCAATCCAGGCACAGATCGAAGCGCATTTGGCGGCGTTCGGGAACGGAAGAGGGGGGAGTGACCAGCCCCGCTTCGACCTGCTGAAGAAAACGGGCCATTTCTTCAACCTGATCGTCCTGCAGGTCGTCTTCCGTCAGGACGTCCGAAAGGGTCTGGGCAGCGTAGGCCTCCAGCCGCACGACATACCGTGACGTGCCAGGCGGCGTCAGATTCTTGCCGCACCCATCACAGGTAAACTGCACCATGGCCGATGCATCCTTCTCAAGATGAAGCAGGAAGACTTCCCCGAGAACTGCCGCGGCCATCGACTGTAGCGACTCCGTCCAGATCTGTATACGCGAATCCCGCTTCCCAACCTGTCCCGGCCGCTTCAGCCTCGCTCCCTACCTTTCATCCCTCGCACTTTCTGCGGCTGCTGTCAAGCGGATTTTGCTGAACATCGGCGATCACTAACGCACCCTGACGCGATCGCTCCCCTGCACCTTTAGCCCCATCTGGCGGTATGGAGCGGCTGATCCGGACGGCACCGGGCTGTTGCTTTGCTAGCCGTTGAGCCGAGGCTCTGCCTGCTTCAGGCGGACCGCTTAATGTGAACCGCTGCGTCGACTCCAGCACCGTTGGCTTCGGCCGTGGGCTGACGGTTCATAGTATGGTAAAATAATGCTCAGTTTTTCGACACTGTATCCAGCAGGCAGACGTAATCATGGTCTGGTCGACACGGCAGGTGACAGATGGTCCGATCCGATCGACCCTAAGGCCCGGCAGAGAGGCACAAGCTGGATCCCTAGGGCTGCTTGGAGCGGTCGGAATCGGTGTAGCGGCAGTTGGGTTGATTGTGGGACTGCTAGGGTGGGGGGTAGAGCGCCTAGCAGCCGGGGCGTTCGACCAAGCCCGGGGGGACAATGCCACGCGGCCAGCGGGGGATCAGCAGGCGGTCAGAGGAGCAGCACGCCAGCCCATACCACGGCAAGTGCCTGCCTGGACGACCTCACGGATCCGCGGCTCCCCCGATCCACCGCCGCCGTACCGACCCGTGCGCATCGGGCAGAAGTTGCAGTTCAACAAGCCACTTTTGATCGCACGGTCTCCGCTGGCGGAACAACGGCTTTATATCGGTGAGGAACGTGGGGCCATCTATGCCGTCACCTGGCCGGCACCAGGGATGGAACCCCGCAAAGAACTGGTGCTAGATCTGCGCACCGCCTGGGCCCGCCAGCAATTGCAACCGGATGAGCGGGCCGAAGGGATCGGTGCCCTCTACGGCCTGGCCTTCCATCCCCGCTTTGCCGAAAACCGCTACTGCTTCGTTTGTTACACCCTGGTGCCGAAAAAACCGCAGGGGGAGCAGTTTGCTGACGGTACACGGGTCAGCCGCTTTCGCCTGGCCAGTGTCGACCCACCGCGCATCGACCCGACCAGTGAGGAAATCATCCTGACGTTTGTGGGCGGTGGCCACAACGGCGGAGATCTGCACTTCGGCCCGGATGGCATGCTGTATATCTCCACCGGCGATGCGGCCGGCCCCAACCCGCCCGATCCCCTCAATACCGGCCAGGATTGTTCCGACCTGCTGGCGTCCATTTTGCGCATCGACGTGGACCGGCAGGAGGCCGGTCGACGCTACGCCATTCCTCCGGATAACCCGTTTGTGGGCCAGCCGGGCATCCGGGGAGAGATTTGGGCCTACGGTTTCCGCAACCCCTGGCGGATGAGTTTCGACCGCAAGACGGGCGAGTTGTGGGTGGGCGACGTGGGCTGGGAATTATGGGAAATGGTTCACAAGGTGGAAAAGGGAGGCAACTACGGCTGGAGCATTGTCGAGGGACGCCAGCCGATCAAGCCGGAGCAGAAGCCCGGCCCCACGCCGATCCGCCCCCCCGTGATCGAGCTGCCTCACACCGTGGCGGCCAGCGTGACCGGCGGCTACGTCTACCGCGGCAAGAAGTTCCCGGAGTTGCAAGGGGCCTACATCTTTGGCGACTGGGAAACGCGCCGCTTGTGGGCCGCCCGCCTGGCCGACGGTCGGGTCCGTGAAATGCCCGAACTAGTCAAGCCGTCGGTCCGCATCGTGGCCTTCGGTGAGGACGCCGCCGGCGAACTGTACTTCCTTGACTACGACACGGGCTACCTCTATACATTGGAACGCAACAGCGGTCAGGCCGCCAACCAGCATTTCCCGACTACCCTGAGTGCCACTGGTCTGTTCGAGGATGTGGGCCGTTACCGTCTGGCCCCAGGCGTAATTTCTTTCGCTCCCAATGCCCGGCAATGGCTAGACGGGGCCGAAGCCCAATGGCATATTGCCCTACCCGGTACCTCCCAGGTACGTCAGTTTGAACAACCCCGCCCGCTACCAGGCCAGGTTTACTGGCATAGCTTCCACATGCAGTTTCCCGCAGATGCTGTTCTGGTTAAAACGGTGTCGATTCGTACCCCCCAGGGATTGAAACGCCTCGAGACTCAGATCCTGCACTACGATGGCGAAGACTGGCGTGGCTACAGCTACTGGTGGCGTGACGACCAGAGCGACGCCGACCTGGTACCGGCCGAGGGCCTGGAAAAGACTCTCACCGTACCGGACCCGCTGGTCCTGGGCGGCCAGCGACAATGGCTCTGGCAGGTGCCCAGCCGGGCGCAATGCCTGGCCTGCCATAACGTGTGGGCCGAGTTCACGCTGGCCTTTAATCTGCCGCAGTTGAATGGTCCCGGCTGTGTGTCGCCGTCCACCTGGCCGAACCAACTGCTGGCCTTACAGCGGTTGGGAGTGATCCAACGGGTTGATCCCCAGGACCAGCCGTTACCCCCCTGGTCGGAAGCCACCGCCCGGCGCTCGCCGGCCTTGGTGGACCCCTACGACGATCGTTACTCGCTGGAACAACGAGCCCGTAGTTATCTGCATGTCAATTGTGCCCATTGCCACCGTTTCGGGGGGGGTGGCGGACAAGTAGTGCTGGAACTGGACATCAGCAAGCCGTTGGGTGAAACGGGGATTTATGACACCCGGCCCCGCCAGGGCGACTTTGGCCTGTCGGACGCCCGCTTGCTGGCCCCCGGCGCGCCCGGCCGTAGCGTCCTGTTGTACCGTGTCGCCAAGTTCGGTCGCGGCCGCATGCCCCATTGGGGCTCCGAGTGGCCCGACCGTGCCGGCATCGAACTGCTTTGCGACTGGATTTGTGCCTTGGGCCAGCAGCCGCCGCTGAGTCCCGACCGCGACCCGACGGGTCTGGAAACCAAGCTCCGCCGCTTCCCCGACACTCTGCGCTGGCTACGGGGCCCGCATACCCCCGACCAATGGCAGCGTCTACTGACCGCTGCCCAGCGTCTGGACCCCGGACCCATCCGCGACCTGTTCGACGGTTACTTTCCGCCGGATCCCGCCGGCCGCAAACTCGGTCCCCATCCCAAACCGCAGACCATCCTGGCCCTACGGGGCGACCCGCAACGCGGCCAGCAATTGTTCCGTCAACCCGACTTGAAATGCCTTAACTGCCACAAACACGGCTCCCAAGGCACCGATCTGGGGCCCGAACTGACTCACATCGGCCGCCTGCGCAGTCGCAGCGAACTGCTCGAAAGCCTGCTGGAACCCTCGCGGGTCATCGAACCGCGTTATGCCGCCTACCTGGTGCGTACCCACGACGAGCGGCAATACACCGGTCTGCTGATCCAGCGGACGGCCGACGTACTGATTCTGCGCGACGCCGAAAACAAGGAACTGCGTCTAGCAGCTGCCGACGTGGCCAGCGTGACGCCGGCCCGTCTTTCCCTGATGCCTGACGGCCTGCTAGCTAGCCTTACCGCCCAACAAGCTGCCGATCTGCTGGAATTCCTCGTACAATCGCGGTAGCGGCCCTGTACAAGCCCCTGCCCAGATTCAGTCTTCGGAGTTTAACCGATGTCGACGCTGCATCCGGGTCGTGTCTGTCGCTGCTACCGTTCCGCCCTGGCCTTTGTGTTGGGTTTGACCGCTGGCGGTCTCGCTCTGCTGTCCCCCTGGCAGTCCCTACGCCTGCTCCAGGCCCAAGAAAAAAGCGTCAAGCCGGGGATTAATGACTCTTTCAAAAACCCGGACATCAACAAGTATCTCAAAACCTTTGAAGGGGAAAGCCGCGAAATCTACGTCCAACGGCATAAAATCGTTAGCACCTGTGCGGTCCAACCCGGCATGGTTGTCGCCGACGTGGGGGCCGGCACCGGCCTATTCACCCGGCTGTTTGCCCAGGCCGTGGGACCGCAAGGCAAGGTTTATGCCGTCGACATCTCGGAAAAATTCCTGGAACACATCGAGACTAGCTGCCGTAATGCAGGAATCCGCAATGTAGTCACCGTCCGCGGCACCGACGTCTCCCCAAACCTGCCCGCGAACAGCATCGACCTGGTCTTCATCTGCGACACCTACCATCACTTCGAATACCCCTTCCGCATGATGACCGCCATCCACGAGGCTCTTAAGCCCGGCGGACGCGTCGTTCTGATTGATTTCCACCGCATTCCCGGCAAAAGCTCCGATTGGGTGCTCGGTCACGTGCGTGCTGGCCAGGAGGTGGTCGAAAAGGAAATCCTTTCCTGCGGCTTTCGCAAACTACGCGAGGAAACCGCCATTGGCCTGAAGGAAAATTACTGTATCGTCTTCGTCAAGGAAGCGCAACAACCCACCAAGAAGTAGAAATCCCGTCCACTGCTCGTTCCAATTCCGGCCTGAGTATCCGTAACGGCAAATGGCTGGATTGTCGCCTCAGAAGAAAAGTTCGTTTTCTGGATAACTGCACGCTACTCGGTTCCTAGCCGGGGTCAACTCAGCATTGCGGTCCGGTGAGCCGGTCTGTTGTTCCGCCCTGAGGGTTTGAGACGTATTGACTGGCCCAAGGGATGGCCCCCCTGTAAGCGGCTGGATCCGTCTGCTAAGCTGATTTTGCGGGAAACGAGTGGCTGTGGGATGAGGTAGCGGGAATGTATCCGGATCGCGTTTTGGTAGTCATCGGGCGCACGCGACACAAGATGGTAGTGGCCGAGTTACAGGAGGCCACCCGGCGGGGGGCTAAATTCATCGAGTTACGCCTTGATTTTCTGGCCAAGGCCGTGGAGTTCAAGCGTCTGACACCGTACAAGCAATGTGCTTGGGTAGCCACCTTGCGCCGGCCCGCCGATGGAGGACGCTATACCGGTACGGAAAGCGAACGCCAGATGATTCTACGCCAGGCCATTGTCTCGGGCGCCTTCGAATGGGTCGATCTGGAAACCGACATTGCCTCGACCATTCCTCGCTATGGTTCGGTCAAGCGGATCATCAGCTACCATAATCTGAGCGAGACGCCAGCAGCGCTGGAAGAGATTTACGCCGGCATGCTTAAACAAGACGGCGACGTCTACAAGATTGCCGTGGCGGCCCAACGGCCGGAGGACGTCGTCCGGGTCCTCAAGTTGCAGCAGAGTGCTCCCAAACCAACGGTCGCGTTTTGTCTGGGGGACATCGGTCAGCCGAGCCGGTTTTTGTCGCTACGCTGCGGAGCTCCGTGGATTTATGCGGCCTTTAACAAAGAACGCGGCATCGCCCCGGGACTGCCCAGTTGGGACGAATTCCGCATCAACTACCCGGTGGCCACGCTCAATCGTAATAGTCGCGTCTTTGGGGTCCTAGGCGACCCGGTGGACCATAGTCTCAGTCCGTTGCTGCACAATCAACTGTTCCGCCGCATGGGGATTGATGCCATTTACTTGCCCTTCCGTGTGCCCAAGGGGATGCTTCCCGAGGCCCTCCAGGCCTACGACAGCATTCCCGTCAGCGGCTACAGTGTGACGCTACCGCACAAGGAAGCTGCGGCGGCCCTGGCACGGGAAAAACAAACCGAAGTAGAGGTGACAGGAGCGGCCAACACATTGGTTCGACGCACGGATGGGCATTTCCAGGCCTTCAATACCGACTATTCGGCGGCACTCGAGGCGTTGCGTGCCCATTTCCAGCAACGGGCCAAGGAAGGACCGGTACCGCAGTTCAGTCAGATGACGTTTCTGTTGCTGGGTGCCGGTGGCGTCGCCCGGGCCATTGCCCATGCCCTGCATCGGGAGGGAGCCCACATTACCATCACCAGCCGTACCTATGAGCGGGCCCATCGCCTGGCTGAAGAGGTCAAATGCCGGGCGGTCGATTGGCAGGCCCGCCACAGCGTCAGTTGCGATGTGCTGATCAACTGCACTCCCGTGGGGATGCACCCCAATGTGGACGAGGCCCCCATCCACTTCAGCTTCCTCAACCCCGGTATGACTGTCTTCGACACCATCTATCGGCCTGAAACGACACTGTTGATCCGTGAAGCACAAAGCCGTGGCTGCCAGACCATCACGGGCGTAGACATGTTTGTCCGGCAAGCGGCCCGCCAGTTCGAACTGTTCACCGGTCTGACCCCCGACCTGGAACTGATGCGGGATATTGTCCGGCGGGCCTTGTCACCTTTGACCCACGCCTTTGATGATCTGGTCGAGCCGTCGGCCGCCCCGGCACCGCCCCCCTCATCGGCTTCCAGCTCGCCCTGATCCTGCAGCCACGGATGGAAAATGCCCAGCCACGCCGCTTGCCGCGACACCGGCCGCAGTATCGTAAACTCATAACGGCCTGAGGCACTTATGACCCCTGGTCACAGAGACAGTCCGTGGGTGTGGTGGCTCTGATGGTCAATAGTACTGTTCCAGACAGCGTACCTGCCTTCACGGGAATGGACATGGACAAGCCGTCGACTGCCAGTGAAGCTTCGTCAGGGTATCAAAGACGGGAACCGTCGGGCACTCCGACCGGTGTGGTTGCACCATCGGGTGCTCCCCGGGCCAGCCGGCTAGTGCTGGTCGGATACCGCGGCACCGGCAAAAGCACGGTGGGCAGAATGGTCGCGGAAAAGCTAGGTTGGACGTTCGTGGATTGCGACGAAGAAATTGAAAAAAGCAGCGGACGCAGCATTGCGGAGATTTTTGCCCAGGAGGGCGAAAGCGGCTTCCGGGAACGGGAGGCCGCTGTGTTGCAGCGGGTGTGTCAGAACAAGCACAGTGTGATTGCCACCGGTGGCGGAGTCGTGCTACGCGAAGACAACCGGCGGCTGCTCCGGCAGGAGGGGTGGGTAGTCTGGCTGCGGGCCGAGCCGGAGACCATCCTGCAGCGGTTGCAGCAAGATCCGACCACGCCCGGGCGGCGTCCCGCTCTGACGACTCAGGGTGGACTAATGGAAATCTGCACCTTACTGGTGCAACGTGATCCTCTGTATGCTGCGGTGGCCGATTGGGTCGTGGATACGGATCAGCGGACGCCCGCCGTGGTGGCGGCCGCCATCCTGGCCGCCTTTGTGGATCAACAGCGGTCCGTTTGAATCCAGGGCTCGCCGCTGCCTACGCTGAGCACTATGCTGCCGGCATGGGATGGTGGACGGTCACGCCGATTTTGGTCTGGTGCTTATTTGCCCTGGTGTTGGGGCTGGTGGTCGGTTCATTTCTGAACGTTCTGATCGCCCGCCTGCCGTACGAAAAGAGCATTTTGTGGCCCGGCTCGCACTGCCTGCATTGTTATCGCCCCATTTCCCGTTGGGATAACGTGCCGGTGCTGGGATATTTGCGACTACGCGGACGCTGCCGCCATTGTGGCAGTGCGTTCGGACGCCGCTACCTGTGGGTGGAACTGGGAACAGGCCTGGCTTTCCTGTTACTGTTTGTGCTGGAGGTCCTCCTGAACTGGCCAGGTATCCCGCAGTTGCGCTTTGATCCACGGGCCGGCCTGTCTGCTTTGCCTCCAGCACCGGCGCTGGCGTTGTTCGGTTATCATGCCGTTTTGCTCAGCGCTTTGCTGGCCGCTGCGGTGATCGATGCCGAGCACCGGGTCATTCCGCCGCTGATCCCGTATGGTGGTCTGGTGGTGGGCCTGATTGGCGGCATATGCATGCCGTGGCCCTGGCCGCAACCGACTGCCACCGCACAACGCCTGCCCGACAACATTTCCTGGATCTTTCCCGAAATGTGGGGGCTGATTCCTCTGGGCGTGCAGCCCTGGCCCTGGTGGGGACCTCTGCCCAGCTGGACACCCCCTGGCTCCTGGCAGCTGGGCCTAGTCAACAGCTTGCTGGGAGCTTTAGCCGGTTCTCTGATCGTCCGGCTGATCCGCTGGCTGTTCAGCACTGGCTTTGGTCGGGAAGCCCTCGGACTGGGTGATGCCGACCTGCTGATGATGGCCGGGGCGTTCCTCGGCTGGCAGATCGCCGTGTTGTCCTTGTTTATCGGTTCAGTAGTTGCGTTGGTTCTGTATGTACTGACGCTCGTTTTTGGCCCGAGCCGTAGCAACTCAGCTCCGCAACCAGACTCAGCTACTGCTCCACAGGTGCGGGAAATTCCTTTCGGACCGGGGCTGGCCCTCGGCGTGGTCCTGACCTGGTTTGCCTGGCCTTGGCTAGGCCCCCGTGTCCAGTTTGCCCTGTTCGATCTGACCATCCTCGGACTGGCTACTTTCATCATCAGCATGGGCACGCTAGCCGCGGGATTGCTCCTGCGCCGACCGGAGGACAGTGACACCACCTCTGCTGCTCCCGTCGGTTAACCCACCGCTTCTCCTCGGACTGTCATAAAACAATCCACACCTGGCACAGGGAAACGACGCCAACAATTACCGCAACAGGAGCGGTTTCCACCGATGAGCCGGATTGTGATTGTCGATTACGGCATGGGCAACTTGCGCAGCGTGCAAAAAGCGCTGGAGAGATTGGGATACACCGCGGTCATTAGTGCCGATCCGCAAGCGGTGGTCCAGGCGGATAAGGTGATCCTGCCCGGTGTAGGGGCCTTTGCCGATGCCATGGAACGCCTGCGTCAGAGTGGTCTGGATGCGGCCTTGCACCAGTTCATCGCCCACGGGCGACCCTTCCTGGGCATCTGCCTGGGGCTGCAACTCCTGTTCAACCGGAGCCACGAAGATGGACTCCACCAGGGGCTGAACGTTCTGGCCGGCGAAGTAGTCCGTTTTCCCGCCCAACCCGGTCTGAAAGTCCCTCACATGGGCTGGAACACCCTGAAACTGGTTCGGCCGGAGTGCCCACTGTTCCGCGATCTACCGCCGGAACCAGCCGTCTATTTCGTCCACTCCTATTATGCGGTTCCCACCGATGCACAAGTCATAGCTGCCACGGCCGACTATCCCACTCCCTTCACCGCTGCCCTCTGGCGGGACAACCTCTTTGCAACACAATTTCACCCGGAAAAAAGTCAGCGGGTAGGCTTGCAAATGCTGGCCAATTTCGCTCGTCTTTGACAAATATCTCTTTACTGAAAAAATATTTACATTTTTCAAGGCTTGGCCTGTCGGAGTTATTCGTTACCCTGGGCAATCTCTCAAGGGGAGACTATACTTGATTTGTGCAATAAACTTCCGGAGCAATGACGGTACACGCCGGCAGAATAACGTGCGTAGTGGTCTAGCAGCTGGCTAATGCCTGATAGTGCTCAATCCGACGATTGGTGGAGGCATCGTCAATGAATCCGTCGACTTTCAGCAGGGGGGTGTTGTTGGTTATCCCTCTGACCGGCTGGTTGGTGCTGGGATGTGGAGGGCCATCGTCCGTTGACGAGCCGCTGCCCACGGACGGTCCCAACCAGGTGGTTCTCAAGGTACCACGGATGACCTGAGCCAGTTGACCGGATAACGTGAGGGCGGCACTCACAACTCTACCGTGGGTAGAGGCAGGCTCGATTCAAGCTGATCGCCGCAAACGACAAGTCAAATTTACCGTGACAGCACCCCAGGCTTTTGACCTGGACAGTGTGAAAAAGGCACTTGGTCCCCAATACGCCCCGGGCGTGCAGCTTCTTGTTGGTCCCACCACGCAGTAGTTTCATGGTTGCTCGCTAAGCAACCACCCCCGTAGCCGACAGCGGCAAGCAGACATCCCGCAGCCATACCACCGCACGATCTGTCTTAGCCGCGGAGTATGGCTTGGAAATCCCTAGGGGGAACCTACACGTTCTCCAAGTCCGCGGGTTTCTGCGCTGTACCTCCCCCGGCATCTGATGCTAGCTGGTTGAACGCATTGGCCGCCAACCAGGCATGCAGCGCTCGGATAGCTCCGGTAGCATGCTCCCCCCAGTGATGACGGAAGCCAAAGCCCCACTCCCACAAGGCCACCGCTTGCCGTCCAGCCTCGAACGCTCGCAACCCGCTGACAACCTGCCGGTATATGTCTGCCAGATCGTCGCACAGACTCGCGCTGACCGGTGCCTCGGCAGGCACAGCCAGCGGGTCAAACACCTCAGCGTAGGGATCCAGCGGCAACCCCTTGACCGCAGCGACCACTGCCTGATACTCAGCGTCGCTAACGCGTTCGGCGTCCCACTGATCAGCACCCAAATTGTCGCCGCCCGCCCCCAAACGAACTTACCCCACCACCCCGCTCCTCTGAGGATTAAGTCCCGGAAACCTCCACCGCTCCGCTGTCGGCCACCACGCTCGGTTTGGTAGCCTGCCAGATGATGCATCGCTTGATGCCGTTCGTGCTGTCATTGACGATCGACCAACTCTTGGGTATGGGCAGAGCCTCCGGCGAAGGCCACCTGTTGACATCATCCACTAAGAGATACCCGCCGGGGGCAATCTTCGGGATAATGTGCCTGACACAGTGGGTACGGTAGTGTCCATCCACGACAGCAAAGTCGATACTCTGATCAGCCAACTCGTCCGCGACGGCAACATAGTCAGGCAGCGGTGAATACTCCGGTTGTTCAGGGTCCGACTCTGGATGGTTAAGTGGTACGAATCGGTAATCCACATTGGTGATTCCGGCATCGGCAAGCTGTTTTTTTACTATTTTATACCATTTATGATTATGTTCTACACTGATGAGATGGCCAACAAGGGTCGCAAACCAGCGGGTGCTTCGACCACTACCAAACTCGATGGCAACCATCGACTTTGTCAGGTGGGCTTGGCAAAACCTCACTGTTTCAGGACACAGCCACGGTTTGTCTGGATTGAGGCCTTCCCAGAACCAGTAGCGAATTCGGGCAATTGCTTTCTTTGGCCGCTTCAGCCAAAACCATATGGCCATATCCGCCTCCGATTCGTTCGTCGTACTCGATTGTGCAGGCACTAAAAGTTTTTGCTGAATTTTTCAGGTTTTCTTGCTATCACTATATTTTAAACAACGAACTATAATAACAACAAAGCGGTTGAGAGATCGATCATCAAGTCAACTCAATTTGCGAGGTTGTCGTTCCGTTCCAGGCTAATCGAGGCTGCCCGGTCGAGCAAGGCGCAAGTGGGTTGCGATAATAGCACGTCTAGCTTTGCAGGGAGCTGGTCCATAGTACGAACAGGTCTCTATCTAGAAGCATCGAGCCATAGGAATTTGCTGGGCGAACTCCGCGTGGGGCAATTGCCAGCGGACGGTTTGTATCTACCTTGATCGACGGAGACGTAGTGGCCACCGCCAGCAGGCGTGGAGGCGTGTGGGGACACAACCAGGTGAGCGGGCCGGATCGTCGCCAAGGGTAATAAAAGCGGTCCACGACGAGGATCAGGTGGTCTGACGCGAGGGTTCAGATGATGGGGACAACGCGTGGGGAAATGTTCGCCGGGCTAACGGTGGCCCTAGTAACGCCGTTTCGTCAAGGGGAGATCGACTGGGACGAGCTAGGACGGCTGGTGGACTGGCATTGCCAGCAAGGAACCCCCGCCCTGGCTCCTTGCGGTACCACGGGAGAATCCCCGACGCTCAGCCACGAGGAACACGAACGGGTGGTGGCCTACGTGTGTGAGCGGGCCGCTGGCCGACTGAAAGTGCTAGCGGGCACAGGCTCCAACTGTACGGCCGAGGCCATCCGCATGACCAAAGCCGCCCGCAAGGCAGGGGCCGATGGCACCTTGCAAGTCGGTCCCTACTACAACAAACCAACGCAGGAAGGATACTTCCGCCACTTTGCGGCCGTGGCCGAGGCGGTCGACCTGCCGATTGTCCTGTATAACATCCCGGGCCGGACCGGTTCCAACATTCTGCCGGAAACCATCGCCCGCTTAGCGGAAGCATTTCCCCACATTGTGGCCGTCAAGGAAGCCTCCGGCTCCCTCGACCAGGCTAGCCAGATTGCTGCTTTGTGCGACGTCACCCTGCTTAGCGGTGATGACAGCCTCACCTTACCGATGCTCAGCATCGGTGGCCGCGGCGTCGTCAGCGTCGTAGGCAACCTGGTACCGCGAGACATGATGGCCATGATCGTCGCTTTTGACCGCGGCCAGGTGGAGGAAGCCCAACGCTGGCATCGTAAATTGTTCCCGCTGTGTCGCGATCTGCTAAGTCTGGCCACTAATCCCATTCCAGTCAAAACGGCCCTGAAGCTCCTGGGGCGAGGCAGCGGGGAATTGCGGCTACCCTTGTGCCCCATGGATGCCGCCGGTGAACAACGCCTCCGCCAGACCCTCATCCACTACGGTCTGCTTTAAGCCCCCGCCACCACGGGTCCGTCCCGGACCTTGTGGAGTCTTTACCGTGGCAATCCCACCAACGGCTTCAAACCGCTTGGGAACCGGGAAACTACCCATTCCACTTTCGCCAGCCTATCCAAAGAGGATGTCTCTCTTGATCATAAATCACAACGTTTATGCGAATTAATCAATCCATCCATACTCCAGTAGTGTTTTTCACCCAGGTAGCACAATCTTTTCGATGACATGAGTTGTTTCGACGGCTCCTTTGTTGTACCCCTGATGGACGAAGGTGTCTGAAGTTGCCTGTGGCGTGCGGCTGGGAAGTGGCTGCAAGGAAAGCTATGCTGGAAGTGGTCGATTGTAGGAGGTTCCGTCCATCCCCGAGGTGCAAGGGGTGTTCATTTGCACCTGTGCGACTGCACAAAACGGGAGTCGGGAATGAAGGCGATGGGCCATCGATGGCCGGGAATGGTCGCCGCTTTGACTCTGCTGGGGATAGGAGCGTGGTGCGACGTGGCCTGGTGCCAGCAGTCGGATCGGCGTTCCCGCGACGAACCGGAAGTATGTCTGGAGACCGGCGGCCGGTACGGCTATTGTGACGTGCTGGGTTTCACACCCGATGGCAAGTGGCTGTATGCAGCCGGGGACGACAAAGTGGTCCGTCTGTGGCCCTGCCTGTGGAGGGAAACGCCAGGTTCGCTGGTGCTGGACCGCTCGGCCGGCCAGGTGTTGCGGTGGCGTGCCTGGCGGGACCAGTTAGGGGGCATCAAAGCAGTGGCCGTCAGCCCGGACGGGCAACGTCTGGCCGTTGGTGGCTATGGCCTGCGCATCAGTTCGGTGGCAATTCTGGACCGGAGTAGCGGTCGGACGCTCGCTCTTACCTGGCCCCGCGTGGCCGAAGGGCAGACCCATTACGATGCGGTAACGGCCATTGCTTTCCATCCGGATGGGCAACGGCTGGTGTTCGGCACCGCCGATGGCAGTCTGTGGCTGTGGCAACCGGAGAAGCTGCCGCAGGTAGAAGAGGATGGCCGTAGCTGGTCGGCTCCACAGCGGCTGGGCCGTTGCCAGGCACCAGTCGGCCCGGTAACGGCCTACTGCGTTCCCCGCACTCTGCATTTTGGGGACGAACACACGGTGACGGTGCTGGACAGTTATGGCCAGGCATGGGCCTTTCCCGTGCAGGGCCGGTTCAGTGACCAGCCCGACGTTCCGCCCCCAGCCGGACGCAAACTTTTTGACGTCCATCAGGGTGCCGGACCACGCTGGGGGGTCCACCAGGCGGCCTGGTCGCCGGATGGCCGGTGGCTGGCCGTAGCTCTGCAGGGACCTGCGGTGCTGCTGCGGTCGCGTGATGGCCGCCAGCATTACCGTTGCGACCTGCCTGTGGACCATTTCCCCCGCTCACTGGCCTGGCGGGCGGATGCTCGTCAACTGGCCGTGGGCGTGGGCGCTGCCCTGCCCGCCCAACCGGGCCAACTCCGCTTCTTCCTGGAAGCCGACGACCACATCCGCCTGTACGACGTGCCGCCCGCGGCGGCCTCCCCCACCGTGTCCACCCCCGCTTTTCGCTCACTGCGGCACCAGGGCCGAGCAGAAGCGTTGGCCTACCACCCCAAGCAACTGGAATATCTGGCCGTGGCGGGTGGGCCTGCCGACCAGATCACCTTATGGAAACTGACGGCCCACAATGCCGATGTGGCCAGCCAGCTTTGCGGTGTTGGCCGGCAATTGTATGGCGTCAACTTATCCGTTGACGGCGCGGTGCTAGGCGTACAGACACAGCGGGCGACCGATGCCAACGATCCTAATGGGCGTGGTGCCGGCCCCTGGCTGCGTTTCCATTTGCTGCGTCTACGGCCCACGGCCGATACTTCCCCACCCTGGGTAGGGGTCCGCCGTCAGGAGCGGGGCTGGCAAGTGGAACCCGATCCCCACTCCCGCTTTGTCTGGTATGTGGTTCGCCGACAGGACAACGGACCAACGCAACGCTGGCGTCTGCTGCTAGATCCCGATCAGGATCAGGCCCCGACCTGCTACACCTTCGTACCGACTGCCGCGGATCGTCCTGCCCGCTTGCTGGTGGGCCATTACTACGGTTGTTCCCTGTTCGAGCTGGACCCAGCCCGTCTACGGACGGACCCCCGCACGGGCCAGCAGCAACTGCTGCGCAGCAAGTTATTTATCGGTCATGCCGCCGAAGTGCACGCCGTGGTCGCAGACGCCTCGGGACAGTGGTTTGTAACGGCCAGTGCCGATCAGACAGTGGCAGCCTGGAACCTGGCCGATTGGCCCGCTCAGGCGGTGCTGGGGGCCCGGGTGGCTATACAGAGCGACAAATTAGTGATTACGGCGGTGGACGTGGGTTCCCCGGCCTGGGAGGCCGGCTTGTCCCCGGGCGACGTCCTCGAGCTTCTGGCCGTCGACGGCCGCCTGCTGTGGGATCGTCGCCCCGGCCGGCCACCGCATGGTACCCTGGAACAGGCCGCGGCCGCGTTGCACCAGCCCCAGTCCGGCATCGAATACTTCTTTGCCTGGCAAACCGGCCCGACACGACGAGCCAGCTTGACACGCCTGAAACAGCGACCGCTCTGGAAATGGTTTCCCATCTTCGACGACCAGGACCGCTGGTGCGATGCCGTTATGTGGATGTGGTACGGCAACTACTACTATACCACTTCGGTCCATGGCGATCGGTACCTCGGCTGGCACGTCAACGATGCGGCTGTGGAGGGCACCCCGCAATTTCACCCCCTGCAGCGTTTCCGTCATCTCTTTTTGCAGCCGGCGGTCATCCGCCGCCTGGTACAGACGCGGTCCGTGGCAGCAGCCCTGCATACCGCCCGCGGCGACCGTTCTGTACGCCCTTCGTTCCGGGAAGTGGAACCTCCCCTGCTGGAACTAGCGGTCGCACAGACGGAGGTCCGCACTGCTGCGGTGTCGCTACGCCTGCGTATCCGGCCACCGGGCAACCACCCGGATTACTGGCCGCAGCGACTCGAACTGTGGATCAACGACTACCGCTACCGTGTCTGGGACCTGCGCCGGGAACCCCAGTTGCAAATCGACCTGATGGTTGCCGCCACACTGTTCCGTCAGGGCGAAAACCGCCTGACGGCCGTTACGCACCACCCGGACCGCGGACGAGCAGTAGCGGTCCATACCCTCACGTACACCCCTCCACGACCTGTCCAGCCGCAATTGTTCGGCCTGCTTGCGGGGATCAACGTGTACGCCGCCACAGGACAGGACCAAACCCTGCGTAGCCGCGGCTGGCACCAGCTGAACCGGGCCCGCGACGACGCCGTGGCCTTGCAACAAGCCTGCTTGCACTACCAGGGAACCGGCCGATGCTTCGCTCAGGCCACTCTGCACCTGCTGGTCGACGAACAGGTGCGTCGGACAAGCCTGTACCAGACGTTCGCCCAACTGGAACAGCGTCAACAGCAGGGACAACTGCGGCCGGACGATCTGCTGATCGTTTTCTTTTCAGGTCATGGCGACGTGCTGTCGCTGCAGGAGTGGCCCGGGTATGCCCCCGATCCGTCTGCCCGGCCGTCCAGTCCCGAACCGGCTCGGATGGCCGACGCCGGCACCTTCGTGCTGTGCTGTCAGGATTACACACCGGCTACCGCAGCCCAGACGGCCCTGCGCTGTGACGAACTGTTCGAGTTGCTGGCCCGCCTCAACTGCCGCAAACTGGTCCTGCTGGATGCCTGTCGCTCCGGAAACGCGGCCGAGGCCGGCCTGTGGCGTCAGGTGCTGCCCTCCGAGCATGGCCCGATCGTCCTGGCTGCCTGTGACCTGCACGAACAGTCGTATGAAGACGAGCGGCTGCGTCATGGTGTGTTCACCTACGCCCTTCTGGAAGCTTTAGGCGCTCGCTTTCGCGCCGCGGATCGCGACTCCGATGGCGTTCTAACGGCCGCAGAACTGTACCGTTACCTGGCCCAACGTGTGCCGGAACTGCTCCGCCATACGCCGCACGGACCCCGTCAGCATCCCATCTGCTTCCCCCCACTGGACGCCATGCCACACCTGCCCCTGCTGTCCCGCTGAACCAATCGACCAATCGGCATTGGCAACCAGCCCAAGGAAAGTCGGCACGCCGACCCTGTGCACAGGGCCATACCCAACGATCAGCCAAAGATGGAGCACAGCAGCAGGTGCTGCTGGACGGTCAAATCCTCGGCCCGCAGATTGCCGTCGAGGCCCAGCTCACGCAACTGTGCATCGATAGCGGCCTTGTCCTGGCGTCCGCGGGGCCAACCGGCCAGGGCCTGCCGCAGACTTTTGCGGCGATGGACGAACAAGTCCCGGAGATAAGCACGGAAACGGGCGACGTCGCCCACCTGGGCCCGCCGGACCGGATCCGGCCGGATGCGGACAATCGCTGAATCCACCTGCGGACGCGGGAAGAAATTGCTCGGTGCCACCTTGCGAATGACTTCCACCTCGGCCAGGCTCTGCACCAGAATCGACAAAGCATTATAATCTTTGGAACCGACCGCCGCACGCAGACGTTCGGCTATTTCCCACTGCACCATAACCACCAGGCGTTCAATGTCGGCCCGAGCAATCAACAGATTGCTGATGACCGGTGCCGCGACCACGTAAGGCAGATTGGCCACCACTTTACGCCGCGTGCAGCCCCGGGCGGCTGCCAGTTCGTCCCAGGCAGCAAGCAACTCCGGATTCATCTGATTTTTGTTAGCCAGGGCGTCCCCAACCAGGAAACGGACGTTGGGGCGCTCCCCGACCGTCTGCCGGGCAATTGCCGCCAAGGCGGAATCGATTTCGATGGTCACCACTGCCCCGGCCCGCTCGGCCAGTTGCGCCGTCAGGGAACCGGTCCCTGTGCCCACCTCCAGGACTGCATCCTCTCGGTCCAGCTCGGCACAGCGCACCAGCAGATCCAACAGGTTCAGATCAATCAGAAAGCTTTGTCCCAGCTTGTTTTTGGCTTGAATGCCGTGGGCCGCCAGCAGGTCCCGCAGGTACCGCAACGTCTGCCGGGGCGAACGATACGCCGGACCCGACACCGGCTCCGCTTCCCCGGCACCGGCTGTCGCCGCTGCTCCGCCGCCAGACATATCACCTTCCGCACCGCCGACCAGCGATGCACCCGTGTCAGATTCCTCTTTTTTGGGCATCTCGTCGAATGGCGTCATCATCGCTTCCCGTCTTTTTTGAATTATAGTCAGAATGTGAATTGATTACTGTTTAATGCTACCTTCGAAATTATTCTGGTCAAATTTATGTAAGTATTGTTGCATCAAGCGAACGACGTACTTAGCTAGCAGGTCGAATTCGAGATTAACCATAGCGCCAACCGTTTTATATCCGAGGGTGGTAATGCTCTGGGTGTGGGGGATGAGCATGACCCGGAACTGTTCGGTGGTGCAACTGACTACGGTCAGGCTGACTCCGTCGACGGCAATGGAGCCTTTGGGGACGAGGTAATCGGCAAAGGAACGAGAAAAGCCGATGTCCATAAAACGCCATTCGTCGTGTTGGTAATCCTGGAGGATGGTACCGATGGTATCGACATGTCCGGTGACCCAATGACCTCCGAGGGGATCGCCGAGGCGCAGGGCCGGTTCCAGATTAACTCTGTCTCCTGGTTGGAGTCGACCCAGGGTAGTACGAGCGAGAGTTTCTGGACCTGCTTGAAAGGTCAAGGTCTGATCGGCAGTAGATACAACTGTCAGGCAGACGCCGTCAACGGCGACGCTGTCGCCGACCTGGAGCGACGGCAGGGGAGGGGTATCCCCGATGACCAACAAGCGGCCCCCGGCTGCATCCACACAGCGCTGGACCCGACCCAGACCCCGCACAAGACCCGTGAACATGACACCCTTATCCTATAGCAGGTTACCGGGAACAGTGGACGGCCCGTGGAGGCTCCATAGTCTAGATTATCCGGTAAGTTGGTAGTGCCCCCGGGGTCTCTTGGGCGTGCTCCACGACGGGGCGGGCAACGATGAGTGTTTTGGAGCATTGGCATCCGGTAGCACGCAGTCGCGATCTGGGTCAGCGCCCTCTGGAGGTGCAACTGGCCGGTGTCCCGATTGTATTGTTCCGCACCCGCGGGGGGCAGGTGGGAGCCCTATCGAACGTCTGCCCCCATCGCCGCTACAAGCTGAGCGCCGGCGAAGTGGTGGGCGACCGCTTGCGCTGCCGCTACCACGGCTGGAGCTTTGCCCCCGATGGACAGGGCGAAAGCCCCGCCACGCCCAAACTGCACACCTGCACCACCAGCTACGACACGCGGGAAGTACACGGCTTGGTCTGGATCAAGGCCCGGCATAGTTCCGCTACCTTCCCCGTTATCGAGGCCGAGGGGTTCTTTTCCATCGGTACTTTCGTCCATGAGGCCCCCGCACCGCTGGAACTGACAGTGGACAATTTCAACGAAATCGAGCACAGCGGTACGGTGCATCGCACCTTCGGTTACGACCTGGAGCGGTTGCACGAGGTTCAGGTCGAGGTCCAGGCCAGCGACGAGGCGGTGGTGGTCCGCAACCGTGGCCCGAGCAAGCGGCTGTTCTGGCTGTATGCCCTGTGGCTGGGGCTGCGCCGGGGCGACCTGTTCCATGATCACTGGACGACCCGTTTTTCGCCGGTCCATTCCGTTTTCGACCATTGGTGGACCGATGCCAGCGGCACCCGCGAGCGTATGGCCCGCTGGCGGGTCTACGTCTTTTACGTCCCCTGGAGTGAGCGGCACACCCGGGTCTTTTCGATCGCTTTTGCCCGTTCGCGTTATCCTGGTCCGCAGGGCGGCCTGCGCCTGATCCGCTGGCTGTTCCGCCGGGAACTGGACCGCGAGATCCGTGCCGATGTCGCTATCCTGCACGACCTGGCCAGCTACGAGACGGGCCTGGCCGGCCTGAAGCTCGGACGCTTCGATAAGGTCCTGGGCCTGACCCGCGAGCGGATCCAGCGGCTGTATCGCCGCTCGGCCGGTGCCGCGGTCCCAGCAGACCTGGCCACCGATGCCTGTTCCATCACACAATTCCCGATTGGGCCGTCGTGACAACCACTTCCAAGGCCCGTTTGTGGGCAGGGAGTAGTTTTTCCCGATCGGTTGTGCCCCTCAGTTGCGTGGTGACGTCCAGGGACTGTACAGGGCGGCCCCACCAGGGCAACCGGAAGCTCAGGTGCCATGCTGCCAGGAGGCGGCGTAAGCTTTCTGCTCGGACGTCATCTCGTCGATGGTAATACCCATGGTGGCCAATTTGGTACGGGCGACGTATTCCTCGATTTCGCGGGGGACCTCGTGGACTTTCGGGGCCAGCCGGCCGCGGTTTTTGACGCAATATTCGGTAGCCAGGGCCTGCGTGGCAAAGCTCATGTCCATGACGCTGGCCGGATGGCCCTCGGCGGCCGCCAGGTTGACCAGGCGCCCCGAACCGATGACGTAGATGCGCCGGCCGTTTTTCAGGCGGTATTCGTCTACTTCGGGCCGTACCTGCGGTGTGAACTGGCTGGTCTCTTCCTTGAGGGCTACCAGATCGATTTCGACGTCGAAGTGGCCACTGTTGCAGACCATGGCTCCATCCTTCATGACCAGGAAATGTTCGCGGCGGATGATGTGCTTGTTACCGGTAACCGTGATGAACAGGTCGCCGAGGCGGGCGGCCTCATGCATGGGCATAACGGCAAAGCCATCCATGGCCGCCTCCAGGGCCCGGATGGGATTGACCTCGGTGACGATGACCTGAGCGCCCAGGCCCCGGGCCCGTAACGAAACCCCTTTGCCACACCAGCCATAGCCGGCCACGACCACTTTCCGTCCAGCCAGTAACACGTTGGTTGCCCGGATGATCCCGTCGATGGTGCTCTGCCCGGTCCCGTAACGGTTGTCAAAAAAGTGTTTGGTCTCGGCGTCGTTGACGGCGATGACGGGGAACTTGAGCACGCCGTCGCGTTCCATGGCCCGCAAACGGATCACCCCCGTGGTCGTTTCCTCCATGCTGCCGATGAGGTCGTTGAACAGGCGGGTCCGCTGCTCGGGCGGGAACCGTTCGGCCCAGTCCCGGATCGGTTTCTGATGGGCACTAAGCAGGTCCAGTCGATCGATGGCAATAAAGATCATGGACGAGACCAGATCGGCCCCGTCATCCATGGTGATGTGCGGCCGATGATCCAGGGCCATGGCCACGTGCTTGTAGTAGGTCTGGGCATCCTCCCCATGAATGGCGGCTACGGCGATACCGAAATCCCGGACCAGGCTAGCCGCCACGTCGTCCTGGGTCGACAGCGGATTGGAGGCGATCAGCATCAGGTCGGCCCCGCCGGCCTGCAGGGTCCGGGCCAGATTGGCTGTCTCGGCGGTGACGTGCAGACAGGCGGCCATCCGCAGACCGGCCAGTGGTTTTTCCCGAGCGAACCGCTCCCGGATCTGAGCCAGCACCGGCATGTCCTGATCGGCCCACAAGATCCGCTTGCGGCCCCGATCCGCCAGCGACACATCCGCTATGTCGCAGCGGACTGAGGCAGAAGGGGGCACTGCGCTATCGCTCATCGAATCTCTCATTGTTGTCAGGCTCCTTTCGGCTTGTCTCAGCACAGCGCGTGCGTCCCATCGTTTTATGGGAAGCAGTCCGGCGTAGCCACCGTCATACGGGGAATCGCTCCGCTCAGCTTAGCCGAACAGATTGCCGCTTTGGGTGGTAACTGAACGGGGACGTGCTTGCTGGCTGAGACGGGCCACGTAATCGTAGTACCCCTGCAGAGGGAATTTGCGAGCTGTATTTTCCGAGGACATATAGCGGACGGTGCCAAAGACGGGCCGTTCCGGTCCCCAGGGACGGTCGAACAGGCCGAAACACCACAAAATGCCGGTATACGAGTTGGGGTCGCGGCCATCGAGAGCGTATTTGTTGTTCAGATGCTCCAGGGTCAAATACGCCTGCAGGGGAGTAGCGGACCATTCCAGCACCTTTTTGCCCCACAGCATGCGCAGGTAGTTATGGATGCGGCCGGCGTGGCGTAACTCCTGCTGGGCGGCGTTCCATAGTGGATCGTGGGTATCGGCGGCTTCCCACTGCTCCAGGCTATAGCAGTAGGCCCGCCGGTCCGCAGCGTGCCGCTGCAGGGTCTCGTAGGCCCAGCGGGGCAGCACCAGGGCCAGTGGGTCATCGCGCTGGACCGAGAAATCCCAACGGGCAAAGTGGAAATGGGGCGGTTGGGTGCCGGTGTGCCAACTGACCGTGCCGCCGGGAACGCCCAGACCCTCCAAGACCTGCTGGCGGAAAAAGTAATGCCAGACGTAGCCAACGTCCCGCCAGATCAACAACTCGTCCAGAAATGCGTTGACGTTGGCATCCCGGCTGAAAAAACCCTCGCGTCGTCCGCAGGCGGATGGATCCAGTTGGCCCACGGTCCAGTCCGGTCCCAGGACGGCTTCGACCACTTCCTGCACGCCCAGATGCCCCCAGCGTAAATACGGGCTCAGGCCGCTGGCCGCTCCGTGTTGGGGATCGTCCGGGTGGTTGCGTTGCTCGGCGTACCGCGGCAATCCCTGCGTCAGGAAGTGCCGTAACCGCTTATGAGCGGCGACTGTTCCGCCAGGAGTGCCGGGAACGGGAGCCACGGTGCGGTCGACACCGATGCGGTCCAGAGCCTGCTCCAGGTCCTGGTCCACGTCCCACAGGGGAAAGGGAGGTTCCACGGCTCGGCGGACGACGGCGGGCAGATGGGGCTGCACCGAGGCACGCTGCTGCCAGGCCTGCGGGAAAAGCCGATGCCAGCGATGACGCAACTGCCCTGCACTGACGGGGGTCGGACCGAGTTGCCGCAGCGGTATCAAGCTATTGCCATCCACGGCCAACAGGGGGACGGTCAGGGTGCCGGCCAGCGCTTGCAGATGAGCAGGCACAATGTAGGCCGGGTAATCGTCCGTGACGATCAGGCAGGCCGTAGCCGCCAGTTGCCGCAGCAGACCATGCCCGTTGTACTGCGGCGTTTCGACAAACGGCCAGTACGTCAGACCCAGTTGGCGGGCGGCCGCGGCGTTATCCCGCATTCCCTGCAAGGCAAAGGCGTGATGGCGGGCGTTGGCCCAGGGATAATTCCGTTTCAGCCCTTCGTAAACAACCAGCGGTTTGCCAAGCTGCGCGGCCCAGCCAGCGGCTACCTCCAGCGCGTAGTTGCTTTGCAGACGCCGACTGGTTTGCATCCAGTACAACACAAAACGGCCTCGGCTGTCGGGTGTGCGACCACCAAGCCAGCGGATGCGTTCCTGCCATCGTTGCCACGGAGGGGAGGCCATACCGTAACTCCCTTGTCAGATACCGGACACACTCTTCGCCCTAGGACCACGGGGGCGGTTTGGCCCGACACGGTTTTTTCCAGTCTGCTGCAGGGTGGGTCCACCGGGCAGATGCCCCGGCCAGCGGCCAACCTGCGCTTGCCCTTTCTTCCGGACCCACTGGCTCACTACAAAAGATTCATAGCTGTCATGAGCGGTGCCGTTCTCGAAGTCCAGCACGTCCGTAAAACCTATGGCGCCACCGTCGCCCTGGATGACGTCTCGCTGACGGTGGCCGAGGGGGAATTGTTCGGCCTGCTGGGGCCCAATGGCGCGGGCAAAACCACCCTCATTTCGATCATCTGCGGCCTGCTCGACGCCGATGCGGGCGAGGTCCGGCTGTTCGGTCAGCCGCTTCAGCGTCGCCGCCGTGACCTGCGTCAGCTGATCGGCCTGGCGCCCCAGGAACTGGCCTTGTACCCCAACCTGACAGCGCGGGAAAATTTACTTTTTTTCGGCAGGCTCTACGGCTTGGGTACCCCGGAACTGCACGCGCGTGTCAGCGAGTTGCTGCAAGCCGTCGGGCTGCTGGAACGGGCCGACGAACGCGTGGCCACCTTCTCCGGCGGCATGAAGCGTCGATTGCATCTGGCGGCTGCCGTCGTCCATCGACCGCGCCTGCTGGTGCTCGACGAGCCCACCGTCGGTGTGGATCCGCAAAGTCGCAATCACCTGTTTGAACTGATCCGTACCTTCAACCGCACCGGAATGACCATCGTCTATACCAGTCATTATCTAGCAGAGGTCGAAAATCTCTGTTCGCGTCTGGCCATTCTTGACGATGGTCGCCTGCGCGCCTGCGACACCCTCCCCCGCCTGCTGGCCCTGCTGGACGGACAGCTACTGCTGACGGTGCGCGAGCTGAACCGCGATTTTCTCGAACGTTTGCCCTTGCTGCCGGGGGTCAAAAATGCGGTACAAAAAGATGGCCGCTTGGAAATCACCACCGATGGCCTGGCCGAACTATTGCCCCGTGTTGTCCGTCTGGCAGCGGAAGTCGGCGTGCACATCCTTGCCATCGATGCGCAGCCCCCTTCGTTGGAGCGGGTCTTTTTGCATCTGACGGGCCGTGAGTTACGCGATTGATCGCCCTCCTCTCCTCAGGACTAAGAGAAAACGTGTTCGACGGCGTGCCAAGCGAACACTCGGACTGGACGTCGACGCCCCGATGTGGTATGGAACGTGCCTTCGGGCAAGACCCGCCGGTAGACTACGCAGACGGGCCCCTCCTCGACCGGGGGTTTGATATGAACACACGCCGCCGCTGGATGCCACTTCTGCTCCCTGGGGGCATCCTGATCAGTGTCCTGGGGCTACTGCTGGGCCTGCTCAAGGCCGAACCGGCTTTCTATCGTCAGGCGCATCCCCCCGACAACTACGACACACGCGAGAAGGCATCGCATCTGTTGACACGAATCCAGGACCTGAAATACGAAATCCGCACTCGTCCCAGTTGGGGGATCCGCCTGCGGGCCGACGAACTGAATTGCTTTTTCGCGGAAACAATGGGACCGACCGGCAGCCTGGTCGGCTGGCTGCCCCCGGGCTTCCATTCGCCCCGCCTGGCCATTGAGGGCGACCGCCTTTACCTGGGCGTCCGTTATGGCCGGGGCTGGTGGAGCATAGTGGTCTCCCTGCAGTTACGTCTGTGGCTTGTTGCCAACGAAGTCAACGTCGTCGCCGTGGAAGTGAGCGACCTGCGTCTGGGACGCCTCGGCCTTGCCGCTCAATCCATTCTGGATGCTCTGGCCGAAGCCGCCCATGCCTGCCACGTCGACGTTCATTGGTACCGTCATGGGGGGCACCCCGTCGGCCTGTTCCGTTTCTTTCCGGACCAGCCCCAGCCCGTCTCGCAGATCCTCACGCTCGAAGTGCACGATGGTGCCCTCACTGTAGCGGGTCGGACCCGGGTCGAGGCGATGGCGGCTCCACCGCCGTAAAACAGGCCCACAAGCGTCCACCGGGGTCCCCGGACTGCCGCCACAACTGGCAACACACCTGCCAACGACGTCCCTTCAGCATAATTTGCAGTTCCACCGGTCCCCGGTCAGTCTCCGACACCCCCGCCTGTTCTGTTACATCGGTGGCCACGGGAGCTGCCGGCAATGGTTCGTACACTCCGGCGTCCCATTGCCGCACCGTTCCCCGCCCTCCGCTGACCGGCCCCTCATAGTCCAGATAGGCCAGCCGGTGGTCCACGTTAGTCTCAGCAGGCACAGCACCGCCCAGCCGCGGCTCCTCCAGTAACCGCCACGCCCGCAAGACCGTGCCGGCCTCCACCAGCAAATCCCAATGCCGCACGGGCCAATCGTGCTCCAAAATAACGTAACGCTGCATTACCCTTCCCCCACCTATCGCCAAACCATTTTTCCCGCTCTCCCTTCTATTGCGGATCCC
Source organism: Gemmataceae bacterium (assembly GCA_025055795.1). GTDB lineage: Bacteria > Planctomycetota > Planctomycetia > Gemmatales > Gemmataceae > Thermogemmata. The sequence continues at coordinate 34,386 of JANWVV010000028.1, forward strand.
TCGCCCTACAACCGATTGCCACCATCCACCAACCAACCTTCGGCAAACCGCATGTTCACATCCCTCCCTATCCGCCAGACATTACCCTATCTGATTATAAGACCACTTAAGTGTAATTGCGAACAAAATTTTTAAAAAAGTCAAGTCAGCCATTCTGCCCCCTCATTCAACGGTGCTGTCAGGATTGAAAACCTCTTTGAACGCCGGCATGTTCCTTGACTAACAGCAATAGCCACTGCTCGCGATAACAGTCATACTTGCAGCAATTTTCGCTGGATTTGCTAACTCGTCGTGATAAACGAGTCCATCAGTTGATTTCTGTTCACACGAACACTATACTGTATTAGTGTTAAATACTTTGTGAAAAGTCAAGAGGCACGGGAACACAGTAGCTGATCGGGGAATAGCCGATTCTGGTGAGTTGTGGTTCGCGGTCAGTCTTTACGTCAGTCGGTGTCAGGAGTACACGCCAGATCTGCATAGAGTGGCTAGCGGGAAAGCAGCTGTTTATAATACGGTGCGCGACAGAGGGAAGAGAACGGGGCCGCTGCCCAGTAGATAGCGACCGTGGTCTGCCCGATCCATCACAACATTCAGGCGCCGACCTGATTAGATGGAGGGGGGTGAAAATCCCACCCCAAGGACGACGCGGGGATGCAATGCCCCGGGGCCATTGCAGTGGTACCCGGCGGAATCAGAGGAGAGTGCCACTATGGCCAAGGACGACAAAGACAAAAAAGGCCGAGGCGAAAAAGATATTGAGATTATCTGCCGCAATCGCCGGGCCGCCCATGACTTTGACCTACTTGATCGGCTGGAATGCGGCCTGGTGCTGCAGGGGACCGAAGTAAAAAGCTTGCGAGCGGGGCATGCCCAACTCGACGATGCTTTTGCCCGGATCGAAAACGGCGAAGTCTGGCTTTATGGTATGGAAATACCTGAATATGAATATGGAAACGTCCTGAACCACAAGCCGAAGCGTCCCCGCAAGCTGTTGTTACATCGGCGAGAAATTGCTCGTTTTGCCGGTCGGGCCCAGCAGGAAGGGCTGACGCTGATTCCGTTGCGGCTGTACTTCAAAAATGGTCGGGCCAAGGTGGAGTTGGCTTTAGCCCGGGGCAAAAAGAAATATGATAAGCGTCAAACCCTCCGCGAGCGTGACGCCCAACGCCAGATCGAACGAGCCCTGTCTGCACGCCAGCGTCGGCGATAAACCGCCCTTGTCCCTTCATTTATTGACAATGTAGTATTGAAATTGTGTTCAATAAATGGTCATTTGTCAAATTACCACGGCAACTACCGATCTACAATCTGACTGTGCCCCGTTGATTGGTTACTTGTCAGCCCCTCCATCGGCTAGTTCTTTAAGAAATGGCGGACGGGGAGAGTGTAAGAGGCAGATGGGGGTACTTTGGAGCAGTCGCCGCTGCAGTTCTAGCCGCTGCTGGCTCAGTTGGTTGGGCGCTGCGGTTGCAGCGTCGTGCAGATGCTGCCAGGCTCGCCCGGGCTGACCGGCATCGATGTAATGACGGGCCAACAAGTAGTGGAAATAGCTACGCTCCTCGGGCAATAGCTCGAGGCCACGCTGTAAAACGCCTACACAATCCTGCGGCCGACGATCCTCACGGGCATTGTGGACCAGCCCTTCGATAGCCTGGCGGGCAAACAGTCGGTAGTCCGGGTGATCATCCAAGTGCCGGGCCAGAAAATCCAGCGCACGTTGGTAAGCCTGGTCACTGGCGAGCCACCGTCGTCGTTCCCGTTCCACCACTGCTAGCAATAAAGTTGCTAGCACGCTCCCCTGACTGAGAGGCTGCAGCAGTTGAGCGGCCTCGTCCAATCGGTGAAGCTGGATCAGTATTTCGGCTCGTTGAAACCGTTGTTCGGGTGTAGCGGCAACCGCTAGCGGCCGGCGGACTAACCACTCCAACTGAGTCAACTGCTGCTCTAGCACCTCCTGCCATTCATGCAGAGGCTTTCCCTGAAGGGTAACCCAACTGCCCCCCAACTCCTGCAAACCTTGCACAGTGGCAGCCGCTGCTGCCAGTCGATGAGAGGCCAGCTGTGTCTCGGCCTGCTGCAAGCGGACTTGCATCATAGCCTTACTATACAAATAAGGTGGTCCAAACAGTGTTACTAAACCGAGGGTCACCATGAGCGAACGCACAACATAATTTTGTTCAAATAATTGATCAGCTTGTCCTGTAAAGGCACAGCAGCAAAATGGTAGTACCATTAGCAATGAAATAACTGCACGTATTAATAGAGATGATGACAAATAATCAAAGCAGAATTTTTGCTGATTGAGTACAGACGACACGATAAAGGTTATCACCAGACCTATAGCGAGCCATAACGACGGCGATACCTGTCGGATCACCCCCCATCGCTGGCATAAACGAGCGATCATCAGACTCAGTGGTAACGCTGCTATGAGATGCACCAGGAGTACTCGGGGCCAGCCGAAAGGGGAAATTGTCATGCCAAACCGACTGCGTTCCTCATTCAACACACCGGCTACCAGCAGGTAGTTTCCAACCACTGCTGCCCCACAACCAAGTATGACGTATTTATTAATTCTCATTAATTATTTGCAACCCCTAGTGCTTGAACCGTTTGTGGTTTTCGCAACTTCCAGATCATGCCATCATAAGCATAATGAAGATACGCGATCCACAGATTTAAGCCCTGCCAGTAAGCGAAGTAGGTCAGATCGATCTGACTAAGCCAGAATCCGATGCCACCAAGAAAGATAATGAATGCATACAGGACAAGGTGCCAATACCGGGCTATCGTCGATAGCAGGACTTCATTAGGCCCTTTGGGCCTTCTTTTGATGTATATTGATACAATGGCCAAGTATTCTAAAGCATGTGAAATGGAGGCAGCTGAGGCAAGTACCACCACACATGCTGCCAGTTGAAGATTGAGACTGATAATCAGGGCAATGTAAATGAGGCAGAAGCTACTCAGGTAGAGGTTTTTACCCAGACATTCGCCGCGAGGTTTCAAACTACTCAATAGCAGAAGGACAGCCAGCAGCAGAGCTAGTGCGTCCAAGGTACTGAGCACAGACATGTAAGAAGGTTCAACTTCCAGCCAACCAGTTAGCCATCCAGCCGCACGCAGAGCTCCATAAGTTACAAACAGACGTACACCCCATCGTTCCAACCAATAGTAACCATGGCCTGTACGCAGACTGTACATGCGAAGGATGCCTGAATGCTGACTGGCAAAGTGCCAGGAATTCCAGACATAGTCGATCATAAGTAGACATATGAATTCACCGATGAATACGAATGTTATTACAATAGGTAGACTGAGCAAAACAGCGACGAGTATAAATAACCAGGATTTGTGGCCGCGTCGCTGCGGGTCCACCAGCACCAGCAAAGGGGTGATCCAGCGATGGGGTAGCGTTAGAAAGTAGATTTGCCAGAAGTCGAGGGCTGTGTCCGTGGCGGTGGCTAGACCAGGCAGAAAGAGTAAGGGCCAGCACCAGTTGGCGATAAAAATGGTGTCGAACAAAGGTGAGACCAACCACGGTGACCGTGGCGGAGATATATGATTCATGGCAAGGGGGCCTGCTGGATCTTCCAAGTCCCTTGACGTCGAACGAACGTCCATTCTTTAGTGGTGTTGACCGTGTCGTTGTCGTTACGAATGGCCACGGTGACCCGCGCTTCGTCTCCTTGTATGGCGGGGTTCCCCTGTATGTCGTACATATAGCGATCATACAGATTCAAATTCTGCGGTGGTGTGTCAAAAAGTTGTCTGAGTTCTCTATTACTAGCCTTTTTCTCGTTCAAGTCCTCGATCAACAATGCAATTTTCTTGCCATCCTCCGAACCATAGCCTGGGGCTTGGGGCGAGGAACTACAAGCTAGGGCTCCAAACAGCACAACCAAAATTGGTGTGGCAATTAACTGACGCATAGATGCATGCATGGTTTACTACCTTATATGAGTTTGCACTGATTAAACGAAAATACGTGGATGGGTTACAGCAGGGCGTGAGTATACATGTACAGGCGGGCTGCTGTCTGGTTCGACAGACACTGCTGGCAGTGGAAATTCGGTTTGCCCACTTTCAGCAGGCCGGGACTCAGTCGATATTGACGACTTCGCCACCACTGCGAGTGCCCATGGCCCGCCACACGTTGACATCGATGCTGTCACGGATGAAGCGGACGCTGCCATCGGCCATAGCGGCGTTAACTCCGCCGGGGTGACGGCTGCGAGCGGCCGCAAAAGTGTTGCCATCGGCCTGATTCTGTACACAAGCTCGTTTCCACGGATCGTTGGGCGGGATAGCACTTTCGCACGAGATGATAGTGTCCGGAATGGAGCTGTTGGGCGGAGTAAAGGTAGTGAAGAGGTTGCCACCAGCGGCGGGAAGCAGGACACAGCCACGCATGTCCCGATTCCGGCCAGCGGGACTGGTGGTCGTAGCTGAGAGGGTAGCGGCATCATAAGGCAAAACCTCGCTGAACATGACGGTGTTGGAGGCCCCGTCGGTGACTTGGACAATGCGGACACCCTTGCCCGTACCGAGCCGTTGCTGCCAGGGCCATTTGGGTACCTGTACCAAGCCGAAAACACCGCTGGCCGAGGTTCCGCCGAACTGGGCGGCATCACCAAATGTACCTCCCCCCCAGCAGCCGACGTAGTTCCCCTTCATCAGGTTTTCTAAACTCAAGTTATTGAAGTGGACTTCCGGATCATGGCCGGAACTGGGACAGTTGAGAATTTTCTTGGACAGCGTAGATTGGAAATCAATGTCGGCGCGGCGGTAAGGGACACCGTCCCAGTTATCGGCTGGGTTTGCCTGATCAGCGCCAGCTCCTTCCGACAGGAAGGCCGGTTCGATCCGAGTGGTCAGGGCCACTTGTTCAATCTCGGCTAGGATGTGCAAAGGCCAACTGGGACCATAACAGCGGGTGCCACACATCGGTGAGGCACTTGCGTTACCCCAAACCAGCCACAGCGGCGGCTCGCACGGTGCTGGTGTGCCACTGCCGGGTACCGGATTGGGATTGCCGCCGGAGTCGAAGGGAGCGTTCGACTGTTGCGCCTGAAGAATCCGCGGCAAACCGGGCGGAAACGATCCTGTCGCACTCTCATAATTGTGACAGGCCAAAGCCACCTGCTTCAGATTATTTTGACATTGCATCCGGGCGGCTGCCTCCCGTACCTTCTGCACCGCTGGTAGCAGCAGCCCGATCAACACTGCAATAATCGCAATAACCACTAACAGCTCGATCAAGGTAAAGGCTAGCCGACGCCGAGACATCAGAGCCACTCCCATTGAAGAAAGTTCTGAGACCTGAAACGATTAATTCATGACGCAGTCATAGCTAGGTGAACGAGATGTGATTGCAGTTATGCGAGTGCGAAAAAATCATGAAACCATATAAGCCTATAACGGAAGTCAGCTCAAAAGCTGCGATCTAGAGACACAATAAGTCAAACATTAAATCTTTCTGAGAAGACCTCCTGATTCACTCCACAACAACAGACGGCAACGAGATTGTTCCCTGTTTGTTCCTAACAGGGCTGTAACCTGCCAAGGATGACAGGATGGTAGCTTAGTTGCGTGTTGTTGATTCCAGGTCTAGTCGATGGTTCCTAGGGGAATGGACAGGTGGGATGGGAAAGTCTGAGTTCTAATCCTAAATCAATCAATGTAGTGCAACATGGAGGTGATCGGCGTACCGTCAATTGCGATTGGCAGTGACGGGACGGGTGTGATACCCTGGGGCACTGTTTGTAAACGGCTACTGCCCGGCGAGGACGATCATGACGGTCATACTGGTGACAGGCGGATGTGGCTTTATCGGCTCGAACCTGGTCCGCTATCTGCTAGAGGTCGAGCCTGAGGCGCGGATCGTCAATCTGGACGCTCTGACGTATGCCGGCAACCTGGCCAACCTGGCCGACGTGGCAGCACACCCCCGTTACCAATTTGTCCGCGGCGACGTGGCCGATCGCCAGCAGGTCTGGGAGGTAATGCGGCTTGGGGTAACCGACGTTTTCCACCTGGCGGCCGAAAGCCACGTGGATCGCAGCATTCACGATGCCACGCCTTTTGTCCGCACGAATGTGCTGGGCACCCAGGTATTGCTCGATGCTGCCCGCGCTTTTGGGGTGCGGCGCTTCGTCCAGGTTTCTACCGACGAAGTCTATGGTTCATTGGGGCCCACCGGTGCCTTTACCGAAGAATCCCCCTTGCAGCCCAACAGTCCGTATGCGGCCAGCAAGGCAGGGGCCGACCTGCTGGTCCGGGCTTACCACCACACCTTTGGCGTACCTGCCCTGATTACCCGCTGCTCCAACAACTACGGTCCCTACCAATTCCCGGAAAAACTCATCCCCTTGTTCATCACCAACCTGTTGCAGGATGAGCCCGTGCCGGTCTACGGCGATGGCCTGCAGGTGCGGGATTGGATCCACGTCCGCGATCACTGCCGCGGATTGCACCTGGCCTGGAAGAAAGGCCAGCCTGGAGAAGTGTACAATTTTGGTGGAAAGTGCGAACTATCTAATCTGGAGTTGACCCGCCGGCTGCTACGTCTGCTTGGCAAGCCGGAGTCACTCATCCGCTTTGTGCCGGACCGCCCGGGGCACGATCGCCGCTATGCCATGGACTGCAGCAAAGCGCAACGGGAATTGGGCTGGTCACCCCTGATCCCCTTCGAGCAAGGACTGCTCGAGACCATCCGCTGGTATCAGGAGCACACGGAGTGGGTCGCCGCGGTGCGCAACAAGGAGTACATGAATTACTATCAGCGGCAGTACGGAACTTTACGGGCGGCCACGACCTCGACAAGGCTGGCCGCCCGCTAACGCTGGGACATTGAGGAACATATGTCGCTCCGCGGCGTCATTCTGGCCGGCGGCAAAGGCACCCGCATGGGGGAGCTGACCAAGGTCACCAATAAACATCTGCTGCCCGTTGGCCCTTGGCCGATGGTCTACTACCCTTTGAAAAAACTGACCGGTGCCGGCATCGAGGAAATCCTGCTGGTCTCCGGAACGGAGCACATGGGCGATTTCGTGGAGTTGCTCGGCTCCGGCCGCCACTTCGGCTGCCGCCTGACCTACCGGGTGCAAGACGAAGCCGGCGGCATCGCCCAGGCCTTGGGCCTGGCTGAACATTTCTGCATTGGCAGTCGAGCCTGCGTGTTGCTGGGCGATAACATCTTCCGCGATCCGCTGGTACCCATTCTGGAACTGGCCAACAGCCGACCCGACTGGGCCTGGATCGGCCTGAAAGAAGTACCCGACCCCCAGCGCTATGGCGTGGCCACCCTCCACAACGACCGCATCGTAGCCATCGAGGAAAAACCGGCCCAGCCGGCCAGCCCTTACGCCGTCGTTGGCATCTACATCTACCCACCCGACGTCTTCGGCATCATCAAAACACTCAAGCCGAGTGCTCGGGGTGAACTGGAGATCACCGACGTCAACAACCATTATCTTCGTCAGGGCCGCTTGGGGCATTTCTTCCTGGAAGGGTACTGGACCGACGCGGGCACCCTGGATTCGTTGGACTACGCCAATCATCTGGTCCGTCAGGAGCCCCCACGCTTCTGAAAATTTCGATTTTTTTGCGAGTTATAAATTAGGCTCCAAACGATGAGTTACTCAAAGTGCGTGTCGCGTACCCGCCAGATCCGATAAAGACGCACCATTATATGATAATATGGAACGCCGCATGGATGACGGTTTTGCAGCCGTTTTGTCGTTGGTACCAGTGAGCCAAAGATAATCAGTCATTTGCTTTCCCGACAAATGGCCCTTGGCATTCGCCACATATCTTGAATGACACCTATTGGAATAAATCCGGTGATATCCTCAGTGGGCTTAAGCCAAGTGTAGAAAGTTTATCGAACTGACCGGCGGTTTGATTAAGATACTTCAAGATACTTCCCATGGCCTGGTACCGCTGCTTGATCTGCGGTGAGAATTTTCCTGGTTCACTGATCGGTGTTGAGGGGTGGGTAGGATTCTATACCGTGCGGTTCGTTGAGGCGAGGTGCGCCGAGTTAGCTGAGAGGTTGGTACTCCAGCAATTGCGGAGCGAACTTGTACCGCCACTTGGATACACACCGAGCAAGCAGGAACGCGTCTACATCGAGCAACTTGAGATAGTCGAGGCAGGTCAGGTGCCGGCACGCCAACAGGGCTTTGTCTGGTATCTGATGGAGTCCGCGCTCACCAATTCCAACGGAACCTCCGACCCAGCGGTTGATGAGCCAACTCATTAAGTCAAGTCTGCAACTCCACTAAGTCAGGTTTGCAACCATAATACTGGCATAATTTTCTTTAGCACAAAATTGTGTCAGAATTTTCTAGTACAGGCTTGCGAAAATTTGATAAATTGGAACAAATCTGCCACGGGCACCGGCGAACTACCCCAAGGAATGGACGACTGGGCAATGAAGGGAGGCTCCGTCATGCTAGCTTGGGACCGAACGGGGCGAACGATTCTGCTTTTGGGCTGTGTGTCACTTGTTTTGCTAACCGGATGTGGTGGGGTAGCCAAGCTGGCTGGCGCCGCTGGACGAGGCGCACGCACGGCAGGCGGTGCTGCCTCCAAGGTGGCGTCTTCTGGTCATCATGTGGTGGTGCCGGCCAAGCCTGTTCCTGTTCCCCATACCATTCCGGAGCCGCCCCCCTTAACCTCTCACCCGAAGCCGCCGGGCCAGACTCAAAAAGGATCGGACAATACCCTTGGTGGACATCTTGGCCAACAGCTTTTTGAAAAGGGCCTCGACCTAGGGACCGAGTTGCTCGACACAGGCAAAACGGACAAAGATGATAGTTCATCTCGGACAAAAGCATCGAAGCGTTGAAAAATCTCACTCGAATTCGGGTTAGGGATGCGATGTTGATCAGTTGCTCAGGTCAGAATGCAACGGCCCCATCTCGGCTACACCTTTACCTTGCTGGTTTTGGCGGTGCTCAGCGGAATGGTGGCGGTGGCCGCGTGGGCGGAGTCGCGATGGCTTGCGGCTGTGTGCGGGTATGTGTCGGTATCCTTGGGGCTGCTCGCGACCGCTTACGCCGGGGCCGGTCCATCGCTACTATTGAAACGCCCCACGGGGTATCATGCGCCGCTGGCCTGGATGCTGTTTGCACCGTACTTCCTGTTCAGCCGCGTGATGGCATGGGCGTATCGCCGCCTGTCGCGGGAACCGGCGTATGCTCAGGTGGTTCCCAATCTGTTTTTTGGTCGCCGGCTAACATTGCGTGAGGGGATGGCTACGGGCTGGGATGCGGTGCTGGATCTGGCGGTGGAATTGCCAGCAGCGTGGGTGCCCTCCCGCTATTACTCGCTGCCGGTCCTGGATGGCACAGCTCCGACTGCAGAGCAGTTACATCAGGCTGTCGTCTGGATAGCAGAAGCACTGCCGGCTGGCCCGGTTTATGTCCACTGTGCCCTTGGGCACGGCCGGAGCGCCTGCGTTGTGATCGCGTACTTGTTGTCGACGGGAAGGCTAAGGGACAGTGGGCGAAGGCGTCCGGCTGCTGCAGACGTTACGGCCTCGGGTACGCCTGGATCCGGCCCAACGAAAACTGCTCCGCAGCTGGACGCTGCCTGTTCACTTAGTCAGGACCACGGCCGACGTACCCGCTGCCCAAGCGGAACAGCCGGATCGCTAACCAGCTTTCCGTGTCGTCGATGCCGCAGCAAAAGACCACACAGAGTCATCGATCCACAAGCTTTTTGTTCTACAGACAGTGTTTCTACCCGAAGAGTCGGACCTGGCACGCACGGCTTGCGGACAAGGCGGACGATCATCGCTTGTTCGGCCCTGATACCCCCTTGGTGAAGAACCGAGGGGGGAGATACGTAAAGACAATTTTCCCCAGAGATAGACAGGGGAAACGGGACAAGGGCGGTATGGTATAATGGGGGTAGAAAGCTGTTGAGGGACGCCAGGGGACTTGACGCCGGGGCAGCGGCAGGCCATACTGACACATCCCCAGGCAGCCTGGCAGTGCTGGCGAGAAGATAGAGGGAGAATGTCCCGATGTAGGATGAGCTAGGCGATTGAGCAGGTCACGGGGCCGTCCGCACGATCCCGGAAACTCGGGGAGGGTGGTAGTCATGCCCGAGATGCACTACGAAGAGGATCAGCCCGAACTGCCGGAAGGGCTGAAGCGGCGGCCCACAGGGGTTGCCGCACCTGCCGTTATCCGCTCCGGCCGCGAGGTCATTTCTGCCGAACTAGCACTGACGATCTATCGCCAGATGGTCCGGACCCGGGCCCTGGAAGAACGCAGCATCAAGATGTCCAAATCGGGGGAGGCCTATTTCTGGATCGGTGGCCCGGGGGAAGAAGCGGTCAACGTCTGCCTGGGTTTGCAAGTCCATAAGGGTCAGGGACCTGCCTACGACTATCTGCACCTGCACTACCGCAACGCCGGCGTACTTTTAGCCATGGGCATGCCCATGATTGATCATGTACGGCAACTGGCCATGCGCTGGACCGACCCTCATTCGCGTGGCCGTAACTTCGTTGGCCACTATGCCGTCAAGCGCTGGAACGTGGTACCGGTCACCAGCGTCATCGAGGTACAGTTTGCCATGGCCCCCGGCACCGCCCTGATGCAAAAGCGGCATGGCCAGAAATATCCCCACGAAAACGAAGGGATTACCATCGTCGTGGGGGGTGAAGCCGGTACGGCCGAGGGCGACTTCGAGACCTGTCTGAACTGGAGCACCCGGCCGGGCAACGAACTGCCGGTGCTGATGATCGTGACTAACAACCGTTTCGGTATTTCCACTGATTTTACCACGGTAAGTGCCGAAAAGTGCGTGGCGGACCGGGCCCTGCCCTACGGCATCCGGGCGGAAACCATCGATGGCAACGACCCGGTCATCGTCTGGAATGCCCTGGACCGGGCCATGCGCTACTGCCGACGGGAGCGACGGCCGTTTTTGCTGGAAACGCTGGTGTCCCGCCTGCACGGTCACTCTTCCTCCAGCGGGGCGCAACGGGACTGGAAGCAGCCGGATCCGTTGCAACTATTCGAGGAAAAACTGCTGGAATGCGGGGCCCTGGACCCCGCCACGGTAGAACAGTTGTGGCAGGAAGCGCGGACCGAAGCGGAAGCCGCTGTGGCCGCCGCCTTGCGAGAACCGGAACCCCGGCCCGACGACGTCTACCGCTTCACCTACGCTCCCAGCCCCGTCGACGTCATCTATCCGGACGACTATACCGGTCTGCCCGGAGCGGCACACACGCAACACCCTTTGCCTTCTTGAAACGTTGGCCTGCTGCCCGGGATACCCCGTCCTCAGCCGGAGCTGACGCCCATGGCAACGATGGCTCAGGCCGTGCGGCTGGCGCTGCACTATGGCGAAGAACACCTCGGTGTCACCGACATTTTCGGCGAAGACGTCGGGCCGCCCTTGGGAGGGGTTTTCACCGTCACCCAGGGCTTGAAAACCGCCTGGAACACCCCACTGGATGAACGCGGCATCATCGGCACGGCCATGGGCATCGCCTATGCCGGCGGCCGACCCGTCTGCGAAATCCAGTTTTGCGACTACGCCTTCAACGTGCTGGACCTGCTCAAAATTGCCGGTAATCAACGCTGGGCCAGTGGGGGCGAATTCGACATGCCCATCGTGGTCATGACACCCACCGGCGCCGGTATCCGCGGTAGCATCTACCATTCCCACTCTTTCGACAGTTGGGGCGTCCGGCTGCCGGGCTGGAAAATCGTCATGCCCTCCAATCCGCTGGATGCCTACGGCCTGATGCTAGCGGCCATCATCGATCCTAATCCCGTGCTGTATCTATTGCCCAAGGCTTTGCTGCGGGTCCGCGGCGACCGCCTTATCCCCGGTGAACCCGAAGATCCCGACGTGCTCTCCCGCATGATCGACGCACCCATTGGCGATCGCTCCCATTGGGTGCCGCAATGGCCACCGGTGCAGGAATACATCGTCCCTATCGGCAAGGCCGAACTCGTCCGCGAAGGGCCCGATGCCACCATCATCAGCTACGGTCGGCATCTGCCCCTGTGTGTCCAGGCCGCCGACGAATTGGCTCGCCAGCAGGGCTATCGCTGCGACGTCATCGATCTGCGGAGCCTGTTCCCCTACGACTGGCCCTTGATCAGCCAGAGCGTGGCCCGGACAGGTCGTGTCCTGATTGTCAACGAGGACACCGAAGTGACCAACTTCGCCGAACATCTGCTCCGCCGGATCATCGACGAACATTTTTACGACCTGCTGGTCCGCCCCCGCACCCTGATGGGCAAACACGTACCCGGCATCGGCATGAGCCAGGTCTACGAACGCAATAGCGTCCCGCAACTGGAAGACGTCCGGGCAGCCATCCATGCCCTGATTACGGAACCGGCCTGAGCATCCCGTCCTGACGGACAACGGTCGGCCGTCCGCCACCGACCACTCCGTCGCGCTGGTGAGAAATGTCCTATGACCGACTTTGCTTTGCCCCCGGTTGGCGAAGGGTTGATTGAAGTGGAGTTGTTACGCTGGTTGGTCCAGCCGGGGGAGACGGTGCGCCCCGGCCAAGGGCTAGCGGAAGTCATGTCCGACAAGGCCACCATGGAAGTGCCGGCGCCGTTCAGTGGCCGCATCGTGGCTCTACACGCCACACCTGGACGCAAAGTACGGGTCGGAGAGCCTCTGCTCAGTTATGAACCGGCTGAGGGTACGGTGGCTTCTGATGCCCCCCCGCTCGTGACGCCGGCGATGTCCGAGACGCGTCTTGTCCAGTCCGCCACCCCGGCTCAAGGTGCACCGGCAGAGGTCTCAGTGGCTGCCCCAAACGCTTCGCGTCCTGCTAATACCGAGGTGTCCGGCAAGCAGGGGAACGGCCAATCGACCGCTGCGGTCCGGGTGTTGCCCCACACGTTGCCCCCGGCCGCTCCGTCAGTCCGCTTGCTGGCGCGCCGGCTGGGGCTGGATCTGACCCGCATCCGCGGCTCCGGCCCCGGCGGTCGCATCCTCCTGGACGACCTGGCCCCTTTCCTCCGTCTGCCAGGCACCGCCGCCCAAGGATCAGAACCGCCCCCCTCCCCCCCCGATACCCCTGCCTTCGACCTGGGTAAACCTGGCACCCGCTTTGCCCTCACCGGACTGCGCCGACGCATCGCCGAACACCTCGTCGCCGCCAAACGGTTCATCCCCCACTACTCCTACATCGACGAGTGCGACGTCAGCGAACTGGTCCGCCTCCGTGAACAGTTACGCGAAGCAGCGGCACAATCTGGTGTAAAATTGACCTATTTGCCGTTTATTGTCAAGGCGGTCGTCCTGGCCTTGCGTGACGTACCGATCGTCAATAGCACTTTTGACGAACAGGCGGGCGAGGTCCACGTCCATGACCATTATCATATCGGCATCGCGGTGGCGACGGCCGCCGGCCTGATCGTGCCGGTGATCAAGGACGCGGACAAAAAGGACCTGCTGGCAATCGCCGGCGAGATCGACCGGCTCACTCAGCAGGCCCGGCAGGGCCGCATCCACTGGCACGACCTGCAGGGCGGCACCTTCACCATCACTTCGATTGGTAACATCGGCGGTCTGATGGCCACGCCGATCATCAATCATCCGCAGGTAGCGATTGTGGGGATTGGGCGGATTGTCAAACGGCCGGTCTACGACGAACACGACCAATTGCGGCCGGCTCAGATGCTGTATTTGTCGTTTTCGTTTGACCATCGCGTCATTGATGGGGCGGTTGGGGCCGTTTTTGGCAATGCGGTGCGTCGTTACTTGCAGCAGCCGGCACGCCTGCTTCTGCCCACCCCCTCCCCCCGTTAACCCTCCCCTGCTGTACCCAATTCGATCTTTCCAGATGCTCAAGGAGCGTACTTGTCCCCTCCTTTGTCAAGTGACGGACTACCAATCGACCTCTGAACAGACTGCAGGAATGCCGCTTGTGGAACGCTCCTGTTTTCCTGGAGTTGCTCCCTAGGTGCCACTCGAACTCCACTTCTTGCCTCCTCTTGAGTCTTCGGTGAGCGATCGGGCAGCTTGTCTGAGTGGTTACCAAGCACGGTACTGCCCAACTCACCAGAGCGACGTTGCTTGGACATGCTACCGGCACACCGCGCCACCCAACCAGTGTGGAATTATCACCCCCAACACACAATGGAATACTCCCGCCTTGAGGAATGAAGGGCTAAACCGTGACGTATCGTTTGATACCTAGAAGCAACACTCATCACCGTAGCTGATGGTTGAGTCAGTAGGCAAAGAAGGTGGAATTGGGGGCAGATTGCTGTTCAAATAAGAGAAAGATCAACTGATACGGATGCTCCGTGCATGTGTGGGGGAAATGGTCCAAGTGCTGACCAGGATTCGAGGAACAGATATGGATTCGCACCTACGCTACTCACAGTTGCATTTTTTTCTGGACGAAAGCGGGTCGTTCCGGGAGAACGGTCTCAGCCTGGTCGGTGGCGTCTTGGTGCTCGGGCCGTATGACCAGCAAGCCGACACCTTTCTCCGATACCTGCTGCAGCAAACGCTGCAGGACTGCGGCGGCGTCTACCCAGCCGATCTGCATTTCTTCCAATCAAGCCTGCCCTGGAAACGGCGTGCTGAATTGTGTCAGTTATTGCGAGAAAGATTAACCCAGTGGTGTAACGGCCAGCGTGAGATCAATGGGATCGCTCTGCGACACCGCAGCGATGTTTTCGTGCATGCTTCACCTCTACTGGCCGAAAGAGAGTACGACAACCGTTATTTGCAAATGCTTTGCACTCTGATTGAATATGTGTGCTTTGTCGATGTCGATATTAAAGAAAAAATCAATCAAAATGCAGAAGTATATATCTATGTGTCGCGCAGGTCTGTGGAGATAGAAGACACGGAAGAGAACAGGAAGGCCTGGCAAAACATGGGCTACCGGATTGTGTCATCGGCTGGGGGAAAATGCCGCGTAACGACTCTTAGCGAACAAGGGTTGCTCGAACTAGTCCGTGCAGTGGTACGGGATCGTTGGTCTACAACACAATTGCAATTTCGCAACATAAATGTATTACCAATAGATTATAATACCGGCGGCATGGCTCAAGCGGTTGCCCTGTATCTGGCTGATATTGAACTAGGGTGCCTGCGAACACAGCAGCTCTTGCGAGAAGGGAGAGAACCGATTGACTTCCTACCACCGCACATTCTATTGAATTACGCTCCTCCGCTGCAATATCTGTTAGGCATGCAATCCGCCCTGACCCAAAGGAACCTGGGATATTTTCTGGACTTGGCAAGGCGATTCTGGCTCCAGGGGAATATTGTCTCCGCATTTGCCCAAGACGATGTGCCAAAACGTATTCTTGCAGCCCAAAAGGAGCAGGCGGCTACGCTGGTACCCGAAAACGTTCAGGCGGTAATGACGCTATTGACAGAGGCCAGCCGCATTGTTGATCGACCGGGTCAGGCATACACCGGCCTCAGTCTGTCAGACTTCGCAGCCGACATTCTGAATTACGCAGGAGTGGAGGTGCCCGAGGCCAGGTTTGTCGCCCTTCAAACGGAACTATCTGCTGCTAACCATCTGGGCGAATATGAAAGAGCCGATGAAGTATGGCAATCGTACAAGCAACAGGAAGAAAAGTTGCTTGCCCTCGGCTTGCGGGGGCTGGAGCTGATGGCGGAAATATCCAATCGTCGGGCCGTTGCCCTGATTGATCAATTTCGCTTCGATGATGCCCATCAGATATTGCAGGACGTTCTGAGCAGGATGGAACAGAGCCTGCGGCCGCTCGGGGAAATCGGCGGTGCCACCGCCCCTGCTCCGATCCGATTGCTCGGCACACTGTATGGTACCCTTGGTCAGGCATATGCTTTGCAGACCGAACCGGATCATCTGCTGGCTGAGAAGTGTTTTCGCCAGGCGTTACAACACTTTCAAGAACCCGCTGACCGCGAACGCCAATGGGTCTATCTGGGACACCTGGCTTGCGACAAGGAGCAGGGGGGAGAGACGTTGTGGCAGGAAGTCTGCGCCAATCTGCCTCAACTAAATAGTCACATTCCTATCTGTCAAGAGGGGCGGCAATACCAACTCGCTTTGCAGATCAAAGGAATTTATCGCTTCCGGCCATTGGACCAGGTACGTCAATTTCTGCAAGCGTGGCAATTGGCGAGCTGGCAGTCGGCTTATAGTCAAGAAAGTCGTGAGCAACATCCTTTCGGCTTGATTCATCAGGGGATTGGTATGCTCTGGTTGCGTCTATCCCAGGAAACTAAAGACAAAGCCGCCGCTCATGCAGCCATCCATTCGTTTGACGCTGCCACTCAGCACATGAGGGAAGGCGGCTCGTTACTGCAGGTATTGGCGTATTTTGCCGACATACGACGTTGGCTTATTACGCTGCAGTGTTCTGGAGTACCCAGTTTGTGCGAACGTCGCCTGCGGGAACTCTTGCAAGGATTACAGGGTCATGTTGTCGAGCACTATGGTGAACGTGTCTGGAATGTAAGTCAGACAGGCTTGGCACGGGGGCACTTCGGACGATTCGATCCCGGTCCCGACTGCCCCATCAACCTAAGGGCCCAGGCCATTCTGGCCGCTGTGCGATTTAATTACTGGTGATACAATCGTGTCATAACTAGCTTGTGTCACCGCAGCAAACCATCGCAAGCGTGTATTTTTAAGCAGCTCCCCCATCGTCAAGGATGCTGATGAGGTGGCCACTCGAGTCAAGGATTGTGACTGCTTTTCCATTGCCTGATGGTGTTGGAGAAAAGCATCTGATTACCGCGACACGGGAGGCCCACTCATGCTTCGCACCTCATCTCAACCTGCCCCAAGCAACGACGTGAATAATGGCATTTTGCAAGACCACATTGAGAAATGGCAGAGGATTCTGCGTGGCCAGGAATCCTACGATGGTAATGGTTCTGCTGTGGAGCAGGCACGCCGCTACTACTTTGAGAATATCAACGACATTGTTGTCACACTAACCCGGCAACGGAGCTTTGTTAATCAGCAACTACCCGAAGTCTACCTCCTGATCAGCCTGATGGGTTATTCTCCTGAAACAACGATTACGGTGTTTGAGGTGCTAAACCCAGAACGGTTATTGATTCTCACCAGTCGGGAAACCGAGGGCGAGTTGCAATGGATTGATAATTATTTGATTCGCACAGGGAAGCTACCGCTACCTCGCTATGAACGACGAGATTATCATCCGAATGATGTGATCAGCATATTCCGGATCATCGAAGATCGTCTGGGAATGGATGATGTCAAGAACATACTCAGTCAGCAGTCATCGGAGCCAACGTTTAATGGGACGGCGCGGCGTGTGGTGATTGACATTACAGGGGGCAAAAAGGCAATGGGGGCGATGGCTGCGCTGGCAGCCTGGGAGTATGGTGTCGAGCCGTGTTACCTGGATGGTGAGTACGATGCCCATCTGCGGCGACCCCGACCCGGCACCGAACGCCTGCTGATGTTGGGTCAATCGATGAAGCAGCTAGGCGGTCGCGAACTGGAAGCAGCCAAACGTTTGTTTGAAGCAGGAGCATATGAAACCGCGCGTGAGCAATTTCGTCTTCTGGCAGACCGCCTAGCCAACCCGGAGGAAGCACGCTTGTTCCGGGATCTGAGCAAGTTGTATGCCGCTTGGTGTACCCTGGATATCGACCATCTCCACGAATACGCTGACACATTGAAAAACCTGTTGGAGCAGACACGCCTGCCCGTGCGGCATGCCGCCTTTCAGGCACTGCACCAGCAGTTCGAATTCCTCGAACAACTGAGTAAACGAGATCCGGATGCGTTAGTACTTAATCACTATCTGCTGGGTTTGCACTATCAGGATATCCATCGTTACGATTTTGCCGCCTTGCTGTTTTATCGTACTATCGAAGGGTGCTTCATCCGTCGGTTGCACACACGCAATCCAGATTTTCATCCGCAGCGTCCCCGATATGAATTGTTAGGAGACCGCGATGAATTATCACGCAAATATTTGAATATTGCCAAACAGTTGGATCCCAACTTCAACTTGCAAGACTTGCCTCACCGCATCTCTCTGATGGATGCCGCCGTGTTGTTGTGTGCCCTCGACGACGACTTGATCCACCACACTGGCTTGCACACCCCTGAAGCTTTGGGTAACCTGCGTCAGCTTACGGAAATTCGCAATCGGTCAATTCTGGCTCATGGATATGATTCGGTCACTAAAGATGGTAGCGACAAACTAGAGCGCCGTGCCTGGCATATCCTTGAAAAGTACTGGCAGATTACTCACCCAGAGCAGCAATTACGAGAATATTGCAAACAACTGCGTTTTTTGCGCAACTTCGATCTGTAGAAGCTCGACGTGTGACCAGGCTTCGCCTCCAGGAAAAGCGATACTTCGCTACACGTAGGGACAAGGGAGTAAACAACGGGCTGGCCGCAGAGGTGGAATCCACAACTTAGGCAAGCACGGACAGCAGTACAATGGCAAAAAAGTCAGGGGTGGGGGGCGCTCCAGCGGGCGACGGCCGCTAGAGCGGCTGTCTCGATGCGTAAGGTCCGCGGACCGAGGTTGCGCAGTTCCCAGCCGTTGGCCCGCGCGGTGGTGATCTCCTCGGCCGTAAAGCCCCCCTCCGGCCCAACGGCCAGCACCCCACCAGCAGCAGGTACCGCTTCCAGCGGCGGCAACTGCGCATTGGGATGCAACAACACCTTGCAAGCAGGCAGATCGCTGCGGGTGGCAAACTGCTCCCAGCGCTGCGGCGGATCGACGACCATCAGCCGGTTGCGACCACACTGCTTGCTGGCCTCGATCACGGCCCGCTCGAACTTCTCTACCACGCCATCACGCGGAATGACCACACTGCGGGCGGTCACCAGCGGCGTGAAACGGCGGACCCCTAGCTCCGTCAGCTTTTCCACCAGGAAGTCGGTCCGATCTGCCTTGGGCAGGGCCGAGGCCACCCAGATGGACACACCCAGCTCCCGGTCCGCTTCCTCCACTGACAAAATGCTCAACACCACACAGCGACGGCCGACCGAAAGCACCTCCGCCGGGTATTCCCGACCGTCACCGTTGAACAGCACCACCCGTTCGCCGACGTTGATGCGGCGCACGTGTGCCAGATGGTGGGCCTCCGGACCGGTCAAAACGTAGTCGCCGACTTCCAGCGGATCGGGACAGAAAAATCGCTCAGTCATTTATGTACAAACCGCCGCGTCAGAGACGGGCAATTCGTCCTCCAACAGATTGATGAATACCTCGTAGGCGTTGACGCCCATAGCCTCGGGGTCTGCCAGGCCAGCGGACACCGGGGATCCCGCCGTTGCAGCCACAGTCCGCTGTGGGCGGATCTCCCAGAAGCTGGCATACGATTCGGCACGCCCGGCTTCAAGCACCTTCATTGTCTCCGTCGAATAGATAAGCGGTTGCCCCAGGGTCATGGCTGTGTTCCTCCTTCCGCCTCCCTGGCGGTCACGCTTGCCAGGATGATTGATCTACTGCGTGTTCCGACCGGTTTGTCTGGCCCGCGGTGCCGTCCCATTGGATCGAGGCGATGTGTCCGGGGCGGGCCTGTCAGGGTTATTCCCCCCTGAATATCCTCTTGTCGTGTAGCAAGGGGATTTTATTGTACCACGTACTGCGGCATCCGCAAAATAGGCAGCGGCTTCATTATTAGGGTACGCCGGCCGCTTGCGGAATCGCCACGGTTTCGTAAGCTGGTGGAAAACGCCCCCGGTCAGGGGAAGAGCGCAGGCGGTGGCCCGAGGGGTACCGCGTCCTTTCTCCTTGGTCGCGACAACGGAGGCAAGTTCATGGTACGGGCCGCTGCGGAAGGCCGCTTGATTTTCCATAAAGCCCCCTTCGTTTCCTGCCATGCCTCGACCATCGTCGAAGGGGAGGGCGGTCGGTTGCTGGCCGCCTGGTTTGGTGGTAAAGACGAAGGAGCCAAAGACGTCCAGATCTGGGGCAGCATCTTCGATGGCCAACGCTGGAGCGAACCCCAGGTCTGGGGCAGCGAACCGGGCCAGCCGTGCTGGAATCCCGTCTTGTTCCGCACGCTCAAAGGAACGTTGTACCTGTGGTACAAGGCTGGTCCCAATCCGCAGCAGTGGACCGGGTTTGTCCGCACTTCCCGCGACGGAGGCCAGAGCTGGACACCCCCGCAAATGCTTCCCGCCGGCCAGTTCGGACCGGTCCGGGCCAAGCCTCTCCAACGGGCCGACGGTACCCTCCTGGCCGGCACCTCCATCGAAAGCTATCGCAATTGGACACCTTACGTCGATTTCTCCGACGACGACGGCCAAACCTGGAGACGCTCCAATCCCTTCCCCCTGCCCGGCAAACATCATCAGATTCAGCCCACCTTGTACGAAACGGCTGCTGGCAATGTCGTGGCCCTGCTTCGTTCCCGCGATCCTCGCAAAATCTGTCGGGCCGAGTCCCGCGATGGCGGACGCACCTTCACCCCAGCCACCGAAACCGACCTGCCCAATCCCAACGCCGGTATCGATGTCGTGCGCCTCAAAAATGGTGATCTGATCCTCATCTACAATCCGACGACCACCGCTCGTACCCCCCTGAGCCTGGCTCGCTCCAGCGATGACGGCAAAACCTGGAAGAAAATTGTCGATCTGGAGACCGAACCCGGCGAGTATTCCTATCCGGCCATGATTGTCTCGGCCGCCGGTCTGCTGGAGATTACCTACACCTGGCGTCGCACCCACATCAAACACCTGCGGATCGATCCTCACTCCTTGCGCTAGCAAGCAGGGTCCGCTTGCTGGCAGTGTTGGTCATCTAGCTGCTGGTCCTGCTCTATGCGTCCTTTGTGGGATTATCCTGTCGGTCAGCGGCCTTCCTGGTGGCAGCGCCGCACCCCGCCCCAGTTGCTGGCCGGTTCCTTCGTCCTGCTGATCGCCATCGGTACGGCCGGCCTCAAACTGCTCCCGGGAATGCTAAGTCCCGGCACCGAGCTTTCCTGGCTCGACGCCCTCTTCACCGCTACCAGTGCCGTTTGCACCACCGGCCTGACCGTCGTCGATACCGCCACCGCCTTCACACCCGCCGGACAACTCTGGATCCTGGCATTGATCCAAAGTGGAGGCATCGGCATTCTTACCTTCACCACGCTGGTCATTACCGCTTTGGGCGGGCGGCCTTCCTTACGTCAGGAGGCCTCCGCCGTGGGCAACCCCCTCGAAATCGGTTTCCACCGCATTGATGCCCGCCAGCTCACACGCCATATCGTCTTGTTCACACTCCTGTTTGAAGGTACAGGGACCCTGCTGCTGTGTCTGCTCTGGGGACCGCTGCTCGGCTGGGATCAGGCCCCTTGGCACGCCTTGTTCCACGCGGTTAGTGCCTTCTGTAATGCCGGCTTTTCCACCTTCAGCGACAACCTGGTCCCCTTCCGCCATCATCCCCTCACCCTACTGGTCATCGCCGCCCTGGTCGTCTCCGGTGGCCTCGGCTTTCTTACCTGGGAAGAACTGTACCTCTACTGGCGACGTCGGAAAACCTCTCACTTTACCCTTTCCCTCCATTCCCGCCTGGTCCTGACGACCACGGCCCTGTTGCTGCTACTACCCACCCCCTTGCTCGTCTGGCTGGAAAAGTCCACCACCCTCAAAGACCTACCCTTGCTTGATCGTTGGTGCAACGCCTTTTTCATCTGTGTCAACACCCGTACCAGCGGCTTCAACACCGTTGACCACGGTCAGGGGAGTGATGCCGCCAACTTCCTGCTTATCCTTCTGATGTCCGTCGGTGGTTCCCCCGGCAGCATGGCCGGAGGTATGAAAACCACCACTTTTGCCCTGCTGATTGTCTTGGCCTGGTCCCGCTTCCGCGGCTGGGAAGTCGCCAGCGTCTGGAGTCGCTCCCTGCGTAAACAAACCACCGACCGTGCCATCGGTCTATTTGTCATCGGCTTTATCGTCGTCACCACCGGCATCCTTCTGCTTTCGATTACCGAAGCCCAAGGGCGTAACGGCGGTTTCTTGCCACGCATGTTCGAAGCCGTTAGCGCCTTCAACTTGGTCGGCCTCTCCATGGGCATCACCCCGCAGCTCACCCCGACCGGACGAGGCATCCTCATTGCTCTGATGTACCTGGGACGCGTCGGACCCCTGGTCATGGCCACCGCTCTGGCCGTCCAGGCCCGCTTGCCCAGCAAGTTCCGCTACGCCTACGAAGAAGTCGCCGTCGGCTAACGTCACCGCTTAACTGTCCCCCAACGACCGCTATGCCTTACGTTCCACAACCGCCACATCTAAATCATTTTCTCGTAATTAATGGCTCGATAAAAAATTTGATATTTCTCAGCAATAATAACAAAATTGCTTAGTCTGAAGAAAAAATAATGTTTCTTACCCAACCAGACTAGTGTTTGGCCTAGCAGTCATTTGAACAGAGCCTAGAAAATTCATTTTGTGACCACATGATGTTTTAATGAAGCCGCCTTGTACTCTATGCATCACCATCAAGTTCATCTTTATTAAATGTGAACAATGTCAACACCGATTTTAATTAAAAACGCTTCTTCTGGATCATTTTATTTCAATCATTCGATCTTACCACTGAATTATTTTAGTTGACTTATCAAATCTTTGTGAACTGATTATCAATGATCCCTCGGAAGTCAAGCTTTGAACGACTTTCTTCATGGCTAAATCCAGGTTATCGGCTCCTAGCAACGCCCCAATCTGCGGACCAACCATTGCGGCAGCGAGTCGTTCAGCCCAAGTAGGACGATCTAGTCCGCAGGCCACAGACTGAACCAGCCTCTCGGGAACTGTGTCCTAGTTCAAACTTCTGTCAGACCGCATCAGGTCTTCTAAGAACCCGTGCATCACCCCACTAGGACTAGCTACGCTCACCTACCACACGACACTAGACCTACCTCCGATCGCGCCCAGTCGAGTGTGTCCACCTCTTGGAACAGCTATGGAGCAAACTACAAGCAAGCGAGCACCACCCCATACCACAGATCTATCCGTGACAATTGACCATCGAGTCGACCTCCGCCGCCCTGCCCTGTTTTTACCGAGAACATCCGTTTTTGGTGAACTTCCGTTAGCTATACCTTCTTATTATATCTGATCTCCTGATCAAGTGAAAAAGTTTTCCAAAAATCGCCAGCCACGTTTGACTTCACCAGAATTATTGTCCATAAT
>JANWVV010000029.1 GCA_025055795.1 Gemmataceae bacterium
AATAATTCTGGTGAAGTCAAACGGGGCTGGCGATTTTTGGAAAACTTTTTCACTTGATCAGGAGATCAGATATAATATAGGACGACCACTCCCGAGCACCCGACCCGGGTGTGTTGATTCGTGGACGTCCGGGGGAACCTTTTATTGTTAATTTGTTTACATTAATTTAATTTGTCAATAAGAATAAATTGATGAAGTTGTTGCATGTATCAGCATGGAAGAAATCGGCAGATCGTGAGCTATGTATTCAGTGCAATGTCTGGTTTTGACATCAAGTATGATTTCATCAGGGCAGAGAAGCCCTGCGAAGGTTGGAGTGTAACCGAACAATGCCGTGAAAGGAGCGTATCAATCAAGCATAAGCAGACTGTAACAGTTGTCACTTCCAGGATCAATCTGGGGAAGATGTCTCTCAATTCAGCAAGGATATCTCTATGTAGATTTTGAGGTGATGACGGTATGATGGTGTCGTTGATTAGTGGTAGATTGTGAGTAATGGTTCTGGTTGGAGTAACCTCAGTGGCTATGGCGGGGGTGGCGGGGTCGGGCGAGCAGGTCGTAGCCGTCGGCAGCGGTAATGGTGACGGGGATCAGGTCGCCCGGACGGAGTTGTCTGGCCTGGACGCGGACGACGGGATCGATTTCAGGGGCGTCGGCGGGGGAGCGGGCCAGCCAGCAACGGGGGTGTTCGGGGTCGGGGCCATCGACCAGGACGTGGATATGTTTGCCGACTTGCTGCTGGGCATACCGGAAAGCGATGGTCTGCTGGGCGGAAAGCAGCGTGTGGAGGCGTTGCTGTTTGACTTCCTCGGGGAGATGTCCGTCGAGGCGGTCGGCGGGCGTACCTGGTTCGCGGGAGTAGGCGAAGGCTCCGAGTCGCTCGAAGGGAAAGTCGTGGATGAAGCGGAGCAGTTGCTCGAAGTCGTTGTCGGTTTCGCCGGGGAAGCCGACGATGAAGGTTGTGCGTAGCACGACACCGGGCCAGCGTTGCCGGAGGCGGTACAAAAGCTGTTCGAGGCGGTCACGGTGCCAGGGTCGTCCCATCCTTTTAAGGATGTGGGGTTGGACGTGCTGCAGGGGCATGTCAAGATAGGGTACAATTTTGCGGGAAGTGGCCAGAATGTCAAGCAATTCATCGGTGATATGTTCCGGGAAAGCGTAGAGGAGTCGGACCCAGTGGAAGGGGGCGTCAAGCTGGTCGAGTTGGCGGAGCAGGCGTGCCAACCGGGGCAGGCCGTCGCGGTCCAGGCCGTAGGCGGTCAGGTCCTGGGCGACCAGGATCAGTTCCCGGGCGCCGTCGTGGGCCAGCAGGCGGGCTTCCTCGAGTACCTGTTCGATGGGAAAAGAGCGCATGGCTCCGCGAATGGCGGGAATGGCGCAAAAGGTGCAGGTACGATCACAGCCTTCGCTGATTTTCAGGTAGGCGTAGTGGCGAGGCGTGATCCGGAGACGGGCAGGGGGTCCGGCGACTGGGCTTGTCGCCAAGCGCACAGAAGCAGGGCGGAACAAATTCCGCTGTTCCAACAGGCGGAGCAAGGCGGGCGTGAGCTGGGCTAGCGCGTCTGTGCCTAGACACAGGTCGATATCAGGCAGTTCCTGGGTCAACTGGTTTCCCAGGCGTTGCGGCAAGCAGCCGAGGACCACCACGGCTGACACCTGCCCTTGCCGCTTGCGTTCCAGCATTTCACGGATGACTTGTAACGACTCCTGCTGGGCGGCCTCGATGAAGCCACAGGTGTTGATGAGTACGGCGTCGACCCGGTCGGGCTGGGCATGCAGGCGGAAACCGTTCTGGGCCAATTCGGCCAGCATCTGCTCGCTATCGACAGTATTTTTCGGACAACCAAGGGAGATAAACGCGAACGATGGTGCCGTGCGACGCGGCCGAGGAGCTGGTGCCGACCGGCTCGTCGCAAAAGAAGCAGCGGTATCCACAGGCAGACTGAAACGTGCCATGGGGGTAACGATCCTCTGGTAACCCTAACCATGCGTAAGCGGTGCGATCAGTCCAAGTCCACCAATGTAAGTAATTGTAGGGAAATGCAGGATGGACTGCCGCTTCAGGTGCCCATGGCGTTCAAAGCAGGGGCAGGAGGGACGCCACGCCAGGCCTGCAGATATTTTTCCAGGACGGGGAAACGGCTCACCTGCTGCTGGAGAAACAACCGGGCCTGCCTGTGCAAACTGCTCTCTTGTGCATATGTCAGATCACCTGTCAACACCCGAGACCGCAAAAAAATGAAATAGGTATCCAAAGTATCGCACAAACAATAGTCGTTGATCTCCTGCAGTCGACCTTGGGTATACAGGTGGTAGACCTGATCGCCGCTCACACCCATCTTACCAGGCAGTCCAAGCAGACGGGCCAGCAAGTGCAAACCACCGACCAGCGGATAGGCCCGACGGTTGGTCAACCAGTCCAGCAGATCAATCATGGTGGTCCGATAACGGTCGCGATCCAACAGATGCTGCCGCAGACAAAAGCCATAACGAAAGGCAGCCAGCTCCAACAAGGGAATGTCGAAGCCCAAACCGTTGAAGGTGACCAGCCGGGGCTGCCTGTAAGCCGGCAGTGCGGGGTTCAGTTCGCGATAACGCTGATAGCCCAGCCAGAACTGACGGGTGATTTCCCGCGGACGGAAATGCGGGGCGTCCAGCTGGACCAGCCCTTGCAAGGAAAAATCCTCACCCACACGGGCAATGCACACAGCCACCGGTATCTGAAAGCTCACCGGCAGAAAGTCGCTTTTGTTCTGTTCCCGTGCCTCCTGCTGGGCCCGGGCAATGGCCTGCTCGGGCGTCAAGTTCTCGGCCGGGTACTTGACAGTGGCCAGCAACTGCCCGTCGGGAATGCTTTCGGTATCCAGCACCAGGTAAGCGGGACTGACGGCACCACCCCCCTCGGCAGCACCCTCGTCGTTGCCCCCAGCGGCCACCTCGGCAACGTAGGGGTTCATGTGGTCCTCCGTGGCGGCTCACAACGATAACAGGACAAAACAACCCCTCAGCGTCCAACGACGCCCCTGGCCTGACTATCGGGACAGCAGTTGCGGTTCGTCAAGGTCAGTAGCTATTCACGACATCGGTCCAGCCGCCCGCCTTCCGTCTACACCATCTGCACCGACGCCGCGCAACGGGCCAAATTTGCTGACACGATTGGCAAAACCGAAAAAAGGGCAGTTAATATGCCCATCCCCACTGGAACCATCCTCTGCTAACACCGTTGGGCCCTGCATCGGCCCTCCATCCCGCTACCAACTGCAGCAAACATACGCTATGATTGGACTGATCTGCTTAACCCAACTCAACAATCATAACTTCTACTACTATCCTGGTAAAACAGACAAAATTTGGTACGATAAATTGTGCACAATCCCCAGGGGAGTTATCATGAAGAAGCAAGGCTCTGGCAAACGCAGCTCTCGCTCGGCTTCACCCACCTCCGTGGTCATTGCCGTGAACGGTATTTTGCAGCATCGTCCGCGGCAGCAGCCCGAAGCCCCGTGGCAGACCGTTACTTCCACCCCCGCTCAGTACACCCCCCAGCCCGACCATGTCTATCAATTGCAGCTTGGTAACTTGGTCGACGACGCTGTGTTGGTTGAACTGGGCAAGCTGAAGGGTTTTAGTCAGCTCACTCATCTGAGTCTTGCAGGATGCAAAAACATCACCGATGCCGGGCTGGCTCACCTCACCCCACTGACACAACTCCAACACCTCAACCTCAGTGGGTGCGACATCACCGATGCCGGATTGCAGCACCTGACACACCTGACCCAACTCCAATCCCTCGACCTCAGCAAATGCGACAAGATCACCGATGCCGGATTGCAACACCTTCGCTACCTCAAACACCTGCTCCACCTCAACCTCAGTGAATGCACCAGCATCACCAACGACGGCCTCAACCACCTCAAATACCTCTCCCAACTCCAATCCCTCTACCTTAATAACTGCAGCCAAATTACCAACCCGGCCATCCAACACCTGGCCTCCCTGCGACAACTCCGCTGCCTGCACCTGCACGCAATCTCGCAACTGCGGGACGCCGATTTGAAAGCCCTTAAACCGTTGGCTCAGTTGCAGGAGCTGGACTTGGGCGGATGCACGCGACTGACCAACAAGGCAATGGAACATCTTGGTCAATTTGCGCATTTGCGGTGGCTGAATCTGAGCGGATGCCAAAAGATTACCGATGCCGGACTGCAACATCTAGCCAAACTGACCCAACTCCAACAACTCAACCTCACTGGGTGCTTCCGTCTCAGTCCACAAGGGGTGCGACAGTTGACCGCCGCTCTGCCTAACCTCCACTCCCTCACCCTCAGCTACTCCACCACCCTCCACGGCAACGTTGCCCAGCAACTGGCCACGCAGCGGCTCATCTGGCTGGAAGGCACCCTCTACCGTCGACCGGCCAACCAGCCCACGGCATCCTGGGAAAAACTGACCGACACCCCCACCCTGTTGGACCCCAACCCCCTCTACCACTACCAACTGAACCTGAGCTCGGGTGTGAGCGACGCTGAGCTGGTCTGGCTGCAGGAGTTGGTCGGTGTGGAACCACTCATGTTCCTCAACCTCAGGTGGTGCTCCAAGATCACCGATGCCGGACTGGCTCACCTGGCCCCACTGACCCAACTCCAACAACTCGACCTCAGTGGGTGCGACAACATCACCGATGCCGGACTGGCTCACCTCACCCCACTGACCCAACTCCAACAACTCAACCTCAGGGAGTGCTCCAACATCACCGATGCCGGACTGGCTCACCTGGCCCCACTGACACAACTGCAACAACTCAACCTCAGGGAGTGCTCCAACATCACCGATGCCGGACTGGCTCACCTGGCCAAACTGACCCAACTCCAACAACTCAACCTCACTGAGTGCAGAAACATCACCGATGCCGGACTGGCTCACCTGGCCAAACTGACCCAACTCCAACATCTCGACCTTTATGGGTGCAAAAACATCACCGATGCCGGACTGGCTCGCCTGGCCAAACTGACCCAACTCCAACAACTCTACCTTTATGGGTGCAAAAACATCACCGATGCTGGCGTAGAAAGATTGCGACAGGCGTTGCCGCGTTGTCGCATATCACGTTAAAGCTCAAAGGTGGACGCCCAGGGGCCTGAAGGCCTACATCAGGCCTTATGGCAACACACACATGCACGCACCATCAGCAACGCTCGGCTTTGCTGATCGTCTGGCTGGTAGTGTTCATCGACCTGCTAGGGTTTGGCGTGGTGCTGCCGGTGCTGCCCCGCCAGGCACGAGAATACTTGCAACAAGCAGATCCAGCGGTGCAAGGGGCGGTGATCGGCGGCCTGTTGTCGGTTTTCTCGCTGATGCAATTTGTTTTTGCCCCCGCTTGGGGCCGCTGGTCAGACCGTGTTGGCCGACGGCCCACC
Source organism: Gemmataceae bacterium (assembly GCA_025055795.1). Taxonomy (GTDB): domain Bacteria; phylum Planctomycetota; class Planctomycetia; order Gemmatales; family Gemmataceae; genus Thermogemmata. The sequence goes on from JANWVV010000029.1 coordinate 5,418, forward strand.
CTGCTGCTGAGCCTGACCGGCTCGGTGGTGTTCTACAGTCTCTACGGTGTGGCGGTGAGCCTGCCACCGGAGTGGTGGGTGTGGGCCGTGACCTTGATGGGGGTGTCGCGGGCCGGTGCAGGCATGGCCGGAGCCAGCGTGGGGGTGGCGGCGGCCGTCATCGCCGATTGCACTCCCCCCGACAAGCGTGCCCGCGGCATGGCCCTGATCGGCATCGCCTTCGGAGCCGGCTTCACCCTCGGACCGCTGATAGCGTATTTCGGCCTGGCGTTGTTCGGCCGCCAAAGCTGGGGAGTGGGAGCACTGGCGGCGTTGCTGTCGTTGCTAGCCCTGATTGCCGCAGCGGTACTGATGCCCGAGACGCGACAGGGGCAACGCCCTGCAGAGTCGGGCCGGGCACTGCTCAGTTGGCAGCGCACCCGCCAGGTGCTGGCCCTGCCTATGGTAGGCCGGTTGATCGCCGCTTACTTTTTGACCATCTGTGCCTTTGCCCAATTCGAGGCCACCCTGGCCCTGCTGACCCAGGTGGTGTTCGGTCTGAGCGAGGACGACAACTTTTTGGTATTTGCGGCAGTAGGGATGGTGCTGCTGGTGGCCGGTGGGACGTACCGGGGCGTGGTCCGCCGCTGGGGCGAGCAGAAGCTGCTGGGGGCCGGCCTGGTGCTGATGCTGGCCGGTCTGGCCGGGGTTGGAGCGGTGGCCGGTAGTGGAATGGATGTCGCCCCCCAGGTAAAGCTGGGGGTATTTTACGGCGTGGTGGCCACGGCCGTGGTGGGCTTTGCCTGTGTCAATCCATCGCTGACGGCGTTGGTATCGCGTGGTGCCCCGGCCGACCGTCAGGGGGAAGTGCTGGGGGTCAACCAGGGTTTTGCAGCGTTGGGGCGGATAGTGGGGCCGTTTGTGGGGTCGTTGCTGTTTCCCTTGACGAGCCGTCCTGTGCTGCCGTATGTGTCGGCGTTGTTATTGTTAGGGTTGGCGGCCTCTCTGGTGTGGGGGGTCATCAGGAGTGCAGAGGCGGCGGCGTGCTGTACTGAGGCACCTGCCGGTAATGCGCCGGCCAAAGAGCAAGTGAACTGACCAAGGAGGGGAACTACGCATGGGAGCAAGGGAGCCGCTGGCGCGGCTGCGGGGCCCGCGTCTGCCGGCTGGTCCGCCGCAACGGATTGCCTTGATCAAACCCAGTGCGTTAGGCGACATCGTGCACGCCTTGCCGGTGCTAACGGGTCTGCGCCTGTTGTATCCGTCGGCCCGGATCAGTTGGGTGGTGAATGCGTCGTACGCCCCGCTTCTGGAGGGACACCCGCACCTGGATGGCGTGGTGCCGTTCGAGCGTGGCCTGTTCCGCCGCGGCTGTTCGCTTTGGCAAATGGCACGGTATTTATGGCAATGGGGCCGGGAGCTGCGTCAGCAGCAGTTTGATCTGGTCATCGACCTGCAAGGACTGCTGCGCAGCGGACTGATGACTTGGGCCAGCGGAGCGGCTGTGCGCATCGGTTTCGCCCGGAGTCGGGAAGCCAGCGTGCTGGCGTATACGCACCGTGTGTGGATCAGGTCCGCGGACCGTCTGCATGCCGTGGAGCGGTACTGGCAGGTCGTGCGGGTGCTCGGGGGCGACGATCTGCCGCTACGTTTTGTGGTGCCGCTTCGGCCAGCGGAGCGTGCTGCAGCGTTGGCCCTGTGGCAGCAGTTGCCGCGACCGTGGCTGGCAGTGGCCCCTGGTGCCCGCTGGCTGACCAAACGCTGGCCTGCCGCCTCCTTTGCCGCCCTGATCAACCGCTGGCACCAACACAGCGGCGGCGGCTGCCTGCTGCTGGGCGCCCGCGACGACATACCCACAGCGCACCAGGTCGCCCGACACGTACGCGGTCCGTTACTGGACCTGACGGGCCAGACCACGCTGCGTCAGCTGGTAGCCTTGATCGCCGGCTGCGACTTTTTCGTGGGGAACGATTCGGGCCCGTTGCATCTAGCCGCGGCGTTGTCCAAGCCGTGCCTGGCGCCTTATACCTGCACGCAGCCCCGCTGGCACGGCCCGTACACCTTCCCGCACGGCGCGGTGGCCACCCGCGTGCCGTGTGCCGGCTCTTATCGCAAACGCTGCCCGAGTCTAGAATGCCATCGGCAGTTGACCGCCGAGGAACTCTGGCAGCATCTGGAGCAAAAGGCCCAGCCATGGCTGCGTCCGTCCCGCTTGCCCGCCGCCTGATCCTGGCCAGTGCGTCGCAGGGGCGTCGCCAGTTGCTTCAACAAGCCGGCTATACCTTTACGGTGGAACCGGCATATTTGGACGAACCGACCCAGGCCCGCCGCGGCGACTGCCAGCATTACGTGGCCGAGCTGGCCTGGCTGAAGGCTCAGGCCGTCGCCCCGCGGCATCAGCATGCATATGTCCTGGCGGCTGACACCGTTGGCTGGCTGGACGGGCAGGTGATCGGCAAACCGGTCGACGCCGCCGACGCCCGCCGCATCCTCCGTCTGCTGGCCGGCCGTACCCACGAACTATGGACCGGCGTCTGCCTGTGGCTCCGCCCCGAAGACTGGCAAATCTGCTGGCAGGAACGCTCCCTGGTCTACCTTAAACCCATGACGGAGGCCGACATCGACACCTACCTGCAATCCCGCCTCTGGCAAGGGTGTTCCGGAGCCTATGCCTTGCAACTGCCCGACGACCCCCATCTGACCGTGGTGCAGGGCAGTGCTAGCAACGTAATCGGCCTGCCCATGGAATCGCTCCAGGCTGTCTTGCACCGCCTCCAAATGATAGAACAGACTCCCTTGGGCAGCGAACGTCCCCCGACCGGTCCGTCGGGAACCTAGTACCTAGACAACTCCATCCCGTAACGACAACAGCTCAGGTCCACCACAAGTGGGCCAGTTCCCGCCAGAGAAAGGTCCAGTGACCCCGGGCCGCCAACCAGGAACGCCCTGCATCCTGCCGCCGGCCCACTAGCCAACGGTACGCCCCCTCTAACAGTTTCAAAACGCCTTGTACCGGCGCATCAGCGGTCACCGCCAGCTTATAAGCCAGTAAGGCCCAGCGGCTGACGCCCGCTTTGCGCAGGTAACGGATATAGCCGGCCGCCACACCGCCCATCACGTAACCGATATTGGCCCGGCTGGCCACCCGTCCATGGTGCAGTACCGTGACGTGGCTAACATAATAGACGCCTGCCTGACGGCGAACCCGCTGACACAGATCGATGTCCTCGACGCCGAAGCGATACCCCTCGTCCCAACCGCCGACCGCCGTCAGGATGTCCCGTCGCACCAACAGGGCACAGCCTAATACGGCCTGCACCGGTTGCAGCCCATCCGCTTGTGCAACACCTTGGCCGCCACGCCGGTATTGCTCGTACGCCTCACGGAACCAGCCCGTCCACCGCAACCAGCCCAAGCGATGGCACAGAGCGGCTAACGTCAGCGGCCCGCGACAGGAACCCTGTACCATCCCGTCACTGCCTACCAGCCGGGGAGCAAAAATGCCCCCCTCCGGATGGGCCTCCGCCGCTGCTACCAGCTCACCCAACGCCCCCGCTGGAACCTCCGTATCGTTGTTCAGAAAAAACAGGTAACGACCCCGAGCCACCGCTGCCCCTTGATTGCACGCCGTTGCATAACCTCGATTGGAACGATTGCACACCAGCCGTACCTGAGGAAACTCCCCAGCGACCATCTCAGCGGCTCCGTCCCACGAGCCGTTGTCCACCACAATCACCTCTAAACACACCCCTTGAGGCTGATGCAACAAGGACCGCAGACACCGCCGTAACAACTCCCGACTGTTCCAGTTGACAATGCACACGGATACCATCACATGGCCAACTGCATTCTTCTGCAGCCCCGAAGCAACCGGCCGTGCCAGGGCAGTGCGCCGGCTAATCGCATCGATCCGGTCATCCCCCTCGGCCTTAGTGACCAGCCAGGAGGTCTGCCCCACGGCCGCCTCTGCGTTATCCAGCAGCGTCATCAGTTGCTGTTGCTCCATGTCCCATTTTCCCGCGTCAGGTATGCTTCTCCCCTTCTGCGCCCGGCTGATCCTGCCCGGAACCATCCGTCCCCCCTACCATGACTTGCCAGCTTACGTCAATACCACCCCCCACACCTACCAATACTACCAACTGCAGGGCATCTTCGAGATTCGGTAAACAGAACACATTGACACTCATAGTAAAAAGTAAACATCTGTCACCTATCGATTGTCATCATAGGCTGAAAACGGGGTCAAATGACGACGTCGACCGTACATACTCGACCGAACGAAACCAAGGGAGAATTCCCACGGCACCTGCGGTGACAGTTAATCACATCGCAGCATCTCGTCTCTACAGATTTGACGGATATACGTCTAATCCCGCTTGTCTGGCTGCATTGTGTAATTCTTGATCGAATGTGGCCATAACAACAGAAAGTGTATTTTCGACCAGATTTGTGACACAAAACTGAGCAGCGGCCAGATGAACTGCATCGTAGCCGCGTAAGCCATAGGTGCGGGCACATTCGATAGCCTGATGGATAACTTTAGAGCCAACAGAAACTTGGATAAAATCATTCCATTCGTTCTGAAAGCTTTGCCAAATCAAATCTGCTTCTTGCTGAGACAAACGTTGTCCGCGTACACCCCTTGTCAGAGCCGCGGCCAATTCGACAGAAGTGATTGCCGCTGTGGCCACCAGACTCTGACGATTCAGGAGCCGGCGGAGCTGTTCGGAACCTTGTTCCTCAACGTAGCGCTTGACAAGAGCACTTGCCTCCAAATAAATGATCACTTCCTTTCCTCAATTACCCATTGGCTGAGGGTAGGACGATTTCCCATGACGACAACTGGATCAATCGATTCAAGACGGCGACCACTCCAGCAGATCAACCCTTCCCGTACCAACTCTTGCAGACGCTTGACGATCAAGATATTGTCCAACAGATTGTATGCAACAGTGATTGGTGTCACCATATTTCTTTCATAGGGATAGCCACATATCATCATTTCACGAGATTTCTGATAATATGGATTATCTAAACAAACAACGTTAGCAGATTTCTCCAGAGCTGCAGGTAATTCCATGGTCGTTACTGTTAACATGGCATTTACTCCTACTCGTATTCCGGCTGTAGGCGACAGACCAAATCATCAGCAACTACTTGTTCGAAAAACATGGTTTTGGCAGCGAGATGGATTGCTTCAAGTTGATCTCTTTGATCGCTCCAATTAGGTGAGCTAACCGCACGCGTCTCGAGATCAATAACTGTCCCCTCCATGGATTGATTTTCTGCAAGGCGTACATGGGCATGTGTAGCAATTTGTAAAATATGTGTAAAATTATAGTAATTAGTTTCTATACGGAAATGGATGGGTTGGTTTATGACATCTTGGTCACCTAAGCGTATAGCTAAACGCAAACCGCGGAGATCGGACATATCCTGCTGCTCGATCAGATTAATATAACGCAAAGACTGATAAAATGGACTTGGTATCACAGCGGTTTCCGATAATAATTGTTGAAGATCGATGATTTTATCTCGGAAGACCTCCCAACCAGTATATGGTCGGCGGCAATGAACTGAAATGATTCTATCACCGATTTGATAGACTATAGGGCTTTTAGGTGATTCAATCCTATATTTTGCAGTAAATCGCAAGTGCGGATCTTGTGCTGACAGGAAGGCGGGGATATCAGCCGTCGCCAGACGCTGAAACTGCCAATGGTAATTTGATTTATGCAACCAGGAATAAATAATACCTACTAGCAGATCGCCTGGAGGCGAAATGGTGCTAGTGGTATCGAACACAGCTTGCCAAATGGCTTCAACTAGTGGCTCGCGGCGAAGTCGCTTGGGGATTTTTGTCGTCATGTTTTTTGGCCCCCAGTGGCGCCACTCCTACAGTAGAAGACTTATGCTGTGATAATATACGCAATTCCTGAGCCGGATGCCGGTACGCGAGATTGTATCCGCTATTATCTTCATTCCACAAGCCATGGTGAAAAACCTACCAAATCGGAGGTCAGCTACCTATTTTACCTATCCAGGATTTACAGAATTATCTGATGCGTCCTTGAACCAAATTTACAAAAAATGAATAGATCTAAGCTAATATGCAATCAAATTGACAATAAATAAATAGTCTGTTTAATATCAATGTAATATGCCCCATCTCCAATCAGACAAAGCTACAGCGATAGCGTGAAAATAACGAAGGATTGAGGTTGACGGCAGTAGGGCGGGGTGGTATGGCGGCCGCATAACGGCACCGATCATCGGTTCGCGGAGGCCGAGCCGGAGACGCCATGGATGGCGCCCGGCAGCAGGGAAATGTTCGCGTTCAGCGGGTCTGACGTCACTCCTTTGGCTCAGTCCCGCTCCCGCGTCCCCGGAAGTTGTCGCAGGAGGAACAGGCGTGTCACGATTCATTCGGCCATTGACAGCATGTTCGGTGATGCTCGGTCTGATCGGGCTTATAGGGCCCGCACGGGGCCAGAATCCTGCTACCCCACCAACTCAGCCACCGCAGCGACCGGCCATCGCCGTGTTCAACATGGCCGCTGTCATGCGCGACTATGGCAAGGCTAAATACCAGGTCTATCTACTCAACAAAAAGCGGGAAGAACTCTCGAAAGACATCATTGTCTGGCGGTCGGAACTGGCCAAACTGCAGCAGGAATACCAGCAGCAGCAGGTAACTGAACTGCGCGACAAGCTGGGCAAACAAATGGTAGAGCTGAGCCGTAAAATCCAGGACCGCGAAGCAGAAGTAAACCGTATTCTCAACGACGAGGCCAGCGCCATCATCTCCCAGTTGTACGACGAGATCAAGACCGTGGTAGACAAAACGGCAGAAATGAACGGCTACCACATCGTATTTGCCTATCCGGATGCCGTAACAGCTGAAGAGATGAAAAACCCGATGATCAAGGAGTTGAAGCTCAAACCTCCGGCAGCACAACCGTTTTACGTAGCCCGACACGTCGACTTGACACCGGTATTGATCCAGACCCTCAATGCCTGGTATCCTCCCAAAGATGCCCAGGGGAACGTGGTGGACGTGAGCAAGCTTCCACCACTGGGCGGTGCGGTTACTCCTACGGGCGGGACGGCACCGGCCGCCCCGCCGTCTGGTCAGCGCTAAGCATCCAGCTGCCTCGGAGGGAGACGATCCGCTACATCTGACAAGGCGGACAGACCGATAAAGCAGTACGGACTATGGGGGCGAACGTTGTCGCAGATGAACATGTGGCCGCGTTCGCCGTGCAGGCAGGGAAGCCAGAAAGGAACAGACCGTGCACATCGTGGCTACTCGTCCGCAGCGTACCGTGGCGCGGACAGTGACCCTGGAAGGAATAGGGCTGGTTACTGGTGCTGCGGTGCGTGTGCGTTTCCATCCCGCCTCGCCGGATAGTGGCATAGTTTTTTACCGGCGTGATCAGCCGGGGGCACCGGCCATACATGCCCGGGTCAGTGCCGCCATCGGTACTTGTCGCCGGACTACCCTCGGAACAGCGGGACAAGGCATTACTCTGGTAGAGCATCTACTGGCAGCTCTGGCGGGTTTACGCATCGACAATTGCTGGGTAGAACTAGACGGTCCTGAGCCGCCCGGACTGGACGGTTCTGCGGCTGCCTATGTGCGACTGCTACTTCAGGCGGGTGTGGTCGTGCAGAACCGCCCTCGCTGCATATGGGCGGTCCAACAGCCGTTAACCGTCCGCCGCGAGGGAGCTACCCTGACCCTCTATCCGCCCCCGCCCGGCTCGGCCGAGCTACGTCTGAGCTATCTGCTTGATTATGGCACCTATGGACCGATCCCGCAGCAGCGCTACACGGTGCGACTTACCCCAGGCGAGTTCGCCCGCGAAGTGGCCAACTGCCGGACGTTTGTCACGGCCGCCGAGGCCCGTCAGTTACGCGAGCAGGGGATCGGCCGGCACCTGCGCCCCGCCGACATCGTCGTGTTCGGCAACCGTGGCCCGCTGGACAACCGCCTCCGCTTCGCAGACGAGCCCGCCCGACACAAAATACTGGATCTGATCGGCGATCTGGCCCTGTTCGGCGCCGACCTGGCCGGACACGTCGTCGCCTACCGCTCCGGACACACCCTCAACGTGGAATTAGTACGGCGACTCTGTCAGATGCAAACAGACGCGGAATGCGGACGGACCACCGCCTGTGCCGCTTGAATTCGGCAAGCACTGCATAACCAGGGCTTCTGCTCGTCAATTGTCACCTTTAGCTTGGGGCTGACATGACCCGCTTGCGGACGGCTGTAATCGGTGTAGGACACCTGGGTCAGCATCATGCCCGTATTCTGGCCCACTTACCGGACGTGGAACTGGTCGGCGTGGTCGATTCGAACCCCGAGCAGGCCCGACTGATCGCTGAACGGTTCCACACGCGTGCCTATACTCACTACGCGGCGCTGCTCCGCCAGGTCGATGCAGTGCACGTGGTCACTCCGACCATTTATCATCACGAGGTGGCCGCCGCTTTTCTGGAGGCCGGCGTGCCTGTACTGGTTGAAAAACCAATGTGCCGCACCGTGGCCGAGGCCGATCATCTGATCGCCCTGGCCGAGCGGGCCGGCGTTCCCCTGCAAGTAGGTCACATCGAACGCTTCAACCCCGCTTTCGAGGAACTGCTGCGCCGCCCCATCCGTCCTAAGTTCATCGAAGCCGAGCGGCATGGCCCATTCACCGGTAGATCAACCGACATCGGTGCCGTCCTGGACCTGATGATCCACGACCTGGATCTGCTGCTGACCCTGGTGGGCGGCCCCGTGGCCCGTGTCGCCGCTGTCGGCGCTTCCGTATTCGGAGGCCACGAAGACATGGTCAATGCCCGGTTGGAATTTGCCAACGGCTGCATTGCCCACGTCACCGCTAGTCGGATCACCCGCCACCCCAAGCGTCGCCTGCGTGTCTGGGCCCCCGAGGGATACGCCGGCATCGACTTCGTCACGCGCAAGCTGCTGCTGGTCCAGCCCAGTGAGGAGGTGCGACGCTGGGGCATCCCGCTGGACCGGCTTGATGGGAGCGCCCGGGCACGTCTTCGCGAAGAGCTGTTCGGCCGCTACCTGCAAGTCCTTCACCTCGACGGCGACCGCAAGGGGGATATGCTCACCGCCGAAATCGTCCATTTCCTGGAGTGCGTCCGCACCGGGCGACGCCCCCGCGTCAGCGGCTACGACGGCCGTCAGGCCTTGGCTCTGGCCGAACGCGTCCTCGAATCCCTTCGCACCCATGCCTGGGAAGGACGTGCCGATGGACCCGTGGGCCCGCACCAGCTCCCCCCGCCCGCCGGATACCTCTTCACCCCGGCCCAACTCGCCTGCCCGCAAGCCGATGCCGCCTGAATCGACCAACCTCCCCGGACCACCCGATTATCCCATTTTGACAAAAAGCTATTTTGTGTACATAATATAGTATATGGCTTGGCCAGTTACTTGACAGATTTAGTCTATTTGTTCAAGTTAACATATACAATTATTTTCATCAAGCAGCGAAAAGTCAACCATTTTGGGAAATAACCAGCAACTTTGAAGAGTTGTTTCCTGGCAAACGAGCGTGGTGATCAATCGCTCGCACAATTCAAGCGTTGTAAGGTATGGTTCAGGGGCGAACGGGGGCAGGAATTTCTGGGGGCAACAGAATGGGTGGCGGACAACCAGGGCAGTTGTTCGGTCGGGTGTCGCTAGCAGGAGAAGAAGCAGGTGTGAAAGCAACCGGAACGCCGGGCTGGCCAGTCGGTCGGGCACCCGCGGACGGTTCATGATCCGGTGCGGCCGCGCGGATGGCCCGGACCGGTGGCTCCAGGATGGGTAAAGCCGGGAGGGCACTCCGTCGGATTTCGCTGCGTGTGGCCAAAGCGGCGTCCAGCCCGTCCGTCCGGCTACCATTGGCGGTGCTCACGGGCATATTAGCCGTGCCTGGGCGGCCAGGCAGGACATTGCCCAGTTCGCGAGCGGCCAACCGGGAAGGCGGCGTCCGCAAGGAGTCCAGCCAGGCTTTCTCCAGGGCATCGACCGATTCGAAGCCATAGACCCGGCGGGCGGCCTCGTTCCAGCTTTCCAGCGTACCGTGGTAACGGGGGTCGGTCCCTTGCATGCCAATACTGAGGAACTGCAGGAACTTGGCCCGACCGGCATGTCCGCCTCCGCCCCGCTCGACCAGGAAGGCGGTTACCGAGTATCCCTGGGCGTATACCACGATCATATCTCGAGGATACTCTGTCATGCGGAAAAGGGTACGTAGGACATAGGCACGACCAGCGTTGAGTATCTCGCGACAACGGATATCGTGCTGGAAGCGTTCTTCCTCATTTTCGGATAGGACGCTTCCGCCTTCGTCGGCCCAGCGTGGGACTGGCCGGCCGAAGTAATGGGCAAAGACGGTATGGGTGATTTCGTGGGGCAGTACACTATAGAGCAATTGGCGGACTTCGCCGCGGATTTCCATCTGTTGGGAAGCAACGCCTCCGCGGGGGTGGAAGGAGAAGGTGGTGGCCCCCCCCGCTGAGCCCAGCTCGATACGGACGCGCAACGGACACCGCTCCGTCCAGGGCGGCATTTCACGACCGAGCCATTCGAGAGCTTTCTGGCGGCGATAGAACTCGGCCATTTCACCGAAGCGGCGGGCCAGCTCTGGGGTCGGTGCCTCAACCAGGAAGTTGGTCGTCTCGAAGGTGGCCGCTGCCGCCGGCGACAATGTCCAACCACTGCCGCTGAGCACCACGGCCCACACCACCAGCCAGCGAAGCGTCATTCCCTTGACCTCCGTGGAGACGACGCCGGATCCTCGACTTCCCGTCGATCGCGTTGCCTGATCCATGCGTCAGAAGTCTATCCGGCAAGTGGCGTGCCGCGCACCCGAACTTGAAAGTCAGTAGCAAAAAAAGCCGCTTTTCTTGCGGCTCGCATGCAACTGCGCGATCGCACCAGGCGTAGCGACGAGACCGGAGCACCGTAGCTTCGGTGTAATAACTACAATTGCTGCAGTCCTGCCGCTGGGGATTGGTAAAAATTACAAGGCTTGGGCACGGGCATACTCGCGCTGGAAGGCGGCCACGCCGGCCCCCAGCGGCACTGCTAGGCCCTGACTGTGCAGCGTCAACTCCAGGGCGGCGATGGCCCCCAGTACGTCGAAAGGATCCACATAACCCATGTGGCTGAGTCGCCAGATCTTGCCTTTGAGGGTGTCCTGGCCGTCGGCCAGCTTGTAGCCGAAGTGCTGTTCTAGTTTTTTGAGCAGGCCAGTGCCGTCCACGCCCGCCGGTACGCGGATGACGGTCAGGGCATTGCTAGGCCGCTGGGCAAACAGTTCCAGGCCCAGGGCTTGCACGGCAGTCCGGGTCGCCTGGGCTAGGCGGGCATGGCGGGCCCAGACCTGCTCCATTCCCTCGGCCCGCAGGCGTTCCAAGGCCAGACGCTGAGCCCGGATCAACGTGTTGGCAGGCGTAAAAGGCGTATCGGGCCCCTCGGCCAGGGCTTTACGGTAGCGGCGTAAATCGAAATAAAAATTGCGTACTGGCGTCGCCTCGATTTTACGCCAGGCCTTGGGACTAACGGCCACGTATGCCAGGCCGGGGGGCATCATCAGGGCCTTTTGCGAGCCGGTCACCAGCACATCGATGCCCCAGGCATCCATGCGGCATTCCATGGCCCCGATGCCGCTGATCCCATCGACGACCAGCAGGGCGGAACTGGCCGCGGTCAGACGGGCAAAGGCGGCAATGTCGTGTCCGACGCCGGTGCTCGTCTCACACAAAGTTGTGTACACGGCTACAGCATCGGGGTGATGAGTCAAGGCATCGGCGAGTTGGTCGGAGGTGACGGCCTGACCATAGGGAGCCTCGACAGCTATCAGTTCGGCTCCGTGCGCCTTGAGGATGCCCCGCCAGCGTTCGCCCCAGCGGCCGGCCGTGCACAGGATCACTTTCTCACCCGGGGCCACCACACTGGAGACAGCCGCTTCCATGGCCCCCGTGCCGCTGCACGTCAAGACGTACACCGGCTGCTCCGTCTGCAAAACATATTGCAAACCACGGACTACTTCCGCCAAAGTCGCTTTGGCCTCGGCACTGCGGTGATAACCCACAGGACGGGCCAGCTCCAGTAACACCTCCTCCGGTACCGGTGTCGGACCGGGGGTAAACAGGCGGCTTTTACGCATGTTCACTGTTCCTCCCTCGCGGCTGCGTACCCGGCTTTTTTATGAAGCAGCCGGGCGAGCGACGATGCAAGCCGACCGCGGGTCCACCCAGGAAGAACAGAGCATTAGACCACCTGTGTGCGGCGGACAGCAGGGCATCGACTACTCCAGACGCCACCAGGCCACGCGGGTGAACAAAGTGGTGGGGTTGAGGCTGGCCGGGTCCGCCGGCACGTCATGATCGAAAAAGAGACGCAATCGGCGATGAATGGCCAGGTGGCGATCGAGTTGCCATAGCGGAATGAAGGGCAGCGACTGATTGAAGCGTTCCGCGATCTCTGCGGCCTGCCGGGCCAGAGTATCGTAGTCACGGAATTGTCGCAACTCGGCCAGTAACTGACCCAGGCGCAAGTCTTCGGCGTCCGGCTGGGTTTCCGGTTTGAGAAAACTGAAGCAGTTGCGTCCGCCGCGTCCGACCGCTGTCGGGTCGAGCAGGGCGGCCAAGGCGTACGGGTACCACTCGTCCGGGTAGTCGAAGGGGACGTACGCCAGGTCGTAGCGGCGTTCCTCGTGGACCCGCACCAGCAAATCCCGCATGGGCACCGCTTCCAGTTGTAACGTCAGGCGTTTGTCGAACAGGGTTTCGATTTGCGTTTTGATCTGGGTACAGGCCAGAGCCGCCCGGGGGTCTTCCCGCGGAAAGGACAGCTGCAAGTTAGTGGTGGCGCCCGGCTCGCTCAGGTATTCCTGCAGACGCTGCACGGCCAGATCACGGTTGGTCAGGGACAACGGCTTGCTGCCGGCCGCCCAACTCTGGGCCGGAAATGGACCCGACAACACCTTGTGATAGCGGCGATTCTCTGCTTGATTCCCACGGAATACACTGTCAAGAATCGCCTCGCGGTCGATCGCCAGGCTCAGGGCCTGCCGCAACGTCTTGCGTTGCAGATACGGACGTTGCAAATTAAGTGCTAGAATGTGAATACGACGATGATGACTAACTGTAACAATCTGAATTCGGTCTGTCAGTCCTGATCCGGGACCCATGAAATACGGCAAGTCCACCGTTGGGATGTCTGGTAGCAAGTGCAATTTGTCGGAGCGGAAGGCTTCCAGCACGAAGGGTCGGTAATCGCCATTGGGGGTGAGCAGTTCGACGAGACGGATTTCGCGGATCTGCGGCAGGTGAGCCCGGTCGCGGCTGAGGGAATAAGTGGGATTGTCGACGAAGACCAGCTCGCGGGGCTGACCCGGTGAAGGATTGGGCCGGGCGTGCAGGCGGTAGGGTCCGGTTCCGAACGGCCGCTGGGCAAAATCGAGATCATCGGGCAGTTTTCCTTGCTCCTGCAGGAAGCGTGCCGGCAACAGCTTGAAGGTAAGCAGGGCACGGGGATCGGGATGGAACTGAGCGAAGAACAGACGCACGGTAGCCGGGTCCCGCGGCTGCGGCGGCTCGGGGGCCAGCCAGGCCAGCGGATAGGCCGACCAGGTGTGCGGCAGACGCCGCAGCAACTGCACTGTAGCTGTTACGTCGTGGCTTTCGAAGCCGGGGCGTGCTGGGGATTCCCGCTCGGTCACGCGGATCGAGAATTCCCGCCCTCCGGGCAGGATCAGGGGCAGGGTGCGGGCCGCGGCCGGGCGGTAGTCCACCACCCCCTGACTGTCGCGGATCTCCTCCAGCAACCCTTCAAACATCAGCTCGACGGCCTGTTTTTCGCTGTCCAGCAGGGCCAAGGCCGGACTGCAATAGCGGGGCACCTGCCACACCCCCACCGCCAGCACGGGGTAACCGAAGCGCAATTCCCGCTGCAGGTCGCGCAATCCCTCCAAGGTGGGATCAAGGGCAGCGGCGCGAGCCAGTTCGTCCCGGGCCGTGGGCAGGTCCCCCACCTCCTTTTTTTCGCGGGCCCGCTGCAGGGCTTTGCGGGCCATCTCCCGCAACTGCTCCCGCAACCGCTGCATCCGTTCCCCACCGCCACCCGGGAAACGGGACGCATACTCGTCGAGCAATTCCCGCGCCCGCACGTGATCCAGATGCTGCGACGATTGCAGCAGTTTTTCCGCCTCGGCCAGGCGAATGGCCGCCAGGGCCTCGGCCACCTCCTTGTCCTGCGGATAGGCCTCGCTCAGCCGTCGGCTCAGCTCACGCAGACGGGTAAAGTCGCTGCGGGCCTGGGCCGCTTGCAGGGCCTGCAAGCGCACACGCCGCAACTGCTGCACCAGCGGACCGCGAAGCTCGTCCCAGCCTTTGCCTCGCCGCAGGTTCCGCTCGCGGGCATAATCGTGGAACCGCAACGCCGCAGCCAGCAACTGCTCCGCTAGCAGCCAATCTTCCAGCGTCGGACGGCCCCCCTGCCCCGTCAGTTTTTCCACCTCTGCAACGACCAGTGCCTCGAAGTACTCTAATTGACGCACTTCCTTGACTTCCAGGGTACGTTCCGCCTGCGGCTTGCCCGCTCCGTCCAAGGGGATAACGTTGATGTGCATGGCCCCCTTCCACTCGGAACGATGGACCGGAACGGGCCGGATCCGCAGGCTTCCGCCACTGGCAGTCGTCAAGCGATCCGACGGTACCATGAACCGCTGCAACAAGGCTTTGTGTTCAGGAACCTCAACCGTGGCCGCCGCCCGCTCCAATTCATCCAGCTGAACGTCGGGCGGATTCCCCAACGCTGTGGTTGGCCGGCGTGTCGGCGGCAGATCATCCTCGACCACGACTTTCCGCTTCACCCCCCCCTTGGGGTCCTCCTTCTCTTCCGGCAGGGGAACCTGAGCCATGCCCACTGCCGCTACCAGACACATCAGCCAAATGCCGCCGCGCAAACTACCGGACAGGCGATGTCGTCTCCCACCTTGCATACCCCAGTCTCCTCAACGACTCAGCCCGCGTCGTGGCGTGTACCGATGCTCTACCATTGTACTACATCCCCCTCACCTTCCCCCTAAGGACGCGTCTGCCTTCACTAAAATGTCTGTGATTTTCTCCAGTCCAGACGTTTGTACGCGGCTATGATCATCGTTAAAGTAGGTGGCAGTTTATACGATCTGCCCGATTTAGGATCACGATTGCGATCCTTTTTGCGATCATTTTCATCGGAATCGATACGTATAATGCCTGGCGGAGGGGAATTAGCCGATGTGATTCGTAAATTAGATAAAATTCATGTTCTGGGTGAAGTAACGGCCCATCGACTCGCTCTGTCCACGCTGCAGATTACCGGGGCCTTTGTGCAGCATTTATTGGGTCCGGAGGCACCACCGCTGGCTCTGGAAGGACTTGACTTAGGGGACTGGCCAGCCAGTTGGGACGTCACGTCCGACTCCCTGGCCGCTCGTGCTGCCTGGCAGTGGCACGCGCGACAACTGATCCTGCTCAAATCGATCGACATCCCACCCGGTACACCCTGGGACGAAGCGGCCGCCCGCGGCTGGGTCGACCGTTACTTCCCGCAAGCAGTGGCCGCTGCCCCGTTTCAGGTCACAGCGATCAACTTCCGTCGCTGGAAATCCTGAAGCGGTTCTGCCAACACCTTATCAGCCGTTCTCCCTTAACCGTCCGTCCCTTTCAGACATCGCTTACAAGGAGATATGCTAATCGAATTATCAATGTGTCATCGAGTGTTTCTTCTATCGCAATTGTCATACATATCCACACAAACGACTATGGGTGGAGATTGGTATTTCCATCTAGCAGGGCGTCAGTCTGTTCCGAGGCGAGTGTCTGTGGTGGAGCCGGCTGAACCGCCGCTCCCTCTAGTTGCAACAGGTACTGCACGGCCTGCAATTGCGGTTCCTCCACCTCCCATCGCAACAAGGCTTGTTGCTGCCATTGTTCTATTAAATGAGCCAGTTGTTCTCGTACCTTACGAACAATCTGGTTAACAGCATGCATTCGCGAAGCCCACGTCAAGGACGCCATAGCGATGATAGCGACAGGAATAACACTCAAAATGAAACTGGTTACAATAACTGAGAATGATGGCTGAGGAAAATCACTCCATTGCACATGTTCTCCATGAAATACTTGTATGATAGTTTCGAGGTATTGGCGATAGATAACAATTACCGGTCCTGAGAATAGAAACAGAAAAACGGCTGTGGCTACGGTGGCAAACACAACAGGGGCCCACAGACGTGCTGTAGCGGCTTGCACGGTGTGTTGCAGCAAGTGACGGCACCGCTGCTGGAACTCATCCAAACCGGCAATTTTGACGACAACTTGTTGATCAACAGATTGTTGCGGCGAATGTTCTGAGCCTTGTGCGGCTTGCACGACGCGACGAATCTGCTCCAGATAAAGTGTCACAACCTGGCGGGCTTTATCCTGTAACGGTGCGGCAAAGTCCAACCGTTGCCGTAGATGCTGACGGGACACCATACGCAAATTCCTCAATGCTTGCCAAGTAGTTAGCGCTAAAGAAGGCAAACTTCCTGTCAGTGCAAAGATCAGACGGTCCCATGCATTAGTTGTCACTATAAGCAGTCCCAGAATTGATCGATAGGGAAAGCACCACAGGGGAGTTGTATGAAGCCAGAGTGCACGCAATTGAGAACGTACGATCATACCCAAGTGAAGATCATCACCAAACATTTTGAATGCGAGTTCTGGAAGCAGTTTATGGAGATCGTGTTGGAGTTGTTGCAGGATTGGCCGGGTGCGGTGGCAGAGTTCCTCGAAACAGGAAAGAGCGGTCCGGCGGAATAGTTCGCCACGGGCCAGAATTTCCTCAGCGATTCCCTGCTGTCTCTGTTGGGGGTCGGCCAGCAGGGGAGTTAATGTATCCTGCAATCTCTTTTGTACGTGTTGAATAGCTTGTTCAGGATTATGGGGAGCATAGCAATCTGCATCAGGGATGAACAAAGGTGGGTGGAGCTGGACGGATGGCGTGGCCTGCTGCCAGTGATGCCAGTGGTGAAAGGCATCCTCGCGCAGGGCGGCTGTCGGTTCGGTCTGTCCCGGCTGGCCGCGGAAGCAGACGACCGGAACGACGTGACTTGCCGGGAGTTGGCGGAGCAGTTCAGGAATCGCGCGGTCGCGCAGGATTTGCTGGGGCAGAACGAGGATTTTCAGGGCGCCCGCCGCCATGGCCCGCCGGCTTAGGCGGACGACCGCCGCGGACCAGTCGGAAAAACCAGGGGCATCGCCGAGCAAATAGGGGGTCCCCAGATCGAGCATCAAAGAAGCGGGTACGGGCAGGTAGTCTTCGCCTGCATCCAGTCCCGGCGGTTGCTGGGGGCCAATCCACAACAGGTGCCGGGAACGATCGTCGGCGTTCTGACCGCTGGGGATGCGTTGCCGCAACTGCGCGTCCCTCACGAAGCAGCGGGCCAGCCACCCCTTGCCGGAACCGGTCGGTCCTATCAACACCAGCGACACCGTCGCACTCTGATGGTGGCGCAGGAGCAATTCCGCTTCTTCCAGCGTCTGCTGGCACAACCGGCGAACGGTCAGGGCTGTGGGGTGATTGCCGGGGACCAACTGGCCCACCGCCCGTTGCAGTTGTTCACACCACTGGCGCAGCTGGCGGTAAGCTTGCCGGGGGGCCGTTACAGGGGATGGCTCGCCAGAAGTGGCAGTCGCCGAAGTGTGTCCTGAAGCTACCGTCGGTGCCATCATGGGTATTTTCCTGACTTTTAGGTCGGAGGGGGCAATCCTGGGGAACCGTTAAGTGTGTAATGGCCAACCGAAAGGGAGGAAACGTCGTTTCAGGCCTTGTAGGAGCAGGCAGTGGCATCGAGCGGACGGCTGGTGTCTGCACTGGAAGCGGCAGAGGCAAGGCGGTCCGCTGAGATATCGATTACAGCCTGGCGGAACTGGCGACCGATATCCGTCCAGCGCCATAGGCCAATGCGGGGGAGAGGATGAAGTGGGGATAGTGGCGGCAGGTCGATGTCCGGCAACGGCAGGGTTCGTGCCTGCTCCCCCCGGCCAAAGGTGGCCACACGGGGCACCTGCTGCAGATGCCGGGGCAGCCCGAAAGCGTCGCAGGCCAAGGTGAAAAATGCCGCCAGGTGCGGCAGGGAATTGTGCTGGACCAGGCCAGCATAAAACACAGCCAAAGCGGCACTGGTGCCAATCAGGCTGACGGTTAGCGCTCCCCAAGCGGGCGTGGCAGCCGCTAGGGCCCCGACCAACGAATAACCGGCCAGCAAGGTAGCACCGCCATCCACGGCGGCCGTCACCAGTCCGGCCACCGCTGCCGTACTGCCCAGGATCGTCAAAGCACTTCGCCACCCCACCCCCGACGGAGCGTGACGCCAGAAATCCTCCGCCATCGGACGCAAATCCTCTTCCTGAACCACATACCGATACTGCTGAAAATGGTCCAATACCGTTTTCCAGGTATCAACCAGATACTGTTCCGGCCATTCAGACGGTATCCATCGTTGTTGGATACTTCGGCGTGCCAGATCAGTTGCATCCGCAAATCCTTCACCGAGATGTTTTAATTGATCCTTCCATGATGACAAATTATCCTTCCAGGCAAGTAACGGGAAAAATCCTCGTACGTGTTCTATACCTTTTTTAATGTGGTCATTAAACCAGTTTGCCAGACGAACATACCATGGAGCATAGTCAAGGATGACTTTGTTGAGCTTTTCATTAAATACTGGATCATAAATCTGCAAAGGTTCACCGCGTCCATCTTTGAAGACATCCACACAGAACTGGAGGAGGCCGCGATAGGCGTCGCTGGTGGTACGCTGGCACTGATCGATCCAGCTATCGATGGTGGCCACTAGGCAATGGAGCTGGCGGCAGAGGAAATCGGCCTGGGAGTCCAGCATTTTTCGCTGGAGTTCGGCCGGTGGCAGTTGCTGGAACAGACGCGACAGCCAGGTGGAGGGGGGAGCCTCCTGGGGCTGGCTCGCTGTCGTCGCGTCCAGGCGGAAAAACAACGGTAACGGTCCTGTGGCTGCCGCTTCTTCCCGTAATCCCCGCGGTGTATAACATTCCCATTGGGGGATGTCATAGTCCATGGCAACATAGATCGCCGCTATGTGGAATTTTTCACAAATCCTTTGAATGTCGACGTCGCGAAGGATACCCATAAGTGCCTCGGGATGAGGACGGACCTTGTTAACAAGCAAATATATGGGTACATTACTCATCACTTCGCGGACACGTTCAAGAAATTGTGTAGCAAGGCGGTCACGGATTTTACTGCGTTCCCAGACAAAGAAGAAAGCGGAGCATATCTGTGCCGCCTGAGCAACGAAGTCCAGGCGTTGGTTACTTTTTTTGTGAGCAATGGTGGTGTGTGAAGGGGTTGGATCTTCTGTCTGGATATCCGGACAGTCGAGGAGGGCAAAGTGGGCAAGTCCGCTATCCCAGGCCAGCAGGGGCACGGGTAGTAGTTGCGGCTGGTCACGGCCGCTGTGGTATTGCCGAGCGGTAGTGTCGGGGTCGGGAGCGAGCGGCTCCGGAGCGTGTCCATGGGCTTGGGCCAGCAGGTGGGTGAAGGCCTGTTCCCGTTCCGGGGTTGTCTGCCAGGCCTGCGGGCACCAGTAGACGAAGCGGTGCGTGCCGAACCGCTCTTCCAATCCCCGCGGGATGCGTTGCCGGCCCGCGGCACTCAGGAACGCCGCTACAACGCTCGATTTGCCCGCATTTACTTCGCCCAGCACCCCCACAATCGGCGTCAGGGCTACGTCGCGTAAGCGGCGGAAACGCTCCACGGCCCGGTCCACCTCGTCTAGCACTTTCGACTGACCCATCTCCGCTAGCAGCGTCGCGGCCGTATGCTGGACCGCTGGAAGTGGCGTCCACCGCTCCAGCAATGGTTGCGAACGCCACGTCGACCAATTCTGAAGCAAGCTTTTTGCCCCTTCCATCCCCTGCACACTCCGACACGCACCCTTTCTGCCAACTCGGCGGCAAGCTCCGCTTGGTTGTCGCCTCTTGTGGGTGGATCCTGGTATCGCATTGTACCAGCAGAGCCAATGGATCTCCGAAAAATATCCGGCTGGGAGCATTGGGCAGAATAGAATCTCTAGGGGCGGTTCGGAATCAATTGACAGGATGGCCGTCAAGGATGTTCCTGCAGCACAATGAAATTAGTGGCAAGTGACCGATCGAGCCCGGTTGGGTGCGGCCCAATTTATTAAAAGAGGAGTCAGATATGACAGCAGTTCGCCGCTGGTGGGTGTTGGCCGTAGCGGCAGGATGTATAGGCCAGGCCGGTCTGGGGGGTCATCTGCAGGGGCCGTCTGCAGGGACTGGTCACAACACATCCCGGCCAGAGGAAGACTGGCAACGGGCCGAGGCCCGTTATCTGCACAACATCCGACAGGTAACGTTTGACTTCGTCCGGGCCGGCGAAGGATATTTCTCCCCCGATGGGAGCAAAATTATCTTCCAAGCCGAAGAAAAGGGAACAGGTAACCCGTTTTACCAGATTTTTGTGCAAGACCTGAGCAGTGGACGGGCCATTCGGGTCAGTCCGGGTATCGGCAAAACGACCTGTGGCTTTTTCCGCCCAGATGGCAAGAAAATCATTTTTGCTTCGACCCACGAAGATCCGGACGCTCGCAAGCACCAGGTGGCCGAAATCCAACGCCG
Organism: Gemmataceae bacterium; assembly: GCA_025055795.1. Classification (GTDB taxonomy): domain Bacteria; phylum Planctomycetota; class Planctomycetia; order Gemmatales; family Gemmataceae; genus Thermogemmata. The sequence goes on from JANWVV010000029.1 coordinate 26,115, forward strand.
CATCGAGGAACAGAACAAGGGGATCCGCCGACGTTATTCCTGGGACTTCGATCCTTACATGAAAATTTATGAGGCCAATCCGGACGGTACGCAATTACGCTGCCTGACGCCCAATGCCAAGGTGTATACAGCGGAAGGGAGTTATTCGCCGGATGGCCGCTGGATCGTTTATGCCGCCGGCACGGCAGGCAACATTCAGCTTTACATCATGAACGCCGATGGCAGCGGCGTCCGGCAACTAACGAACGTTCCCAACTGTTATAATGGCGGCCCCTTCTTCAGTCCGGACGGCAAACGGGTCATTTTCCGGGCCGACCGGCAGGAAAAGGATCGACTGCAACTGTTTGTAATCAACGTGGACGGGACAGGAGAAAAACAGTTGACCAACAATGACAAGTGGGTTTTCTGGGCTCCGTACTGGTACAAGGACGGCAGGCACATCATTTTCACCGCCGCTGACCATGCCAACGAGTTTGTTCGCCCCAATTATGATCTTTACTGGATGAACATTGAAACCGGAAAGATGACACGCCTGACGTATGCCCCTGGTCAGGACGTGCTCCCCGTGTTCAGTCCGGATTACCGCAAGGTCATGTGGACGAGCAACCGGGATGGCCGCAGTTCCACCCAACTTTACCTGGCGGACTTCGTGCCGCCAAGCGAGTGAGGTTCGGATCAGTTCAGCCGCTACTTCAAGGTCACCGAGGTGTTGTTTCACTCTAGCAGACAATGGGGGGGCTAGGAGGCTGACGCCGGCGTAACTCCTCCCATTCTTCCCGCACCTTGCGCAGACCGATAGCACACAACTCGAACTGCTCGCTCAGGCGGCGGAACAAACCGGCTTCTTCATCGTGGTGGGCGGCCTCTTCTAAGCGGCTGGTGATCAGATAGCCACGCTTCCCCTGCCAGGTATAGCTGACTAAAGCATCCTTGGTTGCCAGCCGGCGGTGCTGATCGAGAGCTTCGGGGTATACCCCCGTCCAGAACAGAGCGAAGTCGCCAATGTGCCGGTAATATTCCCGCTGGGTCCGGCCACCCGCGGGAAGCTGCTCGGCTTCCAAAACCATGTCGACCAGTTCGGTCAAGGGACGCCCCGCCGCATTACGCAGGCGATAGACCGCGTCGAAATGAATGAAGCGGGCCAGCAACAGAGACAGATAGTCCGTCAGGCGGTGATCGGCTACGCCCAGATGAGCAAAAAAGGTGTATTCGGTCAGACCGGCAAACAAACGCCGCAACGGATGGCCTTCTGGCGGTTCCCAAACGATCATGATGCTCGTTCCGTCACACTACTCCACACGTTGTCTGGTAGCAACAATTATTTCGGCTGGTTCGGCGCCCTAACCAGGCGTCGGTCCAGTGAACGCTGCGCCACCGTCTTGCCGATTTCCGCAGGCTTCATACCATTTTACTCCCTTATCGTGCAAGACGATGCGAAATGTCGCCCCCTTTGACCCCTCCGATTACGGAGCACGCTCGGGCCGTGCCAGAACGACCGGTTTTGTCCTTCGTAGTGCGTTTTGTCATTTTTTCTTCCCATCCCGTTAGCCAGGTGATATGATGGTGATTGAAATAATCCCGCCTGAAACACGCACTCTACGGTTGCGGTAGACGCAACGCGATTTGTGTTTTTTCTCCCGGCACGTTTGACGCGTCACGACGAGTTGTGGTGGCGATCCACCAACCACCAGCCCAAGGCCAGGCGGCGGGGGGGACATGATGAAGGACCTGCAACGAGCATACCAGCAGCACGGAATGGTAACCACTAAGGGCAGGTGGCACGGTCGCTGTCTGGTGGCAGTCTGCCTGGGTCTGTTAGTTGGGGTTAGCTGGTTTGTATCTGGACTAATCGTGTCCGGCCCATCCTTTGCGGTAGCTCAGCCACCGAAGGGGGGCCAGGCAGAGGCGGCGTCCCCGGTCGCCACCAAGGCTAGCGGCAATACTTCCAAGGTGGATTTCCAGCGGGACATCCGGCCGATGCTGGCCACGCATTGCTATCCGTGCCATGGTCCGGATGCAAACAGTCGCAAGGCGAACCTGCGGCTGGATCAGCGGGAGGAAGCGATAGCGGCTGGGGCCATCGTGCCGGGCAAACCGGAGCAGAGCGAACTGTGGCGACGCCTAACAGCCCCGGACCCGGCCGAGCGCATGCCACCGCTACAAGCCAAGAAACCTCCACTGAGCCCAGAGCAACTGGCACGGATCCGGCAATGGCTGGCTGAAGGAGCCAGCTACGCCGAACATTGGTCGTTCCGCAAACTGGTCCGGCCGGAGGTGCCGCAGGTCCACTTGCCCGGATGGACCATCCGTAACCCGATTGATGCGTTCCTGGCCTACCGCTGGCAACAGGAGGGGATCCAACCGTCGCCACAGGCCGACCGGATTACCCTGATCCGACGCTTATCATTCGATCTGCGGGGCCTGCCACCTGGCGTCGACGAGGTACACGCCTTCCTGAACGACCACTCACCAGACGCCTACGAAAAACTGGTCGACCGTTTCCTGGCTTCCCCGCACTACGGGGAACGCATGGCCGTATGGTGGCTGGATCTGGTCCGCTACGCCGACAGCATCGGCTACCATAGCGACAACCCAATGAACGTGGCCCCTTATCGCGATTACGTTATCGCTGCTTTCAACAGCAACAAGCGGTTCGATCAGTTCACCATCGAGCAGCTAGCCGGCGACTTGTTACCGCAACGGAGCCGGGAACAGTTAGTAGCATCGGCTTACAATCGGTTGCTACAGACAACGGAGGAAGGCGGAGCCCAGGCCAAGGAATACATTGCCAAGTATGCGGCCGATCGAGTGCGCAATTATGGCCAGGTCTGGCTGGGCGGCACCCTGATGTGTGCCGAGTGTCACAATCACAAATACGACCCGTACACCATGGTCGACTTTTACTCGATGGCCGCCTTTTTCGCCGACATTCAGGAGGCGGCGGTCGGTCCGCGTGAACCGGGGATGCTAGTACCAACAGCAGAGCAGGAGCGTCGGTTGCAACAATTGCAGCAGGCGGAGCGGGCAGCACGGCAGACGCTTCAGGCCCGCTCGGCCGTACTGCCGGCCGCGGCTTTGCGACGCGAGCGGGAAGCCCTCCGCCAGGCCGAAGCCGAGCGCAGCGCCTTCGAGAACACCATTCCCCGCGTGCTGGTGACGATCAGCGGCCCGCCCCGCACCGTGCGGCTGTTGCGTCGCGGCAACTGGCAGGACGACAGCGGCCCGATCATGACGCCCCGGACGCCGGCGTTCCTGCCCCCCTTACCTCCGCTTCCCCCCGGGCAACAACGCTACAACCGCTTGGACCTGGCCCGCTGGACCGTCAGCCCAGATAACCCACTGACCGCCCGTGTCATGGCTAACCGCCTGTGGAAGCTGTTCTACGGCCGAGGGATCGCCCGGTCGTTGGAGGAATCCGGCACCCAAGGGGAATGGCCTACTCACCCCGAACTGCTCGACTGGCTGGCCGCCGAATTCCAAAGCAACTGGGACGTCAAACATCTGGTGCGGTTGATGGTCACTGCCTCCGCCTATCGGCAAAGCGCCCAGGAACGACCGGACCTGCGTGAGCGTGATCCGTTGAATCTGCTGTGGGCCCGACAAAACCGCTTCCGGTTGGACGCCGAATTTGTCCGTGACACGGCCCTGGCCATCAGCGGGCTGCTGGTGCCCCGCATTGGTGGTCCCCCAGCCCGGCCCTATCAGCCACCAGGATACTGGGCCGCCTTGAATTTTCCACCCCGGGAATGGGTCAAAGACAAGGGCGAGCAGCAATACCGCCGGGGGCTGTACACGCACTGGCAGCGTACCTTCCCCCATCCCGCCATGGTGGCTTTCGACGCCCCCAGCCGTGAAGAGTGCACCTGCGAACGGCCCCGGTCCAACATCCCCCAGCAGGCCTTGGTCCTGCTGAACGATCCCGAGTTTGTCGAGGCGGCCCGGGCCTTCGCCCAGAAGGCCCTACGCGAAGGCGGGCCGGACGATCATCAGCGTCTGAGCTGGATGTTCGAGCGGGCCACCGCCCGCCGGCCCGACCCGGACGAACAGCAAGTACTGGCCCAATTACTGCAACGCCACCGGCAGCATTACCGCCAGCATACCGAAGCGGCACGCCAACTGCTCCAGGTCGGGGATCATCCCCCCCTGCCGGACGTCCCTGCTGCCGAGGTGGCCGCCTGGACCAGTGTGGGACGCGTCCTGCTCAACCTGCACGAAACTATTACCCGACCATAAACGACCCGTTTGGGGCGTTAGCCTTAAGGATGAACGAACAACCGTAACTTCGGCCTTGCGACAAAGGACAACACCTGATCCTCCCGACGGCTTCACCAAGGGCCACAAAGGGCAGAGAAAGGGGAAAAAATTATGACGCGGGAGGCTTTACTGCGACTCCAACGACGAACGTTTCTAGGCCAGACCTGTCGCGGTGTGGGAGCGGTGGCGTTAGCCAGTCTGCTGGGGCGGGGGACCCCCGCAGCGGCCCTGCCGGGTGTGCTGACCCGACCACATCACCCCCCCAAGGCCAAACGGGTCATTTTCATGGTCATGGCCGGCGGAGCCAGCCACCTGGAGTTGTTCGACTACAAGCCGGAACTGGCCCGCCGGCACGGCCAGCCCATGCCCGAATCGATCACCAAAGGGCAACCGATCGCTCAACTGCAAGGGGCCAAACTGATCTGCTTTGCACCGCAGTGGGGCTTCAAAAAGCATGGCCAGGCCGGCATCGAAATGAACGAACTGTTCGTGCATCTGCCCGAGGTGGCCGACGACCTGTGCATTGTCCGGTCGCTCTACACGGAAGCGATCAACCACGATCCGGCCCACACGTTTATGAACACAGGGAGCACGGTCTCCGGCCGGCCGAGCATGGGGAGCTGGATCACTTACGGTCTGGGCAGCGAGTCCGACGATCTACCCGGCTTCGTCGTGCTGACGTCCAACGGTCGAGGCGGCCAGAACCAGCCGATCGCTTCACGACAATGGAGCGCCGGTTTCCTGCCGGGCAAATACCAAGGGGTGCATCTGCGCGGACGGGGTGATCCGGTGCTATACCTGAGCAACCCCGCTGGAGTCGACCGGCAACGGCAACGGGACGTCGTCGACGCTGTCCAGCAACTGAACCGGCGTTACAATGCCGTGGTCGACGATCCGGAAATCGCCACGCGTATCGAGCAGTACGAACTGGCCTTCCGCATGCAGATGAGCATCCCCGCCCTGATGGACCTGCGGGACGAACCAGCGTCGATCCTGGAGATGTACGGCACCCAGGGGGCCGACGGGTCCTTCGCCGCCAACTGCCTGCTAGCCCGACGCCTGGCCCAACGTGGCGTCCGCTTCATCCAGCTCTACCACCGCGACTGGGATCACCACGGCCACATCAAGCCGGAAATCAAATTGAAAATTGAAGAAATCGACCGCCCCCTGACCGCACTGATCAAAGACCTCAAGCGGCTCGGCATGTTCGACGAAACGCTGCTAGTGCTCACCGGTGAGTTCGGCCGCACCCCCATGTCCCAAGGAGGCAACGGGCGTGACCACCACATGAAAGGCTTTTCCGTACTTTTGGCCGGTGGAGGCATCCGTCGCGGGCTGACCTACGGCGCCACCGATGAATTCGGCTACCATGCCGTCGAAAACCGCATGTCCGTCCACGACCTGCACGCTACCATGCTCCACCTGCTAGGGATCGACCACGAACGCCTCACTTATCGCTTCCAGGGCCGCGATTACCGTCTCACCGACGTCCACGGCCGCGTAGTCCGCGAAATCCTGGCCTGAACACCACGGTTTTTTCTACCGTTCACTCCGCAGCCCCTCTGCCACCCTCACACCAAACAATCCTCCTTACCCTTTTTTCGCCAACCGACAAATCGTTGCTCCATGCAACCACACTAATATGCCGAACAATCACCAGCTACATGCTATAAATTTTGTTCCTCTATTCCCAGAGATACTCCCGCAGAGACCTCTGTCCACCTCTCATCAACTGCCACTGCTGAATTTGGCACGTTTACAACAATAGACAATTGTTCGATTGGCTTAGGATCCATCGTATAGATTTCTTACGTCCCATGAAAAAGAGTCTTAAATCCGTGGAATCGCCCTTGTTATCTCCTATCTCATTACAAGGGGGTGTGATCAAACATAGTCCGAGCAGGAGGGTATGACCGAGGCTATTTACCGTCTTTTGGGGACATAATGTGTGTGGTACAGGTTCAGTTGGGCACGGAAAGGAATGATCAGTACTATAACGTAACATCATGTGGTTCATACCTCAGTTGAGTCATGAGTATGTTGTAGTGGCCGGTGATGCGACGGAGTTTCTGAGAGATGTAGGAGAGGTGTGTCATCGTCAGGAATTGGTCCAGATTGGACAACTCGGGTGCAGGCGTAAGGTGGACTGTAGCGGCTGGTATGGATACGTGTCTGCCCTACCACTGTAGGGGAATGGAAGGTGTGGCGGTGCAAGCCGACTAGGATCAGCATCTATGAACAGAGGTGGCGTGTTGGCAGGCGTGGGCCTGGTAGTGGCGGTGGGTCTGGCGGGGGGATGTGCCCGTCGGCCGGTGGAGCCGGTGCCCACGCCGCCCGCGGTGGTAACGGTCACACGTCCGCAGGTGCACCTTTTGTGCGACTATGAGGATTTCACTGGCCGCACGGAAGCGTACCGGCTGGTAGAAATCCGGGCCCGGGTGACAGGGTATCTGGAGCGGGTCTACTTTCAGGATGGCCAGGACGTGGAAGCGGGGGCGTTGCTATTCCAGATCGACCCCAGTTTATACAAAGCGGAATACGACCGCGCCTCGGCTGCCCTGCTGAAAGCGGAACGACACCTGGAAACGATGCGGCTCAACTACGAGCGGGCGAAATTCGCCTACGACCGTAATACCATCGGCAAAGAGGCGTATGATCAGGCAGTCGGCGACCTGGCCGAAGCAGAGGCGGATGTGGCCGCTGCCCGGGCAGCCAAAGAACTGGCCGCCACTAACCTGGCGTTTACCCGCATCACCGCTCCGTTTGCCGGCCGGCTCAGCCGACGGTTAGTGGATCCGGGTAACCTGGTCCGGGCCGACGACACCATTTTAACCACTTTAGTGGCGTTGGACCGGCTGTACGCCACCTTCGATGTCGATGAGCGGACGGTCCTACGCTTCCGCAGCATGATCGCTAAAGGAGAGTACACCTCGGCCCGGGAGCAACCGCAGCCGGTTTATATCGGCCTGGCCACCGACGAAGAAAACTTCCCGCTGGTCGGACGGATCGTCTTTACCGACAACCAGATCGACGTGAGCACCGGCACTCTGCGTGTGCGGGCGGTGCTGGACAATCCCCGTATCCCTCGGCCCCCCTGGTACATGCTGTCGCCGGGTCAGTTTTTGCGGGTGCGGGTGCCATTGGGACCGCCCCATCCGGCTGTTCTGATTCCGGAAAAAGCGATTGGCACCGACCAGGGTCAAAAATACGTCTTCGTCCTGAACGAGAAAAACGAGGTTCAGCGTCGCAACGTGCGTCTTGGGGCACGCTATGGTGCCTGGCGGGTCATCGAGGACAAGACGCTCGGCCCGCATGATCGGGTGATTGTAGATGGTCTGCTACGGGTGCGGCCGGGGGTGGTAGTCAATCCCAAGGAAGCGGAAGTCCCGCCGCTACCACAGTTTTTCCTGCCGCCGCAGGAAACGTTGGACGTGGCCCCTGCGCCGCGTCCGGCCGGCGGCTCCAACGCGCCGGGATCAGGTCCCGCCCCGGCCGTTGTGGCCGAACAACGGTGAGTCTCCCCGCTGCCCCCTGTCATCCGTTCGGAATATCCGGCCATGCTCCCGCGGTTTTTTGTGGACCGGCCTGTCTTTGCCACTATACTGTCTATTGTCATCGTCCTGGCCGGTAGCCTGGCCGTTACCACCTTACCGGTATCACAATTTCCTGATATCGCCCCCCCGACCATTCAGATCGACTGCAACTATCCCGGTGCCAGCGCCTATGTGGTGTCGCAGACCGTGGCCGCTCCCATCGAGCAGCAGGTCAACGGCGTGGAAGACATGCTGTACATGAACTCGCAGTGCACCAGCGATGGCAGTTACACCTGCACGATCACCTTCAAAAGCGGCAGTGATCTGAATCTGGCGCAGGTCCGGGTGCAAAATCGGGTTAATCTGGCCCTGCCGCAGCTGCCGGAAGTCGTCCGCGCTACGGGGGTGATGGTCCGGAAGCGTTCGCCGGAGCTGCTGTTAACCATAGGTTTGACCTCGCCTCCCGAGCCGAACTATCCCCAAGGCCGCTATGACCAGTTGTATCTGAGCAATTATGCTTTGCTCTACTTGCGTGACGAACTTCAACGCCTGCCAGGTATCAGTGACGTAACGATCTTCGGACAGCGAGACTACTCGATGCGGGTCTGGCTGGACCCGGACCGTCTGGCCGCTTTGCAACTGAGCGCTTCGGACGTGGTCAATGCCATCCGTCAGCAGAACCTGCCTTTGGCGGCGGGTCAGTTGGGCCAGCCACCGATCCGTCCGGATCAACCCTATCAGTTCCCTCTGACGGGGGTGGGTCGACTGATCGAACCGGCCGATTTTGAGCAAATTGTGGTCAAAGTCGGTCCCCTGGGGCAACTGGTCCGCCTGCGGGACGTAGCTCGGGTGGAAATGAGCGCCCGCTCCCAGGACGTCACCAACCGCTTCGACGACAAACCCACGGTCGGCCTGGCCATTTTCATCCTGCCGGATTGCAACGCTCTGGAAACGGCCGACGCCGTTTTGACCACCATGGCCCGCCTTAGCCGCGATTTTCCCCCCGGCTTGACTTACGAAGTCGGCTACGACACTACGCCGTTCATCCGTGAATCGATCCGCGAAGTGTATCGTTCGCTCGGTCATGCCATTATTCTGGTCGGCCTGGTCGTCCTGCTGTTTCTGGGGTCATGGCGGGCCGCCCTCATCCCCCTGGCCGCAGTACCCACCGCTATCATCGGCACCTTCGCCGTCATGTACGCCGTCGGCTTTTCCGTTAACCTGCTGACACTGTTCGGCCTGATTCTGGCGGTCGGCATCGTCGTCGACGATGCCATCGTGGTCGTTGAAGCCGTGCAACAGTACCTGGAGCATGGCTTAACGCCCCGCGAGGCTACCCTCAAGGCAATGGAACAGGTGACCGGCCCGATCATTGCCATCGGCTTTGTCCTGTCGTTCGTATTCTTCCCTTGCATATTCATTTCTGGTATCGTTGGATCATTTTTCAAGCAATTTGCCTTGACGATAGCGGCAGCAACCTTGATTTCGACGTTCAATTCGCTGTCATTGAGTCCGGCGTTGTGTGCTCTGCTATTGCGACGACCGACTTGTGCTGGTTCACGTCGGGGGCTGATGCGTTGGCTGGGGCTGCCGGTGTGGCCGTTACGGCTGCTCCAGGCAGGTTTTCAAGGGTTGTTCCGGGCGTCCGGTCAGGGGTACGTCTGGCTGGTGGGCAAGGCGTTGCGGCTGCCGCTGGCCGTGCTGCTGGTGTACGCCGTCATGTTGGGAGCCGGCTACGCCGCCTGGTGTTCTCTCCCGTTGGGTTTCATTCCAGAGCAGGACAAGGGCTACCTCATCTGCAGTGTGCAGTTGCCGGATGCGGCCAGTGCGGAACGGACCCGCGAGTTCATGTCACGCATCAGCCGGATTGCCTTGAATCTGGAACTGGAGGACGAGCAAGGGAACAGGGTCCGGCCGGTCCGGCACGTCAATGCGGTGGCGGGCAATTCGTTTGTTTTGAGCGCTTATGGTTCAAATTTCGGTTCGATGTTTGTCATATTGGACAGTTTCGAGCGTCGGCGTTCGCCGCGTCTGAGCGCGAACGCGGTAGCGGCGGCCCTGCGTCGGGAATTTGCCCGTGCGGCCCCTGAGGCAATTGTCAACGTTTTCGGCGCCCCGGCGGTTCCCCGGCTGGGACGAGCCGGGGGCTTCCGCCTGATGATCGAAGACCGCGGTGATGTCGGCCCGGAGGTCTTGCAGGGCCAGACCGACAACTTCATCGACAAAGCCAATCAGCAGAAGCAACTGGTGGGTCTGTTCACAGTGTACAAGGCGAATTCGCCACAATGGTTCATCAGTGTCGATCGGGCGGCGTGTGTTTCACGCGGCCTTGACCTGAGCGAGGTGTACGCCACCCTGCAGGCTACGATGGGCAGCCGTTACGTCAACGATTTCAATCGCTTCGGACGTACCTGGCAGGTTAACGTGCAGGCCGAGCCCCATCTGCGGGACCAGATCGAAGACATCAAACGGCTCCGAGTGCGCAACCGCTGGGGCGAAATGGTCCCACTAGGGGCGGTGCTGCAGGTGGAAGAACGAAGCGGCCCGCTGGTCATCACCCGCTACAACATGTACCCGGCTGCGGCGATCAATGGCAACATCGCCCCTGGCGTGAGCACGGGGGAGGCCATGGAACTGGTGGAGCGGCTGGCTGAACAAGAGCTGCCCTCGCGGCTGACAGCTGAATGGACCGAGCTGATGTTTCTGGAAAAGCAGTCGCGGCATACGGGAAATGTCGTGTTTGTCCTGTCGGTTGTGTTTGTCTTTCTGGTTCTGGCCGCGTTGTACGAAAGCTGGCTGGTACCGTTAGCGGTCATGCTGGTGGTACCGGTGTGCGTGGCCAGCTCGCTGGGTGCGGTGTGGCTGACCGACCCGACCTCGCTGACGGAGACGCTACGGCAGTGGCAAGCCAGTGGTAGCGTACCCGACTGGCTGAAGCCGGGGGCCTGGATGGTGCAGATGGCCCAGTGGTGGGACGACACAGTGGTCGCCTCCGTGCAGAGGGGGCTGACCGCAATGGGGGTCCGCAAGCAGGACGTCAACATTTTTACTCAGGTGGGGTTTGTTGTGCTGGTGGGTCTAGCCTGTAAAAATGCCATTCTGTTGGTGGAGTTTGCCCGGGAGGCCCGCTTGCGGGGCACGCCCCGACGCCAGGCAGTGCTCGAGGCCTGCCGGCTACGCTACCGTCCGATCATGATGACCTCGGCGGCGTTCATGTTCGGCGTGTTGCCCTTGGCGGCCGCCCAGGGAGCGGGTGCGGAGATCCGTCAGGCGATTGGCATTGCCGTGCTCGGGGGGATGCTCGGCGTAACCCTGTTCGGCATCATTTTCACGCCGGTGTGGTTTGCCGTGGTCGACTGGCTGGCCGAGCGGCACTGGCTGCAGAACCGCTGGGTACAACAGCTGGCGGCGGGACTTATGTGGAGCGTAGGGGGTGGCTGGATCCGCGGCATGACTCGCTGGGGCCTGCAGTGGTGGCAACGACAGGCCCAACGCTGGCAGCACCGCCGGCGCGGATGGTCATCCACGATGACCGCCGCTTCGCGGAGCGGTTCGTCCTCGCCGGCTCCCTGATCCCCCCTGCCCGCAGGACGGTCCCCGATACGCCCTAGCATCACCGGCTCGGGAAATACTGCATCCGAGCCTGGGCCGTCAGGGCCAAAAACTTGAACAAGTTGTCCGAATCCAAACGGATGGTGCCATGTTCAGCCGTTTTTTTATCGACCGGCCGATTTTTGCCTCGGTCCTTTCCATTATTGTTACCCTGGCTGGAGCGGTCGCGCTACTGTCGCTGCCGGTGGCGCAGTACCCGGAGATCACCCCGCCGACCATAGAGGTATCGGCCATCTTTCCCGGCGCCCATGCTCAGACGGTCGCCGACACGGTAGCGGCCCCCATCGAGCAGCAGGTCAACGGCGTTGAGAACATGATGTACATGGCGTCGGTCAGTAGCAACGACGGCAGTTACACTTTGACCATTACCTTCAAGCCAGGCATCGATTTGAACATTGCCCAGATTCTGGTGCAGAACCGGGTGAATCTGGCCCTGCCGGTGTTGCCGGAACTGGTACGCCGACGGGGAGTGACGGTCAAGAAGAAATCGCCCAGTCAGTTGATGATTATCAATTTGTATCACACGCAAGCCGGGGCCGACAGCCAAGGTTTAAGCCGGCAAGAGGCCCTGCTGTATTTAAGCAATTACGCCACGATTCAGTTGCGGGATGAACTGGCCCGCCTGGAAGGGGTAGGCGACATCGCCTACCTGGGGCAGCGGGACTATTCCATGCGTTTGTGGCTGGACCCGGAAAAGCTGGCGGCCAAGGGTCTGACGACCAGTGACGTAGTAGCCGCCGTGGAAAGCCAAAATACGCAGGTGGCCGCCGGTCAGGTAGGGCAGCCACCGGCCCCACGCGGACAATCGTTCCAGTTTCCGCTCAATGCCGAGGGGCGATTGTCCTCGGTGGAGCAGTTTGCGGACATGATCCTCAAGGCGGATGCGGAGGGTAACCGGCTAGTACGTCTGCGGGACGTGGCTCGTGTCGAACTGGGGGCCCTCAACTATGACCAGACCTGCACACTGGATGGACGGCCCTCGGTCGCTCTGTCCGTCTATCAATTGCCGGGTAGCAACGCCCTGGAAGTCGCTCGACGGGTCCGGGCCAAAATGGAAGAGCTCCGCAGCCGCTTCCCGGAAGGGATCGACTACGCCATTGTCTACGATACCACCCCCTTCATCGAGGAGTCGATCCGCGAAGTATTCCACACCCTGCGGGATGCCGTGATTCTGGTCGCTCTGGTCATGCTGGTTTTCTTGCGTTCCTGGCGGGCGGCGATAGTCCCGTTGGCGGCCGTGCCGACGGCAATCATCGGCACCTTCGCCATCATGGCCGCTCTGGGTTATACCATCAACACCTTGACGCTATTTGGCCTGGTCCTGGCTGTGGGCATCGTGGTAGACGATGCCATCGTTGTCGTCGAAGCGGTCCAGCACCACATCGAGCGGGGGTTACCCCCACGCGAGGCTACGGCCCTGGCTATGGATCAGGTCGCCGGACCCGTCATTGCCATTGGCCTAGTCCTGGCTGCCGTTTTTGTGCCGTGTGTGTTCATCACTGGCATCATCGGCCAATTCTACCGGCAGTTTGCCGTTACCATTGCCGTCAGTACCCTGCTTTCGGTTTTCAACTCGCTGACTCTCAGTCCGGCATTGTGTGCGCTGCTGCTGCGTCGGGAGACGGATCAACAAAGTCCCCTGCCTCGGTTGGCATTCCCTCTGGTAGGAGCGGCGGTGGGATACTGGCTGGTGTCTCCCCTGCTCCCTGCCGCCTGGTCCACCGCTTTAACGGAGCGGGGATGGCCGGCTGCCCTGCTCCCACTGACTAGCGGTCTGGCCGGAGCAATCCTGGCAGGGCTGCTTAGCAACTGGGCTAATCGCCTATTGGCCGCTTTGTTTGCCGCATTCCATAAAGGTTTTGACGGCTTTACCCAGGTGTACTTGCGTCTGGTAGCCAGCTGGTTACGCCTTGTCCCAGTGGGCCTGGCTACGTATGCCGCCTTGGTCTATCTGACCGGGTACGCACTGAGCCACACACCTTCCGGTTTCATTCCCGAACAGGACAAAGGATATTTGCTGGTCAACGTGGTGCTGCCGGACGCCGCGTCGCTGAGCCGCACCGAAGCCGAAATTGCCCGATTGGAACAGATCGCTTTGCAAACCCCCGGGGTACGCCACACGGTTAGCGTGGCCGGCCAGTCGCTACTGTTAGGAACCAACGCTCCGAACCTGGGCACGCTCTATGTGATGCTGGACGATTTCCAGCAGCGGCGGACGCCGAACAAACGGGCCGAGGCCGTGGCCGCATATCTGCGTGAATCGCTTTCGCAGGCAGCGGCGGGAGCTGAGATCAGTATTGTGGGTGCTCCACCCGTCGACGGGCTGGGAACGGCCGGCGGGTTCAAACTGGTAATACTCGACCCGTCGGCCGGACCGGCCCAGGAGTTGGAACAGGCCGCGCGCTCTCTGACCGCTACCGCCCGACAACAGCCCCAATGGCGCGAGGTGTTCACCGGCTTCCGCGCCGACAGCCCCTGGCTTTATCTGGACATCGACCGCACCGCGGCCTACACCCTGGGTGTTTCCACGGCCGAAATCCTCAACGCCCTGCAGGTCTACTTCGGTTCCTACTACATCAACGACTTCAACCTGTTCGGCCGTACCTGGCAGGTCAATGTCCAGGCAGATGCTGCCTTCCGCGACCGTCTCAGCGGCTTCCGCAGCATTTGGGTCAAGGGCCACCACGGCACCATGGTTCCTCTGGCCAACTTTTTGAGCATCCGGGACAGTAGCGGGCCAGTCATGATCCAACGCTACAATCTGTACGCCGCCGCTACTATCAACGCCCTGCCGGCCGCTGGTGTCAGTTCCGGACAGGCGATTGCCGCCTTGGAAGAGGCCAGTGCAGGATTGCCCCCCCACTACCACGCTGAATGGACGGAACTGGCTCTGTTGCAATTGCAAACGCAAGATACTGTTATCCGGGCCTTTATCCTTAGTGTAGTCCTGGTCTTTCTGGTTCTGGCCGCCCAGTACGAAAGCTGGGCGTTACCCCTGGCCGTGATCCTGGTCGTGCCGCTTTGCCTGTTAGGAGCGGCGGCCGGCATCGGGTGGGCTGGCCGCGAAATCAACATCTTCACCCAAGTGGGCTTCATTGTTCTGGTCGGCCTGGCCTCGAAAAACGCCATCCTGATTGTGGAATTTGCCCGGCGACGCAGCGAGGAACAGAGCCAAATCGACCTGCGCACCGCCGCCCTGGAAGCCTGCCACTTGCGGCTGCGTCCCATCATCATGACCAGCGTAGCCTTTATCATCGGTGTGCTGCCTTTGGTCCTGGCCGAGGGTGCCGGTGCCGAAATGCGTCAGGACCTGGGAATCGCCGTTTTCGCCGGCATGCTTGGCGTCACCTTGTTTGGTATCTTCCTGACACCCCTGTTTTTCGTGGCCGTCCAGGGAGTGGTACGCCGCTTGCGACGCCTGCGCGGCCTGGATCCACCCGAAAACACAGCCTGAACACGCCTAACCGAGCAACACGAGCCACCTGACCAACCGGCTAGACCGGCTGCGGCCGCCGCCACTCATGCCTGTCCGCTCCGGCACACCCGCGACGTCGTCCCCAAGCAATCCAGCCATTCATCAGACCGGACGACGAGAACCGAACCATCGCCCTGTGCTGGAACAATCCGATTGCTCACCGACTGGCAAAAGTAGGATTGGTCGCAATGCCGATCCGTCGGTGGCGGCTGCAGAGCCCGTCTTGTTTCTCGGTGGCCTCGATGGTATCCGGGCATTCATCATGGCAGGCCTCCACAGGCCTGCCGGCGGCATGGATGCCGGGAGAAGCCATGAAACGTGTACTCCGGTGGTGCAGCGGTCTGCTGCTGGTGGGTATGGCGGCCACCTTCATGACCAGTTGGCACAACACGAACAACGAAGCATCGACCCCTCCGTGTGCCACCGCATCGTTACCCCCGGCTTGTTCTACACCGCCCTCTATGGTCCCCGGCGGCAACTATGCAGAAGCCTTGGCCCGTTACCGCACCAACCAGCCCACCCATTGGCGTCACATCCTGATCCAGCATTGATGCCTTTGTTACTAAGCCGTTTGTTAAATATCCGGCGGTACAAACGGCGGCGGGCCGGCTCTTTTGATCTATCACCTGTCTCCTTTCGCGGCAGAGCATCCCTGACAGAGTGGACTTAGCGAGGTGTACGGTCCGATTGGAGTTGCTCCCGGAGCCAGCCGGGGCGGTCGGTCGTGATGCTTTGCACACCGCTGTGGATCATTTTGCGGGCCAGATCGGCGTCGTTAACCGTCCAGACGGACAGGAATAACCCCGCCTGGCGGATCTGAGCAGCGTACGCGGGTGTTAGCACGTTGGCCTCGGCGGACAGATCGACCCCATCGGCCCGGATGCGTCGGGCGGTGGCGATAATCTCCTCAGCCCCGCGGGGCTTGCCGTTACGCGGCATGAGGACCGCAATCCAGTAAGCGGGCAGGTCCGGCCGCTGCTTTTTTACAGCGGCAATCACGTCTTCGGAAAACGAAATGACCACCGTCTGTTCCGGCCGTAGGCGGGACGCCTTCAAGACACGGTCCAGCTCCGGCAGGATTTCCGGACCGCATTTGACCTCGATAAAGGCCCGCTTGCCCGGCGGAACGGTCGCCAGCACTTCAGCCAGGGTGGGTATCCGCTCACCGGCGAAGCGTTCCCCTTTCCAGCGACCGACGTCCAGGCGGCGAAGTTGTTCCAAGGTCTGCTCGGCCACCTTACCGGGTACCCCGGCCGTACGCCGAGTGTCCGCATCGTGAATGATGACGATCTGTCCGTCCTTGCTGAGGAAGCAGTCGAACTCGATGGCATCGGCCTGCTGCTCCCAGGCCAGACGCATGCTGGCCAGGGTATTTTCCGGAGCATCCCAGGAGGCACCGCGATGAGCCACGATCTCGACAGGCACCGCCTTGGCCTTTCCTGTTGTGGCCAGTCCGGCTGGTCCAGCATCGGGTTGGGGCGTTAGCGGCGCTGACCCTTGCGGAGCACCGATCGGCACCGCCCCTGCCATACACATCCCCCACGCCACGATGGCCGTCACTAGCCCACCAACCGCTACTTTCCAGGGCATCCGCATCATTGTACTCGTACTCCCCTGCATCACACTCCTTGACAATACATGCACCCCTCACAAGCGGGATCGTGACTGAAGCTAAGCCTTCACGGGAGTCACGGCCACCCCGCATTACCCGCCATGACCGCCGCATCCTAGTAAAGGAAACGCATAGCGCACGTGGTGAGACGGAAACGTCGGGGGCTGGCGTGGCCAGAGAATTTTCTAGGAACACGACCACGCCATGCACGTGAAATGTCAGTGAAAGGGGGATGAATGCTTCTGCTCGACGTAGAGTCAGAGTGATTCATCCGCTTCGGAATCGAGGGCGGATTGTTCAGGATAATATTTGCGGAGGAGCTTGCGAAGGGTGGCGCGGGCCAGGCCCAAGTAACGAGCTGCCAGCAGGCGGTTACCTTGGGTATGGCGGAGGACTTCGGCCAGGAGGGCTGGTTCGACCAGTTCCAGTAGTTTGTGGTACAGGTCGGTAGGGGGCGTGGGGGCATCGGCGGCCCAGTGCAAGCGGACCCATTGTGCGACCAGAGCTTGCAACCGTTCGGGCAGAGGAGCAGATTGCCCCAGGACCAAGGGCGGCGGGAAATGTTCGGGCAGGATGGGACCGTTGCGGGCCTCGATGGCAGCGTGTTCCAGAGCGTTACGCAGTTCCCGGACATTGCCAGGCCAAGGGCGGCTCTGCAGATAGCGGCGGGTGGCCTCCGGCAGACGCGAAGCCGGGTCTCCCAAGCCCAGCCGCCGCAGAAAATAGTCGGCCAGTAGGGGAATGTCTTCAGGCCGCTCCCGCAAAGGGGGCAGGTGGATTGGGTAGACGTTCAGCCGATAGAACAGATCATGGCGAAAGCGGCCGGCCCGAACCTCTTCGGCCAGGTCGGCATGGGTGGCAGAAATGATGCGTACGTCCACCCGGACCGGCTCACTGCCTCCGACAGGGAGCACTTCCTGCCGTTCCAGCACCCGCAGCAGCTTGGCTTGCACCGGCAGGGGGATGTCGGCCAGCTCGTCCAGGAAGACCGTCCCGCCGTGGGCCAAACGCAGCAGACCATCCCGATGGCGTTCGGCACCGGTAAACGCGCCGCGTACATGCCCGAATAGCTCGCTTTCCACCAGGTGAGGATTAAGGGCGGCCACGTGCACCGGCAGGAAAGGCTTGTGCCGACGCGGACTGTGAGCATGAATGGCTCGGGCCACCACTTCCTTGCCGGTCCCACTTTCCCCCGTGATCAGGACACAAGCAGCCGTGGGAGCCACTCGGGCGATGCGCTTGAATACCGTTTGCATCGCCGGGCTGCGTCCCACCAGCACCTCGCCCGTGGCCGTTTCTTCGCACTGCGGCAGTTCTTCGCCCGATTCCTCGGCAGGTACAGCCGGCAGGCGAGTCAAGGCCCGACGGGCCGCCTCCAGGGCCTGCTGAAGCTCAAAAGGCTTGGTCAGATAGTCGAAGGCCCCTCCTTCCACCGCGCGGACCGCTGTCGGCAGATCGCCGTGGGCTGTAATCACAATGACGGCCGCCGCTGGTGCCAACCGCCGTATGTGCTCCAAAGCAGTCAGGCCGTCCATCGCCGGCAGGCGTACATCCAGAAAGATGACATCTGGCGGTTGGCGTCGCACCAACCCCAGTCCTGCCTCGGCCGTGGCAGCTACGGCCACCGTGTAGTGCTCCCGCTCAAAGGCCCGCCGCAATGCCCAGGCGATCGGCTCCTCGTCATCGATGATCAATACCTGTGGCATACCTTTATTGTACCGCTCGGACAGCCGGCTACCCCCTCATCATCCACCCGCCCCTCACCGCCTGTTCGCCCTGCACCCGTTTTCGATTTCGAGCCGCCAGGCGGTAACCGCCGGTAGAAAAACCACCAAGCCCAGAAACGAAGCTGTACTCAGCGTCATGGCGTGCTGGACCGGGTCGGTTCCATCCGGAAAGCGGTGGCTCTGCTCGTAAACTCAGGGATCGGCCAAACGCCGCAAAACGAAACTAGGCGGGACGGGCAGGGGTATCCGGTGTCGTCGGACAACCCGGTAAGGTGGCGGGCGAAGAGTTGTGGTTTTCTTCGGAGGCAGTGGGGGGGGCATCACCCAGTCCCAACAGAGGTCTGTCTCGCTTCTGCAGAAACAGTAATAGCAAGGTGGTGCCGGCGATAACGCTGATAAGCGAGCCTAACAGCGTACCCAGCTTGCCGGATGCCAGGCGGTGGGGGTCGTTGCCGAAGGCCAGACCAGCCACAAACAGCGACATGGTAAAGCCGATGCCCGCCAGGCTGCCACCACCGAGCAGGACCTTCCAATTGACGCCTTGAGGCAGGCGAGCCACCCCTGCTTGCACGGCCACGTAGCTGAACAGGAAAATGCCTATCGGTTTTCCAAATACCAGTCCGCAGGCAACAGCCAGGGCAATGGGATCGGTGATTTCGTCCAGCTCGATGTGTACGCCAGCATTGGCCAGGGCAAACATCGGCATAATAACAAAGCCGACCCAGGGGTGCAGGCCGATTTCCAGCCGCTCCAAGGGGGAAATGCACTCGCGGGCGGTAAAGCGGACGTCGTTGAGAACGTGGTAGCGTTCAGGGCCAGGACCGGGGGCCCGACGGATCGCGTCCTGTAATACCTCCAGCAAGGTGGCGTCCCCTATCCAGGCACTTGCAGGCGTCAACAAACCCAGCAGCACGCCGGCAATCGTTGGATGTACCCCCGACTGGTAAAACGCCAACCAGATGAAGGCCCCAATTACAACATAGGCCGGCACGGCCCGCACCCCTATCCGGTTGAGGGTATAGGTCAGTGCAAAGCCCAGCCCTGCCAGGCCTAGCATCAGTAAGTGCAAATCGGAAGTGTAGAAAATGGCAATGACGATCACCGCGCCGATGTCGTCCACAATCGCCAGGGACAACAGCAGGATTTTCAGGCCAAACGGAATGCGGTGTCCCAGCACGGTCATCACGCCCACGACAAAGGCGATGTCGGTTGCCATCGGGATTCCCCAGCCGCGGAAGCCCGGTTGCCCCCACTGCAAAGTCATGTAGATGGCGGCGGGTACCACCATCCCGCCGATGGCGGCGGCCACGGGCAGGGCTGCCTTTTTCGGATCCCGTAGCTCCCCGGCTACCAGTTCCCGCTTGATCTCCAACCCGACCACGAAAAAGAAAATGGTCATCAACACGTCGTTAATCAGGAAGTGTCCCAGCTCTCCCCCCAGATGGAATCGCCCCCATTGGATCCCCACATACGTGTGCCATAGGGAGTGGTACCATTCGGCCGTGGCCGGCAGATTGGCCAAGGTCAAGGCAATGATCGTGCAGATCAGCAGTACTACGCCACTGGCTGACTCGATCTGCAAAAAGTGGAGCAGGGGCCGCATGATCCGACGCACCGGTGCCTTGGGCAACAAAGGGTGCGACGCTGGAAGTAATACCTTGGCCATGACTTCCCCATGTACCTCGGCCTGCACACTACAAATCAGTCGCCTGCGCGTCGGTTTCACCGTTGGCGACAGGTCTGGATATTGCTAGCAAACACCGCACCATTTCGGCCAGCAACTGTCTGTGCGGTCAGGTCCTCCAAGCGTGGTGCGGTGACCAGCCCGGGCGTTCCGGTTATTTTCTCCGTCAACGGCTTTCAGGCGGGTTTGAGGGTGGTCGATGGGAGCAAGTAAAAAGGGTCGCGTTCGTCCCGGCTGGCCCAGACATTCAGGGTGGGGAAGGCGGTCTGGAGCCGTTGCGCCAGGGTTTCGACGCCCAGGCGTTCCGTGGCATAGTGCCCAGCGACCACAACGGTTAGCCCGGCGGCTTCGGCCCGCAAGGCCTCGTGGAAGCGTAGCTCCCCGGTCAGCAACACGTCCACTTGGTGCCGCAGGGCATCAGCCAGCAACTCTCCCCCGGCTCCACAAGCGACGGCTACGCGATGGACCAGACGATCGGTCTGGCCCACGACGTGAACCCGACTGCCCAACTGCTGCTGAACATGGGCGGCAAAGGCAGCTACAGAGCACGGAACACGGAGCTGGGCCAAGCGGCCGCTCCCTTCGCGTCGTAACGGTTGCAAGGGGTACACATCGTAAGCGGGCTCCTCGTAACTGTGGGCCCGACGCATGGCGGCGACCACCTCGTCCAGACGGTCGGCGGGTACTACCACCTCCAGCCGCCATTCGTCCACTTCCTCGCGTCGTCCCTTCTGACCGATGGTCGGCTGCGTGCCTTCGGTGCCGAAAAAAGTCCCTTTGCCACTGACCCGGAAGCTACACTCGCGATACTGGCCGATAACTCCGGCCCCGGCAGAGAAAACGGCGTCCGAAACCCGCTGCCAGTCGCTCTCCGGGACAAAGACAACCAGTTTGTACGAAGGGGGCTCGGCACGACGCCGCAAAGGCACGACCCCTTCTAAACCCAGCCGTTGACACAACTGCTCGTTGATGCCCTCAGGTGCGTCGTCGTAGGCCGTGTGTACAGCGTACACCGCGATGCCGGACCGCAATAAGGGAAGAATCAGGGCACCATCGGCACTGTCCAGCGTCAGACGCTGCACCGGCCGGAACAGCAGCGGATGATGGGAAACCAGCAGATGCGCCTGCTCCCGTATCGCTTCCTGCACGGTGGCCGGTGTGACGGTCAGGCAGGTCATGATCCGCTGCACCGGTGCCGTGGCATCCCCCACCAATAGACCGACGTTGTCCCACTCCGCGGCCCGATGCAACGGCGCTATCTGTTCCAGAACCTGCATGACGTCCCGCACACGAACCATGACGTTGCCTCCCTTTCTCTCGTGTCGGCCGGACTGATCCTGTCACCCCCACGTCTCCCCATGAACGCAACCTCATTGTGATCTTCGCCGGCCAGTTACCGCTATGCCGGTTTACCCTCCGGCATGAGCCTGTCGAACCAGAATAGCATTGAGCCCGCGTTGTCAGGCTATAGCCTAAAGGAACAGGGCAAGCCGACCAGACGGTTTGGTCTTGTCACGAAGAAGTCTTTCAGGGCCGTAGTCCAAGCCTGCCTCCGCAAGGAGGGATCCCCGTGAAAGCCCCACACTCAGGACCGCCTGCTTGCATCCGACGTTCCGCGCGGAACACTGCTGGACGAAAACGTACCCCTAACAGCACAGCCCGTGGACGGCGGTTTGCCAAAAAGGCCGTTCCGCACGGAACATTCACCCCTGCGAACGGTACCACTTTCCTGCCGATGACCTTGGGTACGAACCCATGTTCCGCGCGGAACATTGCTGCACGGAGCGTGGCTGTGACTTTATCGCCGCCTCGTTGATCGCTTTTTGCTTGATTGGGACGACGAACCCCCATTTTCCCGCCCCTCGAAGGCCCCTTTCCTTCTGATGGACAGGAAAGACCCGATCCCGCCTTACTCAAGCTGGAGTAGGAAGCTGGCAGTGACAGTGGCGGTGGGGAGCGACATTCCTTGTCTTTAAGGCAGCCGGACAGCATCAGCGGCTGAGGCAAGGATTCGGAAAAAGCCAATGGCACGCAGCTGACGGCCGGGGCCAGCGACGGAGTTTGTCGGACTTTGCCGTGACTTGCACAAGTTTCAGGCAGCAGCGGACAGCCGCAGGGCGGCCCGCCGACGGGCCGGAGCATGCAGCAGAATTTCCAATCCGTTGACAATCCGGTCGGGCCCGCGACCATCGAACATGTTGCGGGCGCAGCGAGTCATCCCTTTGCGTTCCATCGGATCCTCTAACAGCAGGTCGATGGCGGCATGCAACTGCTCAGCGGTTACCTCGCTTGCATCTCCCAGATAGGTGGCTACTCCCTCTTCGTCCATTTTGCGGCCGTTGAGAGCATGCCGGACAGTGGTGCTGATGATCAACTGAGGGATGCCCACCACACACAACTCCGGTGCCCAGGCATCACCGGCGGTGAGAGCGAAGTGGACGCGTACTAGCCGGGTCAGCAGTTCCTTGTTTTCGGTGATGACCTCCAGACGGCCTTGGGAGCGGGCGGCTAGTTCCTGCAACTCCGGGTAGCAGGGATGATGGCTGCGGGCGGCCACGGAGACCTTGGCCAGACGATCCAGGGCCAGCAACTGCTCAGCACGCTGCACGACCTGATCCGAGGCGTCGTGGTCTCCCCAGGCTAACAGTGCCCGGAAGGGGGGTAACGGTTCGGTGGCCCGGATGGCCCGCTGACGCCGGAAAACACCTCGGCACAGGGCAAAACGCGCCCCCAGTAGTCGCTGGCATCCCGGACCGATACGAAAAGCCTTTTTCCCCGGTGCCAACAGCGGATTGACCAGGATATCGACCGGTAACTCGATGGCAGCCGTGGAATCGAAGACCAGAATCACCGCACCGGTTTCCTGCCGTAGGGTGGCCAGGTACTCCGTGGTCATGCCCGCCCCCGCAATGATGATGGCCGCCGCTCCCAAGGCACGGGCCTTGGCAATCGTAGCCGCCAGATCGCCATCGGCCCCCAGCGGTTGCTCGGCAGGGTGCCACTCGTTGTTCCCTCGATGAATAGCCGTGGCCAGCGACAACGGTTCCAGATAGCTGAAAAAGTGGGTACCTCGCCGCCGTCGCTGCAAGGCGGCCGCCAAAGACAAACACTGATACAACGCCTCCCACCCCAACGCGGCTGTGCCATCACAACGGAACAGAATCGGACCACGAGTCGCTTCCATGCGCAGCGCTCCTCCCACAGGTCGGAAACAGATGTTGGGAACGACCGCACCTTGGCAGGATCAAACCCGGCCCGCCTCGGCCCTGACGGACAATCCATCCGTCAGCAGCACGGTCAAGCCCCGCCCGTCCCGCAGAACCGCGTCTGCTAGACAAGCAGACGGCTATCACCGTTCAGGCCTAGGCAGCGGCCTGGGTTTACCACGTCCAAGACACGTTCAGTCTGTACGTACCGGTGGGTGCGAAGACGGGCCGCTCGCGACGCGTGTCCGTAGGAGCAGCCCACGGCTGACAGGACCGCACTTCGACACCTCTTCTCCGGCGGGGGCCGTATCACCCAAAGCCCCCTCTGCGATGCCAGAGGTTCCGGACTCTGACACCCCAGACACACCGACGGGTTCCGGAGCCGTCAGCGTGCGGCCGAATCCTAATCACTTCACCACCGCGCGCTCAAGCCGATTTTTCTGACCCTGGCTACCCACTGTTCCGCGCGGAACGTCCGTCTGTCTCCACCTGGCGCAAACGTCCGCGTTTGTGGCCAATTCCATTCTGTCCGCGGCTTTGCAGTTGCCAGACAAGCTACCCGCCCGAACACAAACAACGGCCTTCGGGCAATGGACAGGACAAATTCGTCTTTTCCTGCGTGGCGCAGTCGCTATGGTGCTGCCGGTCACGCCCCGCTCGGGAGCGATCAGCCAGTGGGGGAGTGGTTCCCGCCCGAGCGTATCGGTTCATGAGCAAGCAATAGGGGGAACTGAAGCAATGGAAGTGATGACACGTCCGCGTCTGGGCCGTGGTCTGGAAGCGTTACTGGGCGAACAGGGTCGGGAAGGCGAAAGTGGTCCTCCCCGTACGGTGCCGCTGCAACGCATCCAGCGTAATCCGTATCAGCCCCGCAAGCAGTTTGATGAGGAGGAGCTTCAAGCGCTGACCGAAAGCATTCGCAGTCATGGCATCCTGCAGCCGTTGCTGGTCCGGGAACATGGCGACGGTTATCAACTGGTAGCGGGGGAGCGACGTTTGCGGGCCGCGGAAGCCGCCGGGCTGCGGGAAGTACCCGTCCATATCGTCCGCCTGGATGATCAACAACTGTTTGAAGCGGCCCTGGTGGAAAACTTGCACCGCCGGGACCTCAACCCTCTGGAAAAGGCCCACAGTTTCAAAGACTACCTGGAGCGGTTCGGCCTGACCCAGGAACAACTGGCCAACCGCCTGTGTCTGGACCGGACCACGATCAGCAATCTGTTGGGATTGCTCCATCTGCCCGCGGAAGTGCAAGAGGCCATTCGGCTGGGTCAGATCACCTTGGGGCATGCCAAAGCCCTCAAGGGCCTGACCGACCCCGCCCGACAGATTAGCATGTGCAAGGAAATCATCATGAAAAATCTGTCGGTGCACGCAGTCGAACTGCTGGTCCGGCAACAACGTCTGGAAGCAGCCGGCGGTCCCCTTCATGACACCGAGGGCAACGCGGCCCGCCCCGCAAGCGAAAAAACAGCCCACGTCCAAGCCCTGGAAGATGAACTGCGGCAACGCCTGGCTGTGAAAGTCGAAATCCGGGTCAAAGCCAAGGACAAAGGCCAGATCATCCTTGGCTTCAGCTCCAACGACGACTTCGAACGGCTGATCGATGTCCTCCGCCGCTAGTTTCTCGAAAATGAAGTAACGTTCGAAGGCGTCCTCATCCGCCCGGCACCGCCCTCCCCTCTTAATTCCACCCTTGAGCCCGCTGGCTGGAAGAACCCTCTACAGCGGCCGCCCACCTGTTACAACAATACAGAGGCGTGGGCACACTTTTTTCTTTATTGAACCGCCATTCGCCTGGGGATACGCTTGCAGAGCATGGTGCAGCCGCTTAGGCTAACAGTGGAGCAGATGATCCACCAGGAGTCGCAAAACACCAGCAGGTGCGGTTTCGACGTTCGGGGAAGGAGACAGCCATGGGTGAACGGAGATGGTCCCGACCCGGGCATTTTCCTGTGGCGTTGACACGGCGGCAGTGGCTCTTCCAGGCTGGTGGCGGCTTGGGAGGGATTGCCCTGAACTGGCTGTTGGCCCGGGATGCTGCACGGGCTTCCGGACCCGGGGTAGGCCGTAATCCTCTGGCCGCCCGTCCCCCTCATTTCCCCGCTAAGGCCAAAAGCGTTATCTTCCTGTTCATGGTAGGCGGTCCCAGTCAGATGGATCTGTTCGATCCCAAGCCGGCCTTGCAGAAATGGGCAGGCAAGCCTTTGCCTGAGTCGACGGGCCGCCCCAAAAGTCAGTTTACCACTGGTCAGGAAGTGATCCTACCTAGTACGCGGCGATGGAAAAAACATGGCCAGAGTGGCATCGAGATATCCGACCTTTTACCCCATCTGGCCAGACACGTCGATGACATTTGCTTTTTGCGCTCCTGTTGGTGCCACTCGACGGTTCATGCTCCGGCGATGTACGAGCTGCATACGGGGCGGACCCAGATGGGGCACCCGAGTCTGGGCAGTTGGGTTACCTACGGACTAGGCAGCCTCAGCGACAATCTGCCGGCTTATTGTGTGATGACGCAGCCGGAGGGCGTACCCGAAGGCGGCGCTCCCTGCTGGGGTGCGGGGTACCTGCCGGCCATCTACCAGGGCACACTCCTGCGGCGTGGACCTAGCCCTATACAAAATCTTCGGCCTCCGGCTGAAGTAGGCGGTGTAGAAAATCGCCGCTCGTTTGAGCTGGTCCAGCGTCTCAATGCCTTGCAGACCCCCTCGGCCGACGATACGGAACTGGAAGCACGGGCCGCTAGCTACGAACTAGCTTTCCGCATGCAGGCCCATGCCCCGGAAGCGGTCGATCTGTCCCGGGAAACGGCCGCCACACATCGGCTCTATGGCACCGATCAGCCTCACACGGCCGACTTCGGCACCCGCCTGCTGCTGGCCCGGCGGCTGATCGAACGGGGTGTCCGCTTCGTTACCGTCTACTCCGGCGGTGGACCTCTCATCACCCAGTGGGATGCCCATGATGACGTCAACGCCAACCACGAAAAAATGTGCGGACACGTCGACCAGCCGATTGCCGCCCTGCTGACCGATCTCAAGCAGCGGGGGCTACTCCAGGAGACTCTCGTGGTCTGGTGTAGCGAGTTCGGTCGCACTCCGAACAGTCAAGGCAGTCGCGGCCGGGATCACAATCCGCTGGGCTATACCATGTGGCTGGCTGGTGGCGGAGTCAAAGGCGGCACCGTGGTAGGTGCTACCGACGAATTCGGCCTGCACGCCGTCGAACGGCCCATCTCTGTCAACGATTTCCACGCCACCATTCTCCATCTGCTCGGACTGGACCATGAGAAACTAACCTTCCGCCATAATGGCCGGGACGAACGCCTGACGGACGTTGGTGGCGAAGTAATCGAAGAAGCCCTGGCCTGAATAGTACTTCCCGGTGTGGTAATCCCGTGGGAAAGGGAAACCCGTACGCCGCGGCCAGCTTCTCCCCAGGGGCCGGTAGAGCGTGCCCGTTGAACCAACTGGAGTCACTGGGGTCGGCATGAGCACAAAAGTTGTTTTTCCAGGTCGAAAAAGGTGGATCTGGCCTGACGGCGATGCAACAAGTCGCTGGCGCAAGCACAACCGCCGCTGGCAAGTTCCGTTCAGCAAACCACTCCGGCGGCAACTCTGGTTGGCTAAGGCAGTGCGCGGTTTGGTTATTATCGGGGTGCTTTTAGTAACAGTGATACTTGTTGGTCATGGTTGTCATCTGGACGACCATGATGACGAGCCGACAGTCGTGCCGTTTGTAGAAGATCAGCGACCGGCTGATGAGGGAGAGGTGGACGACGTTCCGGACACCGTTTGTGAGGGGTAACGGGGTGGCGTCGCCTTGGGAATCGGGATAGGAATCATGTTGTCGAACAGGGAAGGTGTGTGCAACGCCGGTCGTAGTCCCTGGCTGTCCTCCGTCACCTTGAGGCTATTGAGGATCCGCTGGACGCGGAGCAGTTCGGGATCGTTGGGGCTGTCGAACTGACCCACCGTGACGATGCTGGCAGTGCGTGTATGGAGCACGAAGGCTTCCAGCCCCATGGGTCGTCCATCCGGGTATTTCAACTCGCGTAAGGTGCGGGCCAGCGACTCGGCCTGTTCCGCCGCCGCCCGCAGGACATCGGCACTGGAAGCCGACGAAGATGGCTTGCGGACCACGTTCTCGTTGCCTGGCAGGATCAACTGCACCGGAGCGGAAAAGGACTTGACGGCTAAGGTCCAGGCTTTGGTTGCTTTCAGCAGGTTATAGGGGCGTCCCTCGTTGAGTTGCACAATGAAGGGGTCCAGTCCGGAAGGGCTGGCCGCGGGTGTACGCCGCACGGTCGGATTGGGCGCGACGATGGCCGTCACGTAGGGATTGAGGTAACCGTGTTCCAGAAGCGGTTTGCCATCCGGGCCGGGACGGACCAGACTACCCCAGTCCATCAGAGAGGTTCCACGCACCTGTGTCTGGGGAGCCGGCCACTTCTTGACCAGGGCCAGGGCCTTGCTGGCATCTTCCTCACTCTGGAACGGTCCAATGAATACCCCTATCTGGTCCTTGTATTGGATGATGGGCAGACGGACTTTGCGTTCCGGTTCGAGAAACTCCATGCCGTTGAGCAGAGCTTCGCGGCGGAGCTTGTCCACCTGCTGGGCGTAAAGCCGGGCACGTTCGCGGGCCGCCGCAATGGCCTCCATCTGCTGCTTCCGTTCCTCGGAGATGTATTCGAACAGCCAGGCCTGCACACGGTGTTTTTCCCGGATCTCACGGGCAAGTGCCTCGGCCAGTTCCAAAGCGGTCGGACCCGGATCGTCGTTGCTGGGACGCGCCGGCCGGGAGTAGCTTTTAACCAGGATGAACCACGGTCCCGTCTCCGGTTTGAGGCGCCAGGGATGGTCCGCAGGCAGGGCCGTTTGCAGCATCTCTTCCGGTTGGGGCAGGGGGTGCCGTCCCGAAGCCGCTGGCGTGTCTGGTGTTGTGGGTCCGCCAAAAGCGCCGGGAGCGGTCGACTCTGGGGGCACAGGAGTGATCGCCGCTGGCCCTTGCGCCGCTACCGGCAGGCTTATCAGTGCCCCTACGCCCAACACCCATCCCCAGCACCACTGTCTTCGTCCTGTTCTCATCGGCTTCCTTCCCTCCTTTCCTCTGACACCTTGACCCAACTGGACTATCGGTGGTCGACTGGTCCGATCCGCCTGTTCACGCTGGATCCAACCTTCCTGTCGAACACCACGCACTCTACATCCGGCTGGGGCCATTGTTACCGTTCGCATACCGTCCACCCCAACTTCGTGCTAGGGGATTTCTGCACTACTTGAACGATAAACGGTCTATTTGAAGTGAATGGCTCTCGCAGCCAGCTCCGCTAGCCCTAGAACTCGGCTGAATCACTCGATAGTCCAGTTGAATATAAATACATTTGGTTTAACAACATTTGAGAGAGCGTACGAAGGCGGTGCGTTTACCGACCCCGTGACGCAGACACAACGAACTTGATGGGCAAGGCAACGTGGTGGTCCGTTAGAGGTGGAAATCGGCGACACTGGCTAGCGGTGTAGCTAGCTCAGGCCAAGTCAAGGTGGCATGCGGCTTGGTCTCCTGGGTAGTCCGACGTCTGAAGACAGCCCGCACCAACTGCACCAATTCCGCTGGACGATACGGCTTGCTCAGAAAACCGGCCATGGCGGCCCGCTCTTCCGGCTCCAATTGTTCTTGGGCATAGCCACTGGCAAAAATAACCTGCACCTCAGTGTTGATGTCACGCAACTGCCGAAACACTTCGTGCCCGGACAAAACCGGCATGGTCAGGTCCAACACTACGACATCAATCGTTTGATGCTGCTGGATAAAGATTTCCACCGCCTGTTGTCCATCGCCTGCCTCTAGCACGCGGTAGCCGGCAGCTTCCAGGGCCGCTCGGGCCAATCGCCGAACCATCTCTTCGTCGTCCACCAGCAACACTGTTGCCTGGCGACGCGTTGGCGGAACGGGCGTTGGGTCGCCATCGCTACCGAGGGGCTCGTCGGCGCTGACCGCCGGCAGTTGATTGACGGGACAACGCGGCAAATAGATGTCGAACCGCGTCCCCTGACCCACCTGCGAATGGCACTCGATCCAGCCCTGGTGCTGACGCACAATGGCAAAGACCATGGCCAGTCCCAGACCAGTTCCCTTACCCGGTTCTTTGGTGGTGAAAAACGGTTCGAAGATGCGGGCCTGCACTTCTTCGCTCATGCCACAGCCGGTATCGCGGACCGTTAGACGGACGAAATCACTACCAACCACTTGCATTCCCTGAGGCCGAGAACGGCTGCCAGCAGGCACTCGGCTGGTCTCAATGGTAATAACCCCGGGTGGCGTGATCGCATCCCGAGCATTCAAACACAGGTTCATCAATACCTGATGCAACTGGTTGGGGTCCGAACGGACCAGCCACAGTTCCGGGTCGCAATGGGTTTCAATGCGGATGCGCGGATCGATGGTGCGGCGAAGCATTTCGACCACGTCGGCCACAATCGGGTTGAGCGACACCGGCTTCCAGTCCAGTTGATGGTTGCGAGCGAAGGTGAGCAGTCGTTGTGTCAGGGCAGCCGCTCGGCTAGCCGCCTGCTGGGCCGCCTGTAACTGCTCGCGTCGGACGTCCTGCGTTGGGGTATGGTTCAGAGCTAGTTCCACATTTCCCAAAATAACCGTCAAGAGATTGTTGAAATCATGAGCGATGCCGCCGGCCAACTGGCCAATGGCATCCATTTTGCTCGCTTGACGCAACTGCATTTCCAGACGTCGAAGCTCGGTAACGTCCCAGCAGATGCCTAGCACACCTCGGACGGCGCCCTCTTCATCCCGCACGGGTGTGAGTACGCGGCGGATGATCCGCCGTCCTTGCTGCCCTTCCCAGGCCTCTTCACTTTCCAGCCCTTGGCCTGTCTCGACTACTTCGCGCACCTCCCGGCGGAAGCGGGCCGCCCGTTCCGGCAAAAAAAGTTGTTCGTCGGTCAGCCCGGCAATGGTGTCAGCTGCCTGGCCCACCCAGCGGGCAAACGTCCCGTTAACCGCTATGTACCGGCCCTGCTCATCCTGCAGAAAGACTCCCTGCCCCAGGTTTTCCACCAAGGTACGGTAGGTTTGTTCACTGTGGCGTAAAGCGGCTTCCACGCGACGACGGTGCTGGTTTTCCCGTTCCAAGGCTCGGGCCCGCGCGGTGGCCGTTAAGGCCAGATGCGTCACAAGGGCCAACAGCAAACTGCTAGTGATGCCCACCCCAAGCGTCCAACGCGGTAATAGTAGGGACGCTTGATCTAAAGCCTCTGGTGTCGGTCGGATCGTTGCCTGCCACTGCCAATTTCCCCAACGCAGAGGCAGGGTCTGCTTCCATTCGTCCCGCATGAGGCGAGCATGCCGCTGCCATTCGAAAACGATAGTATCTCCTTGGCGAATGGTAACGGCAAACTCCGCCCCTAAGGTCCGGCTAGCCCACTGCTGCCACATGCCATCCAACGAGTAAACGCCTAGCAGTCCGTGACTGCTAGTCTCTCCCCTCCAAGGTAGGTAAACTACCTGTAAATATCGCCCCTGCCCCAGCGAGCGTGGCTGCACGATAATCCCCTGCTGACGCTGCCGGACCAACTCCAGCACTTGCTCACTCTGCAAGAGGCTGCTTATTTCCAAG